>CALMLO010000052.1 GCA_937868095.1 uncultured Phycisphaerales bacterium | reverse complement strand
AGAATATCAATCTGGCGGATATTGTCGGCGGGGGCAGCGGCTTTGGTACCGGACGCATTGAATCCGGGATTGACCCTTTGAACGGGCAGGCCGTTCAGAAAATCACCCCCCGCTACAGCATCAAAGGCAGCGGACGGTATGAGCGGGTACCGTGGAACCCGTTTGTAGATGGGGTTTTTGTTCCGGACCCAAGCCGGGGTGATGTCATCATCAGTTCGAGGGGAGAGCGGTTCGAGGATTGTCCGAAAACCAATGGAGAGTTCTGGACGGAAATTACCAATGGCGGGCAGCTGTCGGATCCGGTTGAACATTCCTCGCCGCAGTTCCGGCTGGATGGGCAGGTTTACGGCAATGAACAAAATCCGGCTATTTTTATGCACGCCAATGTGGGGATTACCTTTGATTTAGAGGCCATTCGAGCGGCACTGCCGCATTTGAAAATCACCCGCTTTACGGCTCTGGCGGGCATCAGCGAGAACGGGCCCCGCCGCAGTCCGTATGCCGATTTTTGGGTTCTGGTGGATGGAAAGGTTCGTTTCAGCCGGTGCGGCGCGGATGGGAAAGAAACTTATCCGATTCAGGTTGACTTGAAGGACAGCGACCGTTTTCTGACGTTGGCGGTAACGGACGGCGGGCAGGATGTTTGTCTTTGGATTGACGGCCGGCCGTATGTACTGGACGGCGACTGGGGACTGTTTGCTCTGCCGCAGCTGCATGTGCAGGCAGAATAAAATAAAGACAAGAGATGTGTGAAGTGTGGAATGTGGGATAAACAGTGCAGTTATGTCAGAAACGAGAAGAGAATTTTTTGGAGGACTGGACAGATGAAAACGATTTTGAAATTGATTTTTTGTGCTGTTGTGCTCAGTTTCATCTCGGTGAGCTGGGCAGACGAACACACCTATTGGGTGGGAGGCGCGGGAAACTGGCTTGACCCGGCGATGTGGACCAATGGGGTGCCGGATACCGTGCCTCCGGCGGAAGGCGGCCGATGTGTTGGTTTTTCGGGGAGCACTTCCGCGGCTTATTTAGGACCGGGCGAAATATCCGAGTTCGGCAGTGCGTCATTCACGTCTGATTTTTGGGGGCCGGAATGGGGAGCAACCCTGAATATTGACGGGGGAAGAATGATTCATTACGGTTTTGTGGCGGCTCCCATCGGAGCGGCTGATGCTCCTTCCAATATCTTTGTCACCAACGGCGGCTATTTGGAAGTCGGCGAACTGGGACTGGGTGACAACTGGTGGTTCTGGGATGCGCCTTATGCAAATCTGACTGTGTCCGACTCGACGGTGAAAGTCCGGGGCTGGCTGTGGCTGGGCGGGCAAATCAATCTGTTGGGAAACAGCACACTCGACATCGGCGGGCTGGTCAATATGGCCGCCCATGGAAGCACCTATGCCAAAATCAACATTGAAGATAATGCCGAGATGCTCATTCGCGGAACGGCTGAGGGTCGTGATGTCTATCAGGAGATTCTCAGCTGGATTGCCAACGGGCAGCTGGTTGCCTTCGGCGGCACGGGAGAAGTTGTTGTTTCGCAGGTGCCAACCGGTGCTCTGATTACAGCCGTTCCGGAGCCGGCAACGGTTATTCTGCTGGGGCTGGGCGGTCTGACGCTATTGCGCAAAAGAATCTGAACAGAAGCAATCGAAGGATAAAAAGGGGCCGGCGTCTGCATCGACACCGGCTTCTTTTCCTCGATCAGGCGGATTGAAAAAGGGCAATCAGCAATTATCTATGCGGCTTACTGCCGCAAGGCGGCAGAATACTTATAAAACGACTTTTGCGGAGGATGTGTTTATGCGAACTGTACTTTTGAGCATCTTCAGTTTGTGGATAGCTGCCGTATCCGTATGGGCAGCGGATACCACCTGGACAGGTGCGGCCGGCGACGGGCTGTGGGTTACGGCGGGCAACTGGTCAAACGGTGTGCCGCCGAAGAATCCGACGGTGACTGGAAACATCAACATCGGGTATGTGGCGGCCTCGCCCATCATTACCATTCGTGCTCAGGATTCTATCGACTGCGGCAGTGAGACTGTCCGCCCGACAGACATGCACGGCCCCAACTGGGGAGCCACGCTGAACATTGACGGCGGTACGCTGATTCATCGAGGGTTTGTGATGGGACCGGTGGCCTCTGCCGAAAATGCACGCTCCATTATCAATGTGCGAAACGGCGGGCAATTGAGTGCGGTCAATCTTTGCCTGGGCGACAACTGGTGGTTTGTGGCTCCTTATGTAACATTAAACGTGTACGATGACAGCAAAGTTACGGTCAGTGATTATCTTTGGCTTGGCGGATATTTGAACCTGTACGGCGGGACCGTTGATATCGCCAACGGGTTCAACATGGCCGCCAACACGGCCGGACAAGGGCTGACTTGTCTGGACATCTGGGAAGGGACCCTGATTCTGCGGGGGCAGGACCTCAGCGAGAGCGTTCCTGACTGGATTGCCGCCGGCTATCTGAAGGCCTATGGGACGACACCGGGCAGCCGAGGCGGCGGAACAATTGTGGTAGATACCACGACGGTTCCCGGGGGTATGATTCTTACGGCCGTTCCGCCGCTGTGCGCCCGCGAGCCCGACCCGCAGCCGCAGAATATCGACGGTTCGGTGGGAACCTTGATTTCATTGACTCAGACGGAGGTAACACTGAACTGGAAAGCGGGAGTAGATCCGAATGAAATCCTTGCCGTCAATCCCAAAATCCTGGTTCACTATATCTGGCTGGGCGAGAGCGAAAGCGAACTGGCTTGTATCGGCCAGGTTGCTCATACCGACTGGACGAACCCGGAAGTTTCTTATGTGGTGACGGTAGCGGAAGGACGAACTTACTACTGGAGCATTGAAGAAGGATTGAACAACGGCAGCGGCCAGCCGTATTCAGCCGGCGACCCCAACAACATTGCAGGGCCGATTTGGTCCTTCACGGCCAAGGGGGCTGTGCCTTTGATTTTGAGCCAGCCGGTCAATGCGATTGCTGAGCCGGATGCCGTCTTCTCCATTATCGCCAATGACGTTGCCGGCAGCTATCAGTGGTTCAAGGCAGGCGAACCCGATATTCCGCTGACGGACAACGGCATCTATGAGGGCACAACCACTGATACCTTAACCGTTCGCGGCGCGACAGTTGCCGAAGAAGGGCAATACTACTGCATCGCTTATAACGGGCTGACTCCATCGGCTCCTTCTGCAAAGGCGTGGCTGTGGACCAAACGGCTGATGGGCCACTGGAAATTTGACGGCAACCTGCTGGATTCTGCACCGCTGAGTGTGCCGGGTGCGGCGGCTCATAACGGAATGATGGCCGGCGGCGGCATCGGCGCTGCGGCGTACGGCAGCGGCATCAATGGAGAGGCCATTGTCTTTTCCAATACGGCGGACTATGCGGCTATCGACAATCCAGAGTTCTTCAACTTCTATCCGCTCGGATTTACCATCAGTTACTGGTACAAGGAACGCTCGGCAGTCGGCTGGCGGCTTCCGGTTTCCAAACTGGATGCCGGCAGTGCGGGCTGGCTGTTCGGCGTGGACAAGGCCACACGCAACCAGACGGTGTTCTTCTTTGAATCGGCCAATGATGCGGCTTACTGGGCGGACGGCAATCCGGATATTGAACTGGATGACGGCCAGTGGCACATGATTACCGCGGTTTATGACCCGCAGACGACGTCATACACGATTTATACGGACGGCGACAATAACGAGACGATTGTGCTGGATTTGACGGGGCATCCGCTGCCGGCAGCGCCGATTTCCATCGGCGGGCGGGAAACGGAAAATTCTGTAGATGGGGCCATCGATGATGTGCGAATCTACAGTTACCCGCTGACGGCTGTTCAGATTGCCCAACTGTATGTGGACTTTGAGCCGGACAAGTATGTTTGCATGGAAGACGCGGAAGAACCGCTGACGGCTTTTGACCTGAACAAAGACTGTGCGGTTAACCTGGCGGATTTTGCTTTATTTGCGGCCCAATGGCTGGAATGCCAGCGGTATCCGCAATCGGCATGCGACTAAACAGGTCTGTCTGACCAGACAGTCTTCAACACACACTTCGGCGGCGGCGTTCGCCGGAGTGTGTGTTTTTTGTTATCAGGCAGAGGAAGCCGCGGGCAGACGCACCGGCGTTTGCCGAACACACTGGGCGAAATCCTCTTCTTCCTGAAGCGACTCAAAGCCGACGACGACGGCATCCACACAGCCGAGATTGAATACAAAATCAACCGATTGACTGCGTTTGAGCGGGCTGTTTCGAAAAGCCCCCTCGCCGATAATCTTCATCCCAATCACCCCTTTGCCGTTGCGATGGGCCTCCTGGAGAACCGGCACCACCTGGTCGGGCTCGGCATCCATCTGAACTCCAAAAGGATTGATGCGGGTATGAATGGAATCCACCCAGGGATGAACGGCGGCTGCCTGAAGAGCCGGCAGGGAATGACAGGAAATGCCGTGCGCCCGGATGACGCCCTGGGTCTTCAGGCGATCGAGAATTTCCATCTGTTTTTCGTGGCGGTCGGGCCAATCCGGGGCCGCCATACAATGCAGAAGAACCAAATCGATATAATCCGTGCGGAGTTCTTTGAGGAATCGGCCGACGATGATATCGGCATCCGGTCTTTCCGGCTCCGGCAGCCCTCCCCAGCCCAGCCAGATTTTGGAAACGAGCACATATTCCTCACGCCGAATGCCTTCAAGGGCATCGGCCAGATAGGAATGGCTGCCGTAAAGGTCGGCGGCATCAAACCAGCAAACCCCCCGTTCGAAGCAGCCGCGGGCCAGTTCATTGAATTTTTCTTTTCCGAGGCGGGTCTGGTTTGACATTCGACGAGAGCCCTTCATCCCCGTTCCCCAACCTACCCGCGACAAGCGAAGTCCGGTGCGTCCGAGGGAAGTTTTTTCATAAGGGTCCCAGAAAGCGGCGGACTGGCTCTCGGTCTGCCGGCGACAGCCGAGCAGGAGACCGCCCAGACCTATCATTGATTGTTTCAGAAATGTCCGTCTTGCGATTTTCATTGACCTTCCTCATCTTTGGAAAAACGACGGTTGAAACGGCTGCCGAGACAGAATGCCGGGACAGGAGATATTTGTTTTCCGAATCGGCCGTCCGACATGCTCCATGGGAGACATTCACACGAAGAAAACATAAAAGACCTTGTTTGTCTGCATAGGATATTCTGCCTCGGATGCTGTTTCTGCTGAGCCGGCAGCGAAGAAATCATAAGATTCTCCCAAAAGTTGCTTGAAACAATACCCGATTCATTATAGGGTATCTTTCAAGAAACAAAAGATTTTTCCTGGAAGGGGGAAAAACCGGACAAAGCCAAAATAAGCAACCAGAAACTGTAAGGGCTCAGCGCACCCGGAAAGGGCTTGGCCCAGAGGTTCCTGCTTTATTCGAAAGGGTCGGGAATGAAGCTTGCCTCGTGTTTTTACAACAACCGTGTTACCTGCGGGATTGTGACGGAAGAGGGATTGATTGATATTCCTGCAGCCACGCAGGACAATCCCAAAAAACGGCTTCACAGCGTGAAAGAAATCCTGATTAAAGGGGCTGCGGCGATGGAGATTCTGGAGGGGGTTCGCGAACATCCCGCCGAAGTGATTGCGTTGGATCGGCTGATGTGGCTGGCTCCCGTCCCCCGACCAGGCAAACTGCTGGCCTTAGCGGGGAATTATGCGAAGCACCTTCAGGAAACCGGCCGCAGCGAAGGGCTACCGAATCTGAACAGCGAGCGGGTTCCGCTGCGTCCGTTCCTCAAGCCGCCTACGGCGGCTGCCGGCCATCAGAAAATCATCTCCTGGCCTTTGTACAGTGAGGAGGTGGATTATGAAATTGAACTGGCCGTAATCATCGGCAAAACCGCCAGAGCCCTTCCGCCGGAACGAGCGGCCAAGGCCATTGCCGGCTACACGGTTGCCAATGATATTTCCGCCAGGTCCGTAACCTTCAGCCAAAGACAGGGACAAACGGGCGGCAAAGATTTTTACGAATGGCTGATGGGAAAATGGTCGGACGATTTTCTGCCGCTGGGACCGTGGCTGGTTACGGCCGATGAAATCCCTGAGCCGCAGAATCTGCAAATGACCCTGAGCGTCAATGGAGAAGTGCGGCAAAACGCTTCGACGTCGGAGATGATTTATACGGTGTATGAAATTGTGTCTTTTCTGAGCCACCTGATGACGCTGGAGCCCGGGGATGTGATTGTTACGGGCACTCCGGAGGGAGTCGGCGCGGCTGACGGCCGGTACCTGAAGCCGGGCGATCTGATTGAGTGCACAATCGAAGGCATCGGCACTCTCAGCAACCGAATGGGCGACAAGCCCCCGGCTTTCTATACAGGAGTGCGGTAAATCAGAGCGGCTCCTCCAGCGTCCAGAGGGTCAGATTCTGCTCGTCTTTGATGTAAATGCGTCCGCCGTCAAGAACGGGATGAGCATAGACCGGCGTCTGAGCGGTTTTCCAAAGGACTTTCTGTTTGAATGCTTTCTCGTCGGGTTCTAAGACAATCAATTCTCCGTTTGAGGGCAAAGCCATCAAAGCCGAACCGACATCGACTATCGCCCCGAAACCGCCGCGATCCCGCTGAACTTCATCCAGCCAGCTGAGTTTGCCGTCCGCCGCATTCAGACAAAACAGATTGCCCTTTTCGGAAAGGCCGTACAGATACCCCTGATGCAGAACAGGTGTATTGTAGCGGGTTGCAATCTCCTTGTTTTCCCAGAGGGGAACGGGGACGAATTGTTCGCCCTGTTTTTCAATCCGAACGGCAAATGTACCCCGCGAGGCGCCGGAATAGACAACAACCGGCCCATTCACAATCGGTGTGACGGAATTGTACGACCTCTCGAGAGGAAGAAACGGCAGTTTCCAAAGCAGCCGGCCGTCTTCGAGAGCCAGACCCACTACACTTTTCTCGGTAAGGGCAGCAATTTGGCGGGTGCCTTCCGCCGTCAGAATCATGGGAGAGGCATATTCAGGGCCTTCCTGCGTCCATTGCCATTTTACCTGGCCGGTGGTGAGGTCAAAAGCAAGGATACCGCCATTGCCCTGGCCGCCTAATTGGGCTATCGCCATGGCGTCTGTTATCAGAGGGGACATCGCGGTAAAAAAGCGGGGCACCACCCCTGAATAGGGGTCTGTCCGCCAAAGCAGTTTGCCGTCGTCCGCCTGAAGGCAGGAAAGGACTCCGCCGACACCAAGCGTAACCACTTTCCCCTCTCCCACAGCAGGAGAACTTCTGGGGCCTGGGAACCGGCCTGGGGCGCCGGTGACCGCCACTGCCGCATAGCGGTTCGACCAAATCTCCTTTCCTGAATCGGCATCCAGACACAAAATCGCCTCTTCATCGCCCTGCCGGGTAAAGACATAAAGCCGCCGGCCCGCCAAAGCCGGTGTTGCCACCCCCAGCCCAACGGGTACAGACCATTTCTGCTTCAACTCGGCCGGCCACTGGGAAGGAGCAGAAAAGCCGCTGGCTTTTCCATCCCGCTGGGGGCCCCTCCATTGCGGCCAGTCCGCTGAAAAGGACACCGAACCAAGCCAGAAAAAAATGACACAGCAAAACATGGATGATTTAGACAGTTTTTTCATAGGATTCCGCCTTTGTCAGAAAGAATCTGCCTTTTGTTCGAAGATTTGCTTTTCTTACTGTCTGGATGCAGGGCTGCGCCGCAAAGAGCGAACGGATTTTTTCTTTTTGGGCTCCAAAAACCCTTCGAGAACCTTCATCGCCTTGGCGACATCGGCTACTTTCAGGACACAAGTGGTTCGGCCGCCTTTTGCACCGGCAGTGCAGTAGGCATAGGAAATATTAACGTGTGCATCGGCCAGTTTGCCGGTTACAGCGGCCATAGCGCCGGCATGATTGGGCAGATTCACACACAGGACCTCGGTTTCGCTGAACTGGAGGTTGAGCCGTTTGAGGACCGACCGGAGTTTCTCAGCGTTGTCGCCCACCACCCGCATCACCCCATGCTCATAGGAATCCGTCATGGTGAGGGCTGCGATGTTGATTTTGGCTTCCGCGATTTCTCTTAAGATGCGTGCCAAAACCCCGGGCTTGTTTACCATGAAAATCGAGAATTGCGTGTCCAGATACACAGGTGGCTCCTTTCCTTGCAAAGGTTTTTTCCTTATGCATGCTTCGAAAGCCGACACTTATAATTTCTGTTTCATTGCCTCCAGGGCCTGGGTTCGATCGGGCGAAAACTCAAAGATTCGGTCCAGATGGGTAATTCGAAAGACGCGCATCAGATGAGATTGAATGCCGCAGATGCACAGTTGGCCGCCGTATTCCTTCAGCCGCCGCCACGTATCGACCAGCAGGCCGAGCATCATAGAGGAAATAAAACGAAGCCGTCCTAAATCGATAATCAAACGGGCCGGACGCCGCTGAGCAATACAGTTCCGCAAAAGGCCGGCAATCGATTCGAGTTCAGCCATGTTCACCGCTTCGGCATTGAGCGTAACGACCATGATGCCGTCCTGCTCGGCGATATCCAGCAATTTTTCGGCTTCCATCGTCAGAGGTCTTCCTTTCCGGCTTATCTTGTTCTATTGTACCAATCCTTCGGGCCTGCGTCAATGAAATGCAATCACGTTGCGGCTTTCCAGCAGGCCGCCCAGTGTCCTTTTTCATATTCGGCAAGGACCTGCTGCTCCTGCCGGCAGCGCTCCTCGGCCAAAGGACAGCGGGGATGAAACGGGCAGCCGGAAGGCGGGTTGGCAGGGCTTGGAATCTCCCCTGTGAGGACGATTCGTTTCTGGCGAAGCCCCGGCTGGGGAACGGGAATGGCACTAAGCAGGGCCTGGGTGTAGGGATGAAGGGGGTGTTCAAAGAGAATATCTCGAGGTGCATGCTCCACAATTCGCCCTAAATACATCACCGCCACTTCATCGCTGATATGCCGGACGACGGCCAAGTCGTGAGCAATAAACAGATAGGTCAGCCCCAGGCGGGCCTGCAAATCCATCAGGAGGTTGATAATCTGAGACTGAATAGAGACATCCAGGGCGCTGACCGGCTCATCACAGACAAGGAATTTGGGGCCGAGGGCCAGGGCACGGGCGATGCCGATACGCTGCCGCTGTCCGCCGGAAAATTCATGGGGATAACGGTCCAGATAACGGGGGGACAGTCCCACCTGTTCGAGCAATTCCACCACCCGCTGACGCCGGCTGGAGCCGGAAGCAATGCCGTGCACCTTCAGCGGTTCGCCGACAATCGTCTCTACATTCATTCGGGGGTTGAGCGAACCGTAGGGGTCCTGAAACATAATCTGCATCTGGCGGCGCAGAGGTTTGAGACGGGCGGGCGGTATCTGAAGAACATCGCAGCCGTCAAAAAGGATTCGTCCGGAAACAGCGGGCACCAGCCGAAGAATCGTCCGGCCGACCGTCGTTTTGCCGCAGCCGCTCTCGCCGACCAAGCCCAGCGTCTTTCCCGGATGAATCCGGAAACTGACGCCGTCCACCGCCTTTACATAGCCGGCTATGCGGCCGAAGAAACCGGCCCGAATCGGAAAATACGTCTTCAGATCGTGTACCTCAAGGAGAGGGTTGTTTTCTGCGGACACCATATATCTGTTTATCCTCCGTATCCTTCGGCCTGCCAGCAGGCGACCTGATGGCCTGGGACGACTTCTTTGAGCGGGGGTTCCTGGCTTCGGCAGCGTTTGTCTTTGCAGCCGAGCGAACAGCGGGGATGAAACTTGCAGCCGGAGGGAAAATCGACCGGATTGGGCACCGCTCCGGGGATGACTTCCAGGCGCCGGCGGCGTTCATTGAGCCGAGGCAGCGATCGCAGCAGCCCTCGCGTGTAGGGATGAAGCGGGTTTGCGAACAGCATCTCCACCGGCGCGGATTCGACAAGGCGGGAAGCATACATCACCGCCACCTGGTCGGCATTTTCCGCCACCACCCCCAAATCATGGGTAATCAGAAGAATGCTCATCCTCTGCTCCTGCCGGAGATGGCGGAGCAAATCGAGAATCTGGGCCTGAATGGTAACATCCAGGGCGGTTGTCGGCTCATCGGCAATCAGGAGTTTGGGCATGCAGGACAGGGCCATGGCAATCATGACGCGCTGACGCATGCCGCCGCTGAGCTGATGAGGATACTCATCCATCCGGCGCTGCGGGTCGGCCAGCCCTACCTTGCCAAGCATCTCGGCGGCCAGTTGTCGGGCCTGACGGGCCGTCTTTTTCTGATGAAGGTGAATCACTTCAACAATCTGGCTGCCGATGGTGAAGACCGGATTGAGACTGGTCATCGGCTCCTGAAAAATCATGGCGATTTCATTGCCGCGGATGCGACGCATCTGGGATTCACTCAGAGCCAGCAGGTTGCGGCCTTCGAGCAGAATCCGTCCGCTGACGATGCGTCCGGGCGGGACAGGAATCAGCCGCAGAATCGACAAAGCAGTAACGCTTTTGCCGCAGCCGCTTTCACCGACCAGAGCCACCGTGCGGCCGCGGGGAATATCGAAACTGACCTCCTGAACAGCCCGCGCCAGACCCTGCTCCGTGGAGAACTGGGTTGAAAGATTCTGAATAGACAAAAGTGTTTCCGACATAGGTCAATCCATCCGCAACTTTGGATCCAGGCAATCCCGCAGGGCATCGCCGAGAAGGTTCAGCGACAGCGACAAAAGGAAAATGGCCACGGTGGCGGCGGTCATTTCCCACCAGACATCGCGCGCCAGTTCCGCCCGTGCCGCATCAATCATCGCCCCCCAACTCGGCTTGTCTGTCTCGCCCAAGCCAAGGAAGCTCAAAATCACCTCAGCGTGAATAAAGTCAACAAACCGCAGGGACAAATCAATGATAATGATGTGAAAGACGTTGGGCAGCAGATGCGAAAAGATAATGCGGGCGTTGGAACAGCCGGTTGCCTTGGCAGCCAACACATATTCGCTTTCCTTGCGTTTGATGAACTCGCCGCGAATCAGCCGGCAGATGCCCACCCAGGAGGTCAGCCCCATCGCCAGATAGACACTGGTGATGCCCCGCAACTCTATCCCCCAAAAGGTTCTGTCCCGCAGGACAACCGCAAAGGCCATCAGCAAAAGCAGATAGGGAATCGTACTCAGCGTTGAAATCAGCCAGATAATCAAATCGTCAATCCAGCCGCGAAAATAGCCGGCCGCCGCCCCCAGCGGCACGCCGATGGCCAGACTAATCAGGGAGGCACAGAGGGCAACGGTGATGGAGGTTTTGGCCCCATACAACGTCCGCCGAAGGGTCGAGCGTCCCATAAAATCGGTACCCATCCACGCCCGCCGAATGCAGGACCGGCCCTGCTCATCCGTCCATTCATAGGACTCCATCGGCTTCTGATAGGAAGGCCCGACGATTTCATTCCATCGGACAAAGGCAGGTTTTTCCCAATCGAACAGTTCGACGGCAAACTCAAAGCCGGCCAGCCCCAGATACAAAACCACAATCCAGAAACAAACGACGGCAAGCCGCTGTCGGCGAAGACGGCGAAGGCCGTCCGCCCACAGAGAACGACCCGGCGGGATTTGTTCCTCCAGCCCTGCGAAAGCAGGATGCTCATTCGAGTTTGATTCGCGGGTCGGCCCAAGCATAGCAGATATCCGTCAATAAGGTAAACACAACGATTAAAAGCGAGAAAATAAAGGTCATGGCGTTAATAATGAAAAAATCACGCGAGGCAATGGCTTCAATCATCAGCGAGCCCAATCCCGGGATTCCGAAGAAGCGTTCGAGCAGAAGAGAGCCCAAAAACAGATAGGGAATCGAAAGAACAACACTGGTGATAATCGGAATGAGGGCATTTTTCAGAACGTGCTTGAAGAGGACTTTGGTTGTCGAAAGCCCCTTGGCAAAGGCAGTGCGGACATAGTCGCTTCGCATCTCATCGAGAACGACGGTGCGGTAAAAGCGCAGATTGCCGCCAAGACCGGCAATAATGCCGATCACAACCGGCAGCGCCAGACTGGTAAGCAGGGACTCCTCCGGCATATACAGAATCGGAAACCATCCGAGTTTGTAGGCAAAAAAGTATTGGCCGTAGATAATAAAACTTAAATAAGGAATGCTCATTCCCGCCACGCAGAGAATGACAACCACCATATCGAGCCAGCTGCCGCGGACAAAGGCCGCCAGCAGCGCCAGCGTCAGGGACAGCACCAACGTTCCAAGAAACATCGGAATCGTCAGGGAAAGAGAGGGCCCGACGCCGCGAAGGATTTTTTCGCTGATTTTCTCGCGGTCAAGTGCCCGGCCGAACTGAAAAGTGAGGGCTTTGCGGAAATGATTGACAAACTGGCTGTCCCACGACAAAAACAGGGGCTTGTCGAAACCGTATTCATGGCGGATTTCCGCAATGGTCTGGGCATCGGCGTTCTTGCCGGCAATTTGGGGGGAAATGTCCCCCCCTACCACGGAAAACAAAAAGAATGTCAGGAGGAGTACACCCACGACGATGGGGACGGTATAGAGCAATCTTCGAAAAATATATACAGTCATTTTTGAGTCTTTTTCAGTTCTTTCAGCAGTTTCTTATAGCGGCTTCGCTGCTCGAGGTCAATCTTTCTGTATTTGGCGGTATTGTAGGAAAAGACATGGGGCTTGGCGTTTCTATACCAGTCGTGGATGATGGCAATCGAAACCCGATGATTCAGAAAAGCCGCCGGATAGTCATCGAGCATAATCCGCTCCATTCGGCGGCATAAGCGGGTGCGCTCCGGCCCCGGAAACATCCCCTCGACCTGGCGGTAAAGGTCATCAAACTGGGGATTGGAATAATAGAAATGATTGCCGCCGTAGCCCCAATTCCAGGAGCAGAAGGCCATCAGCATATCGAGGGAATCGGGAATGCTGGGGCTGGCGCCGCTGAAGAAAATCTGGAGTTTGCCTTTGTTCAGTCCATCCAGATAGGTCGGCCAGTCCATATAGTCCACGCGAAGCTGCAAGCCCACATCGGCAAAATATTTCTGGAGAAATTGTCCGATTTGCCGGTCAAGGTTGCTGGTGCCCGGAATTGCTATGGTCAGCGGAGGAATCGGCCCGCCGAAAAGGGCCTGCGCTTCCTGAATCAATGCGCGGGCCTCCGCCGGGTCATACCTGGCATAATCCGTGTGAACAATATTGGGGTCATATTCCTCCAGGCCGGGCGGCAGGTATCCATACGCTATTTTGTGAACACCGTTGAAGAAGAGCCGATTGGCCGCCTGACGGTCAATCGCCCGGCAGATGGCCTTGCGAAGGGGCTTATTCGGGCCTAAAACGGCATCCTGCATATTAAAGCCGACCCAGAAAACCGACGGGTCATCAAAGACCAGCAGGCGGATGCCCCGCTCGCTCATCTCAGGGGCGGCCGTGAGGGTATCAGGATTGACGGCCTGCGAAAAATTGTCCTTAAAAATCTGCATCATATCCAAATCGCCCCGCAGAAACATCAGCCAGGCCGGCTGAAATTCTTCAATAATGCGATAGAGAATCGCATCGGCAAACGGAAGGGGCTTGCCGGCATCGGCCAGATAACCGTTTTCCGCATCCGAAGGTTCGCCTTCGGCGGGGTAAAAACCGCCGTGCCATGTTTCGTTTCGGACCAGTTCGATGTAAAAACTTCGCTGCCAGATTTTCAGACGAAAGGGGCCGGTTCCGACCGGATGATACATAATATCCCGGCCGTAATATTCGGCGGCCTCGCGGGCCGCCGGTGCGGTAACGGCGGAGGCCAAATACCAGGCCAGTTGAGGCCAGGGCTTGGTCAGCTTAAACTGGAGGGTATAATCATCGAGGGCCTGAAGCCCCTCCACCGGACGGCTGTAATCGACATCCAATTCCCGCTGAAAGCCCTTGGTAAACTCGCGAAACTCATCCAGCCCGACGATGCGGCCGTTCCAATCAGGCCACCGCTGGCTCATATACTTGACATTGGCGATGCGCTTGAGCGCATAGACAAAATCAGCGGCGGTAACCTCCCGGCCCTTGCCGTCCGGAAAACAGGGATCATCCTGAAAGAAAATCCCTTTTTTGATGCGGATGGTATAGGTAAGATAATCGTCGCTGATTTGCGGCATCTCTTCGGCCAAGAGGGGCACCAGCTCGCAGGGGCGTTTGAGGTAATGATATTCATAGAGCGATTCAAAAATCTGCGAGGCAATGCCGAGGGAGTAAATATCGGTCAGATTGCCGCTGTCCAGCGTCTGGATTTTGGTAAACAGCGGCAGGCGGATGAGCATCCGGTCTGTCTGGGGGGGCGTGCTGCTTTTGCGGCAGCCGACAAACACCGCTGCGGCGATTGCGGCCGGAAGAGCCGCATAAACCACGATGGATGAATTGGTCTTTTTCTTCATTTCTCCTGCATCCAGTAACGGCTTCGTTTGGCCGTATCAATTCGATAATACTTGGCAAAACCGCCGCCCATACATTCGGCCTTATAGGCATTGGCCTTGAAGTTTCCGACCCAATCATGATAAAGAACATAGCCGATGCGATGATAGACAAAGGCCACGGGCATATCCTCGATGACAATCCGCTCGGCCTCGCGATAAAGCCGTGTGCGTTCGGGCGAGGGCGGCATAACGGAGGTCTGCTCATACAGGCGGTCAAACTCAGGATTGGAATAATTGCTGCTGTTGGGCCAGGAGGCATTCGGGCCGTAAAAAACCTGGAGAAAACTTTCCGTGTCCGGATAATCGGCCATCCAGCCGGTGCCCCCGATAAGTTGGAGCTGGTTGGTACGCATTTTTTCCAGAAAGGTCGGCCAGTCGAAGACTTCAATCTGTACCTGAAGGCCCAATTCCTGGATATTGCGCTGAAAAAACTGAGCAATCTGGCGATAGGTTGTATCCGTCCCCCCTACCGCCAGCCGCAGACGGGGTATCGGCCCGCCGTGGAGCTGCTCGGCCTGCCGCAGATAGAAGCGGGCCTTCTCCAAATCCAGCACAGAACGGGAAACTGTACAGATATTGGGGTCATATTCTTCCATCGCCGGTGAGATAAAGCCGTGGGCAACAATCCCCCGCCCGTTCATCAGCAAGTCGATGAATTTTCCCCGATCGATCGCGTAATTGATTGCCAGCCGAAGGGGCTTATTGGTGCCCAGCACCGGATCGGCCATATTAAAACTAAGATAAAACACATTCGGCTCGATGTACGTTTGCAGACGAATCCCTTTTTGCGTCATCTCCTCGGTGAGGTTTTTGCCGAAGGCGACGGCCTGTCCGAAGTTGTCCTTGGGGATGGAGTTGATATCGAGCCGGCCCCGCATAAACATCAGCCAGCGGGGCTGGTCTTCTTCGATAATGCGCCAGATAATTCTGTCAACAAAAGGCACCGGCAGGCCGGCATCGGCCAAAAGCCCTTCCTGCCGGTCTTCGGGCATACCCTCCGTCGGATAAAAATCCGGCCGATAAGCAGGATTGCGGACGGCTTCGATATAACTGCCTTTGACCCACTTTTTCAAGATGAACGGGCCTGTGCCGACCGCTCGATTGCGGATGTCCTCGCCGTAATAGCGGACGGCTTCTTCGGCCATAGGAGCACTGGGCGCATGCGCCAGACAGTAGAGCAGCTGAGGCCACGGCCGCAAAAGGCGAATCCGAAGCAGATGGGGCTCAAGGGCTTCAAGCCCTTCGACGGGCCTGCGGTAATCCACCTGCCCGCGCAAGCAGGTTTTGGTGTATTCCCGAAATTCATTCAACCCTGCAATCCGCCCGTCAAAAAGCCACCAGTTTTTGCTGGCTGTTTTGACGTCGGCAATCCGCTTCCAGGCATAAATAAAATCCTCCGCCGTCAGGTTTCGGCCTTTGCCGTCAGGAAAACAGGGGTCGTCATGAAAAAAGACATCCGGCCGAATGCGAATGGTATAGACACAGCCGTCCTCGGAAATATCCGGCATTTCAGCAGCCAGCAGAGGAATCAGTTGGTAAGGACGTTTAAGATAGTGATAATAATAAAGGGTTTCAAGAAACTCGCGGGCTACTTCATCGGTCGGGACATCGCCGATTTGGGCAGGGTCCAGCGTCTGAATCTTCGAGCGGGAGCGCTGCTGAAAAAGAACTTCGGTATGCGGCGGGGGCTCTTTGGGCCGGCAGGAGGAAGCCCCCGCAACTATGGCCGCCAAACTGAAAAAAAAACATCCTTTCGTGCAAACAATCGCGGTTTTATATACCCACTGCGAACAATTCACCGCCTCATTCCTTTTCTGCGTTGGGGGCCTGTCCAGCGAAGAGAAACTACCCTTGTCCCGCCGGCACAGCAGGCGGCACAGAAGAGCAGACAGGCAGCACCGGGGGAATAGTCAAGGAGCGGCCTTCGGAATCGCGTCCGAAATCAATTCCAAGCCGCGTTGCCAGGGTCCCCCGCCGACTGGTTGTCCCCATCAGGTCTTCATAGACCGGCTGCAGCCCCCCGCCGCGTTCCAGAACCCGGCGAATGCCCGGCGCGGGTGCTTCCAGTTTCGGCAGCAGACGGTCTTCTGTCTCCACCAGCGTTGTAATCAGCTGCGAACGGGCCTCCTCAGAAAGGCCCTTTCCGCCGGCGGCCTCATTCTGAATCCATCGCTGCATCACGGCAGCCAGGAGCAATGCAAAACGCCGGCCGGTGGCGGTCTTTTCCTCAGCCAGTTTCTGAGCCGCATACTTTTCCGCCAGAGCACGGAGAATCCGATTGTCCAGCCAGGCGGTCTTTTCCCTGCACTGATTGTAGTCCTCCAGACGCCGAGCCGTGAGCCGCTCCAGAAGTTGAGCAGAGCGGGTATCCTGCCAGGCGGCGGAAAAACCGGCCGTCAGAGCAAGGACTTCCTGCAGCGGCTCATTCTGAATCACCGTCTGAAGGGTTTCAAAAATCTTCTGCGCTGCCTCGGGATTTGCCGTTACCTCTGAATCAAGCTGCTGGGCAATCACCGGGTCTGCAATCGATTTAACCGCCCAGTAGCGAACCACCGGATCAGGGTCTTGTGCCCATTGGACGCCGAAGTCAACCAGGATTACACTTTGAAGTTCGGCCGTCAGAATCGCCAGATTTCTGTGAACCATCTGTCTGCGTGCAGGGTCTTCAATGCGCCCGATGACCTGCGCCGAGGCGCCAAGCCGGTCTCGAAGAACGGTTAAATAGGCCGTCGCATAGAGACTGAGAGGTTTGGTGCCCTTCTGCTCGACAATCTGTCGGCGGGTTTTGACCATCTCCTCCGATTTTTCCGCAAGAAAAATCCCATTCAGCGCCGACAAAAGAAACTTATCAATGCCGGCCTTGTCCTGCTCAGACAGTTCCGAGGCGGTTTCGGCCCTTGCACGAACCGCCGCAATCTCTTCTGTTGAAACCACCGCAGGAACAATCGGAGCCAGCAGCAGAAGAATCAGGAAGAATACGCACCATTTCATCGGCTTATACCTTTGGAAGAACAAGTATTATTGTATCTACAATATACAAGAGCAAAGTAAGAATAGCCCGGCAAGCCGTTTCTGTCAAGAACTTTACGCGGAAGACAGGATATGATTTTAACAATTCACGTCCGATAAGACAAAAAATCTTCAAAACAGCAAAACGGTCTCAAACAAAGGACTTTTTTAACCGACAAATCAAACGGCCGGAGTAAATCCAATAATTTCGAACCCGGCAGCCGCAAAAGATTGAAAGAAAATTGAAAAATCAATCCAAAATCGTATATTGTTTTATAAAGATTCATAAAGACGGGCTTAAAGTTGATGAAGAAGACACGTTTTTATCCATTTTTATGGATGCTGCTGACGGTTTTGGTTTTCAGCGGGTCTATGCCTGCCGGCGGGGAGGAAAAAACACCGGACTCTAACTCTCTCCCAGCCGCAGGAGAAAGCCGTTCTGCCCTTCCCTCTGCAAACACGGAACCAAACGCAGACTGGGCCGGCGAGGACCCCAACAGCGATGGGGGATTATTTGAGGAACAGGCGGAGAGCCGCATCCCGGAGTTTTTTGACCTTTGTGATCAAATTTTCTCGACCTACGTTACGAAGGACGGGCTGGTCCGATATGCCGCCCTCCGAAGAAACCGGGGGGAACTGCTGCCGGTGCAGCGTCTGCTTAAGGAACTCAATCCGCTGCATTTGATGGCCCTGCCGCAGGAAGAGAAAACGGCGTTTTGGATTAATGTTTACAATCTGTGCACGCTGCAGCTGATCATCGACAATTATCCAATCCAGCCGAAATGGTATATGTTCCGATACCCAACCAGCAGCATTATGCAAATCTCCAATCCGTGGACAAAGCATTACTTCTGGATTCAGGGGCTTCAATACAATCTGGAGGAGATTGAAAAGGAATTTCTGCTTCGCCGGACGCGCGACCCTCGCATTTGTTTTGTTCTCTCCTATGCCAGTCTGGGCGGCGGCCGGCAGCGCAACGAGGCCTATCGAGGCAGCAAACTTGAGCAGCAGCTGGATGAGCAGGTTCGCAAATATCTTCAAAGCCCCTACGGATATCGTTTGGACCGGGAAGAAAAGGTTGTCTATCTGTCCGTTTTGTTCCAGACCAAACACGAAACCTTTCTTGACTCGGACTATGCAGCAATCCGAAAGTTTCGAGATTATTCAGACTTGCAGCGGGCGTGGCTGAACTTTCTGTCCTGCTATATCAGCCCCGAAGAAGTCCAATTTCTCGAAACCACACTCGTTACCTTTAAAATGATCACCTATAACTGGCAATTGGACGAGGCCCCTTAGCAGACCCCTGTCTGTCCCCCTCCGATGCAGGGTGTGAAACCATCAAAAGCAGGGACGGCCGGCTTGCCCCCTCGAACCGCTTAGGGGAAGGACATTTCCGCATAATTCGGTTTTTTCTTCTATAAGAACCTTTTTGGGCCTATCGCGATATATTTTATCCAATATTGTGCCAAGCCCCAAAAAACACAAGACCTAAAAAATCCGGTATCGAAAAAAATATAAAATATTTTTTGTTTTTTCTTGACAAAAAGAAACCAAACTATTAGTTTAAACGATGATTGTAGAGAGAGGGTGTGTTGCCCCTATGCCGAGAGCGAGGAAAGTGAATTTGGAGAGGAGGTAAAAATGAAAAAAGCATTTCTTTTAGTCACCATTCTTTGTTTGGCTCCAGTATTGCAGGCGGGTTTTACGATAGTTTGCGATACGCTAGACATTGCCATTGATGAAGAGGGAATACTGACTATCGAGGAAATATATGACGGAGCCAACCCATATATCCTCGACTTTTCAGGAACGGCCGATGACGATCCTATTGTGGGGATGATCAAAAAGGTCACGAATGAGAGCGATGCGGCCTGGACAGTGTATTCTCTGACTCTGGGCGGAAACGCCGCTTTTGTTTCCGCTTCCAGTAATTTGCTTCCGCTTGCGAGCGTAAGTCCCAATTACGTTCGTTTCAGCGGCGGAACGGTGGAACCGGGCGAGACACTGGAGATGACCTTTTCTGTGAACGTGATACCCGAGGAGGGTGCGTTTCGTTTCTGCCTGACGCAGACACCGGAGCCGGCTTCTCTGTTCCTGCTGGGGCTGGGCGGATTGGGCTTCCTGGGTCGAAGACGGTAAACTCGCACGTTTTTTAACTTGAAATAAGTTTTCTAAAGGATTCAGTGAGTCCTCATTGAATCCTTTTTTATTTTTAAATGGCAAAAAGCCGGCAGAAAAAGGCAGAATGCCCTCCCCCCAAGGCGTTTATCCTCGGAAACGGCAAGAAAAGACAAAAAGTCCACACCCTCAAACACGCCGTGCCGGGACCCTTGTAAAAACAGAGAAGGCCCTCCGAACGGCCCAGATAAACAAGCAAACCCATCCGGCCAACGAACAAACGGCCGGCTTATTGCGATACGCCATATCCACTACTTCTTCGGCAAAACAAAAAACACAAGACCGAAATAGTCCAGTATTGAAAAAATGTAAAATAATTTGCTTTTCCCTTGACAAAAAGAAGACAATCTACTATCCTATTTTGTGTTTATGTTAATTTGCGGAGGTAGGGAGCGTGGACCCTATACTAACAACAATGAGTGAATTTGGTGGGAGGTAAAGATGAAAAAAGCATTTCTGTTGGTTGCAATTCTTTGTTTAACTCCGGTATTGGAGGCGGGCTTTGTGCAGATCGACTGCGATTTTGGCCCGCAAAATGGAAGTATCGTCATTGATGGGCAGCAGGTAGAGTTGGTGGAATTATACAAAAGCCAGGACGCCCCTTACGAGGTCGGTATTTCGGGAATAACGGATGAAGACCCGGATTTGGGGTTAATCAAGACAGTCACGAATGACAATGGACAGACCTGGACAGCGTATTCCCTGACTCTTGGCGGAGACGCCACTTTTGTTTCCGCTTCCAGTGATTTGCTGCCGGTTGCAGACGTAAGTTCCAATTACGTTCGTTTCAGCGACGGAACGGTGAAACCGGGCGAGACACTGACTATGTCCTTTATCGTGAACGTACCTGTAATTGGAAACTTTAAGTTCTGCTTGACTCAGCTGGCCATCCCGGAACCGGCTTCCATGTTCCTGCTTGGGCTGGGCGGTTTGGGCTTCCTTGGCCTAAAACGGTAAATTCGAAATAAGCTTTGAAAAAAGGATTCAGTGAGCCCACACTGAATCCTTTTTTATTTTTTAAATGGCAAAAAGCCGGCAGCAAAAGGGCAGAATGCCCCCCGTCAAGGCGATTATCCTCGGAAACGGCAAGAAGAAACAAATTGCCCCCCCTCTCTTTCAGCCGGCCAAAATCTTTAGAGCATCCAACAAACCGCCCAAAACAGACGGCTGCCCGCGGCTTGGCAGGCGCAGGCAAGAGAGCATCTTTTGCAGGAAAATGTTAGAATCTCGTTTAGGCGTCCGACGGCTTGACTCCAGGAATTGGAAAGACATCATCCGGCGGGGCCTGAACGGCGCCGTTCTCAAAATCTTCTGCTGTCGGCGACAGAGTCAGGTTGTACCAGGGACTCTTCGACTGAGGATCGGTCAAGTCCTGCCAGCGGACCAACTGGCCTGTATAGGCGCTGATTCGCCCCATCAGGGCGGTCAGATTGGTCTCGGCAGCCCACTGAGCATCCTGCAGGGGCTTTCCATCCCGAATGCTCTTTAAGAGGTCGATATGTTCCTGCACATAGGGGTTTTCGTGCAGCTGCATCTCAGGAATTGTGATTTTTTTGCCGTCGGCAGGGTTCACCGGCCCGCTTCCGGCCGTCGTTCCCTGGGTACCAGTGAAGAATTCGGCCACCCGATTGTAGCAGCCGTCCACCTGCCGGCACATGCTGTGGATATGGATGCCGCTGCCGTAATCAAAATCTACACTGAAGAAGTCGAACTGATTGCCGGTTACCCGTCGTGCCCGTCCGCCGAAGCCCACACACTGTTTAGGTGTTTTGCCGAGGAACCAGTTGGCCACGTCGATGTTGTGAAAATGCTGTTCAACAATATGGTCGCCGGACATTTCGGTAAAACTCACCCAGTTTCGAACCAGATACTCGGCATCGGTTTCACCCGGCCGCCTTTTGTTGTACCACAAATGCCCCATACACCACCAGACCTGGCCGGCCAGAATCGTCCCGATGACGCCTTGATCAACGGCATATTTAGTTTGGAGATAAGAGGCCTGATGTCTCCGCTGGGCGCCGACGCAAACGGCCAGACCTTTGGCGGCAGCCGTGCGGCCGACTTCAAGAATCTTGCGGGCGCCGGGGGCATCGACCGCCACGGGCTTTTCCATAAAGACATGCTTGCCTGCGGCTACAGCCGCTTCAAAATGCCGCGGACGAAAGACAGGCGGAGTCACCAGAAGCACCACATCCGCTTCCGAAGCAAGGGCCTGCTGATAGGCCTTCGGCCCTTCGAAGCAGCGCTCCGCAGAAACATTATGGTCCTGGGCGGTTTTCAAGGCCCTCTCTTTGAAGAAATCCGCCAGGGCGGTGATTTCCACCTGGATTCCGAGGGAGGAGGCGGCCTGGAGGCAGTCGTTCAAGGCGCCATTGCCGCGTCCGCCGCAGCCGATCAGAGCCAGGCGAATTTTGTCCTGTCCGGCGGCAAACAAAGTCGAAGGCCACAAAACCGCCGACGAGGCCACAGCGGTCGTTTTGAGAAAATCCCGACGAGTCAGATTTTTGCTTTCCTGTTTGTCCATCTGTCCGCTCCTAATAAAAGGATAAGTCCCGTTCAGCCCGGCTGTCGGCAAACTGGTTTTCGCCATCAGCGAAGCTTTTCCAGTACGATATTGCGAAACTCAATCGGCGAGCCCTCCGCCTGCAAAGCGATAAACCCCTCGGCCGCAGAAGCATTGGTGCCGCGATTCTGCAGCACGCCGTTAACATACAACGCTATCGTATCCCCGCGGCAGAGGATTTCATAGCGATTCCATTGCGGCGGTTTCTTTTCGCTGGAGGGTTGTTTTTGCCGGGGAATCCTCAGATAGCGGGATTCTTCGGGACGGAAGGTTTTGCCGTTCACCGTCAAAGACCGCTCGTATCCAATGATGACGATGTCACCGGCATCTCCGCTGCGCAGCTGGGCCTCATAACAGTCAGGCCAGATTCGATCGGGGCCGGAACCGTGAAGGAGAACACCGCTGTTGGTCGGCTTGCTGGGCCATCGCCATTCAAGGGTCAGTTTATAGTCGGAGAAGGGACGTGTCGTTCTCAGATAACTGTTGGGACGCCCCTCACACCGCAGAATCCCATCCTTTACACTCCAGACCTGAGAAGCAACCGTGCCCGGGTCTTCGGTATAGTGCTTCCAGCCGTCCAAATTGTAGCCGTTGAACAGGCGGATGCGCTCCGCACACCCGCAGGCAAACAAGCAAACACCGACGGATAATATCGCCGTCAAATATTTCATCGGCAGTCTCCTTACGATTGAACATCAAAGCTGTCACAGATGCGGTAAGCCCGAATTCGCGCCAGTTCGCCTTCTTTGCCGGGCTTGCTGGTGCCGTGCTCCATACACAGGACACCCTCGTAGTTTTTCTGATAGAGATGCTTAAAGATATTCTGATAGTTGATTTCACCGGTGGTCGGCTCCATCCGGCCGGGCACATCACCGATATGAAAAGCAGCGATACGGCTGAAGGCGGCATCAATGTTATGAATCAGATTGCCTTCGGTAATCTGCTGATGGTAGAGGTCGTTGATAATCATGCAGGCGGGACTGCCGACAGCATTGCAAATCTGAAAGGCCTGAGCAATTTTGGTGAGGAACAGGCCGGGATGGTTCCACGGATTGAGCGGCTCAAGCACCATCGTCAAACCAGCCGGCTCGCAAATCTCAGCACAGTATTTCAGGTTCTCCACCACATTGGCCGTCTGGTAGTCCCACTCCAGACTTTGGTCGTACTGGCCGGGCACCACCAGCGCCCAGCGGGCACCGGTCCGTTTGGCGGTTTCAACGGCTTGTTTCATCTTGGAGGTGAGCTGGTTTTTCACCGACTTGGCGGGCATCACAAATGTTCGCTGATTGAACTGGGCTTCCGCTACAAACGGCCCCAGCAGCATCCCGTACTGGGCGGCGGCCTGAGCAATTTTCTCCTGAAGGTCGGGGGCTTTGCCCATCAGGCCGTTATCAAAGAAGGCCCGAAAGCCCTGATCATGCATAAAGCGGATTTGTTCAATGGGGTCTTCGCCGGCATGATGCTTAAATTGGCCCAGTTCAGGGGCATAGCGAAGTTTGAATGGTTCCGCTTCCTTCTGCGGCTCTGCTCCCAGGGCCGCACCCGGCACAGCAAAAGCCGCCGACGCCAGCAAAGAGGTTTCTAAAAAATCCCGTCGATTCATGTGCATTCTCCTTTCCGTCAGGCCATCCGACTTTTCACTCAGAGCAAAATCCATTTTTCGTCTGCCCGCTCGCAGGACTCCGCTTTCTTCCGCCCGCACACACCCGCCTTTTTTCTCCGGGAAGAAAGGGGGCTTTGGCTAAGGCAATCGGAAAACTTTACCCTGCTCCTTGAGCAGTTTGTATTCCACACTGTCCACCAAAGCCAGCCAGCTGGCTTCAATAATATTTTCTGACACCCCTACCGTCCCCCAAAAATCTGCCTGGTCATGACTTTGAATGACCACTCGAACCTTGGCCGCGGTACCGGCTTTGGCATTGACCACCCGCACTTTGTAATCCGCCAGGGCCATCTTCTTCAGTTCGGGATAAAAGACCTCCAGGGCCTTCCGCAGAGCACAATCCAGCGCATTGACAGGACCATCGCCCTCGGCCACCACATGCTCGACCCGGCCGTCCACCTGAAGTTTGACGGTGGCTTCGGTGACCATCCGCCCCTCCGAGCCGCGCTCAACATCCACATGATATTTGATAAGCCGAAAACTCGGCGTATAGTCGCCGAGGGTTTTTCTGACCAAAAGTTCAAAACTGGCTTCCGCCGCTTCAAACTGATAGCCCTCATTTTCCAAATCCTGAACCGCCTTAAGAATCTTGGCTGCCATCTGGCGATCCACGCTGATTTTTCTGCGCTGGAGTTTATCCAGCACATTCGACGAACCGGACAGTTCGGAAATCAGATAGCGGCGTTCATTGCCGACAAGCGACGGGTGAATATGCTCGTATGTTTTTTCGTTCTTGCGAAGGGCATCGATATGGAGCCCGCCTTTATGGGCGAAAGCGCTTTCTCCCACATACGGCAGGTGAATGATCGGAGGAAGGTTAGCCATTTCCAGAACAAAGCGGGACAGCTGCGTAAGCCCTTTGAGCCGCTGAAGTCCAACCGTTTCAAAGCCCATTTTCAGAGTCAAATTGGGAATAATTGAGCAGAGATTGGCATTGCCGCACCGCTCCCCCAGGCCGTTGATAGTCCCCTGCACCTGCCGGGCCCCGGCCTGGACGGCGGCCAGCGAATTGGCGACGGCACAATCAGAATCATTATGGGTATGAATCCCGATGACCAGCCCGCTGAACATTCGGCAGACCGTCTGAGTAATCTCAAAAACTTCATTCGGCAGACAGCCCCCATTGGTTTCGCACAGCACAAGGGCATCCGCCCCGGCGTCGGCGGCGGCCTGCAAAACCTTCAGCGCATATTCGGAGTTGTTTTTGAAGCCGTCAAAAAAATGTTCCGCATCAAAGAAGACCTTGCGGCCATGTTTTTTCAGATAAGCGACGGAATCGGAACACAACCTGAGATTTTCCTCAAGAGAGCAGCGAAGAACCTCCTGGACGTGTAAATCCCAACTTTTGCCCACAATAGTCAAAATAGGGGCACGGCAAGCCAGCAGTGCCTGAAGCCCAGGATCTTCTTCGACCTTATTGGAAGCCCGACACGTGCTGCCGAAGGCCGCCAGAGAAGCATTTTGAAGTTTTTCCTCGGCCATTTGAGCAAAAAAATGCTCCTCTTTCGGATTGCTGAGGGGAAACCCTCCCTCGATATAATCAATGCCGAATTCATCCAGCCGCTTGGCAACGGCAATCTTCTCCTCGAGGGTGAAACTAACGCCTTCGGCCTGCATCCCATCACGTAATGTGGTATCGTAAATGGCTACTTTTTCCATCGGTTTCGCACCAGATAAACAGCAGAATTATGCATTGTAGCCATTCGGCCGATGAAGTAAAGCGCAAAAACCGCCTGCCTGCCGCACATAAACGACAAATCCCCCCTTTTTCCTCTTAAAACGTTTCCCGGTTCTTAAGATGGTTCAGGGTTTTCCTTTCGGCTTGAACTCGCCGCACCAGTTGCTGTCATAGACCTTCGGCCAATGGACATCGGTCTTGTAGGCGCCCGTGGCCTCCGAACGCGTCACAAAAATCGTCCGGTTGGGGCTGGGTGCACAACGTCGGCATTCTCCGGAACCCGGCGCGGTCTGGAGATAATAATCACATTTGTCACAAGTCTGCTGGCGAGCTTCCAACATAATTAACTCCTTTCCCTGCTTACAGTTACAGTCAATGGCCTCAGCAGCCGGCTTTTTACAAACATCGCTCCAGACTGCGTGTGTATTCTAAGATAATCCTTCGGAGGGTCAACCTTTTTATGGAGTATCCTTTGAAAAACCCCCCATTTTTTTTTTACAATCATTTTCTAAAAACATCTGAAAACCAAAGATTTGAAATCTCGGAAGCACTGGGTATAATCAATCTGAGATTTTATGAAAGAGCAAAGATTAACAGCAATCATCCGGCATATACCCAATGCCCTCACGGTGATCCGTCTGCTGCTCACCGTGATTTTCCTGGGGCTGATTTTGTATGCGCCTCATACCGGACAAGCCAAACCGGCCAAAGTTCTGATGACGGCCTTTGCCCTTTTTGTCATCGCCGGGCTGACGGATATTGTCGATGGGCCGATCGCCCGCCGCTTCAACGTAACAAGCCGGTTTGGCCGGATTGTGGACCCATTAGCCGACAAAGTGCTTGTATGCGGTTCCTTTCTCTGTTTTGCAATTGTCGGCCAGCCCGCACTGGCCAATTTTCATCTTCCTCCCTGGGCGGGGCATGCAATTCGCTGGGGCACAGCCATCATTCTGCTCGGCCGTGAAGTGCTGGTGCAAACCCTTCGCCAGATTGCCGAATCACGAGGGGTCAATTTTGGAGCCGTTATCTCCGGAAAAATCAAGATGTTTGTCCAATCCTTTGGAATTGGAACCGTGCTAATCGGCTGGTCGTTTGTTTCACGTCGCTGGGGAGACTGGTTTACCCTGATTACCTATCTTGCCGTCATTGGCTTTACTCTTTATTCGGGTTTGGAAGCCCTGCACCGTCCGATTCGGCAGTCATTTGCTGTTTCTTGCGGACAAGAAAAATCAGCGGCACCGACAAAAGAATCGACGCTGCTGAAATAACAGCCGCAGCCAAAAGCGAACGTTCGTACAAGAATCCCATCAAGGCACTGCCGGCAAACCACGCCAAACCGAAGCCCGCGTTAAAAATGCCGAAACCCGTCGCCCGCTGGTGTTTGGGCACCAGTTCGGATACTGCCGCACGAACGATTGATTCAAAGGCCCCCATCGCAATGCCCCATACAGCCATTCCAGCAATCACGCCGGCCAGAGGTGTCAGGAAGACCAGAGGGGCACATCCGGCCGACAAGACCGCAACAGCCGCCAGAACCACCAGGCCTTTTCGGTCATACCACCGGCCCAACAGCAGTGCACTAACCGCATCAATTCCCATTGCTATCGCATAAAGAAAGGGAATCCACTGGTCTTGAAGCAGACGGGTTGTTTTGATGTGATAGGCAATCAAAGGAAAATCGGCAAACCCGAAAGCAAAACAGGCCGACGCCCCCAGATAAAGCCAGAATGGAGCAGCCAGATGCCTGGCGGGCTCTTTCCCGTCGGCCTCAAAAGCGGCGGGATGGGGATATATAAACCGGGCAATCACCAGCACGCTAAGCGCCAAAAGAGCCGGAATCAGCAAAATGGCAAAGCCGTATCGGTAATCGCTTTTCCAGGCGAGCACGGCGGCCATAAGCAGCGGCCCCAGCACAGCGCCAATCTGGTCCATCGCTTCATGAATGCCGAAGGCCCAGCCGCGTCCAACGTCGGCGGCAGCGTGAGAAAGCATCGCATCCCGGGCGGGGGTACGGATGGACTTGCCGAACCGCTCCGCTATCAGCAAGACGGCGGCGACTTCCCATCGGCCCGCCAGAGCCAAAGCCGGCACCGCCAGCAGATTGACCGCATAGCCGAGCAGGGTCATCGTCCAATAGCGTCCGGTCCGGTCGCTCAAAATGCCGGAAACGACCCGCAGCCCGTAGCCAATCAGTTCCCCCAGGCCGGCAACCAGCCCCACCAGGGCCGCACTAGCCCCCAGAACAGCCAAAAAGGGGCCGCTGATGCTTCGGGCCGCTTCATAAGTAACATCCGCCAGCAGAGAGACAACGCCGAGCAGCAGCACAAAACGCATGGCCTTCGGAGTCGATTTCAAAATCATATTCTGATCCCTCCTGTGCATCTCTTTCGGAATACCGAGCGTTTTTATGGGTTCAGGAGTCCACTGCCGTCTTGACAAAGGCGGCATCCCAATCTTTCCAGACAGGGTCTTTCCCCTTGGAACGAATCAACTGAGCAATCTCGTCGGGGGAGCGGCTGTCGGCTACTTCGAACTGTTCCCCTGTATGATGATGGCCGGTATAACCGCCGGGATTGGTCTTGGAGCCGGCGCTGATGCTTGTAATGCACAAATCCACCAGATGATCCCGCAGCGAAGGTCTTTCGCGGGTGGACATCACGATGCCGGCATCGGCAAAACACAGCCGCAGGGCCAGCATCATCTGGACAAGATTGCGATCGGAAACCAGGAAGGGCCAATCGGAAGGGACGCCCTGCGCCGGCCGAAGGCGGGGAAAGGAAAAAGAAACCTGCGAGCGCCAATACCGCTTCATCAGATAGGCGGCGTGCTCAGCAAGCGCAAGGGTTTCCAGACGCCAATCGGTCAATCCGAGCAGTACCCCCAGCCCAATCCGCCGCATGCCGGCTGAGCCGAAACGGTCGGGAGCTTCCAGCCGCCAATCATAGTTGCTCTTAGGCCCGGCCGGATGATAATGGGCATAGGCCTGCCGGTCGTAGGTCTCCTGATAGAGAGTAACCCCATCAATGCCTGCCTCGAAGAGCGTTTGATATTCCTCTTGTGTCATCGGGAAAATCTCCGCGCTCAGCGAACTGAATTGCGGGCGAAGACGTTCGGCCAGCTCAGCCAGATAGGCCGTGGTGACAAACCGGCGATCCTCGCCGCTGACCAGCAGCAAATGACGAAACCCCTCCGCGGCAATCACCTCCGCATCGGCCAGGGCTTCCTCAATCGACAGGCGAGTCCGCTTAAAAATCGTATGGCGATTGTAGCCGCAATAGAGACAGCTGTTAATGCAGACATTAGAAACATACAAGGGTGCATACATCTGAATCGTCCTGCCGAACCGCTGAATGGTCAGCTGCGAGGCCTGCTGTGCCATTTCTTCAAGGAAATCCTCTGCGGCGGGACTTAACAGAATCAGAAGCCGCTGAAGGGAATATTTGCCAGGCGGAATCGAAAGCTGACGGCGGACATCCTCAGGGCCAACCTGAACCATCCTGTCCGACCAGACCTGCCGATTATTGTCGAGATTTTTCTGGGCCAAAATGGTTTGAAGCTGCGTCATATTCATGCCAATCATTATACAGCAATCATTTTCCAAAAAATACTCAGTCATCACGCAAAAAACCGGTCAGAGGGCTGGAGGCCTGGGCGGCGGTGCTCCTGGGGGGCAGCCCTGCTTCATAGGCCGACCGCCCTGCTTCCACGGCCTGCCGGAAGGCGGCAGCCATACGAACCGGGTCGGAGGCCGTCGCAATAGCCGTATTCACCAACACCGCATCGGCCCCCATTTCCATGGCTTCAGCCGCATGCGAGGGTGCCCCCAGCCCTGCATCCACCACAACCGGCACGCTCGCCTGTTCAAGAATAATGGAGATGCAATCGCGGGTGCGCAGACCTTGATTGGAACCGATGGGGCTGGCCAGCGGCATCACCGCCGCACAGCCGACTTCCTGAAGACGCTTGGCCAAAACAGGGTCCGCATGGATATAAGGAAGAACTGTAAATCCTTCGCGAACAAGGGTTTCGGCGGCCTTGAGGGTTTCGGTGCCGTCCGGCAGCAAATAATAGGGGTCAGGCGTAACCTCCAGTTTAATCCAATGAATGCCGCTGGCGGCGCGGGCCAGACGAGCCAGCCGAACCGCTTCCGCGGCATCGCGGGCGCCGGAGGTATTGGGGAGCAGCTGGTATCGGCTTCGGTCAATTGCCGCCAGCATATCATCGGCGGGATTGCGAATATCCACACGCCGCAAGGCCACTGTTACCATCTCTGTACCAGCGGCACGAAGGGCTTCCGCCATAACAGATGCAGAGGCGAACTTGCCCGTGCCGACAAACAACCTTGACTGAAACTGCCTGTCTGCGATAACCAGTGCTGACATTTTCAACCTCATCTTAAAAAAATTATGTTCTTATCCCCCGCCGACAAAGCGAATCAGCTCGATGGATTGACCATCCCGCAAGGGCGTCTTATCAAAATCCTGCCGAAGAACGATTTGACCATCCACCTCGGCAACCACAGCCGTCTGCTCTATCTGGAGATGTTCAAGCAAATCGCCCAATGTGGACAGCTCCGGCGAAGGTTCGAAACTCTGGAGCATTCCATTAATCTTCAGTGTCCAGCTCATTGCCAACCTCCTGGGGAAGGAATCCGCTTGACCTCCCGGAGCACTTCCACGACAGCGTTGGCCTGATGATAAGCAGCCACGCCAACCCGCGAAGCGGTCAGGGGTATGCCCGGGCCGATTCCGCTGATGCCGTCGCCGACCAGCACAAGACGAGGGCTGATACGGCGTGTTACAATGTCATTGCTGGCTCCCCAGCCGGCAAGACCGCTGACGGAAACAATCACCTTGTCGGGCATTTTTGATAAAACTGTCTCCACAATCATCTGTTTCTGTTCCACCCGATCGAGGCATTCAGCAATCACGTCGGCCTCAGCAAAAATAGTCTGGATATTCTCCGGCGTCAGACGCACTTTGTGCCCTTCAAGATTGGCCTCGGGCCAGATGCGTCGGAGATTTTCAATCGTTGCATCCACCTTGAAGCGGCCGATTTGGTCGTAGAAATAATTCTGCCGGTTCAGATTGCCGGCCTCGACGTGGTCATAATCAACCAGAATCAGTTTGCCCGTATTCATCCGAACCAGGGCTTCAGCCACGTGGGACCCCAGACCGCCCAATCCGGCAATGCCAACCACAGCCGATTTCAACTCAAAAAAGACAGGCGGTGTCATTTTTGGTCCTTTCGCCAAATAAAAAAGCCCCCGGACTCGGGGGCGCAACTTTCGGTCGTGTGCCTCCCTACGCCGGTATTAACCGGATCAGGTTCAAAGGGTTGGTCCTCGAAAGACCTCTCAGCGTCGGCAGCGCCTCTGCTCCCCTGACACTTCTTTTTTCTTATAGGTACAAAATAAAACTTTTTGGATAAATTGCAAGAATTTTGTCTATATTCGGAAAAACCGGAAAGACGAGAAAACGTATCCTTATCTGCCAAAACGCACTTTATCCCCCTTATGGCAGGTTAGAATCTGTTTTCCTGCCGCTATTGGCCGAGGCCGTCATGGAAGAAATCTCCGCTCCATTCTTCTTCTGTTTGGAACTGAATACAACAGCATCCTTCATCACTTTCATCAGAGAATCTTTTTTTTCCGCGAATAATCGAGCCGGCTCGTCTGCCGGCTGATCACGAAGTGTAGTAATTTTATTGGTTGTAAACATAAGACTCTTCAGGGGCACCGTCACCTTGCAGTCTGCATCCACATAGCAAAGACTGTTCCAATCCGCTACTACCGTAAATGTACGTTTCTCCTCCCCCAAAAGATCATACCCTAAGGAATAATCACTGGGAGGATTGGTTACACCCAACTGCGTCAGAAGTGTGGCGGGAATATCCAGATGGCTGGTCATCCAGGGAATCTCCCGGGGTTTTTGGCCGGGAATCCAGAGTACCAGCGGGGTCTGAATCTGTTCTTCCGTAAAAGCAGAATTATGCCCCCATTTGCCGTGTTCGAGAAACTCCTCTCCATGGTCGCCGGTGATAATAACGATGGTTGAATCGAGCAGCGAATGGGCCTCCAAATAATTCAGGATCCGTTCAATTTGCGTATCCAGATGCCGACAGGCATTGATGTACCTGTTTTTGATGCCGGCGATATTTTCTTTAATATTGGTAGTAGCATAATTAAAGTCTTTCAGGTAATCCTTCTGAATTGCCGTTTCCGGAGGGAAGTTGTAGGGCGCATGCGGAGATTCATAAAACAGGAATACCATAAACGGCTTGACAGGGTCTCGTTTGTCCAGGAAATCGAGAATCAAAGATACGTTAATCCGGTCGCTTTCCCACCCCTGGGCAGCAGGTGCTTCATGCATATGCGATTTGGGAACCCGGGCAAAAACAGTCTTATCAAACTCCGGATAGGTAAATGCAGCACTGGTAAAAAGTTCAATTTGGTAATCATCTTCCTGAAGAATATCCATCAAAACCGGCGAACGCTGTTCATTCAGACAGGGAAACCAATAATTGCCGTATAGTCCGTAGAACATAGAAAAGACAGCCATTCGAGTACCGCTGCCGCCGCTGTAATGGTTAAGAAAACGAATGCTTTTTTGCGAAAATGCCCATGTTGCCGGCATGATTTCCTCCGTCAGCATCGGCGCGGCAAGCGATTCAGCAACCAGCCAGACAATATTGTAATGTTTGGGGTTTTCAACTCGCTTCAGTTCTCGCAAAGGGTAATTCATATACATCGAGCCCTTGGACTGAAGCGTCAATTCTGTATTTCTGTGCGGCGTAAACCCCAACTTCTCGAGTTGGTGGCGAAATGTAACGGGCATATACATCGGGAAAACACCTGCGGCAGTTAAAATCGGGGCATAACCCGTAAAACTACTGATGCCGTACCCAACGGCCTGCAGAAAGATGCACAGCAAAAGGAGAGCGGCAGCGGCTCTTCTCCAGAGCAGTTTTGAAGGAAAAAACGGCCGCTTTATCCGTATGCATGCTGTCAGAATAAGAATTTCAGCCAGCAGAATGCCGACGACAACCAGAAAGAAGACAACCACCGTCCCCCGCCCTGCGGCCATCGACTGGATGCCTCCTTTGGTCAGGACGAGGTTCCACACAAAGCCGTTTATATGAAAGGAATACATCCTGTAAATAACCTGATCGATAATCGCAAGAAGGTGGGTCAGAGACATGGAAACAACCGCCGCTGCATATACCAGAACCCGGGCAGATTGAAACCTGTACAGTCCCCCCAGGCGGCATACCCATCTTAATATAGTAATCAACAAACCGGCTGGAAGCAGGTAAAGAAAGGCGTAACTGATAAGAACAGCCGCTGCAAAGGCGGCCTCTGCCGCGGACCGAAAGGAAATCATAAGCAGAAAACCAAGCAAACTGAACAGCATCAGGCAGTAATTGAGCCAGAAAAACCGATCCAGATTCTTTTTAAGTGTTTCCATCCTATAATCCCTTAGGCAACTCTCCTGGGCGTATTCCATGCCCATCTCAAGCAAAACCAGACCCAAAAACACCACAAACTCGTTGCGAAATCATCGAAGGCGGATTTAAGATATGTATGAAATATGATAGAAAATTGTTTGGGTTTCTGCACGAATTTTCTGCTTTTTTAAATTTTTCTTGTTCTCTGTCGAAAATGCCAAATAATATATAAGAATGGGTTTAGCTGAAGAGAAAAAACAGATTTTGCCGCTTTCACAAAACAAAACCCTTTTTTTGAAAGAATTTTTTAGGGCGCCTCAGAGCATCGGGGCGATTGTACCCAGCAGCAGTATATTGGCTCGCGAAATTGTGGAAATGGCGGATGTGGCGGAAAGCTCCGTGATTGTCGAATACGGCGCGGGGACAGGGGTTTTCACCGAAGAGATTCTGCGCCGCAAAAAGCCGGATGCTGCTTTTCTGGCCATTGAAAGCAATCCAGCCATGGTCCAAATTCTTCGCCAGCGCTTTCCGGGGCTGACTATTCTGGAAAACTCTGTCGAGGAGACCCCTCGGCTTCTGCGGCAGTTTCAATTTGCCCATGCTGACAGCATTGTCTCCGGACTTCCGTGGAGCAGCTTTTCTGATGAACTGCAAACCCATCTTCTGAAAGCAACGCTGCGGGCACTGCGGCCTGGAGGGGTCTTTGCCACCTTTGCCTATCTGACAGGGCTGGCGCTGCCGGCCGGTACAACCTTTCGTCGGAAAATTAGAAGATTTTTCTCAGAAGTGTCCATCTCCCCTGTCATCTGGCAAAACCTGCCGCCGGCGATTATTTACCGCTGCGTCAAATAGGACGCCGCTCATTCCCCCAAAGAACCCTCAATATTTTCTGCGGAAACGGGCGGTAGGAATATTCAGGATTTTGCGATATTTGGCCACCGTTCGCCGGGCGATATTGCCCATGCCGGCTTCGGCAAGTTTCTGACGGAGCTGGTCATCACTGAGGGGGTTGGTTTTGTCTTCCTGGTCCACCAGTTCCTGAAGTTTGGTTTTCAGAGCATCCCAGCTGCGTTCCTGGCCGTTTTCATCTTCCAGGCCGCCGCTGAAAAAACTGCGAAGCGGCACAATCCCCTGCGAACACTGGATATACTTCCCCGAAACAGCGCGGGAGATGGTAGCCACGTGAACACCGACCTTTTCGGCAATGGCCGACATCGGAAGCGGCTTGAGGTACAGGGGGCCTTTCTCAAAAAAATCCCGCTGATAATCCACAATGGCCTGGGCGACTTTCTGAAGGGTTTGGCGGCGCTGGGCAATGGCATCCATAAACCACTGGGCCGAGCGAATATTTTTCTGGAGAAACTGACGGGTTTTTTCGTCAATGCAGCGGTTTTTCGCCATTTGCTGATAAAACCGATTCACTCGCAGATTGGGCAGCTCCGTTTCGGCCAGAACCGCCCGAAAACCGCCGTTTTCGTCGGGCTCGACAACAATATCCGCCGTGATAGGATAATTGTCATTCCGTCCGATTTGCAGCCCGGGGGAAAGGTCTATCTTGCTCATCCGCTCAATCGCCCGCTTTACCTGCTCCAGTGAACTGTTCATCTTTTTAGCAATCTGCGGAAGGCGGTTTTCAAGAAGCTCCTGCCAGTGCTTCTGAACGATCTCCATCTCAAAACTCATATCCTCGGGAAACTGCCGCATCTGAATCAAAAGGCACTCGCGGACATCGCGGGCACCCACCCCCGGCGGGTCGAGCTGCTGGACCAGCCGAAGGGCCTCTTCGAGATGCTCAATAGAAAAGGACTGCTTATCGTTTTGGCAGAGCTGTTCGAGACGAACGGTCAGATAGCCCTTTTCGTCAAGCGATTCGATAATCAGTTCGCCTGCGGCTTTCACCTCGTCCGAAGCTTCCACAAGACGCCACTGCTCCTTGAGGGCATCCTGCAGCGATTGGCCGACAGCGGCGGTATTCTGAATAGCTTCCAGTTTGCGATCGGGTTCAGAAGGGTCATACGAACTCGAACGGGAAAAATCACCATTCGAAAAGTATTCTTCAAAGACTTCATCAAAATGGTCGAGCCGCTGAAAATCCTCCAGACGATCGCCGTCTTCAGAAACAACCAGCTCTTTTTCGAGAATGGATTCACTCGGGGTTTCGGCGGTTTCAGAAGTCGGCTCGGCCGGTTCGTCAGCCCGCTCAAGAACCGGATTGCTGTTGAGCTCGGCCTCGATTTTTTCCTGCAAAGCCAGCATCGGCAGCTGGAGCACTTCCATCGACTGAATCATCCGCGGGGCCAGCTTCATCCGCTGCTCCATCCGCATCTGTCCAGTCAGCTCCATCCGCATATTCATACTCCGTCTCCGCTCTCCAATCCGGGCTCTATCAGGTCGAACGAGTCCTATTGTACAAATCTTGTACCAGAAAAGCAAAAATATTTTTGGAATTGTCCTAAAGCTCGCTGCGGCCAAGAATTGCGTCAGCCAAAATACTTCCGCTGGAGAACTCAATCGTCGAGCCGCTGGGCAGTCCCCGCGCCAAACGGGTTACCTTAACCCCCAGCGGGGTCAAAAGAGAACGGATATAGAGAGCTGTCCCATCGCCCTCAAGGTTGGGGTTGGTAGCCATCACCACTTCGTTGACATCGCCCTGACGAACTCGCTTCAGAAGAGCATCAATCGTCAAATCGGCCGGCTCAATCCCCTCCAGCGGGGCAAGATGGCCGTTAAGGACATGATAAACCCACTTGCACAGGCCGGTTTTTTCCAGACTGATGACATCCTTGGGCTGCTCAACCACACAGATGACGCTCTTGTCGCGGCGGGAGTCACTGCAAATGCTGCACACATCGGTTTCAGAAAGATTAAAACAGATGCGGCACTGGCGGATGTTTTCTTTGACATTTCGAATGGCCTCCGCCAGGGCCATCGCCTCGGCCTTGTCGGACTTGAGAATATAAAATGCCAGACGTTCGGCAGTTTTCGGGCCGATGCCGGGCAGTTTGCCGAACTGTTCAATCAGCGTATTCAGACTTTTAGTATAAGCCGGATTCATTCATCAGACTCCGCTTGTTCTTCTGCGCCCTGCTCATCAGGGGATATTTCAACGATTTCGGTAGGTGTAGCATTCAGTTCCTTCAAAATCAGCTGAACCTTCGGGTCATCGAGGACCTCCGCCCGATGCCGACGGTTCTGCGGCGGTGCGGCTGCCGGAGTTTTCACCGCACCATTTTGAGGAGATTCGGCAGACAATTCAAAACGAAAACTGAGCTTTCGCCCAAAAAATTGGGAAAGAGAGGATTCAATTTCCTTCTGGTGCTTTCGGCAAAACTCGGCGGCAAAGAGGGCTCCCGAAGCAAAACGAAGATGAAGCACCGAATCAGCAAACCCCGCAAGAACCGCCTGGGAAAGGTAATTGGCCGGCGTCCCGCTGCGCTGTCCCAGATAGGCCAAAAACTGCCCCCATCGGGCCCGCAGAGTATCTTCAGTCAGCGGGACATCCGGACTCGGCACCGATTCAGCCGGCTCAGCAGGACTTACGGCTGCGGATGAGGGGGATGAGTTAGGAACCGAGGCGTTTTTTTTTATGCCCTCAGGAGACGGCGGGACCGCCTTGGCCAGCTGGTCAAGCCCGATAAAATGCTCACTGAGGGCCAGCCGAAGAAGGGCTGCTTCGAGCAGATACCGGCCGGTTTCGCTGTTTCGTATCATCCAGCGCAGCCGCTCCAGCGCACTGACGGCATAAATCAGCCCCGGAATATCAAAGAAGTCGGCCAGCTCCTTCAGGGAGTTCTTTTCGGCTTCGGTTAAAATCAAAACCGGGCTGTCGGTCCCTGCCGCCTTCAGAACCATCAGGTCGCGAAACAGTTCCATCAGCGAATCGCACACGGCCGCAGGCGGCTGGCCGCTTTCAATCAGGCGTGCTGTCTCCTCAAGCACCCCAGGCCCGCTATGGGAGGCAATCTGCCGGGCCAATTGCAAAAGATGTCTGCGGTCCGGCCGGCCCATACATTCCATCAGAAGCGAAACCGTCAGAGGTCTGGAGCCGACACTGAGCAATTGGTCGAGCAAACTCAGCGCATCCCGCATCGACCCGCCGGCCAGACGAGCCAGATGAATCAGCAGGTCTTCTTCATAGTCAACCTGCTCATGCTGAAGAATCTTGCGCAATTGGGCGACAATGGTTTGAGGAGTCATCGCCGCAAAGTCAAACCGCTGGCAGCGGGACTGAATAGTCGGCAGGACTTTATTGGGTTCGGTCGTGGCAAAGATGAATTTCACATGAGGAGGCGGTTCCTCAAGAATCTTCAGCAGCGCATTGAACGCATTCGTGGTGAGCATGTGAACTTCATCAATGATATAGATTTTAAATCGGGCCCTGGCCGGCAGATAAATCGCATTGGCAATCAGCTCCCGCACATGCTCCACCTTATTGTTGGAGGCGCCGTCGATTTCGATTACATCAATATCCTCGCCGGCATGAATGGCCTTGCAGCTGTCGCACGCAAGGCACGGGTGAATAGTCGGCTCTTTGGCTTGGAGACAATTCAGCGATTTGGCCAAAATCCGCGCCATGGTCGTCTTGCCGACGCCGCGCGTGCCGGTAAACAAATAGGCGTGGGCGACTCGCCCCGAAAGAATCGCATTTTTCAGCGTCTGCGCAACGGCATCCTGACCGACAACATCATCGAAGGTCTGCGAACGGTAGCGCCGTGCCAAAACCGTATATGTCATTGCTGCCTTTCGAGTTGGGAAAGTCCGCCTGCTTTTTACAAAAACCAAAAAAGGTGGTCGGGTTTACCACACACAGCCCCGCTGCCGCTTAGGGCTGCTCGGTTCCCCGCCTGACCCGGTTCACGCGCGGTGCTTGCGTGGGACCCGACCACAATAAAACCGTTTTCAAGACCCCACCGGCCCTTGGGGGGCCTGGCACTTACTATAAAGCAGGAAATCCCAATTTTCCACAAAAAACAGTTTTTTCCGGCGGTTTTTCCTGATACAATATCTGTTTAGTCTGAAAGCCAACAGATAAGGAGGTTCAAGACCCAGCAAATCCGGAGGTAGTTTAGCATGAAAGTAAGAATAGAAGATAATTGCACCGCGTGCGGTTTGTGCGTAAATACCTGTCCGGAGGTGTTTACGATGGGAGACCAGCTGGCCGAGGTTTTAACGGAAGTCGTCCCGCCCATGTACGAAGAAACTGTTCAGCAGGCCGCCGACGAGTGCCCCGTTGAAGCCATTATAGTCGAGTAAACCGGTCTTGTCAGACCGACAATTCTTTCGAGCGGCGGGCGGCGGCCTCGAGCGCCTCCTGCACCATCTCACCAAAGGAATAGGCCTCAAAAACCTCAAGAGCAGCCGCAGTGGTACCGCCGGGGGAGGTAACCTTTTTTCGTAAAATATCCGGCGTTTCGTTGTGGGCTGCCGCCTGTTCAGCAAGCAGGGCCGCCCCTTTGGCCGTCTGCAAAACAAGGATGCGGGCGATTTGCCCCGTCAGCCCCAGCGAGACGGCGGCCTTGAGCATCTCCTCCATCAGCAGAAAGAAATAGGCCGGCCCGGAGCCGCTGACCGCTGTAACAGCATCAAGCAGGTCTTCCTGGTCAACCACAACAGTTTTGCCGACCGAATTAAAAACAGCGAGGACTTCCTCCATTGCCTCCTGCGAAGCACCGGCATTATATAAGGCGCTGGCCCCTGCTGCGGCCATTACGGCCATGTTGGGCATCACGCGAATAATCTGAACATTCGGCAGGATGGCCCGGATTTTACTGGTTCGGATGCCGGCGGCAATGGAGACGACGATCGTACCGTCTTTGACGGCAGTGGCAATCTCGGCGAGCACGGAAGCCATCTGCTGGGGCTTAACGCTGAGAATCAGCATCCCGACATTGCCGGCTGCCGCTCGATTATCCCCGGAAGCGCGAACGCCGTAAGTCCGGCGGAGAAAATCCAGCCGCTCGATGCAAATATCCGAAACCCAAATCTGTTCAGGATGATACAGCCCCGCCTCCAAAATGCCTTTCAGCAGGGCCTCTGCCATATTCCCGCCGCCAATAAATCCAATCTTGTTCATTGGTTTGTCCTGATTCTGTTTGTGCGTTTGTCTCTTTTATCCGATTCCAGCAGTATAGACTAACCGGTCAGCAAGTCAAATTGTTCCGGACTGAGAGTTCGCCGAAGTTTCTGGAGGGCCTGAAGTTCAATCTGCCGGACCCGCTCTTTACTGAGACCGAGGGCCTGCCCGATTTCCTTAAGCGTTTTGGGCCTGGGCGGAATCACACCTTCCCCCAGGGGAAAGCGATTGAGTACAACATAGCGTTCGCGCTCGTCGAGTTCCCGTTCCACAATCTGCCGAAGACTCTGATGGGCCTGCTCGACGGCGGCCAAATCAAGCAGCGGCATCGAAGCAGCCGGCTGGGCCATCTGGGAAAAGTCAGAGCCGCCGGCCCGATCGGGACGAGAGGCCTCCGCCGGTATCCGACGGGCAAAATCTTTGGCAATCGCCAGAGTGGCATAGGTGCTGAAGCGATACCCCTTGGTATAATCAAACTTCTCGAGAGCGGCCATCAGGGACAGATTCCCTTCGCCGACCAAATCCGGCAAAGAAGCCCCGAAAGAAATGTGCTTGCCGGCTACATGAATGACCAGCGGCATATTCACCTTGAGCAGGAAGTGCTGAGTCTGTTCAGCCAGATTCAAATACTGTTCGATGCGCTGAAGCCGGCGGCTGGACGGATGACTTCTCTGAATCTGAAGCCGCTCCGTAAAGGCCAGATACTTAAGAAAATTATAGCGGCGAAACAAGGCCGTCTCCTCGGTACGGCTTAAGACGGCAGGCGGCTCCGCAGAAAGCTCTTTCAAGAGGGTTTCGGACGGCTCTAAAATGGTTTGAAACGCCTCCGGCGTATGAAACTCAGGGCTGTCCACATATTCAATCTTCAGCGAAAGCACTTCTTTGGCCCGCTGCTGATTGATAATGCGGTGAACGGAACTATAACTGAGGCCGAAACGTTCCATCAGCTGGCGAGTCGGAGTTTTCTGCTTATAAAGTTTCAAAAGAGCCGCCCTCTCTTTGGCACTCAGACGGCCGAACGGACGGGAAAAGACGGCTTTTTCAGGATACAGCCGGTCATGTTCAGCCAGGATATAGCGAACCGTTTCACGGGCCCTGCCCAGTCGGCGGGCCACTTCACGCAGGATGGGCTCCCGGGAGCGGACGGAAGTGTCTTGCTGCAGTTGGGCGGCCAGCTCAATCACTGTTCGTTTTTCCTCTTCGGTCAAGCGGGAAAACCGACCGGCCTTGCCGAGCTGCTCAGAGCACGAAGAGACAAACTGCTCGACAACAGAGGCCGGAAAGGCGAGCCGCCTGCGCCCATCGGGAAAGAGATAATGCTTGCCCAAAAGACCGTATTTCTGCCATCGGCGTATGGTTTTGGCCGAGACCGAAAAACGCTCCGCCAGCTGAGAGACGGTATAGAGGGTTTCCGTCTGTTTCAAGGCGGGCAACTCGAGATTGCGGCTGAGCTGCACCGCAAAAACCCGCAAATCATCGAGCACCTGCCGCCCGCCGATCAGGACATCCTGAAGGCGGCCATAGAGACGCCGGCCGCTGAGCCGAAAAACAATAAAATCAAGCGGATATTCTTTTTGAGGATTTAAAAGAAGCAGAAGCTTTTCGATATTGTCCAGAATCTTTTTCTGCTCCGGACGGGAAGCCCTTTGAAACGGCTCCAGAAACTGACGCAAAGCCGGATGTTGGGGATGTATCTGCATAAATTGATTATGGAGTTATCGGGGCGCGAAAGCAAGGGGTTTTCCTCAAGTGTAATCGCCATTACTTTCATCCAGCATGCCGTCAGATTTGGGGGGAAGGGCTTGCATGCAAAATGCCCAAATACTTGCCGGCGGCGTCCGTGTAATTGTAGAGCCGCCTCTCAAATGCTACTGTAAAGTTGTTTCTGTAAATTGCTGTTAACCGTGTGTGTTCGGGTGGAG
>CALMLO010000051.1 GCA_937868095.1 uncultured Phycisphaerales bacterium | reverse complement strand
CGATCGGCTGACGGAGGCACGGCGCCAGTGGGAAGAGGCCGTTCGGCAGGCAAAAGAGGTAAGCAAGGGGGAAGGAATTGAACCGCCGAAACAGGCGGCGTTCGACGCCGCCCAAGCTGCACGGGCACAGGTCGGGGATATGCTGGAGGGTGCAACGGCCAGAGGAACCTTCTCCAGTGCCGCCCTGTACGGGCTGGGAGCCGGCGGGGTGGCGCAGAGAATTGCCGAGGCAACCGCAGAAACTGCCCGAAACACCAGAAAAATAGCGGAAAACACAGAAGAAGGCGCTGCGTTTTCGTGATTGAACGGAAAAAAACAAGATGACCATAAGCGTTAAAGAACTGTTGGCCGGCTCCAGGGATGTCCAGCTTGGATACAGTCCGAGGGCTGTCTTGCGGTATGTTATCAGGGGAACCGAGAGCGAGAGCGAGGCCCTCAGTGCCCTGCTGGCCGAATCTCCTTATCTCTGCAATGAAATCCCGCGGCTTACCTGGCAGGTTTCCGCTGTAACGGATGAGATGTGGTATGGGGAGGTGCGGTACGGATACGTCAGCAAGCACGGCACAGGAGCAAAAATATATCAATTCGATACCGGAGGGGGCACACAGCATATCACCCAATCCATTGCAACGGTTGCACGCTATGCACGGCCTGGCTATACGCCCCCAAACTTTCAGGGGGCTATCGGGGTTTCACGAAACAATATCGAAGGGGTCGATATTGCGGTGCCCGTTTACAATTTCGGGCTGGTAAACTACGAGAGCAATGCCGCCGTGAGCGAGGCATACAAGCAGATACTTTATAACCTTACCGGAAAGGTCAATCAGGCGTCGTGGAACGGCTATAACGCCGGTGAGGTGCTTTTTCTTGGGGCCTGCGGCTCGATGCGAAAAGGCGGCGACTGGGAAATCACCTACCGGTTTGCCGCCAGCCCGAATAAGACAAACCTTACCATCGGGAATATCAGCGGCATCACAAAAAAGGGGTGGGAGTATCTGTGGGTACAGTATATTGACGAAGAGGATGCTTCCGCCGGCTCGATGATCAAGCGTCCGCATTCTGTGCATATCGAGCAGGTCTATGAGTACGGGGATTTCAGCCGGCTGCACGTATGATGAAGAAAAGAAAATGGAAAAACTGCTGCCAGCACCATGAAGACCGCATTGCCGCTGTTAGCGTTTACGATATACCCTTGTGCTGGGAATGCTATCTCGGAAGGGAAAGGTTTGTCATTCAGTTCGGTGAAAACTTTTACAAGGACGCAGACGAGGTGAAAAATGCTTGAAACATCCATCGGAAAGGTCAAGATCGGCGATCCCTTGCGTATCTCGACGGCGGCCTATAATGCCTTTGTTGATGCAGCCATGGCCCACCGCTCCCAGCAGCACGGGGTGGCCGGCAGACAGGAACCGTTCTTTCTGGATGGGCGAAACCTTGTGCGTGTGAAGAATACCAGCGATGCTGCGATAGGGCAGTTTGGGATTCTTGGGGTCGATGGGGTGATCTTCGAGCCGTCCGGCAATTTGGCCATGTTCAAACAGGAGGTAGCCCTTTTGGGCAGCACGCCGTCTGTTAGCGCTCATAGTTCCGGAAGGTTTGTGGTGTGTGCCGAACCGATAGACAGCGGTCGTATCGGGCTGGCGTGGGGGGCTGGAGTCTGCCTGGCCCAGATCAATGTTGGAGACGAAAGCCATCGATTCGCCGACATTGCAGAGGGGGATTCTGCATGCCTGGCAAGCAGCAGTTCCGGGCCCTGTACAATCCTGTGGAAAGAATCTGGAACCGGACAAAAATGGGCTGTAATCCGATTCGGCGGCATTTCTGAAGGCGGGGAAAGCATGGAATGTTTTCATCTGACCGATGTCTCTCTCACCCCCATGAAGGGAACTCATAAAGTACCGTCATATCGGTCTGGAAATACTTTATATTTTAAAGACGGACCGTTGGGAACCAACATAGATATTTACCCGCATCCATCCTCAAATCGCTATAATTACCAGGCCCATACTACAAATTCCCTTCTATGGGCCAGGAAGCTGCAGTTTGGCACTGAATCCCTCTGGGTAGCAGCGGTGATGTCTAATATCCCGCTGGCTACCTGCGAAACTTGGTAATTTTAAGGAGCCACTATGATTCGCCAGTATGGTTGCTATGACAAGCATCAGAAACCCGGGCGCCTAATCGTGCGGACCGCCCACCTGTGCCCCGGCGGCAGCGATCGATTTGGCTATCTGGTTTGTGAAGGGTATCGATTCCCGTTTGTCTCTTTTGGGCTATATTATGACACAGGAGAATTGGAAGGATGTCCTTCCGGGGTCATCGGTTGTGAGGAGATGGTCAATGGGACACTAATGCCTGTCTTTGAAATTGATGAGACTGAAGAATTTGGCTCACTGGAAGAATTGATTGAATATTGCTGCTATCAGGGGGATAACTGCGAATATTGCGCCTGGCCAATGAAGAATCCCCGTGCCGTGAAAGTCACGTTTAGCGGAATCGAATCCAGCACTCCTTGTATTCAGGCCACCGACTCCATCCATACGGTCCATCTCCCCATTCCCTCTCACCTGCTGAATGGGTCGTTTCTGCTGCCCCGATCTGTTATAAATCCGCCCCAATGTCTTTGGGAACTGTGCCTGGAGGTATCCATTCCATGGACCCGATATACCGGGCCCAACTGCACCGGAGAAGTCTATGACCCCGGAGAAGGGATCCTTGGCAGAGGAGTGGCGAAAAAGATGAAAATAAGCGTATCTGTATCCGCTACCCGGATGAGCGTCGGCATGTCAATCTATGATGGTTTTATGCCTGGGCTGGGGTCCGT
>CALMLO010000050.1 GCA_937868095.1 uncultured Phycisphaerales bacterium | reverse complement strand
TATAGGGTTAGTTTTGCAGAATATTGATTCCGGCAGCCAGTTTAATCAGCCGTCCCAGCGATTCAGTGGCAATGCCCGTCGGTTCGGCTGTGAACGGCACTACCACGACGCAGGGAATTGCTTTTCGCAGCGTTGCATCAAAAACCGGCTGGGCCTGTCGGGCGACATTCTCCGCCACTACTATCAGCGTGTAGTGCTGCTTCAGAATGGCCCGCGCGGTTTCCTGCACCTGCTCTGTCGTCAACTCCACCGCGAACGTATCCAGTCCCAATGCCGAAAACGGCATCACAAAATCTGCGCTTCCCAATACGGCAACTTTGCCTTCCATATCCGGCTCTCAGCAGCTGCTCAGTCCATCCACATACCCAGCCGCGCCATCAGCAGCTCGGTTGACAAACCGTTTTTCTTTCCTATCAGGAGCATCCGGACCGTCCGAATCTCCGTTTCTTTCATCAGCAGATAGGCCGCCGGCGGCTGAGGACCGGCCGCCACCACCCGCGTCGTTTTCAAAAAGCCCATCAAATAATCCTCGCAGCCCCGCTCCAGGGCCAAAAAGGATTCTTTCTCCCGAAGATATCGCACCCCCTCTTCCATCAATTCAAAATAAGGCGTTGCATAAAAAAGCGATGCCAGTGCTTCATAACTGGTTTCCAGCCCCTGGATAAATTTATCCCGCTCCACAAATCCGTCCGGCAGAAAAAGAAACCGCTCTTCCTCGCGGCCGGCGGCCTTCAGCCGCAGCAGCGTCCGAATGTTGTACAGGTCAATTCGTGCCCGAGACAGCGACAGACAGAAAATACAGTCCGTCGCCAAACTGTGCCGAATCCGCCAGGCGGCCTCCACCCGGTCAATCGCATAATCAATTTGGCGGATGTCTTTGTTTTCATAATAACTTAGCACGGCCGCTTCCACCCCTTCCTGCAGGTACTCCGGCAGCCGTTCATAATTTTCCTGCTTGAATATCTCTTCAAATTCTTCCGCCGGCACCGTGCCTTCCGGGCTGTAGCCCGAACCCAGCGGCTTGTCGGTTACCACCCTCCGAACAGCCAGCCGCATATTGGCAAAATCCTCTCGAGCCAGAAACATCTGCAGAATCGACGAATCACTCATCAGCTGCCTGAACAGTTGGCGAACCTCCCGCCGGCGGGCCAGCAGCATCTCTTCAATCTCCCCGGCGGATGCCTGTGGACCGACCGCATATTCCGTGCCGCTGAGCACTTCAGCCGCTGCTTCAAACTGCTCTGCATGAGCGGCCTCCGACAGCGTCGTCCGGTTGAGCATGACCGTCTCCAGCGCCCGCACTTTGGCGGTGGCGTACGCATACTGCCAGTCGTCCGCTCCAATCGGCGGATATCGGTAAAAGTCAATTTGTGCCAGTTCGGCATTCATTTATTTATTCAGCAAAAAGTTTCTGCGCCGCTTCCATTTCCGTTTGCTCCCGAATCTGCTCTGTCAGGACTGCCGTCGAGCAGTTGACCTGCACCTTGCCGCGCCGCAGAATAAATCCGCCGTCGATGTCGGCTCTGTCCGGCGCCAGCCGAAGGTTGCCCTGAAAGCCCGGGCCCAGTTTCTGATTGATTTGTTTGAGAAAATCATGGCTGATTCGCCTCTCATTTTTCCCCACAACGACCTCTTCGTCGCCGGTGACCACCGCCTGTCGTATCAGCCGGCCCATCAGTTCCAGGTAAGGCCCATCCGGCAGCGTATTGATTCGCATGCGGGCTTTTTCATAGGCCTCTTCCAGCAGCTCTCTCTTGGCTGCCAGGATTCTTTTCTGCAGCTCCATTCGGGCGGCGGCCAGCATCCGGGCCTGTTTGTCTTCAGCCGCCTGTCGGGCGAGGGTTTCCGTTTCCTGACGAAACGCCTCCAATTCCTTTTCCAGGGCTTGCCGGCGGGCCTGTGCCTTGCTCCGGGCTTCCGACAGGATTTTTTCGGCCTCCTGGTGCGCTTCCGCCAGGATTTTTTCAACCACTTGTTCTGCTTTCATAGAGTTCCGTTTCCCTTTTGCGGTGAAGGGGGATTAACCGACCTTGATTCCCATCAGAATAATCAGCAGGGAAGTCAGGAAGCCCAGAATGGCATACAGTTCAATCATAGCGGCATAAACAACGCCTGCCTTGAAGGCCATTTCCGGTCGTTTGGCGGTCATCAGAATGCCGGCGGCACCCGTACGCCCCTGGTGGATGGCGCTGAAGAGCCCTCCGATGCCGACGGGCAGACAGGCAGCCAGAATTTCCAGCCCCTGATGCCAGAGAATCGGCGATACCCCACCGGCAAACATGTTCAGTTTAATCAGTACAAACAAGGCCACGACAAACCCGTAAATCCCCTGCGTGCTGGGCAGGACAACCAGCAGCATCAGAGAGCCGTACCGTTCTGGTTTTTCGCTCAGAACAGCGGTTGCACTTTGGCTGGCTACCGCCAATCCGATGGCCGAACCGATACCCGCCAGAAAGACCGCCAGTGCCGCCCCTGTCAACGCAAATGTCAAACCCATCATGTCCACCATACTTTGTGTCCTCTCGTTTTTGATTTTTCTTTTTTCATTCTGCCGTTGTCCTTGTTTTCCATAACGGCTTTATGATCTCACGGCAATATGTTTGAACTCTTTTCGCAAGGGCCGAAATTCCTGTCCGCCGCCTGTCAGAAATTTGGGGAAGAATTCCACAAACTGAAGCCGCAGACTGTGTACAAAAGCCCCCAGCATAGACATCCCAAGATTAAACAGATGACCGACCACAAACACCAGCGCGCCCAGCAGCCAGCCCACCCACGGCACATCCATCACAAGTTTAACCAGCACATTGATGGCCAGTCCAAAGCCGGACCCGACCATTCCCAGGGCCATCAGCCGGGCATAGCTGAGAATATCACTCAAATAAAAGACCGTGCTGAAAAGTTGAAAAAGCCCAATCCCTACGCGTCCGCCCATCCCAAGCCCGCGTCCGCTGAAAAGAAAGATTCCTGCTGCCGGCACAAGGGCTGCCAGTCCCATGGGTTTTGCCAGTGTTGCCGGAAGGATGCCTCCTTTGGCCAGCCCCAGGCAGGCCAGGCAATTCAGCATGATAATCCAGCATCCCTGATCTACAATCGCAGCGGCAAAATCCCGCTTTCGAAGGTTGTGAATCAGAGCGATAAAAAGCCCCACCTGAATCTGAACATAACCAAGAATCAGCGAAAGAGCGAAAAAGGTCATCGGCTGGGACATCGGGTCAAAAAGCATCAGACGCACGCGCAGCCGCTCCAGAAAGGTATCCGGCCCCAGCAGAGAGGTGATCGCATCTCCAAACCACCCGCCCGTGATTGCGCCCGCGGCCAGCGTGGTAAAACCGCACAAAAAGAGCATCTGGAACGCCGCTTTCGGCCCCCGCATTTTTTTGAGAATCCATCCCAGCACGACCATCAGAATCAGCCCGTAGCCGGCATCGGCCAGACACAATCCGAAAAAAATAGCAAAAAATGGAGCCAAAAACACAGTCGGATCCACCGACGTTGGAGCCGGCATCCCGTACAGCCGGGTGATGGTTTCAAACGGCCGAACCACAGGAGGATTTTCGATTTCCACCGGCGGCTCTTCTCCCTCGCAGGGAATCAAAATCGTCACATCACATCCCTCAAAGCGATGGACAATTTCTTCCAGACGCGGATAGTCTTTTCGCTTGACCCACCCCTCCAGAAAGAGGGTTTGTTCAGTTGCCGGCGATTGCAGCTGAGCAGTCTTTCGCTTCAGCAGGTTGCTGTAATAGTCGAAAAGAACCTTCAGTTCAAGCCGGCGCTCAGCCAGTTCGGCGGCCTTTTCCTTCAGACGGCCGATTTCTTTTTGAAGTTCTTCCCGCCGCCGGCGGCACTGTTCAATCAGTTCTGCCGGTGTACCTTTCAGCCCTTCCAGGCGGGCCGGCTCAAATTCAGCATTGCGAAGGATTTTCTGGACTTCGCCGCTCGTCTCGGCCAGACAGAAAATTACACACGCCTTGCGGCCTTCTGATTCTCCGATGATTTCTATCGTTGCAGGCAGTTCCGCCAGTTCCGCTTCGACAGCCGGGACATTCTGGCTGGCAATCAGTCCGATCAATGCTTGAACTGTGCGAGAAGAAGTCAACTCCTCCAGCCGGCAGAGCAGATTCCGCCAGGGCAGCAGACGCTCCAGCTGTTCCTCCGTCTGTTCCAGTTCCGTTTCCAGCCGGTCCAGTTGTTTATGAACGGCCTCCGTTTCCTCCAGCAGGTTCATGGCCTGCCGACCGCTGAGAATGGAGGAGTACGTCGAAGCATCAATCTCAATTTGCGGAGCAAAAAAACTGGTGAGTGCCGGCCCCTTCGCGTGCGATTCAAGAAAGGCAATGGCCCTTTCCAGCCGTCCTACCAGTTCTTCCAGGTCCTTGGGGCGGCGAAAATCAACCTGCAGCTCCGGCCATTCCTTGCTTACCATGGCTTGGTCGGCAGGCAGCAGCTGCACCAGCCCTGCGTCCTGCAGCGCTTCCAGCAGCTCGCCGGCCTGGCTGCGATGAGCCACAATCAGAATTTTTTCCATCGGCACAATGGCCATTGGGTCATTCTTCCTTTAAAACAGGTAAAATAAATGGTTCTTCACCGAGTCAAATGAGACAGAATGCTCGAGATGCACTCTTCCATTTGGGAAGCGGCCTTCTGCCGAAGAGATTCAATCTGCTTTTGTCCTTCTTTCAGCAGTCGCTCAACTTGGGTTTGAGCGGCTTTTTCTGCCTCAGCAATCGCTGCTGCAATTCGTTCCTGCCGCTCCTGCTGGGCCTGGCGGCGCAATTTTTCTTCTTCTTCGGCGGACTTCTCAAGCAGTTCCGCGGCCTGACGTTTGGCTTTTTCGATGATTTCGCGGGCCTGCTGTTCGGCTTCTTTAATCCGTTGAACCAGTTCCATAAAATGTCCTGTTTTTCACCGTTTTCAACAATATTTTCAGTAATTGGCGCTATTTTTGGCGCTATTTTCAGGGGACTATCATAGCAAACCCCGGCCGGAGAACAAGGAAAAATTCAAGAATTGACCGGAAAGCCAAACGATGTTTTTACTTTTTAGCAGGAGCAATCAGCTCTTTTTGTTCCATCGCTAACAAGATGAGCTCCGCTAAATATTCTTTTTTGAAGATAGAATTATCGAATGTCATCGCAAAAGCTGGCTGGCGAGGGTTTTTCTCTTCATAGAAAGAACGAAGATATTCTCGCATCCGGTCTATTTCTTCTATTTTTTCTGCTGCTGCGGCCTTATCTAATTTCCCCCGTATGCTTACCCGCGCAATTCTCCAGTCTTTCGGCGCCTCGATGCGAACACTGAGCCCATTGGGAATATCGTAGGTGGCAGCAGTCCCTCCTTGTCCGATAATGACGGCGTACCCTTCGTAGGCAATCGTTCGGACCATCAGGGTAATCTTGTGGCGGATTTCAAAGCCGTCTGGAATATGATCTTTTTGAAGCCCGCGCAGAAAATCCCTAAATAGGCTGTGTTTCGAATAACGCGCCTGTTCGATCATCTCTTCCGTCAGGCCCGTGTCCTCCGCCAGCTGCTTGAGCAGTTCCTTATAATAAAGCTTCCAGCGGCCGAGCTCGTCCCGCTCATTCAGTTTTTCAATGAGATATTGACCGAGTTCAAAGCCGTCGCAGCCGTACTGTCTTGATATTGTTAGAAAGGGACCGGGCTCTTTTTTTCCTTTTACATTCTCAAGATGTTCCCGAAGATAGGCGGAAATTGTCGGTTTTGTCATCGACGAATATCCTTGTCCCACAGACTTCATCATCAGCCCAATTAGACGGTCTATTTAATACCATACTTTATCTGGATTCAACAGGGCTGTCAAGAATCAATCTCTCTCTTGGATGGAAAATATTTTTTGTTAAAACAGGCAATCTGTGCGTTCTGTTTCGAAGAACAGGGCTGGATTGACAGGAAGGGGTATGATAAAGTATAGCCGCTTATGATTTGGCTCCTGCCGGAAAGGACTATTATGCGAAAACTTGGTTTATGCCTGGGAATAATGCTGGCGGCTGTCAGCGTTGCCGGTGCAGTTTTATCGGAACAGGAATTTCTGAATCCGCCGTCTTGGGCCGGGGTCCGCTGCTGGTGGTGGTGGCTCAACAGCAATGTTACCAAAGAGGCCATCACACGCGATTTGGAGGAAATGAAGGCCAAAGGATTCAGCGGAGCGATGATTTTTGATGCCGGCGGGGCCGACCAAAGGGGCAATGCCCCGGTGCCTGCCGGCCCGCTGTTTGCAAGTCCCGCCTGGGTTGAACTTTACAAGCACGCCCTCCAGGAGGCCGACCGTCTCGGCCTGGAAATCGGCCTTTGCATTCAAAGCGGCTGGAATCTGGGCGGCCCGATTGTCACGCCCGATTTTGCCGCCAAACATCTCACCTGGTCTGAAATTCAGGTAGAAGGCCCCCAAAGGTTCGGGCAGAAACTCCCCCTGCCGGAAAATCGAAATTGGTATCGGGATATTTGTGTGCTGGCTTTTCCGCTGAAAACCAGCGCCTCCTCCATTTCATTCACCCTTCAGGCAAGCTCCTGCCAGGACGGCCATCCTGTCTCCCTGATTGTCGACAGACGCGACGATACCTTTTGGGTCAGTGCCGGCACACGGCCGGGAGAAGGTCCTTCTCCCGAAAATCCCCAGTGGATTCAGTTTACCTTTGAACAGCCGGTTGCCGTCAGCGGCATCCGCCTGCTGGGCCGGCCCGGCTACGGCCCCAAAACAGCCCGTCTCCAGGTCGATGGAGGCCGGCCGCTTGCTGCTTTTTCTATCGAAGACGGAAAATCAGCAACCCAGGAATTTGACAAGCAGGTCGGAACGGTCTTTCGCATTCTTTTTGAGGACGCCTATGACACGTACCATCCCGCCGAACCCCGCAATGTCCAGGTGGCCGAACTTTGCCTGCTTGATGAACAAAAAAAGCCCATTACCCAGTTTTCCAATCGGCCGGGCATTCAGAATCTTCAATTGAAAATCCTTGCAGAGGAACTGGGAATGTCCGCCCCGGACTGCCGGTTTCTCCTGGATGATATTCCCGCCGTCCCCGGCGAAGAAGACGCCCGCCTTGAAGAGATTGTCAATCTCACGGAGTATCTGGAACCCGACGGCACCCTAACCTGGACGGTGCCGGCAGGCAAGTGGACGCTCTTGCGCTTCGGCTATACCCCCACCGATGCCCGCGTATCCACCTCCAGCGGCGCCTGGCAGGGCATGGTGATTGATTACCTCAGCGCCGACGCCTTCGACCGATACTGGCGTCAGGTCGTCCAGCCCCTTCTGGAAGCCGCAGGCCCCCTGAAGGGAACGGTTCTCAAACAGCTCGAAACCGACAGCTGGGAATGCGGCGGAATGAACTGGAGCCCTGCCTTTGCCGAAGATTTCAAAAAATATCGCGGCTACGACCCCATTCCCTATCTGCCGGTGATTGCCGGCAAAATCGTAGAAAGCCGCGACGCCTCCAACGCCTTCCTGGCCGATTTTCGCAAAACCCTCGGCGACTGTGTGGCGGACAATCACTATGCCGTCTTTGCCGAATATGCCCATCGCAATAATCTTCAGATTCAGCCCGAATCCGGCGGTCCTCACGCCGGCCCACTCGATGCAATCAAAAATCTGGGCAAAAGCGACATCACCATGTCCGAGTTCTGGTCTCCCTCGCCGCATCGTCCGACGCCCGAAACCCGATTTTTTGTCAAGCAGGCGGCCTCAGCCGCTCATATTTACGGCAAGGAAATCGTGGCCGCCGAGTCCTTTACCACCATCGGACGCCACTGGAATGATGTCCTCTGGAAGACCATGAAGCCGGCGATGGACCACGAGTTCTGTTCCGGTCTCAATCAGATTTTTTTCCATACCTTTACCTGCTCGCCGAAAGAAATGGGCATCCCGGGCCAGGAATATTTTGCCGGCACTCATGTCAACCCCCAGGTCACCTGGTGGCATCATTCCATTCCTTTTATGCAGTATATCAATCGATGCCATTATGTACTTCGTCAGGGAAAGTTTATGGCGGATGTGCTGTATTATTACGGCGACCACGTGCCCAATATCGCCCGCCTCAAAGAAGCAGACCCGCCCAAGGTCCTGCCCGGGTATGATTATGATATCACCGACGAAGTCATCCTGCAGAAACTCACCGTCCGCGACGGCAGAATCCTTGTCCCCGGCGGTGTAGGTTATCGTCTGCTTGTCATGCCTGATCATCAGGTTCTTTCGCTCGAAGCCCTCGAAAAGGTCAGCGAACTTCTTCAGCAGGGTGCTGTCATTCTCTGTCCCCGACCGGAGCGGATGGTTTCGCTGGTGGGCGGACGGAAGGCCCGCCGGCGATTTGAACAGATTACCGATCAATTGTGGGGCGAGATTTCAGGACCCGCAGGCCAGCGCTCCATCGGCACCGGCCGGCTGATTTGGGGCGAAACCGCCCGCCAGGTTCTTCTGGAGGACCAGGTCAAGCCGGATTTTGAATTCACCTCCTCAGACCCCGGCGCTCGTCTGGACTATATCCATTACACCCTCGACGATGCGGATGTGTACTTTGTCTCCAACCAGACCGAATCAACCGTTACGACCGACTGTCTGTTCCGCGTTACCGGCAAAGCGCCCGAACTTTGGGATCCCGTCACCGGACAGGTCAGGCCGGCTGCGTTCCGCACTGTCGAGAGCCGAACCCAGCTGCCGCTGCGCCTGAGTCCTTATGGTTCTTTGTTTGTTGTCTTTCGCAAGCCGTCGGCGGATGCTCCCGCCGCCGCCAATTACAAGGACTATCGGCCCGTTCAGACCGTCGGCGGTTCCTGGCTGGTTCGCTTTGACCCGCGCTGGGGCGGCCCGGAGGAAATCCTCTTTCCCCGCCTGCTGGACTGGACTGAGCATGAACTGCCTGCCGTCCGCTGCTATTCCGGCACGGCCCGATACCAAAAAAGTTTTCATCTCGATTTCCCCCTCCGCTCCGGCTGCGAATATTGGCTGGACCTCGGCCGTGTCGAAGATGTCGGCATTGCCAAAGTGACCCTCAACGGCGAAGACCTGGGGATTCTCTGGACGCCCCCGTTCCGCGCAGAGATTACCTCCATCCTCAAAAATGGGGTTAACTTCCTCGAAGTCGAAGTGGTCAATTCCTGGCGCAATCGTCTTATCGGCGACCGGGACTTGCCCCCCGAGCAGCGCCTTACCAAAACCAACATTGTCGTTCGACCTGACTGGCGGCTCGAACCGTCCGGCCTGCTCGGACCGGTGGTAATTCTGGAGGAAAAAACCGCCGATTAGAGCAAACTCACCGGGTCCACATCAATCTGAATCTGAATGGCAGGGCGAATCGGCCCCGACGCCCGAAAGCGCGCAAAAAGCGTCTGGATGAGTGTCGGCTCAGGTGCCTGCACAACCAGATGCAGCCGATGAAAGCCCCCGATGCGGCTGATCGGCGCGGCCATCGGGCCTCGCAGCAGAATCGGCAGTTTCTCCCTCTCGATGATTTGTTCCAGCCGGCTGCTGACGGTCTTGGCGGCGGCGGAAAGCCGCTCATAACTGCTGTCCCGCATCAAAACCAGTGCCATGCGCCATTCCGGCGGCAGATGACAGGCCCGCCGGTGCTTCATCTCCTCCTGAACAAATCCATCCCAGTCGTACCGGCAGGCAAACTCAATCGCCGGCTGGCCGGCCAGAAAGGTCTGAATCAGAACCCGTCCCCCTTTTTCGCTTCGTCCGGCCCGTCCGGCCGCCTGACAAATCAGCTGAAACGTCCGCTCATTCGCCCGAAAATCCGGCAGCGAAAGCGCCGTGTCCGCGCTGACAATCCCCACCAGCGTTACATTGGGAAAGTGCAGCCCCTTGGCCAGCATCTGCGTGCCCGCCAGAATATCAATGCGCCCCTCCGCAAAATCCTCCAGCAGCCCGTAATAGTCTTTGCCTGCCATCGCATCGCTGTCAATCCGCCGCAGACGCGCCTCCGGCAGTTTATTTTTCACTTCCTCTTCCAGACGCTGCGAGCCCAGCCCAATCATCGTCATGGCTTGCCCGCACAGCGGACAGGCCTTAGGCACCAGCGTCTTCGACAGACAGTAATGACAAATCGCATATCCCCCGCTCATGTGCGCTCCAAGAATCGTCGGCACACTGCCTTCCCGCTGTGGCCGCTTGTGATAAGTGAGCGTTACATCGCAGTTGCGGCAGTGCAGCGTATGCCGGCAGCTTGGGCAGTAAATAAAATGGCTGTAGCCCCGCCGATTCAGCAGCAGAATTGCCTGTTCCCGGCGGGCGAGCACTTCCCGCAGCGCCTCCTCCAGCGCCGGACTGACCAGCTGCGGCTGTTTTGTCCGACGGCCCTCAAATGCCGTCAGCATGTTGATGACCTCCATCTTCGGCAGCGGCAGATTGTGCACCCGATGCTTCATCACAATCCGGCTGTAGGTGCTTCGCCGCATACAGTTATGCAGCGTTTCCAGCGACGGCGTTGCCGACCCCAGCAGACAGACCGCCCCGGCCAGCTGGGCCCGCTTAATCGCCGTATCCCGTCCATGATAACGCGGCACCATATCCTGTTTGTAGCTGGGCTCATGCTCTTCATCGACAACAATCAGCCCCAGCCGGCTCACCGGTGCAAAAACCGCCGAGCGCGCACCAATCACCACATCGGCCTGCCCCTGCCGAATGGCCTGCCATTGAGCGTTCCGCTGCGGCCCTGACAAACCCGAGTGCATGACCGCCAGCCGCTCAAAGCGCGTGCTGAACCGCTGCACCGTCTGAGCGGTCAGCGCAATCTCCGGCAGCAGAACCACGGCCTGCCGACCCAGCGCCAGCGTCTGCTCAATAGCCCGAATATAAACTTCCGTCTTGCCGCTGTCGGTTACTCCATGCAGGAGCGTCACGGCAAACCGGCCCTCTTTCAACTGCTTGTCCAGATGCTCCAGCGCCTTTTCCTGCTCCGCGGTCAGCACGATGGCTTGCGCATCCAGCGCCAGCCCCTTCGGCACAACCGGCAGCGGACGCACCTGAACCCGCTGGCAGCTTTTGACCCATCCCTCCCGAAGCAGTTTTTTCAGCGGCCCCTCTGTACAGCCCGCCTGCTTGAGCAGGGCTGTTTTTTCCACGGCTGTGTTTTCCTCGAACGCCCCCGCCTGCCGAAGCGCCTCCGCAACAGCACGCTGAGCCCGACTTCGGAGGGAGTGGGCGTCAAACTCCTTGTCGGCCAGATAAAAATAAATCTCCTTTCGCACGCCGGCATCTTTTTTCACCGCTGCCGGCACCATAGCCGCCAGCACCTGCCCCAGCGGACAAACATAATACTCGCTCATCCATCGCCCCAACTCCATCAGCGACTCATCCAGCAGCGGCTCTGCATCCAGAATCCGCCGCACCGTTTTCAGCGCAAATGCCCGTGCTTTCTGCCAGCGGTCTTCCGGACGTTCTTTTGGTTCTGGTTCGGCCTCTACAACAAACCCCTCCACCAGTTTATTGCTTTTGCCGAAGGGAACCTGCACCCGCTGGCCGGCGGCGGCCCTGCCCAGCCATTCGGGAACCAAATAATCAAACAGCGCATCGGCCCCGCTGTTGAAAGCCACACGAACCACCTGTCCTGCCGTCGGCAGCGGCTGTTCACCTGATTCTTCAAACAGACTTGTGGGCTTATGCTTGCTCATCCGGCGCAGTTTACCACAAAATCACCCCCAACGGTAGAACCCTCCTCTTTTGCGTTTAGAAGTCCATCCCCCGCAGCAAAGACAAAACCGCTCTGCTGCTTATTTTGAAATTTCCTTCAGTTTTGAAATCAGCGATGGATTGGCTGCCCACAAACCCTCCAATCGCGGATTGGGCTGATTGAATTGCCGTCGCTGGTTGGCTGCACACCACTGTCCCCCTGCGGCTTCCACCAGCAGCACGCCGGCCGCCACATCCCATTCATTCTTCGGCACCAGCGTAAAAGTGCCGTCGGCCAGCCCTGCTGCCACGCACGCCAACTTATACGCCACCGAGCCGGTGGGTATGATTTCAAACGGGGCCCCTTCAAACCGCTTCCACAGGCCGCGGCGCACCTCGCTGCGGCTGGCCAGAATCCTCGCCCCCTCCAGTTCTGTCCTTTCGCTGACTCTCACCGGCCGGCCGTTCAGCGTCACTCCATGTTCCCGACTGCCCAAAAACACCTGGTTTGTCGCCGGATTGCAGATGCCCGCCGCCGTCGGCCGGCCGTTCACCGTCAGCGCCGCCGATATGCACCATTCGCAAATCCCCTCGATAAACTCCCGCGTTCCATCCAGCGGGTCCACAATCCAAACCCGTTCCTTCTTCAGCCGGCTCAGGTCATCAGCCGTTTCCTCCGAAAGCCAGCCCTCCGACGGCCGCAGCAGCATCTCCTTCAAAATCTTATCCAAAAGCACATCGGCTTCCGTTACCGGGTCGCCGCCTTCCTTCTTTTGAGAGGCAACCCGGCCGGGGGTGAACTGGGCGGCCGCCTCCCGTGCCGCCAAAAGGGCCTGTTCAATCCGCTGCAAATCTGTATCCATCGGCGGCTCTCGTTTCTCCTCACACGCTGAAAATAATTCCCCTCTGCTGCAGAAGACGCTTGATTCGGCCTGCTGCCTCCTCCGGATTCTCCATCGTCTCCACCTGCAAATCCGCCTGAATATCCGTTATCTCCGGCCCCAGCCAGACGACCTCGATCAGCTCGCTGTCCACGGCCGTTTGGATAATCTCCAAATCGCTTTGCGTAAGTCCGATGGCCGTCACAATCAGAATCATCCCCGCCTCCAGCATCAGATTAGCCACCTCGCCGAGCCGCCGCAGATGCTCCGGCCGATGCGATGTGTTCGGTCCCGGTGTCTTGATATCCGCATCCACCCCGTAAAGCACGTTGGCGATTCCCATAAAGTAAACCAGTTTGCCTTCGGCAAAGAGTTTCTGCTCCAACGCTCGGGCCAGCGTCTTCTTTCCGGCATTTTTCGGGCCGGTAATCAGGATCAGACAGGCCTTCTGATTGTATCGTTCCCACCGCTGCTCCCGGCTGAGCGTGCTCATCGCCCATTTCAGATTGCGCTGAATCACCTGCCGCCGCCGCGGCTCTTCCATATCCGGCAGAAGTTGGCGAATCAGTCCCCCGCCTCGAATCTCGTAATCATCGACAATCACAAAGCGGCTCATCGTCGGGAACTGCTCCGACAAATCAAACGCAATAGCCCGCGACGTCTGCAGAATGCACTCGGCCACATCATGATAGCCCACGCACTCCTTGGCGGCCTTGACGGATAAGTCGGAAGCATCCATCACAGAAAGAATCTTTTCCACCCGCATCGGCTGCTTTGCGGTGCCCACCTTGAGCAGATAATCCTTATCCGGCCGCAGCGGCTCTTTGCCCATCCAGAACAGATGAACCTGCATCCGTCGGCCCACCTGCGGTGCCGGCTCGCCCGCCCGCACAGCCACCTGCCCCCGCGTCAGATAAATCTGCTCCTCCAGCGTCAGCGCCGCTGCCTGCCCGGCCGTATAAGCCGACGGCGGCGGGCTTCCAAACCGCTCCAGCGTTTTGACGCGGCTCCTCTTGCCCGTCGGGTAAAAAATCAGTTCATCGCCGGCCCGAACCGAACCGGTCTCCACCGTTCCGGCGACAATCCGACGCTGGTCGCCGGCACGCGTGAATTTATAAATATCCTGCACCGGCATCCGAAACGGCTTATCCGCCGCCGGCGGCTCCTTCACAAAGCCGTCCAGTGTCTCCAGAACCGTCGGGCCCTCGTACCAGCTCATCTGCTCGCTGCGGCGGGCAATATTTTCCCCTGTCATCCCGCTGGCCGGAATAAACGATGCCGACAGTCCTATTTCTTTCAGAAAAGACCTGTATTCCTCCTCAATCCGCTCAAAAACCTCACGGCTCCATCCCGCCAGGTCCATCTTGTTGACAATCACCGCCAACTGGCCGATTCCGAGCATCGACAGCAGATACCCATGCCGCCGCGAGTTCTCACGAACCCCCTCCGCCGCATCAATCACCAGAAGCGCCGCCTCCGCATGCGAAGCCCCCGTTACCATATTCCGCAAAAACTCAATATGCCCCGGCGCATCCAGAATCAGGTAATGGCGCTTGGCGGATTTGAAAAAAATCCTCGCCGCATCAATCGTAATTCCTTGTGCCTGCTCATCTTTAAGCGCATCCAGCAGAAAGGCATATTCAAACGGCTTGCTGGTTCGGCGGCAAAGTTCGCGAATCTGCTCCAGTTTGCCCTTCGGCAGCGAATCCGTATCCGCCAGCAGCCGGCCGATGACCGTGCTTTTGCCGTGGTCAACGTGCCCGGCCACCACGATATTCATTTTTTCATCCGTTGCAGGAATCATTCGTCCGTGTCCTTCCCTCTCACATATATCCTTCGCGGCGCAGGGTTTCCAGCCCTCCGCCGTCTTCGGCATCTTGGGCACGGCCGCTGCGCTCAGCGATATTCTTCAATTGGCCGCTGCGGAGCTCTTCGATAATCTCACGAGGATTTTTGGCCGTCGAGGCGATCGGAAACGTGCACGGCCAGCACCCCAGTGACCGATAACGTTTGCCTTCTCCCTGGTCATAATACAGCGATACCGTCGGAATCTTCTCCCGTTCGATGTATTCCCATACATTCAGTTCCGTCCAGTCCAGCAGCGGATGAATGCGCACGTGGGTGCCGGGGGCGAAATCCGTCTTGTACTGATTCCAGAACTCCGGGGGCTGTTCGGCGATGTCCCACTCGTTTGAGCGGTCTCGCGGGGAAAAATAGCGTTCTTTCGAGCGGGAGCCCTCTTCGTCGGCCCGCAACCCCACAATAACGCCGGTGAACGGCTCGTGGTTGGGGTCGAGTTCATAGCGGTCGGCGGCGTGATTGAATCGGTAGCGGGGCCAGCGGCCGCTGAGAGTGTTCTTAAGTGCTTCTGTTTTAAGGAGTTTACAGCAGCGGAGGCGGTCCACATTGCCGTCCGGAAACGTCTGTTTTTGTTCGAGGGCCTCGGTATTGATGCCGTAAATCATGTCCAGATGCCACTGTCGGGTGAGCCGGTCGCGGTACTCAATCATCTCCGGAATCTTAAATCGTGTGTCTATATGGACTAACGGAAAGGGGACATGGCCGAGAAAGGCCTTGCGGCTCAGCCAGAGCAGGACGGTGCTGTCCTTGCCGATAGACCACAGCATACACAAGTTCTTGAAGTTTGCGTAGGCCTCTCTCAATATATAGATACTTTGGTTTTCGAGTTGGTCGAGATGGTCGCTCATTGCTTCATTCCTTCGGCATAACGGCCGGCAGAAGATAACCTGGAAAATATTCGAAGGGCAGGGCTTGGGTGTTCATAGGTATGGTTTTATATAAGTCATTATCTGGTCAATACATACGTTCAGCGGCTGGTGTTCGGTATCGACGATTATTTCCGGATGTTCCGGCTCTTCATAGGGGTCATCGAGGCCGGTGAACCGCTGGAGTTGTCCGGCCTGTGCTTTTTGATATAACCCCTTTACATCGCGCCGCTTACATTCTTCGAGGGAGGATTTGACATAGACCTCGATAAACCGGCGGCAAAGGCCCCTGGCGAAGCGGCGGGCCTGTCTGTAAGGTGATATAAATGAAGCAATTACGATCACGCCGTGGTGTTCGAGCCGGCTGGCCATGAAGCCGACACGCTGGATGTGCTCGTCACGGGCCTGGCGGGTGAAACCGGTATTGGGAAATACACCCCGGAGAATGTCGCCATCTAATCTTTCTACCTTTTTCCCCATATTTGTGAGAATTTGGGCGATATTATCGGCCAAAGTGGTTTTTCCGGAGCCGCTGAGTCCGGTAAGCCAGAGTACAAAACCGGGTTTTTCGGTTGGGGCCGGCATTTTCGTTTTTTCCATAACTTCTTTATCGGCAGCGGGTTGTGTTCGGATTAGCCGGAGGAGCCGCCGAGGTCTGCTCGGCAGGGCGATGCTGCCGGAAAACGGTGTCAAAATACCATATTGGGGGGAAACAAACAACTATTTCTCGGGTGTAATTGTCGGCGGATTTTGAAAGGGCTGAATTGTTTAAAAATGAGCAACGGCAAAAATTGTATACATCGAATACAAAAAATGTCTATCCAATTTGGCCCCCGCCAAGCCCAGAACCGGACAAAGCCCACCTGCAATCCCCCACTCCCCACCCCCACTTGGGGCGGGGGTGTCCCCGTGTTATTGATCCCTATTTACAAATAGTGTCTGGTAATCCCTATTGTTTAGGACCGTATCATAGAGGCCGACAGGTTCCCCTTTGTGCCGATCGATGCCGGTGTAAACCAAACTCGGATCTTCATATCTTTTGAATTTGTACACGGCCTCGTTCATCAAGGCACTGTTAAAGACGCCCAAACTGACCAGCAGTTCGAAGTCTTTAAGCGTTAGGCCGGTGGCTTTCTTGAACAGGTCGGACTCAAGCTGGGTGATCACATCTTTGAGCGTGCGCTCGCGATAATCTGTCAGATACAGAAAGACCGGTATGCGTGTGGCCAGTTTGATAAGTTTTTCCTGAATTTCTTTCCGCAGGGATTTGTACTTTTTTTCTTCCTCGGTAAGTTTTTGTTTTTCGTCCTGTGAAAGCTCCCTATCGTTTGCTTCCTTCTTTGTCCTTTTTATCCCATCTGATATGTTGATGATAGTTTCGATATCCTGATTGAGATTTCGAAAGCCCTCGATATTCATCAGCGCCTTCATTGCGTCTTGATTGTTCATCAGGCGGCGGAGGGTATCGTTGTCCACATTGACCAGAAGGGCGCTCTCCCATCGTCTTGCCAGCAATGTTGCCGTTGTACCGCTCATGGCCATGTCAAGAACGCCGGCGGCATCTATTTGCTTCATGGAAGTGCCGTCATACGCCAGTATCGGCAGGAAATGAATAAACTCCTCTACTTTCCTTTCAGGATTGTCTTCATTGACATTGAGGCGGCAGCTGTACTCAGCGATCAGACGCAAGGCGCGGTCTGGCGCGAAGTCAAAGACATAGCATTCCTCTTTGAGAATCTGCTCTTCGTTTGGAGAGACGCCGTCAGGGTTTTTAATTGTCCATGGCGACTGTACGCGGAATGCCGCCTGGAAATAGGTCTCCGGGCTGGAACAATTTCGCAACATGAAAATCCCTGTCCAGGGTCTCACGGTAACGCCGGTGGTTAATTTTCCGCAGGTCAGGGTGATGGTTTTGGTTTCAAGCGGATTTCCCATGGCTTTTAAGACCGGGGGCAAGGCGGCCGGTCCAATTCCTGCGGAATTTCCAGCCGCAACGATTACTTCATAGTCATGGTAAAATCGATTTTGTCTCTTGGCTAATAAGTTGCGCATCGCATAGCAAGAAGCCACACTTGGCAAGAACCACAAGGTATGGGAAAGTACATTCAACAGGCGAACATCAGAAAAAGGCATGGGTGGTTTTTGCTCGCCTAACTTCAGGTGGTCAGCCGTGGCGGGAAGGAATACTCCCCGAATAAAATCGAGCCACTTCTGCACCTCGTCTTCGTATTCGAACTTTGCCTTGTCTCCCATCCCTTCTGCGGAAAAGAAGGTATTAAGGTCAAACTCGTTGAACTCACCTTTGAGAGCAATCTCACGAATTGCATCGGGCAGCTGATAGGTAAGAAGCACCATCCGCGGCAGTGCAGCATAGGGATTCTCCGGGTCTGTCCATTTTTCTTTTGCTCGTTGTTCATCCGAATAGGTCCAGTTGTAGATTTGCTCTTCGATGAATTCACCTGTGGCGATGGCTCTGAAGGGTGTCCCCGAAAGGTACAGGTAGTGGTGCGCCGTGATGGGCAGGATGTCTTCGTCAAAGTATTCTATGCCCTCTCCTTCGCCAAACCGGCGCTCGCCTTCATCTTCTGCTTCGAAGAGTTCTTTTGCCTTTTCCCGCCAGGCGCCGAAGTGATACTCATCAAAGATAACGCAGTCCCAGTTGGTTGTGTGTACCCATTCGTTTTTTGTTTTAATGCCGCCGGTACTCGGATTTCTGCCGAGGTAATCCTGAAAGGAGCCAAAACAGACAAAGGGTTCTGTTGGGTCGATGCCTTTAAGGGTAAGATCGCCGGGTTTAATGAATTGCCAATCTGCAAAATCCACATGGCATTGAAGGTCTTCTTCCCAGGCGCTCTGCACGGCGGGTTTAAAGGTCATCACCAGTACCTTCTTCCAGCCCATGCGTTTTGCAAGTTGATAGGCGGCAAAGGTCTTGCCAAATCGCATCTTGGCATTCCAGAGGAAGTGCGGAGCCTTATTGTTGTTTTCTCTTTTATAATTTGTAAAATAGGCGATGGTTTTTTCTACGGCATTTTCCTGTTCTGGCCGCATCTTGAAGTTAAGGGAGCGCTGTTCCTCAAAGATCTGTCCTTCCCGGACGGCGTTGATTGCCGCCTTTACCTGTTCTGCACTGCAGCGAAACCATTCTCCATCGGCCTTCTGGATCCCATTGATACGAAGCATCTGGTGGACCTCGCGGTCGGTAAAGGCCGTGCCATCGCTGCGGATAGCCACTTCTTCCAGGACGATGCGATAGGGCGGATTTCCGGGTCTTATTATTGAGTACTGCTCTGCAACACGCTCGCGGACATCCCTTGTGGTGTAGCCCACCTTGAGTAGGCCGGCATACTGCGGATTTGTGTCCTCGTAGGCATAGATTTTCGGCTGTACCGTCGGACGCAGCGGAAAGAATTCCTTACTCATCTGAAGAATCTCCACTGTCCATGGGACGGATCATTTTTTCTATAAATTCGATTTCTTTTGATGTCAAATTATATTTTTTATAGAGTTTTTCATCTGTCCATGGCTCAGTAAAATCTTGTAATGGAATAAATGAATATGCCTTTTTCATTGTATTTTGTGTAATTTTTGTAAGGCCAAGTAAAAAATGGAAAAATTTTGTTTGCATATAACTAATGACATTTTCTGCGATTTCTTTATTGTCGAATGGTCCAATAACTAAATAAGTTTCTGTACAACAAGAATTTGGCTCTACAATAAATGGATGAATCCAATCACTGGTTATATCTCCTCTACCCCATGCTTTTGGAACGAAAATCTTATATTTATCAACCCAATCAGTATTTTTTTGAATATCTTTTCTGTCAATATAACCAATTCCTTCTTTTCTCCATCCATTGTAGTAGAAAACAACACAATTAATAAATGGTTCATGTTTATAATTTGGTTTTATACGCTTATAACTATTTTCAAATCTTACATCAAAACCAAAAGGATCATTGGGGCTTACTAAGTTTGCAAAACTATTTTCTTTCAATCTTCTAACTTTATGTAAAATCTGTATTGCTTCATTGTACCTTATAAAAGTATATATTCCTTTTTCTAACAAAGGCCTTTCAGCTTGGGATACAATTTTATCTCCTTCATGGGTAAACACCTTGCAATTACCTCTATTATCTCTTTCCCATAGGAAATAGCATACGCCACCTTTTATTTCTACACCGGGAAAACAATCACTTGCATTTATATAATCATGAATAACTCTGATTCTGGCATCATTTAACATCTCATTTCTAAACTCATCTAAAGCCCTACCACCAGTAAACCATCTAGAAGGAATAATCATTACTAAATATCGCGGTAGTAATTTTTTTGCTTGCATTACGAATTGATTATAAATAGGTATTGCACTTGATCCTTTTCCACCCCCATCACTCAGCTGGTATGGAGGATTTCCGATGATGACATCGAATTTCATATTGAATATCTCCTCAGGGTTTTTGCTATGAATAAACTCGTAGGCGTAGGTTTCGAGTTCTTCGCCACGGGCATAGTTTGCCTGATTGGCACCGCAAAACCTACAGCGACCATCCTGCCAGCTGTGCTCTGTTCGACGAAAGCGAATGTTCCCTTCTGGATTTTCGAATGCGGTGCAAACTGAATACTTCCCAGTTGCACTCTTTGAGCAATAGAGGGAGCGACGGGAAAGCAGACTCGTTAATTCGGTAATGGCAATACCGAAGAGCTGATTTTTCATGATATGATTGATTCGTTCCTGTCTGTCGGGGATTTTTTGTTCCAGGCCCCTGTTGAGCCGTTTTGCAATTTCCCGCAGGAACACCCCGGACTTGCTGGCTGGATCGAGAAAGCGAGCGTTTTCGTTGCTCCAGAGTTCCTGCGGCAGCATATCGAGCATCTGGTTGGCCAGCGACGGCGGGGTAAAGACCTCATCGCTGGAAAGATTGGCGAGGCAGGAAAGTACATCGGGATTATAGGTGGCGGCCATAAGTACGTCCTATCTCCAGAAAATGAATAATGGGATATTCTTTTGCTGGTAGTGGGATAAAGGCCTCTTCTCCGAGGTCGGAAAAAAGGGGTGTTTCTTTGATGGAGGCATGGCTGAGCAATTCCTGAAAGGTGAAATCCCGTCTTTTCATCATGCTGCCGTTCGCCAGAGACCATTCCGAAAAGATGATGGGCTTTGGATTGCCGGCGACGGTCTGGAGGGAGAGCGCATCGCCGTGAATAATATTGCGTTCCAGAATGAACCGGACGGTGGAGCGACAGTCATCTTTGGTATTGGACTTGTAAAGTCGGGTATAGGCCGCGTCAAAAATATCAAAAAGCCGCTGGCGACATTCCTGAACATTATCTTCCAGGAGATCGATTCCATAGATGGAGGATACAGCCAGTACTGCATAGCGTTCATACTCAAGTTGGCACTTTTTGTAGCGATTTTCCACGACGGCGAGTTTTCGCAGGAGAACCTCTGCGAGGAAATTTCCTGTTCCGCAGGCGGGCTCCAGGAAGCGGGAGTCGATTCGCTCGGTTTCCTGTTTGACCAGGTCGAGCATGGCGTTGACGATTTCTTTTCCCGTTAAAACTTCGCCGTATCGGCTAACGCGGTGTTTGGATTTTACATAGGATTTCATTGCGAAAGGAAAATAAGCGAGTTTGTTTTCCCTATTTTCTTGTTTCTCCTGAGAAGGTGCCATGTTTCGGATGTTCTTTTTGATGAATGACCATGGTTCCTTCTGTATATCCTTCTGGTTTTTGACTTGTAAACTTTCAATTGAGCCGACTGCAGGGAATATAGCATTTTGGTGTAGATGGGTCAAGAATAAAATGGGGAATTGCGTGTTTTCGGCCCCTGTCGGCTGGGGAATTGGTTTGACATTGGTTAGGGGTAGGGGTAAGATTGGTTTTATAATTCAACTATTTGCGGCGGAGGATTTTCCATGGCGAGCGGATTTCGATGGCTGAAGGCCGCAGCGGCGGCGGGGATTGGAGCGATGGTCCTGTTGAGCGGGCGTGCGGGTGTTTGTTCGGAGCCGGTTTCCGCCGAGTCCTCTGAGGAAGCCTGCTTTTCGATGAATCGGCGGCTGGGCCGCGGCGTGAATATCCTGGGGTATGATCCGATCTGGCGTTCGCGGGAGCAGGGGCGGTTCAAGGAGCGTTATTTCCGTATGCTTCGGGAAGGGGGCTTCCACAGTGTTCGGATTAATCTTCATCCCTTCCGTTTTATGAGCGATGAGCCGCCGCATGCGCTTTCTTCGGAGTGGCTCGGCACGCTTCATTGGGCGGTTGACCAATCGCTGGCGGCGGGTCTGGCCGTCGTTCTGGATTTGCACGAATACAACGCGATGGGCAGCGACGCGGAGGGCCATCGGGGGAAGTTTCTGGCCTTTTGGGAGCAGATGAGCAGGGAGTTTGCGGACGCCCCGGACAGCGTTTTGTTCGAGATTCTGAATGAGCCGAATGGGGACCTTACGGAGTCGGTTTGGAATGCATATTACCGGCAGGCCCTTGCGATTATCCGCAAGAGCCATCCGCGGCGGATTGTGGTTGTGGGGCCGGCCCATTATAACTCGGTGGGTGCGCTGGATGGGCTGGAGCTGCCGGCGGAGGACCGCCACCTGATTGTAACGGTGCATTATTACACACCGATGGAGTTTACGCATCAGGGTGCCGACTGGACGCCGGCCTATACGAATGTGAGCGGGGTGGTCTGGCCGAGGAGTCCTGCCGACGAAGAGGCGGTCGCTGCCGATTTCCAAAAGGTGCAGGCGTGGGCCCAGCGGCAGAAGCGGCCGATTTATCTGGGGGAGTTCGGGGCTTACGATAAAGCGGATATGGATTCTCGGGTTCGGTATATCTCTTTTGTGGCCAGGACTGCGGAAAAGTGCGGGTTCAGTTGGGCTTACTGGCAGTTTGATTCGAATTTCATTTTATATGATGTCGAAAACGAGAAGTGGACACAACCGATATATAATGCCCTGATTCAGTAGAAACGGAATCCGTCCCTCTTTTGATGGCAAAATAGAGAATTTTTCCGCGTTTGTCAGCTGACAAAAGAAGTCATCTGACGGTCTTTAATGTGCTGTGCGACTTTGAAGCCCACGTCCAGTGTCATCGAGAAGGCCGGGTCAAGCACATCGGTAATGCGGTGTTCCTGTAGGAAACTCTCCGCCAGCGAAGTGGCGTTTGTAAAGCCGTCTTTCTTAATTTTTTCGTACATCCATTGAATGATCTGTTCTTCGGTCATTCGAAAATCTCCTGAAATCCGCAGAGTGGTTTCGTGATTTTTGCGAGATAGATGAAACCATTATTATATCGTCAACGAATGGAAAAGTCATCCAATTTTTTGAGATTTTCGGGGTTTTTGGGCGTGAACTGGAGTTTTTGTATCGTCATTTTGTTCGTCTTTCAATATTAAAAACGGCTTTTTTTGGTTTTTGTCCGATAAAAAACTAAAGATTGAGGTGGGAGTTGACGACAATAAAGATACGAACGCCAAATAACGTTAACCCCTTCGGGGGCTTAGAAAAGGGAGTTTCTATGAGAACCGTAGCCATCATCAACCAAAAGGGCGGATGCGGAAAAACGACTGTTTCGATTAACCTTTCCAGCGCGTTGGCGGCCAAGGGCTGCCGGACTTTGCTGGTGGATTTGGACCCTCAATCGCACTGTGCGGTCGGTCTTGCGGTACCTGAAGAGCAGATTGAGCAGAGCATTTATGATGTTTTAATCGGCAAGGCGCGGGGGGAGCCGCTTCGGCTGCGCGAGATTTTGTGGCAGATTAGCGATCGGTTCGAACTGGCTCCGTCGAGTATCGACCTGGCGGCGTTTGAGTCGCAGATGTCCGGGGTGATGGACCGCGAGAACTGTTTGAAAAGCGTGCTCGAAGAGGTGCGCACGGATTATGATTATGTGATTATCGACTGCCCGCCGTCGGTGGGACTGCTGACGTTTAATGCGCTGCGGGCGGCCACGGATGTGATTGTGCCGGTGGAGATGGGGTACTTTTCTCTGCATGGGCTCAGCAAGCAGCTGGAGACGCTTCAGGTGCTTTGCGAGCAGTGCCGTCAGAAGGTGAATTTGATGGTGCTGGCGAGCATGTATGACATCCGGACGAAAATGGGCCGGGAGATTCTGGCGGAACTGCGCAAGCACTTCGGCGAGCGGATGTTCCAGACGGTGGTGAATTTCAATACGAAACTGAAAGAGGCGGCCAGTCTGGGCCAGCCGATTGGGGAGTATGACCCGGCCAGCAAAGGATATAAGGATTTTCTGAATCTGGCGGAGGAACTGATCGGCACCGATACGCTGGTGCATAAGGCGGAACTGGTGGATACGCTGGAGGCACGGATTCAGACCATCAGTGCCAGTGCGGAGGAATTGCTGGCGACTATCAAAGAGCCGCAGGGAACCGGCGGGCAGCGGGCTGCGGAAGCGACTGCCGCGGCCGTTGCCCAGGACAACCGCACCTTTGAAGAGAAGATTGCCGACTTTTACGGCGTTCGGCAGGAAAGCGACGGTGTGGTGTTTTCCACGCTTTATCCGCGGGCACAAACCGTGCAGATTGCCGGAGACTTCAACGACTGGATTCCCGAGCAGACACCGATGCAGCGGACCGGCGAGAACGGCAAATGGATTATCAAACTGCCGCTGAACAAGGGGACGTATCGCTATCGGCTGGTGGTGGACGGCCAGTGGCAGCAGGACCCCTACAACGAGAACATCGAGGTTAACCCGTTCGGCGAGTACAATTCCGTTCTGCATGTAAAGTAGGACGGCGAATAGGACGGTGAATAGGACGGTGAATAGGACGGCGAAAACGGCTGATACAAACCCGGTCCTGGCGGCCGGGTTTTTTTATGGTTTTTGCCGGGCCGGCTGACAGGCGGGAGATGATTTCTTTTCCTGCGGCGGCAGGCGCGGGCTGTCAGGAATTTTCCTCGCTGATGATTTCGGTTGGAGAAAGGTATTCTTCCTCTTCCTCTTCTTCTTCCGCGTCGGCGTCCTCCTCGCTGCGGCTGTCGCCTGCGGATTCGTCCTTGTCGGTTCGGCTGGAGAGGTCTTCGTGCTGGGCGACTTCTTCCTGAATCTGATTTCGCTTCATCTCTTCGTATTCTTCGATGGTCATGGTGACTTCTCTTGCCTGGCTGCCTTTGTATTCGCCGAGTATTCCGGCGGCGGCCATCATTTCAATAATTCGTGAGGCCCGTGCATAGCCGATGCTCAGCCGCCGCTGCAGGAGCGAGACGCTGCCCCGCTGGCTTTCGAGAACGATTCGCACGGCCTGATCGAAGAGTTCATCTCTCTGTCCGTCGGCCATATCCACCCGATTCAGCTGCATCAATTCGGGGTGATACTGCGGCTGGGCCACATCCTTGAGGAAGTTGACGATGTTGCGGATTTCATCATCTTCGAGGAAGGCGCCCTGGGCGCGGATGAGGTCGCTGGTGCCGGGGATGAGAAAGAGCATATCGCCCTGTCCGAGGAGGGCTTCGGCGCCGTTCTGGTCGAGAATGATTCGGCTGTCCATCCGAGCGGCGACGCGAAAGGCGATGCGGGCGGGCATATTGGCCTTAATCAGACCGGTAACGACGGTTGCCTGAGGCCGCTGGGTTGCCAGCACCAGATGAATGCCGACGGCACGGCTCTTTTGAGCAATGCGGACGATGCAGGATTCCACTTCCTTGGCGCTGGTCATCATCAGGTCGGCCAGTTCATCGATGACGATAACGATATGAGGCATTTTTTTGGGAATCTGGGCTTCTTCTTCGGGGCCGGCGGGCTGAAACCGCTCGAGAAGTTCCTGGGGCGTGAGTTTGTTGTAGGAGGCGATGTTGCGGACCTTGGCCTCGGCCAGCAGTTCGTAGCGTTCGTCCATTTTTTCCATGGCCCACTGGAGAATCTGCTCGGCGCGGCGCATTTCCGTTACGGTCGGGCACATCAGGTGCGGAATCGATTCAAAGGCCGCCATCTCGACCATTTTCGGGTCAATCAGAATCAGTTTAACCTCGTCGGGCCGGCGAGTCATCAGAATCGAGGCGATAATGCTGTTGATGCAGACGCTCTTGCCGGAGCCGGTGGTGCCGGCAATCAGCAGGTGCGGCATTATTCCCAGATCGGAGACGAGCACTTCGCCCGAGGAGCCCTTGCCGAGGAAGAGCGGAATCTGCATTTTGGAGACGGCGGCGCCGCCTTTCTGGATAAGGTCGCGGATGCGGACGATTTCCCGCTGGCTGTTGGGCACTTCAATGCCGATGGTGTTTCTGCCGGCCAGCGGTGCTACGACGCGAACCATGCCGGAGCCCAGCGCCCTGGCGATGTCGTTGGCCAGATTGGAGATTTGGTTGACTTTGACTCCCGGGGCCAACTGAAGTTCATACATCGTAATGGCCGGGCCGGGTTCCGCATTGACTACTTCGGCCTGGATGCCGAATTCATCAAGCAGTTCCTCGAGGGTGCGGGCTTTCTGCTCCACCATTTTTTCCTGGAGGGCTGTAAAGTTCGGTTCCGGCTGGCGGAGCAAGTCCAGCGGCGGGAATTGATAGTCTTCATAGGTTCGCGGAATATAGGGTTCCGGCTTGGCGGGGGGGCGTTTGGGCTGTTTGATGGGTTCGGCGGGTGCAGACTCTTCGGTTTCCTTTTCTTTGGATGCGGCCGGCGGCGTACCGGCGGCGAGGGTCTGTTCGACGGAATGGTCGCTGTCGGCGGAGAGTTTCACCGGTCTGGACTCAGAAGACTCTTCCGAAGGAGCGGCCTGCCGGGGGGCACTTTCGGCGTCCGTTCGCTTCTGCCGGAGGGCCTCGTGCAGTTTGGTGGTTTCTTTTTTCTGTTTTTCGTTCAGGCGGGTCCAGATGTCGGCCAGCGTCTGGGAATGCTTTTGGGCGGCATTCCAGGCGGGAGCGGCCAGCCCGAAGAGTTGAAGTGTGAGACGGCCGAAGCCGCGGGTAAGCGCAAAGACGACACTGTCAGCCAGCAGGACGGCGCCGACGACCCAGGCGGAGAACAAAACCAGTGCAGTTCCCAAAATGGCCAGATGTTTCCGAAGAAATACACCGGCGGCGATGCCGAGAATCCCGCCGTTGCCCATCGGGAAGGAGCCGTTTCGGTAAAGCAGAAAGGGTTTTTCCGGCCAGAGCAGAAACCATGCCGCTGACGTGGAAACCGTCATAAGCAGAAGCCCGGTCAGTCTCAGATTCACCTGGGTGATTGATTTGCCGGACAGGTGCACTATCAGCATCGCGATGAGGCCGGCGGCGGCCAGCACCGCGCCGGGCCCGACATAGGTCATCAGGTAATAAGCAAAAAAGGCCCCCACTCGTCCGCACCAGTTGCGGACGGGGTCGTTATGGGGCCAGACATAGCCGGAAGGGGCGTCGCCAATGTCAAAACTCACCAGACTGAACAGCAGAAAGATGCAGAACGCCAGCAGCATTCCTTCCAGGGCAAGTTTGTAAAGATTCGTATTTTTATTTTCAGCCCCGTTCTTCGGAGAGCGGGTTCTTTTTTTGGGTTTCCCGGAGGCCATTTTTCAAGGTCCTATAATATAAAAACTGTGTTTTTTAATATTGAGAAAGACATTTGGTTCTGAAACCATTATATCGGCAAAGTGTACGTTTTTACTGGAAAAAGGATTGAGGGTTCCCTGTATTTTTGTGAAAGTGGATAAGAAAGACAAAAAAGGCGGCAGGTTTTCAATCCTGCCGCCCTGCGAATAAGTTGGGTTCTGCTTACCAGCAAGTACTCAGCCACTGGCGGGAAAATTCAGCCAAATCGGAGAGGTTGACGATGCCGTCGCAGTTTAAATCGGCACACTCTGTACAGGAAGTATCCGGAATGAGGAGGTAATCTTCCGTTTCACCGTACCGGTAGCCGTCGGCTGGACCGCAGCCCCCATCACCCCAGCTTTCCTGCCACGGCTGTTCGGAAAGCGTTATCCGAAGCCAGAGTTCCTCCGGCAGATTCGGGTCGTGCCAGGAGACCAACGGCAGAGAAGTAATCGTGTGAGGACCAACATCCAGTTTCAGCATCTGGTTTCGGACGGCCCACTCCGGAATCACTCTGTTTTGGCAGGCATCCAGGCGGTCATTCCAGTCCCCGTCGCGGTTCCAGTCTGCCCAGATATTGACATAATAAATCCCCTCAGCGGCGACAGAAACTGTATATTGCAGCGCAGTCCACCGGCAGTGAGGCATCCTGACGGGGGAAAGGAGTCCATCGTCGTTTCCGTCCTGGTCCGGCGTATCCGCCGGCGGGTCCAGATTGTTGAGTCCGTCCGCATCCGGACCCATGTCGGCTTCATTTTCAGCACTGACGCCGCTTCCCAAAAAAGCCGCCAACGCTGCCGATTTGTGAATAGGCCCATAAGGCGCTGAGCCGACGGCATCCTGAAAGACCGTTGGGAAATTCGCTTGAACGGAAGGATAGGCCGTCATTGGAGTTCCATAATTGTTGGTGCTGTCCGGTGCATCGCCCAGGTCCGCCCGCGGCTGCGGTTTGATGGCTGTCAGATAATCTTCCACCTCGCCATCGGCAGCCCATCCGGTCGGTTCCGCCGTACCCTGCCGGCTGATACGAAAACGAGCGAAGGTATTGCCGGGAATACTCGAGGAGGGAACCAAAAATTCGCAGGCATGAATGCCGTCTGAAAAGATGCCGGCAACAATTTGTTCGCTCGATTCCCAACTTCCGCTGCTGTTGAAGTCGATCCAGCCGCTCACAAAGCCGCCGTTTCCGTCGCCGCTGGAAACTTCAAAAGTAACATTGGCCATCTGCCCGGCGACCATGGGAGAGAGCGATACGCCATTTTCATCGTCGAGGTCGCTGTTGTCATCGCCCAGGGCGGACGGTTCCGGCTGGCCGTCCGGTTCGGTATCGGGAAAGTCGGCGATGCTGCCCAGCCAAGGGCCGCTCCGATCGATTTGATGCCGTGCACCGCTGCTGAGCAGCAAAGTCGGATACGTCGGGTCAGGCGCGTCCCCGAAATCCAGTTGTTTTTGGAGCGGCAATCCCGTGATGACAAAGGCCTGGTTAGCCATCTTCGTTGCCCCTATATTCACCGGCTGCCAGGTTGAACCGTCGGCGGACCACATCGAAGGAGCGCCGAACTGCTGAAGGGAGGTTTTCCAGCCGGCCTCCGTCGTCGTGGGCTGCTGGGCGGTCAATCGGATGACAAGCCAGTATCGGCGGTCAATCAGTTGGGTGAAAGGATTGGTCAAATCAGTGAGGTTTACTTGAAAAAACTGGGAATGGTCCGGATAAACAGCCGTGGAAGCGGCCGGGCACATCCAGCCCTGAACTCCTTGTCCAAAGGAACGGATTGTTATCCGTCCTCCGGAATAACTCCACAAAACCTCTCCTGGAATCCCCCCGGCATCCTTGCGAATGGAAATGTCGAACATAGCCGGGCTCAGCTCGCCAACGTTGTCTTTCCGCCAGGAAATCCAGAAATGAATGTCGCTGACAGGGCCGGTTTGGGTGCATTGGAAATCATCGGCAATCCACTGGTGAAGACACACATCCCATCCATTCGGATCCGGCAGTTGGGGATAGTGCATTTTGAAAGGGTCGCCGGGATTCCAATCTCCCAGAATTGGTGCAGCAAGGGTGAGAAACAAGGCACAGAGAATCTCTATCCATAACGTCGACTTTCTCATTTTGAGACCTCCTAAAAAAATGAATGTGGGTGTTATTGCTTCTCCCGCAGAAAGAAAGATATGAAAAGCAGACTTGCAGTGAAAATCCCGCGGTGGCTGTTTTCTTTATGCGGGCTGCCTCCGTTATTTGTACATTTTCGGTGTATCCCTTTTTCGGGAAAAGTCAAGAGAAAAATCGGAAATGGCGTGAGCAGAGGGCCGGAAGTGCTTGCTGTTTCAGCGGTTAGGGAATTTTCGTCCGCTTGGTTTTGGGGCGGAAGGGCTTCCGAAAAACAGGAAAGTAATCAGCACCAGCCCGCTGCCGGCCAGAAACAGGGAGATTCGAATATTGGGCTGGATGCATCGCTGGAGCCAGTCCGGCAGCGGCGGCGGCTCAGGTTGTGTTTCCATCTCCGCCAGGACGGACTTAGCCGCCTGCTGAAGATTTTTGTCAGGATTGACGGGGGGCATCTCCTTTTCCGGCGTCTGAAGGGCCTTTCCGAAGGTGACCAGTTCCAGCCGGCGCAGCAGATTCGGCTCCTGGCGGATGAGGTCTATCTGCATCTGGTACTTTTGGGTGAGGTCTTCGATTTTTTTGTTTTCCGCCGCGATTTGGGCAAGGGTTTGCCGATTGCGGTAATAGGTGGTTAATTCCGGCTCAAGCAGGATAGAGAAGGTGATGGTTCCTGCACCGATAGTGAAGAAGATGCAGAAACACACAAAGCGAATCACGTATCCGATTCGAGTCTGCATAGGGTTTATATCGGTATGGGAGCGGAAAAGAGGTAAAAAACAGAGACCCCGTTTTTGCCGGGGTCTCTGCGATACAATTCTCGTACTCCCTTACGAGACAAACCTGAACACTTGGCCGCCGTAGCGGGCCGAGCTTCCCAGTTCCTCGTGAATCCTCAAAAGTTGGTTGTATTTGCAGACGCGGTCGGTTCGGCACGGCGCGCCGGTTTTGATTTGTCCCACACCGGTTGCCACCGCCAAATCGGCGATGGTGGCATCTTCGGTTTCGCCGCTGCGATGGCTGATGACGGCGGTGTAGCCGTTTCGGCGGGCCAGGTCAATGGCGTCGAGCGTTTCGGTGAGGGTGCCGATCTGGTTGACCTTGATAAGAATAGAATTGGCACAGCCCTTTTCGATTCCCATGGCCAGCCGTTTGGTGTTGGTGACAAAGAGGTCATCGCCGACCAGTTGGCATTTGTTTCCGACCTTGTCGGTCAGGTAGGCCCAGCTGTCCCAGTCGTCTTCGGCCAGTCCGTCTTCGAGACTGACGATGGGATATTTTCTGATCCAGTCTGCCCAGTAGTCGGCCAGCGCCTTGCCGGTGATTTCCTTTTTGGGGTTGGACTTGAAGAAACGGTATTTTTTTGTTTTCCCGTTCCACATTTCGGAGGCGGCCGGGTCCAGCGCAATAAAGATTTGTTTGCCGGCCTTGTATCCGGCCTTTTTGACGGCGGCCAGGATGACTTCGATGGCCTCTTCGTTGCTCTTCAGGGAAGGTGCAAAGCCGCCTTCATCGCCGACGGCGGTGTTATAGCCCTTGCTCTTAAGAACGCCCTTGAGGCAGTGGTAAATCTCGGCGCACATCTGAAGGGCTGTCGGGAAGTCCTTGGCGCCGACCGGCATGACCATAAACTCCTGAAAATCGACGTTGTTGTCGGCGTGCTTGCCGCCGTTGAGAATATTCATCATCGGCACCGGCAGCAGATTGGCATTGCAGCCGCCGATGTATCGGTAGAGAGGCAGTCCGCAGGAAGCCGCCGCGGCCTTGGCCGCCGCCAGCGATACACCCAGAATGGCATTGGCGCCCAGTTTGCCCTTGTTGGCGGTGCCGTCGAGTTTGCAGAGGAACTCGTCCAGTTCAATCTGATCGGCGGCATCCATTCCGAGGATTTCCGGCGCGATGATTTCGTTGACATTCTTGACGGCTTTGAGGACACCCTTGCCCAGATATCGTTTGGATTTGGTGTCGCGAAGCTCGACTGCTTCGTGAACGCCGGTGCTGGCGCCGCTGGGGACAGCGGCCCTGCCCAGCGAGCCGTCTTCGAGCAAAATATCTACTTCGACCGTTGGGTTGCCGCGAGAATCGAGAATCTCTCGGGCGACTGCATCTACAATTGTGGTGAACATAGTCAATTTCCCTTTCGTTTGACTTCGGGTTTCTCCGCGAAGGGAGAAAACTTTGTTATGATTGACTCCGGATTTTGGACAGAATGCAACTGTACCGGAAGCAGTGCAGTCCGTCAAGGAGCGTTTTGGGGAAAATTGGATAAACAGTCATTGGAATCGCCGGCGGCAGGGGGCATAAAAAAACCTTCGGCAGAAATTCTCCTGCCGAAGGTCCCGCCAAAATAAGCCAAACCTCCCTTGGCTCACCGTCCATAGTTCAATATCGCATGTTTTTGCAAATTGCTCAATAAGGAAAAATCCCTATTTTTGAAAATTCTTTTCCCCATATAGGCGAGCACGGCGGGATTTGGCCTCCATAAAATCACGGGCGGCCCGCTGGTTTTCCTCTGCTGGAGGCGGGGGGCTGTTCGTCAGGGGGCAGTTTGCCGATTTCCGAAGGGGATTTTGGGGAGGAATCAAGGTACTCCAGCCACGCTGTCCAAATCCTGCGATAGGTTTGCATATCGTCTGCGAATCCTTCATTGTGAGTGCCGGAAATTTGAGAAAAGAATTTGGGGGGATTGGCATTGTCGAATATCTTTTGCCCCAGTGAAAACGGAACAATTTCATCATCGGGGCTGTGGATGACCAGAACGGGGATGTGAACTTTTTTGACTGCCTGGACGGCATCGAATCGAAATCGGGCGAACCAGCGGACGGGAAACCAGGGGTAATAATGCCTGCCCATGTCGATGATGGAACTGAAGGTGCTTTCCATAACCAGTCCGGCCGGCGGAGGCGTCGGCATCTCGGCCAGTCGGGCCGCCAGGTTCGCTGCAACAGCGCCGCCCAGCGAACGCCCGAAAAGGATGATTGTTTGCGGAGGTGTCCGGCGGGTTTCGGTGAGCCATCGCCAGGCGGCCAGGGCGTCTTGATACAGGCCTTCTTCGGAGGGGCGGCCTTCGCTTCGCCCGTAGCCGCGATAGTCAAAAATCAGACAATTCAGCCCCAACTGCCGGAAGAGCAGAAGCGTATCGAAGCGATGGCTGATATTGCCGGCATTGCCGTGGCAGAAGAGCACCGTATAGCGGGCCTTTTCTGCGGGCAGATACCAGCTGTCAAGACGAAGACCGTCTGCGGTGGGGATTTGGACGGATTCATAAGCCAGCGCGAACTCTTCCGGCCGATAGTCATGCTCCCTCATCGGGAAAAATATCAGCCGCGACTGAAAAATCAGCAGCAGCACCGCCAGCCCGAAATAAACCGCCGCTACCACCACCAGAATGGAAACCGCCACGCTCATCCATTGGCCTTTCCGCAGTCGGCTGCAGAGAAAAAACAGATACAGACACAATACCGCCAGCAAAAGGACAACACGAAAAGACATATTTTTTCTCCAGCCGATTGAAGGAAGTTTAGAAGTTTTTGCCGGTTTTGTAAATAGCCGGCCGGCCGAGTCTCCCTTTCCTGCCGGCAGGTATTCGGCGGCATAAAAAGTTTTCGCCTCGACTGTTTGTCCGTCAATGTACCTTCGGCAGCGGCGGCGGTCGGGTTTAAAGGATGAGCATGGCGTCGCCGTAGGAGTAGAAGCGGTATCGCAATTGGACGGCGCGGCGGTAGGCGCTGAGGATGGTTTCCAATCCGGCGAAGGCGGCCGTCAAAGCCAGCAGCGTGGAGCGGGGCAGGTGAAAATTTGTAATGAGGGCGTCCACGATTTTGAATGAATAGCCCGGCTGGATGAAGAGGGCAGTTTGGCCGGCGGCCGGCCGGACTCTTCGATTTTCTGCGACGGTCTCAAGGGTGCGCACGCAGGTTGTGCCCACGGCGATAATTCGTCGGCCTTCTTCAGCGGCGGCATTGATCTGTTGAGCCGCCTGCGGGCTGATTTCGTATCGTTCGCTGTGCATGGTGTGTTCCTCGAGCGTTTCGGTCTGCACAGGCCGAAAGGTGCCGATTCCTACATGCAGGGTCAGGCAGGCGATGCGGATGCCCTTCTGCTCCAACTGCTGAAGAAGGGGTCTGTCAAAGTGCAGCCCGGCCGTCGGGGCGGCCACGGCGCCCGGCCGGCAAGCATAAACGGTTTGATAGCGGGCCAAATCCTCCTGCGGCTCCTGCCGAAAGGCCGGACGCCGGATATAAGGGGGCAGGGGAGCTGAGCCGATGTGTTCGAGGACGGCTTGCGGCGGTTTCTGCGTGTCGGGCCGGAGGAGCCATTGTCCCTCTTCGAGTTTTTCCTGAATTTGCAGCGTTTCCCATTCCCGCCCCTGCCGATCGAGAAATGTCAGTCGGCTGCCGGGTTTGAGGTTGCGTGCGTTTTTCAGCAGGACCTTCCAGCTGCCGTCCGGTGTTTCTTCAAGAAAAAGCCCCTCTATCCTGGCACCGGTTTGTTTTCGGCAGAAAAAGCGGGCCGGCAGAACTTTGGTATCGTTGAGAACCAGACAATCGCCCGGCTGGAGATACTCAGGCAGGTCGCAAAAATGGCGGTCTTCGAGCCGGCCGTCGGCGCGGTGAAGCACCAGCAGCCGCGACTGCGGACGCCGTTGGGCCGGATGCTGAGCAATCAATTCTTCCGGCAGGTCATACTCCAGTTGGTCTGTTCTCATAGGGCAGAAACCTTATCACCGCCGACGGGCGGAGACAATGATATTTTCCTTTAAAAGGGCTGTAGCGTCTATAGCGGCCGGCCCTGCGCCCCCGCGGGCTGAAGCGGCGAATTTGTCCGGCGGCACATAAACCGCCGGCCCGAAAGGAACGATACAACAGGCGTACCTGCTTGCGAAATTGTACTGGAGGAAGCCATGAGTTTTGAGAATAATTATGAAGCCATAAGCGTTCAGATTGCCTCGATGAGCCGCTGCGAATTAAAGGAGCGCCTGCTCCATTTTCAGGGGCGGTTAAAACTGGACTTTACCGAAGACTACCTGGAAGGCCAGACCGATGAGCGGCTGCGGCATATTCTGATGGCGGTTTATCTGACGGAATACGGAAGACAGACAGTCTGAACGGGGGCAAACACGCAGGGCGCAAAAAAAAGGCAGATATGAGAGACATATCTGCCTTGGGCCAGACGCACAATCCTAAATTAAATAGAACCAAGGTTATCAACCTGCGTCCTGACCCATTGAATAGGGTATAGAAAAAGAGCATCAATCCACAAGGTAATATATCGGCATTCCCTTCGATTTGCAAGAGAAATTTTGATTTTTTTAAAAATTTATTGGAAAAAGAGTTTGCCGCCGGCCGGTTCAGGACACAACACCTCTTTATTCTCCCATTTCCCTGGGGACCGCTGAAGAAAAATCCTGATGCCTTGCCCCTTGCCGTCGATTTCCCGACCCGTCTAATCTCCTTTCGTCGGGCTTTTTCCGCCGGCAGTCCAGGTTCGGTGTTTGAAAACTGAAAAAAGGACAATTCCTCGCCAAAATCAGCACTGGAACCCCCGCATCTTGCAAAAAAGCCAAACAGAAGATAAACTAAACCAGCCGGAGCCATTATAAACCCTCCGGCCCACAGGAGACGAACGAAGGAAAAAGGATACCGGAAAAACAGCAAAAGGAGGTACCATGATACAGAAAAATTTTGATGAAATAACAAAAGAAGACATTGATTGGCTGATAGAAAACAAAATCGCCGAAAGCAAGACCCTTGAATACAAATTAAAACTTCCCGGCCGTCGAGACTCTGATGAGAAGAAATTTCTGGCAGATATCTCTTCATTTGCGAACGCCTCGGGCGGCGATATTATATACGGTATTAAAGAAGCGGTTAAAGAAACAGTCGAAGAAACACCTGAAGGAACACTCGAAGAAAATAGCCAAAAAACAGGCGAACCTGATTCAGTAGTTCCTCTTCAAGACATAACCGCAGATGAGGCAAAGCGGCGTCTTGAAGATCTGATCCGTAACGGCATTGAACCCCGCGTTCGGGTTCAAATCAAGACAATCGATGGCTTTGGCGATGACGGAAAAGGTTTTGTTCTTCTTGTTCGTATTCCCAAAAGTTTTGCATCACCCCATATGGTAACTTTGGGAGGGCACTCCCGTTTCTATGCTCGAAATTCGGGAGGCAAATCTCCGCTGGATGTTCATGAAATAAGAAGTGCTTTTTTGGCTACGGAGTCGCAGGCAGAGCGAATCCGCAATTTTTTGCAGGATCGGTTAGCCGCGATTATGGCTGATGAAACACCGCTACCGCTGTCAAAAGATCGCTTGATTCTGCATGTTATACCGCTGTATCCATTTCTCAACCGTCAACGACTGGACCTAAGATTTTATAACAAATTTTTGGATTCTTTTAGACCATTAAATGGTAGTTGTTCCGGTTATCGATATAATCTTGATGGCTTCTTAACCTATGGCAGGGATCATGAGGGGAGGAGCAGCTATTGTCTTGTGTTTTTTAATGGCGCTGTAGAAGCGGTCCGTTCTGATATCCTTTATCCAGGGAGATTGAGAAATTTCCTGCCAAGTCAAGATTTTGAACGAGACATAGTGACGTCTATCGAAAGGTATTTTGAAGGATATAAAAAATTAGGCATAGAAGCTCCTTTTATAATTTCAGCGGCGTTGCTCGGATGCAAAGGTGCTTATTTAGACACAAAATCCCATATGCAATTTGATGTTCCAATAGAAAAAGATGTTGTTATTTTTCCTGAAGTAGAAGTGGGCAGTTACAATGAAGAAGTCCCGTCTTTTATGAGGCCGATATTTGATTCAGTATGGAATGCATTTGGCTTACCCTATAGTTCCAATTATGCAGAGGATGGAACCTGGAAACTGAGGAAGTGAAATAAACTGTGTAAGTTGGAATGGCTCAAGGATCCTGGAGGACTCTGCTTGTTCTGAAGCAAGCCGGGGCGGGAAATAATATCTTGCGAAAAAACAAGAGGTTGGATACGCTGAACAAAACGGCGCCGCTGCGAACCTTCGACGGCGGGTGAACCAACATTTCAAAGAAAGGAGTTGTTGTATGAAGAATTGGATTCTTACCGGGTTAGCCATTCTGCTGATGGCCGCCGGCGGCTGCAGCAAAAAGGAATCCGGCGGCCGGGCCGGTTCGACAGCCGGCATCGACCTGTCTGCCTCCATCGAGTCCCTGAAAGAGGCCGCGGCAAAAATGGATCTCGCATCTCTGGAAAAGACGGCCCAGAAGTATGTCGATGAAATCGCGGCCAAACAGTCCGAACTCCAGAAACTGATGGATCAATTTTCCGCGATTCCGCTGGCCGAGAAGATGGGCGAAAAGGCCAAGGCCCTTCAGGATGACATTACAAAACTGACCGGCACCATCAGCCAACTGACGGAGCGGCTCCATGTCTATCTGGACTCTATCAAGGAAAAGGGCGGCGATATTTCCAAGTACACTCTGCCCAAATCGTAATCCGGTCCGGTGCGCAAAAAAGAAAACATCAGGAAACCCTAATTTCCTGATGTTTTCCGGAGGGGAGAAAACTCTTGCTCTTGCTGTTTCGGCAAGGCATATCTGAAATCTTTAATAAAAAATTGCTCGAACGAAACTCCCCGGTCCTCTATCGGCGGTTTTCCGCAAAAAACCGCCAAATAAGGCGTTTAGATGCCAGAAATTAGGAATTTTATGGGACGTTGTCAAGAGAAAAATGAGAAAAACCTCAGTGAATTTTAATCCACCTTTTCCGGAAAACGGAGCGGATTTTCTCAGAAAATCGAACCCCTATCCGCTGGGTGCTGCTTTTGAAATGGTCCATTTTGTCGGATTCTGAGTCCGCAGCGGGCTTTTTGGCTCCGATAAAAAGGCCGGCAATCGCCCCAAGAAGGCGTTTTTTGGCGGGGTTCGTCCGGGTCATCGGACCATCGCCTTTTTGGCCGCCTCCAGCAGATTTTCGCCGTGGAAAGCTGCAGAGGTACTGTTAAAAATCTGGGTGCTTTCGAGAATGGCCGGTTTTTGGCGGTAATACTGTTCGACCGCACTGACCCCGCCGGCGGCCGGGCCTTCAGTTCGGTAGCGGCAATCGAGCAGCCAGCGGCTGAATTCGGCATCATATTCGGCCGGATAAATCAGGGCGGTTGCATACTGCCGCGGGGCGAGTTCCGCCAGTTGGATTTTCGCACGTGAGGGCGGCTCCAGGCGACGGGAACATTCCGCAAGCCGGGCAAAATCCGCCCGAGCCGTCTCCTCGTCAAAGGCATAAAAGAACATCCCGCTTTCCTGCTGAAAGATTTCCTTACGGACTCCTATGATTTCGAGGGTCCCATCAGGGTAGGCATTGTATATTTTGTAAACGGTGATGTGCTGGAAGCGTTCGCTCTCGAGCAGTTCAGCGACCTCTTCGGCCAGGAAGCCGACCCCGCAGTGGTCTCCGAAATCCACGATATACAGGCCGGCGTAGCGAGGGGCATTTTCAATCTTCGGCAATTTCATAATCAAATCTCCCATAACATAAACGGTCAGCGGAGATTATACCAAAGAAGCAGCCCCTTGCAAAGAGCCGGCCGGCAGGGAAAAAGGCAAAATTTTCAAAGGCCGGCCGTGTGCAAATCGGGCCGGCGAAGGACGATAGCCGACTTTCGCCAGCACGCCTCAAAGGCACTTCGGGGCAGGATGGACAGGCCGTTGACCGGGTCGGCAAAAATAACCGATGTCGGCCTGATTTCGAGGATGGCCACGCAATGATCCAGCCAGAATGTTTCGCGGATGACGGCAAGGATAAACTCCCCGTCGGGCAAATGCGCGAGGGACCCTGCACGCAGATAACGGCACTGGAGCTGCTCAGGCGGATAGAGCCGCCGCAGACCCTGGTAGAGGTCCCAGATTCCCGTACCCAGAGCCGGTGCAGTGCCGGAGGCGCGGGCAATCTCCCCCTCGGAGGCCTCCAGCCCCAGCCGGTGCAGGACGCTTACGGCCGCCGCCGGCCCGCAGGTAAAGGAAGTGGATTGCCGGCAGATGCCGTTTTGGTCCAGATGCGTCGGCAGACGGCTTATCTGCTCTTCAAACACGGCAGGCCCAACGAAGGGGATTCCTATGAACAAGACCGCAAAAATCGCCAGTACCGCAAGCGTAAAGGCCTGCTTCCACCGGCGGTTCAGGTAAGGCAGCGGGCCGACCAGCCCGAAACAGAGGGCAAAACCGATAAAAAGAAACTTGTTTCGGGAGGCGGCAATCCAGTCCAGACCGCCGAATGTGCTGAAAAGATGGGCAAAATGAGCAGTCAAGACAATCGCAAGCCAGCCGACAGCCGCCACCGCCCCCCATACGGCTCGGCGGTAGGTGCGGGCGAAGTAAAACCACCCCAATCCCAACCCAGCCGACGCCGCCGATAAGACAAGAACGGCTTGCATCCATGGGTTCATTTGGACGGGACCTTTCAAGAGTTTTTTCCCTATGGGCTATTATACCCCTTTGCCGGCCGCAGGAGAAGCCCGCCGTCGGCCGGCCGCGGCAAAAACCGGCTGAATTTTGCTGCCGGCTCGGGCTTAATCGGGGGAAAAGCGATATTATCGGTCTTGTGCGGCTGAAAAACAGGAGCGGCGGGCGATTTTTTTAGCGCATCAGAAGCGACTCGCCCCAGAAGTTCAGGATGCCGGCTATCGTTGAAACCGCCGCCGCAAGCCGCAAGATGCAAGGGGCAAGCCGGCGGACGTAAAACAGCACCAGCAGCCCCGACAAAAACTTGAAAAGAAAGGCAAACAGAAACGGCCCTGCGATAGGCCCGTAGATAAGGGCGCCCCAGCGAACCAGCGGGTGGATTTCGAGGTGGATGCCGCCCCGATTCATAAAGTAGATGGTGCTGACCGTATCAAAAAACAGGGCCAGGGCATAAAAAAGCAAAAGCTGCCGATAACGGACAAGCAGCCCCAGCGGCGACGAGTCGGAATCGGTTTCCATTGAAATATTCATAATATATCCCCTCTTCTATAATATGAATATAACCCCTCTCTCCACTTTTCTATACGTTCGAACAAAGAGTAAGACGCCGCCCACCCCCTCCCGATTTCAAAAAAATCGGATTTATCCGGCCTTCAGAATGCTCTTGCCTGTTTGAAAAACAAGGATGCGCCTTCGCTCAACCCCCAGCAGCGGAATAACGCTGCGCGGCGATGACGGCAGGGGACGCTGGAAACTTTAAGAATTGAAAACGTTAGGCGGCTTGGAAGGGAAAAGAAGGCCCCGGGCCCAGGCAATGGAATTACCGGCCCTTGTATTTGTACCAGGCGGAGCAGGTTCCTTCGCTGGAGACCATGCAGGGGCCGATGGGATTGTCGGGGGTGCATTGTCCGGCAAAGAAAGGACAGGCATCCGGTTCCGCCAGCCCGCAGAGGATTTGGCCGCAGAGACAGCCGGCCGGCTCAGGCGATGGCGGGATTGTTCGGTTCAGCCGTTGGAGGACATCGAACGATTCATATTCTTTCTTCAGCCGGAGCGTACCGCCGGGGATGCAGCCCAGCCCGCGCCACGGCCCGTCCCATGGTTCAAAGAAACGCTCCAGCATCGCCAGGGCAACCGGATTGCCGGCAGGCCGGACGGCAGGATACACCGACTCTGCCTTGGCCTGGCCTGACTGGATTTGCTCGCAGATGCGGCAGATGCCTTCAAGAATCTGGAGCGGTTCAAAACCGGCGGCAACGCAGGGACGGTGAAACTCTTCCGCGATGGGCCGATACGCATCGGAGCCGATGATGACGCTCACATGGCCCGGACAGAGAAAGGCATCAATTTTGTCGTTGCGTCCTTCGAGAAGTGCCCGCATCGCCGGAATGACAAGTTTGTGGGCGCAGAGGATGGTGAAGTTGTCCAGCCCTTCCTGCAGGGCCTGGCGGAGGGCGACGGCGGTGGCCGGTGCGGTCGTCTCAAAACCTACCGCCGCAAAGACGACGATTTTGTCAGGATGCCGGCGGGCGGCCTGAAGGGCATCGTCGGTACTCAGGACCAGCCGGATGTTGGAGCGGTGGAGTTTTTCAAGAGAAGTCTTCGAGCCCGGCACGCGAATCATATCGCCGTAGGTGGCAATCAGTGTATCGTCCCGGCAGGCCAGTTCGATGAGGGCATCGATAGTGCCCTGGTCGGTTACACAGACCGGACAGCCCGGCCCGGAAAGAAGACGAATGCCCTCCGGCAGCAGCGAGCGGATGCCGTGCCGAAAGAGCGCCACCGTGTGAGTGCCGCAGACTTCCATGATTTGAATGGGCCTGCCGATTTGGCGAACGGCCTGCGACATCCGGTCTTGAAGAAGTTCAATGCAGGCGGGCTTCATTGCGGCCTCGGCGAAGGGGGATTCTGCGGCGGCTCGTCCAGGCGGGCGATTTCTTCAAAGAGCTGCCAGGTCTGCCGGGCTTCCTGTTCGTCAATTTTGGTGATGGCATAGCCGGCGTGGACAAGGACGATATCGCCCAACTGAATCTCCGGCGTGAGGGTGGTTCGGATAGTCCATCGAGTGCCCATGGCATCGGCGACGGCCTGGTCGCCTTCGAGTTCAACGATTCTGGCTGGTACGGCTAAACACATCGTTTTTCTTATCGTGAACCTTTCTGTTCCATTTCCATCCGGGCGGCGGCAATGGCGGCCTGTCCCAGAGCCAGACCGCCGTCATTGGCCGGCACCTTGCGCATCCAGAGTACAGCAAAATCATTTTGTTTCAAGGCCTCAATCAGCCGGTTGGTTAAAAAGCGGTTGCAGAAGACCCCGCCGGCGAGGGCGACTTTGCGGATGCCCGTTTGACGGCGGGCGTGCTCGGCCATCTGCAGCAAAGCGCCGGCGATGGTATTGTGAAAGCGGGCGCACACAACGGCAGCAGGAACATGTCGGCCCAACTCCTCGGCCATCTCCAGCAGGAGCGGACGCGGCTCCCACCGCAGCGGCTGCGGCGGCCGGCTGTCTATCTGAATGGTGTAAAGTCCCTTTTCCGCAGGGTCGGCGGCCGCCTCAAGCGCCATCGGCAGCTGAGCTTCAAACGTGTTGACCGTCCCCAGGCCGGCGAGGGCCGCGGCGGCGTCGAACAAACGGCCCAAACTCGACGTCGGCACAGCGGAAATGCCTTTTTGAACCTGGAGGCGGAGGATTTCGAGTTTCTTCCGGTCCGGCTCCAGCCGTTCAAGAACCGCTTCAAGCGAGGCAGGAATCTGCGAACCCAGCAGCCCCAGCAGCGGACGGACGGCTTCTCGGGCGGCCGCATCGCCGCCGGCCAAAGGATAATACGACAGATGAGCGAACCGCTCGAATTGAACCTGCGAGGCAATCAGACACTCACAGCCCCAGATGGCTCCATCCGTGCCGAAGCCGGTCCCGTCGGCGGCCAGCCCGATGACGGATTCCTCAATTTCGAGTTGGTATTCAGCCAGCACTGAGGCGATATGGGCCCAGTGATGCTGAACCTGAAAGAAATGTTCAGCCGGCAGCGAGCGGGCAAACCGCACAGACAGATAATCCGGATGAAGGTCGCAGACGACCGCCTTTGGTTCCGCCTCCAGAAGAGAGCGGAGATGGCCGACGGCCCAAAGGTAATGGCGGAACGATTTGCCTTCGGCCAGGTCGCCGATATGTTCGCTGAGCACATATTGATCACGCTTGGCAAAGCAGAAGGTGTTTTTTAAGTCGGCACCGGCGGCGAAGATTTCTTTGAGGACGGGGCGGCTTCTTCGGATGGGCGCCGGCACATATCCGCGTGCCCGCCGGAGAAAGGCCGGCCCGCCGTCAACCCAGTGAAGGACGGAATCGTCGATGGGCCGATAGATATCCCGATTGTGAAGCAGAAAGGCATCGGCAACGCCGGACAGTTCGGCCAGGGCCTGCTCATTGTCATACAGCAGGGGCTCTTCGCTGAAGTTGGCACTGGTCATCACCAGCCATAAGATGCCCTCCTCGGCAAACAGCAGATGATGAAGGGGAGTATAAGGAAGCATCAGCCCGAAAGTGTTGGTGCCTTCGGCGATGGAAGGCGCCAGCGGGTTGGGTTCTTTTTTGGGCAGCAGCACAATAGGGGCCTGCGGGCCGGCCAGCACGGCGGCGGCCTGCGGGTCAATCTCGGCACACAAACGGGCCTGCTTCAGCGAGCGAACCATCACGGCAAAGGGTTTGGCCTGACGATGCTTGCGCTGCCGAAGCCGCTGAACGGCCTCTTCGCTGGAGGCATCTGCCGCCAGATGAAATCCGCCGATGCCCTTGATAGCGACGATGCCGCCGGAGCGGAGAATGCGGGCGGCCTGGGCGATGGCGGCGTCGGATTCATCGGCAAGGAGCCGGCCCTGACTGTCCGTCAGCGAAAGAGACGGCCCGCACTGCGGACAGGCAAGCGGCTGAGCATGAAAACGCCGATCGGCCTTATCGTTGTACTGGCTTTGGCAGCGCGGACACATCGGAAAGCAGTCCATCGTCGTATTGGAACGGTCGTACGGGATGCTTTTAATAAGGGTATAGCGGGGGCCGCACTGCGTACAGGTGATAAAGGGGTAGCGATAGCGAAAATCGGACGGCTCGAACAGTTCGCGCAGGCACTGCGGACAAACGGCCGTATCAGGGGTGATTTGACACACCGGCGCCCCTTCCGTTCGGCTGGGAAGAATCTGAAAGGCCGTTTCGTTTTCCAGCGGCGGACAGGGTGTCGCGCGCCAGCTTTCAATCTGCATCAGAGGCGGCCGGTCGGCACACCCGCCCGGATGTTCGAGCAGGTTCAGCAGGGCTTGCAGGTTATCCGGCCGGCCCTGCACTTCGAGCACCAGACCCCTGCGGTCATTGAGAACAAAGCCGCTCAGGTTCAAGTCCCTGGCTTTGCGATAAAAAAAAGGACGGGCCCCAACCCCTTGCACCGTGCCTTCAATTTGAATCTGCAGCCGCTTGAGCAAACCAAACCTCCGATGAAAAACCGCCGGTTATTATGTAAAAAGGAAAAAGCCGTTTTTTTGCAATCAAAAAAACCGGCCGCCCTCGAAAAAATTCATTTTGTTCAGCCGCCATCGTCCGATAACGTGCTTGTTTTAATAAAATATTAAGGCATTTTGGCACAATCTTAAAAAATCTTAATATTTTCTTAAGAAACCCTTGAAATCAAAGCAGGTTTTTTGTATAATCCCGTTATCATAGTTAACGATGAAACCTGCTATGGGGGGTAAGAACAATGAAGATTTTTCGAATATTTCAAGTGAAGACAGCCGCTGAAAGGCAGCGGCCCCCGCCGGTTGAAAAAAAGGAACGTTTTTCCCAGACGGATGCTCTATCAATATCAATTCGGCTCAACTCAAAAATAAAAAGAATCATTTGAATGGGGGATATTCGAAATGGTAAAATCGCTGAACACGAAAAGCCGCAGGCATACTATGCGGGGGCCACCGACCCCGGAACAGGACCTTTTTGTTTCTGTTCTTATTGGCCCCCGCTTTTTTATTCCCGCTCTCTCTTTTCCTTCTTTTTTCCTTCTTAGCACCGTCCTAACACCGTCCTTAGCACGTCCGGCAAAACCGCATCAAAACAGCCCCCGCCCCGGCCGCCGCAATAACAGTGTGCCTTGTTGGAAATGTTTGGAGTTAGCAGAAAATCAAAAACGACGACAGCCCCACGAGGGTGTCCCTTTCATAGTTGAAGGTTGAAAAAGATGGCGGTTCCGAGGCAA
>CALMLO010000049.1 GCA_937868095.1 uncultured Phycisphaerales bacterium | reverse complement strand
TTACGCCACCTCCCCGAGCAGGGCTCGAACCTGCGACCTAGCGGTTAACAGCCATAGTGTCTTAGCACGTCGCCAAAATCGGGCAAAAGTCGTAAACCCTTTGGCTCAAAGGATATAACTGTGGGAAAGTGGGTCAAGGGCTTTATTGCAGTTATTGCATTTATTGCACCCCATTGCACCCGGTTGCATTTATTGCGCGTATTATACCGGTTTTAAAGAGTATCTACTTGTGGGGTAAACCAGTTCAGAAAGGCGTAATTAGAGGTGAGTTTTGGGCGTAAAGTGTACAAAATGATGGGAGGTTCTGGTTCTCTTTTTGGTACTGTTTGGTACTGTCTGGTTGGCCACCACAGCCAAACTGGCGGTTTTGGAGCCCCATCCTTTCTTCCGTCCTCTGGGAGAACTTGAAGAGCCCGCTCTAAACCGCTCCAGTTTCGAATCACACGGCCATTATCAAAAACAGCGTATTATCCCTTGAGATATAGGATGTTTGACTTGTTAATTCATCGATTGCGTTGTAAAGAGGGTGCTCTCGGAGCCATGGAAATAAATTTTGCGAAAAAAATAGTAAAAAACGATTTGAGGTGTTCTATCCGGAAAAATCCTGATACAACATTCTTGTGGTTGTTTTAAGTCCTTATCTACAAATCAATATTTGTTTCTCCAGGAAGAGTCGTTGAGAGGGTGGTTATCGGTATAATTCCCCAGTTCGACACAATTTTCTTTCTTCTTCCAATAATTGTCTTGACAATTCAAGGAATTCTGAGATAAGAAAAATGCGGCTTGGACGAATGTATTACATTTGAAAAGTGTATAGTAGGGGTCCTAAGGAGAGTAGTTTTAGGGCTACGCAAGAGGGTCGGGAGGAGGCGGTGATTTCTTCCCACTTCTATAATCCACGTACAGAGGTTTTCTGTCCGTGCATGAAGGGTCCTCTTGCGCAAATCGGTAACGGATAAACAGCCCATTTTTGAAAGGAGCAGGAATGTTTACCGGCTATTTCTTCTGTCCGCGGCGTAACCTTTTTGTGTATGCATCTGTTTTTTTATTTTTCCATACGTTTCTGCTTTTTGCTGATGTTCCGCAACAGATTATAGAGTGGCAGCAAACGGCAGAGCAATGTATTGCCGCGAATGATTATGCAGGTGCCAGAAGACACTATCAGAAAATCATTGATGCTTATCCAAAAACAGACTATGCCTTGTCAGCTCTGCATCAAATTGCTGTTTTAGAAATTGAAAGCGGCAAGGAAAGCGGCAAATACGACGCCGCTGAAGCCGCGATTGGGAAGATTCTGACGGATTATTCCGGATATTCAGGAACATGCAAAAGTATACGAAAAATAGCTTACGCTTACTTTAAGGCAAATCAATATGATCGCTCAAAAGAATTGTGTCGGCTGGTTTTAATGAACTGGCCTAACCATATGGAATCAATGTTTGCACGAAGAGATCTCGCTATTAACCATATTCGGCTTGGAGAATACGACCAAGCTGATGTAGAAACAGCCCGATTAGGGGTTGACTTTTCAAACAATTCGGAAGCTGGTGACTGCATCGGGCTAATTGCCTCTTATTATTTTACTCCGAAGAAACCAGAGAAGGCAAAAGAGCTCTGCCTCCTGGCCCTATCCCGCTGGCCCAATCATTCGAAGTCAGCCAGGACATTATATGTATTGGCAAGTTCCCTGATTAAACTGGGGGAATTTGAGGAGGCAGATTTAATAACCGCCCAACTGCTGAAGAATTACCCACGTTACCCAAGTCTGTGTGAGTATTTAGCAAAAATCGCCTCCTACTATGCCGAATTTGGGAGACCACTGAAAGCAATAGAACTTTATCAAATCGCCAAAGATCGTTGGCCGCAGGATAATGCTCAAATCTGGGTTCAAGCAGGTTTGGCTGCTGCTGCTTTGAAAAACAAAGATTTTACCTCTGCAGAGGCAGAAACAAACGGGCTGGTTTTTGGCTTTTCTGTGCATAAAGATTTTTCCGATGCTGTCAGCTGGCTTGGTGATGAGTACCTTCGACAGGAACAGCATGACAAGGCTAAGGAACTTTATGAACTGGCATTGGGGGGGAATTCGAGCACTTCCGGCCGTTTTCGGGCTTATGCTGGATTGGCACGTCTTTATGCCAAGGTAGGTGATGATGACAAGGTGCAGGAGAATTTAAATATTCTCTTAAAGAAGTTTGCAAGGGAACGCAAGTTCGGGGGAGCAATCTTCGAAATCGGGGAGGAGTATTATCTTTTGGCGCAGGAAGCCATGCAAGAAGGTTTTATTGAGAAAGCGGATATGAGTTATGATAAGGCCATTCATTTGTGGCAGCATAACATAGAACATGCTGATCCACACTACCAATGCTTATCCTATTATAATTCTGCCGATGTTTATCAAAAAATGAGGAAGGAAAAAGAAGCCATTTTCTGTTTTCAGCAGGTTATAGAGAAATGGCCAGATTTTGAACATGCGTGGAACGCACTGTATCAGATCGCGGTATGCTATGACCGATTATATCGAAGAGGGGAGCTGTCGAATGAAGAAGCCAGGCAGCAGATCATTGAAATTTGCAGTAAACTTGAGAAACAATATCCCAATTCTAAAGCCGCGATAGCGGCCGAGTCATTGCTTGCAAGTTATCAATAAACACAGTGAAGATATGGATTGCTCGACTATAAACCCAATTTGGATAGAATTTGGATAGATACGTGAGGATGTTATGAACAAGATCCCTTGGAGCCAAAAAAATTTAATCGGGACAATTATTTTGTCGTTTTTTTATACATATAACAGTTTTAGTTTGGCAAATGGTTGGCCGTGTGGGATTCCTCAAGACATTGTAAAGACAAAGCACCTATTTGGAAATAAAGAATTTCCCACGGTGGAGGTCTATAAAACCTGTGATCCATATATCATTGAAAATATGTGTGGGTGCTGTGTGTGTGAGCCATTTCCAGGAGAACCGGCCACTTTCCCTATTGAGCTTGAATGGGCCAATTCTACCTATTCAATTGATTGGGGAGAGCAAGGGCCGCATGTAGTAGTGGACAGATGTGGACCGGTTTTTCCCGCGAGAGGCATTATCACAATAAAAGGAACTTCTAAGACAATAACCAAGGAAGAACAGTATGAATGCGTATACCCACCAGAAACAAACTTAGACCCAATCTATTACCCAGTAGAAGCAACTGTATACGCATCCGATCAGCATTACTTTGCGGCTTATTTTGATCCGAATGTATTCAAAGTGAATGGTGCGACAGAATCTCCTTGTCTTGTAGGAGGCGAAATAATAGTTTCTCTTGTTAGTAGCGATTGTAAGACTTTGGAGAAGGCCCTTCGTGCCAGCGTGACAATATGCCATCAGAAAGTACAATCCTCAAGCGTCAAGAATGGAGATTGTAATGCAGAGGATAGCGGTTGTATCCTGCCGGCCAAGCAGGAATTGTCAAATGTATCAACGGTGGCAACAGTAGGGGTGAAGTTTGTTACATCTGATGGGCTAAATGGGGAGTGTTCATATCCCTCATCACCATCCTCCTCATCCTTAGGCGGGAATGCTCCCGGTGGGAGGGGCCAGGGAAGTGCCTGCTCCAGCGGCAGTTGCGGCAATAGCAATGAGGAGGGAGGGTATAATCTGTCTGTTGGGAATGCCTCCACTTCGGTCGGGCTTGCTCTGGATAGGGCTCTTTCTGTGTATGGTTCTCCAGACATTCGAATGCGATATGGTCCCTATCACATTGAATATGGTAGTCCTGAAATTAATGCACCGGGGGTCTGGCTACGCGCTACTCACTATCCCTATCAGGCAGTGTCTATCAACTATACGACGGTGCCGGCTAATCCTCAGGACGGAGAGACCATCACAAAAGTCACCTATGCCTTTGAAGTTCTAACGGAGGGAAATCGAAAGTATCATTATGCGTATGAACGAACAGGTTCTTGGATGCCTGAATATGCTGAGCATGGGAATCCATCGTCCGGGATTCTGAAGACAAGCAAGAAGGTGGCTTTGGAGGACTTTTTGGAAAAGGCGAGGGGAAAAGTCCAGCTCAAATATGTAACAAATCACCAAGGCAGTCGACTCCTGGATTTCCGGTATGATTCGAATGGAAATCTTTGTGAGCAAATATCCTATGAGGAATATATAAATGAACAAGACAATGTGAAGAATGGTCATATTGTTTACGAGTATAATGGGTCCACTTTAACGCGCATCTGGGCCGGCAAGTACGGCGAATACACGAATCCCCCGACCGTGGGACGATGGGTGGATCTTTCGTATATTTCAGGAAGTGATGGGGAGTTCTATCTTGGAGCGGTTACACCAGGCGGTTGTGATTCATGTCTGGCTCCTCGACAGTATGAGTATGGTGGCCTCAGGGGCAATCAGATATCCAAAATCAAGAAAATGGATGGGACGCTCCTGGCCAGTTATGTGTATGATGAAAAAGGGAACCTTGCGGCCTATTCAGTTGGCGATCCTTTGTTAGGGAATGTCTTAAAGATAAATGAGTGGCAACACGGTTATTTTGAACCGGACGATCCGAACGGGACATCCGGGGACAATATGCTTCTTCGCAGGGACTATGTGAGTAATACTCAGTATCGAGCCAAGGTCTACTTCGCTGACGATAACGGAGCATTAATAAAGGAAATACACTATCATCAGTTGCAGGATAGTCCTGAAGGATGGCTCACGGGACCTTATTCTATTTACCGGTATTACCACCTCCGCGATGAAATAAACGGGTTACGCTATATCACGGTATTTCCTAACGGCAACAAACTGGTCAAGTATTATGATAATTACGGGAATGTGACAAAGATACAATGGGATGGGGCAACTGGTGCGGAAGCGATGTATCAATATGAAGAATATAGTTATGGCGGGGATACACGTTTTCTGGTCAGGCAGGAAACGAATGCATACGGGGGGATTACCCAGTATGATTATGAAAAATTTCAGATTAAAAATTTATGGGAACCTTCTACGGATATAGGGATCGGTGAATCGTATGTTCGTCAGGTGACAACCTATACCTATGATAGTGAAGGGAGGCTGGTGCTGGAGCGGCAATATGATGCGAATGGGAATGATGTCTACACAAAGTACATTTATGATGTTGCAGGAAATCTAAAGGAAACGATCGAGGATTACAACGAGGCGAATCCGGCTCAAGGTCTCAAGACGACTTATGAGTATGACGAGTACAATGCCCTGGTCAAAACAACGGGTCCATCCGGAAAGGTTCACCGGAAATTTTATTCTACCTCAGGACTTCTGATTGCAGAGGCCGACTATGACAACGATCTGGCTGATCGTGCGGTAAGCGCTGTCATCTATATTTATCAGAACGGCAAATTGCATAGGAAGAAAACAGCAAAGATGAATTCGCCCTTTACATTTAACAACGTAATTGCTCAGGCTCAAGGGGAAGGGGCCGAAATTACGTGGATTCAGGAGGAATATGAATATGATGATTACGGGCGTCAAACAACTGTTATTGTCGATGCTGGCGGCACATCTCTTCGAACTGAATATACATACAACAATCAAGGTGAAGTAATAAAGATTCTTTATCCAGATAGACGCTATAAAAGGATCAACCGGGACGGTCGAGGTCTTGTGATCGAGGAGATCACAGGGGTTCAGATTGCAGACGAAGAAAATCCCAAGGCAACAAGGAAGTTTTTCTATGATCTTAACGGCAATTTAATTAAAGACGTCGATCCAGAAGGCGTAACAGAAATTTATCAGTACAACAACAGGAACCAGCGGATCAGGGTTCGTAAAGGGAAGTAGCGGTTTACGCTGAATGGAGCCACTAGACAAAATCTTGTCGAATAGGATGGGAACAAGAAGGAATGATCTTATGAAGACGAAAAGGGCGGTTTTCTATATGTTCGAGGCGATTTGCTTTTTTTCTTCTGTGGCAAATGCCTGTATCCACCATGTGTACCCCTATATCGGGACTGTATCTCCCGGTACTACGGTTTACAAATACCAGAATGTGACGTTAACGGCGAATACAGCGGCCTCGTATTGTGATCGATGTTCAATTAGCTATTACAGTTGGTCTGCTCCGGGGTCGAATAACCCATGGGGGACAGGTACGTTGTTTACATGTTCCTATAGTGTCACTGGTCAATACACAATTACACTTAAAGCTTATTGTGCGTCGGGATATGTAGGGTATGCCTACAAGACAATAACGGTTATTAATCCCATTACAGCTCCCACTGTTGAAAATCGATGCCCAGTGATTGTCAACGAATTTAACGAAGTCATCCTGAAAGGGGAGGTGACCAGCACAGGAGGCTCGGCGCCCAATGTGTGGTTTTATTATGACGTTCAGGATCATGGAAATGGGCAACCTCCCTATACGCCATGGCCTTCTGCAAATGTCGCGGTTTCTGATCCGGAAGGCCCCAAAACCGGTGTGTTTCAGTCCGTAAAAATCAGGGGACTGGAGTGCGGCAGGACTTACTATTTTCGGTGTAAGGCGCAGAATTCTGCCGGGACGGACTGGGATACCGACTTGACGCATAGCCTGACGAATCCAGAAAATCCCATCAAGTTCCGTACCGCACCAGGCCAGGCAAGTGGACCGATTCCTGCTCCTCTGACATCCGTCCTAAGTGGATCTTCCCTAACACTCCGATGGACAGCGGGAGAAAGCAGTGAATCTGTCCCGGAACATCGTGTCTATTTGGGAACAGATAAAGATGTTGTTACGAATGCGAATGTGTCAACCACAGGGATTTACAAAGGACAGCAGACCGATATTTCCTATGTTATTTCAGAGCCGCTGGAGGCTGGGAAAAATTATTATTGGCGGATTGACGAAGTGATTGTAGATCCCGACCATGGGAATGCTTTGCGGGTGCGCAAGGGCACGGTATGGCAATTCAACGTCCTTGCGGATCAGGATGGCGATGGAATCGAAGATGATTGGGAGTTGCTCTATGGTTTGGATCCTGACAATCCAGCGGATGCGGCTGAAGATTTTGATGGGGATGGTCTGGCAAATCTGCAGGAGTACCAGTATGGACTGAATCCTCGCAATTGGGATACTGACGGTGACGGAATCGAAGATAGCTGGGAGGTGGATTACTCCAATCATTTCTATGTAGAAAATGTTCAGGAAGGTCTGAATCCGACTTTGTATGATGCCTATGAAAAAACGGTGGGCCAAATCCCTGCCATCTGGTGGTATACTTGGTGGCTGTATTGTGAAAAAAGTACCGATCCAGCCATCCAGGGCAAGAAGGTCTATTTTATTCCCTCCCTTGCCAATGTGAGTGAGGATGGGAATTTGGATGACGATGGATATAACAATCTTTTGGAATATCAAAACGGCACAAATCCTCTCGAAGACAATTCTGAGGATTATTGGACTGAATATGTCTATGATATTGGTGGAAATGTAGAAAAAGAGAATGAGTATGTCTATAATAAAGAAACGGGAGTTCCTATCTGCATAGCAGAAACGAATTATGAGTATGATCATCTTGGTCGTACGTGGCGAATTCGCAAAAAGGTCAATCCGGATGGACCTATTGACAATGTCCGTGATAATATCACACTGACTCAATATAATGTGGACAACAGTGTGAAAAAGACCGTTCAAAAAGGGATCGATAGTGCCAATCCCGATATCGTGGATGTAGTGAAGGATGTGATTACGACCTATACATACGATGCCTTGGGCCGTCAAGTGACAGTCACGGATGCGATGGGGCTGATAACGACCTACAATTACAATCCTACAACCGGTCTGTTAGATTCAATGCAATTGCCTGCCAAGAGCAGCAATCCATCAGATGAACGGGTTATTAGGTATCTCTATGATGCAGCGGGGCGTCAGGTTGCGATGATCAACCCGCAAAAGAATTATGAAGTCAAGACGCTTGATTCGATGGGGCGTGTCATTCGAAGTGTATTGTATCAGACCGTTGATGAACCGGATGTTCTTGCACCTGGAGAAAACAATGATATTTCGGTTACCCAGCGACGTATGGAATATGACAATCTGGGCACAATGGTTACAAGTGTCCTGATGGCTGATGCTGCCAATACAGAGGGCTATGATACCGCCGTTGATCAGGTTACCATTCAAGTCATAGAATATGATCATATCGATAAGGGGACCCATATGGTCACTTATAGCCGCGGTATTGGGGATACCGGTGAAGTGATAGACAGCACTTGGAGTCTGTCGGATGTAGCTCACGACGGTAGCGGTCGAGGATTGCCGACATTGATTCGGAAGGGCTTTGCTCCCAGTGATGCCTCGCAGCCGCGGTACGAAGAGGATGTCATTTACAATGCGGCAGGGCAAGTGACATTTCGGGCGACGTATCACTTTGCCGACCGAGATGGCCAAAGCCCCACTGTGTCCGTCTATCACAAAATGGAATATGACGGTTATGGACGTTTGGTTGCCGACATCTCTGATCCAGATGGGAATCCGAATACGACAACGGGGGATCTTCACATGGCGTTTGCGTACAAAGGCCGTTATAAGGTCAGCCAGACAGACCCGAAAGGCAATCTCACGACCTATGAATATGATTCCTTTGGTCAAATGATTACAAAGACGGAGGATGCCGGAGGTTTGGCCCGCATAACTTGCTATGAGTATGACCGGCTGGGGAATCTGAAAAAAATCATTGCGGATGATGACAACAATCCCGCCAATGGTGTCCAGGAGACCCTATATACCTATGATAAAGCAGGCCGGGTAATCCAGATTACCTATCCGGACAACAAAACGATTGCCTATGAGTATCAAGACCCTGCTGCGGCTGGACGCCCCACCAAGCGGACCGACCAAAGAGGGATTGTGACTGTCTATGAATACGATAAGCGGGGCAATCTGCTCAAGAAGCAAGATCACCCAACCAATCCTACTATCGTAGAAACTTATACTTATGATGCCCGTGGCCTTATGCTTACGGCCAAGAAAGGCACGCTTGCCGATGAGGATGCCATCAGTGCTATCGAATTTACTTATAATGACTTGGGCTATCTGGAGTCTACCACACAGCAAATCAAAGACAATACCGCCAAGACAATCACTTATGAACGCAATCAGGTTGGAAGACCAATCAAGATTACTTATCCCGATATTTCCTCAACTCAATACATCTATAGTTACACATCGCTGGGCCAGGTAGATATGATCCAACGTTCCGGCACTACCCTGGTTGATTATGGGTATGCAGGAGCAATGGTTACAAGCCGGTTATATCCGGTTGCCAATGTGACTCATACTGCCCATTATGATGACTACGGACGGGTGGAGAGATTGAGGACGGTTAATAACGGCGGTGCCGGAGTGGATTTCGAATATACGTATGATGAGAATGGCAATATTCTGCAGCAGGAATATCTACACAGACCCAGCCAGTCGATTGCCAATAGTTTTCTCTACGATGGTCTCAATCGTCTCTATCAGGCTACATACCAAGCGGGGACTGCCGGAACAGAGACTTTTGATTATGACCTGCTGGGCAATCGGGACAGTGTGGAGGATAGCCGTATGGGGACGACCTGCAGCTATGGACCCAATACGGCAGTCAATCAATATACCTCCGTCTGCGGAACGGCTGTGAACTATGACGATGCGGGCAATCTGATTCGCGACCACCGGGGGTACGGGTATATCTATGACTATGAAAACCGGCTTGTGCAGATTTATAAAGATTTAAACGCCAACGGGGTGTATGATGAGGGGTCGGATGTGAATTTGGCCGTCTATGTCTATGATGCCCTTGGACGGCGGATTGAGAAGGCCGATCCGCAGGGCAATACGGCCGAGCGGTATTATTATGACGACCAGCGGGTCCTGCTGCGGACGCAGGTTTCCGGCGGGGTGGAAAGCGATTCGCGGATGTTTGTGTTCGGCAACTATGTGGATGAGGTTTTGCTGATGCGGCTGCCGACGGAGACGGAGTATCTCTACGGGCATGACCATCTGTATAGTGTGGTCTGCCTGTTCGACGAATCCGGCAGTGTGCAGGAACGCTGCGAATACGATGCTTACGGTAAGGTCATTGTTTTGTCTACGAACTACGAACCACGAACTACGAGCTTGTATGGCAATCCCTACACCTTCACCGGCCGTGAGCTGGATATTCTCGACGGCGGGAATCTGCAGGTAATGTATTATCGAGCGAGATATTATGATGCGGACACGGGGCGGTTTGGGCAGCGGGAACCTTTAGGGGCAAATCCGGTTGGAGGGAAAGAGAATCCGTTTAAGGTGCAAAGGCAATATGCAAGTGGAATGAATATCTATGAATATACCAAATCAAATCCGGTAAAATACCTTGATACCGATGGTTTAATGCCAAAGGCCTGTTGCGAGGCACTTCTGCCCCACCTTCTTACTCATCCAAGAGTTAGACCATATCATGATAAAGCAAGAAAGTCCTATGATTTAAATGGCAAGCCTTGCCTTAAAGAAATCAAATGCAAACCATGCCCAGCAGGTCAAATGGGAGCATACTATCCAAAAGAAAAAATCATTGTACTATGCACACACGAAGGACCAGGTTTTACGAGGCCACAAGTGTTAGAAACTCTTATTCATGAATTGGTTCATGCAATCCAATGCGATTATAGCTATTCATGTGGCCGTTGTATGGCAAAAGAAGTTGAAGCATATTATACAGATGGATCTTGTACAACAGATATCGACTGTGTTGATGCTGCCTGGAGAAGCTGCGCTGGAGTATCAAGCTGCAGCGGGAAGGGGCCTGCTGATTATTATGGCAAGATACCTTTTCCCCCCCAACCCTCGAACCCTCCTAGGGAAAAAGATTGAGGATGTCAGGATGATCAAGAATATTACTATTGTGATGTTATGTTTAATTCTTATTGTGGTGTTACTTGCAAAAACCAGTGATCCCTATCAGAATTATGAAAAAGTAATTAGCCATCCACGTCCCATAGGACAGGAAATTTATGGCGCTCGAGAACCCAATGGAGGTCAAGTTAAAATTATAGTCTATGCCACAGAATGGTCTGATGAGACATGGAGTCTGTCGGTATTGTTTAAGGACGAGAGTGATAATACTCTACGATTTACAACGCATTCTCCTAATTCCCCAAAACACTGGACAGCTTATAAATTTAAAGGTCAAGATTATTCTGAAGGCACAGTTATGCAATTAGAAGAGATAAGTTCCAGGTCAAATTACATACGGCCGTCCATTTGGGAAATACCAGAACAGTATGATAGCGTAAATAGAAGATAAAGCAGTGTAACTAAAATTCAGAGTATACCTTTGGCATGCTCCCCGAAATTTGAACCAAGTTGGATGAGAGGATAGCCGACAGAAGCAGTCTGGATAGGACTGTTTTGGTGAAAGGTTATCGGACATGGCAAAAAGTGCAAGTGGTACAGAGATTGTAGGGAAGTTACGTCAAGCGGATGTGTTATTGGCGCAGGGCAAGACGGGGACGGAGTATCTCTACGGGCATGACCATCTGTACAGTCCGGCGGTGCTGTTTAGTTCGAGCGGGACGGTATCGGTGCGGTATGAATACGATGCCTACGGCCGGCGGAGGCAATATACAGCCGGCTGGGTGCCGAGTTCGCTCCAGATTTGGGGCAATTATTACGCCTTCACGGGGCGGGAGTTAGACTATCTGGACGGCGGGAATCTGCAGGTAATGTATTACCGGGCGCGATATTATGATACAGACACGGGGCGGTTTTTGCAGCGGGACCCGCTGGGGATTGACCCTGCCGGCGGGAATGGAAATCCCTTTCACCCGACGGGGCAGTACGCGGATGGGATGAATGGGTATGAGTATGGAAAGTCAAGACCGCTGACGAATAATGATCCATATGGTTTAACGGTAGCAAGTTCTTGTTGTGAATATACAGTAAGATGGCTTCTCGGCAGAGATTTTCAAGTTCGAGATTTATATCAGAAAGCCCAGAAAAGCCGTGATAGGAACATGAAGCCCTGTCTGAAGAAAATACAGTGCGGCAAATGTTCTGATGACACGATGGGCTACTATCATACCAAGAGAAAACAAATTGTTGTCTGCAATGAAAATATCCGTGCCAGTCAAATCAAAGAAGTTCTTATGCATGAATTGATTCATGCCATTCAGTGCGACCTAAGTAGAAATTGTGGCCATTGCATGAGAAAAGAACTTGAGGCATATTATTATGGTGGTTCTTGTTCAAATCCGCCGCCTGGATTAAGTCAAGAAGAATACTGCCTCAAGCGTGCATGGGACAGCTGCGGATCAATAGACTTCTGTTCAGGAGATAATTGGAAAAATTATATCGGACGATTTCAGTTTCCACCCGATATGTCTGATCCTCCTCGGATAGCAAATCGCTCATGATTGTTTTCATGAAAGGATAGAATGATATGAATATAAAAGTTTTTATTTTGATCTTCATAGGATGGACATTTTTGTTAAGTTTCCTTTTCATTTTTGTGGTTATCCAATATACCAAACCGAAAGTGCCATTAGGCCATCCTTTCCCGCGCGAAGGTCATGAATACGTCTATCAAACATCCAATGCCACAGAACCGAATCTTCGTATCTACATGGAGCAATGGACCGATGGAGAATGGAAACTGCTTAGTGTTCTTTTTATTGACTCTAATGGAAGAAATATCTTTGTTCTATGTAGTCCTCCTTGGGATCCTAAACAGTTGTATATAAAAGAAATAACCGATATACAAAGTGGCACCGGTGTAGTGTTGACTGCGAAGGAATCTACAATTAAGCGCTTATAGTGGCAGCAAGTCAAACCAAAAAACAATGTGGCAATAAAAACTGTATCTGACCAGCTAAAGGTTCCAGACAGTGGACATACTGGGTCCAGCGGGTCCTGCTGCGGACGCAGGTTTCCGGCGGGGTGGAAAGCGATTCGCGGATGTTTGTGTTCGGCAACTATGTGGATGAGGTTTTGCTGATGCGGCTGCCGACGGAGACGGAGTATCTCTACGGGCATGACCATCTGTATAGTGTGGTCTGCCTGTTCGACGAATCCGGCAGTGTGCAGGAACGCTGCGAATACGATGCTTACGGTAAGGTCATTGTTTTGTCTACGAACTACGAACCACGAACTACGAGCTTGTATGGCAATCCCTACACCTTCACCGGCCGTGAGCTGGATATTCTCGACGGCGGGAATCTGCAGGTAATGTATTATCGAGCGAGATATTATGATGCGGACACGGGGCGGTTTGGGCAGCGGGAACCTTTAGGGGCAAATCCGGTTGGAGGGAAAGAGAATCCGTTTAAGGTGCAAAGGCAATATGCAAGTGGAATGAATATCTATGAATATACCAAATCAAATCCGGTAAAATACCTTGATACCGATGGTTTAATGCCAAAGGCCTGTTGCGAGGCACTTCTGCCCCACCTTCTTACTCATCCAAGAGTTAGACCATATCATGATAAAGCAAGAAAGTCCTATGATTTAAATGGCAAGCCTTGCCTTAAAGAAATCAAATGCAAACCATGCCCAGCAGGTCAAATGGGAGCATACTATCCAAAAGAAAAAATCATTGTACTATGCACACACGAAGGACCAGGTTTTACGAGGCCACAAGTGTTAGAAACTCTTATTCATGAATTGGTTCATGCAATCCAATGCGATTATAGCTATTCATGTGGCCGTTGTATGGCAAAAGAAGTTGAAGCATATTATACAGATGGATCTTGTACAACAGATATCGACTGTGTTGATGCTGCCTGGAGAAGCTGCGCTGGAGTATCAAGCTGCAGCGGGAAGGGGCCTGCTGATTATTATGGCAAGATACCTTTTCCCCCCCAACCCTCGAACCCTCCTAGGGAAAAAGATTGAGGATGTCAGGATGATCAAGAATATTACTATTGTGATGTTATGTTTAATTCTTATTGTGGTGTTACTTGCAAAAACCAGTGATCCCTATCAGAATTATGAAAAAGTAATTAGCCATCCACGTCCCATAGGACAGGAAATTTATGGCGCTCGAGAACCCAATGGAGGTCAAGTTAAAATTATAGTCTATGCCACAGAATGGTCTGATGAGACATGGAGTCTGTCGGTATTGTTTAAGGACGAGAGTGATAATACTCTACGATTTACAACGCATTCTCCTAATTCCCCAAAACACTGGACAGCTTATAAATTTAAAGGTCAAGATTATTCTGAAGGCACAGTTATGCAATTAGAAGAGATAAGTTCCAGGTCAAATTACATACGGCCGTCCATTTGGGAAATACCAGAACAGTATGATAGCGTAAATAGAAGATAAAGCAGTGTAACTAAAATTCAGAGTATACCTTTGGCATGCTCCCCGAAATTTGAACCAAGTTGGATGAGAGGATAGCCGACAGAAGCAGTCTGGATAGGACTGTTTTGGTGAAAGGTTATCGGACATGGCAAAAAGTGCAAGTGGTACAGAGATTGTAGGGAAGTTACGTCAAGCGGATGTGTTATTGGCGCAGGGCAAGACGGGGACGGAGTATCTCTACGGGCATGACCATCTGTACAGTCCGGCGGTGCTGTTTGGTTCGAGCGGGACGGTGAGCGGGACGGTGGCCGTGCGGTATGAATACGATGCCTACGGCCGGCGGAGGCAATATACGGCCGGCTGGGTGCCGAGCTCGCTCCAGATTTGGGGCAATTTTTACGCCTTCACGGGGCGGGAATTAGACTGGCTGGACGGCGGGAATCTGCAGGTGATGTATTATCGGGCACGGTATTATGATCCGGATACCGGGAGGTTTCTGCAGCGGGACCCGCTGGGGATCAATCCGGCAGGCGAATCTGTAAGTCCATTTGATGCTCAGGCCCAATACACAGATGGGATGAATTTGTATGAATATATCAAAAGTAACCCAATAATATATTTAGACCCACAGGGGTATATGACAAACGCGGACCTTGTTAAAAAATATACAAAAACAGAATGGGATAAACAAACGAATTGTATCGATACTGTACATGTATATGGGCATGGATATCAGGATGACTATAATGCCTACATTGGAAGCGGCAAACATATGACCCTGTTTTTACCCAGAGTTCATATGCCAAATGGACCGTATTGTTGTGTCATTAAAGTTTGGCTGAGAATGTGCTATGTTGGAAGAGACCCCAGAAATTTAGAACGGATTGCGATTTCTATTGCGCGAAGCAACCCTGGGAAATGGGTATACGTATGCGGCTGTGATGATTTATACGTTGAAAATTGGATTCTCCCCCAGTGGCTTGGGGGGTGGTGTGAAGGGAGATGGGTGTGTAGGTCAGCCAAGAGATAACAGATAGGGCAAAGAAATGAATACAATCAAGAAATGGGGCATAATCAGTATCTGCTTTGTATTGACATCAGGACTATGCCTCTATTATTTCCATACAGGCTCTTTTCTTGAACGTTTGCTCTATGCCGATTTGGCCGCCGTAGAAAAAATGGTTGCGTCCGGAGCAAATATTCGACAAACAAAGCAGGGAATGGGCGCTTTACATTTGTTGGCAAAGATCAAATGTTTCCGTTCCAATGATGCCAAAAAAGGCGCACTTGATTATGGGGAATATGTCAAAATTGCTGACTATCTTATCAACGCCGGCCTGAATCCTGATGCTCTTGATAAGGAAGGCAATGCTCCTATCCACTATGCTCTGTCTTTTTCGTACTTTGAAATGGCGCAAATGCTGATAGAGAAGGGGGCAGACATCCATCAGAAAGATGCGAACGGATACAGCCCGCTGCATTTGGCCATTCTATCTCGTGCCCCGATTGCCATCCTGCAGCTGCTAATGCAAAAAGGAGCCAATGTCAATGCAAAGGATCCGTCGGGTTCCACACCCTTGCATGAGGCAGTCATCAATGGTGATATGAATGCAGTAGAAATTCTGACTGATTCTGGGGCAGATATAAAGGCCAGAGATGATATGGATGATACTCCATATGATTTAGCAATCGCTTTTAAAAAAGAGGATATTGTTCAATTTTTTCAGAAGAAATTTGGTGAAAACGGAGAAAATTAAAGACAGAGATTTTGTTGGAAGAATCGCCCACGAAATGTCCAGGACATATCCCTAAGATCAACGATATGAACAAAAATATTATCAAAAACGCTATCGGGTTCTTTATTTTGATAATGGTTCTATTTGTAATGCACGGTACTTTTGTAAATCAAATGTACCAAGGAAGGGCGTGGTCAATTGAACAACTGATTTCAGATTTTATCCGTGAAAACGGCCGATTCCCTGACAGTGAACAAGAACTTGTTGATAAAGGGTATATCAGAATTGAATTTGAAAACGGGGTGCCAACATGCTATGTAAGGACCGCTTGTGACCAGAAAAATAAGTGGGAGAAATGGCCTGTATACCTTGAACGATTTGAAATTTTATATGGAGTGAAAATAGATGACTTTATTGTGAAGGATAAAAAATTATATAAAAGAGGAACGAATGAACAGATTTTCTTGCTCAGTGGTCCTTACAACCGAAAAATGGAGCCAACGTTAAGACGAATGTATAATTATGATCTCATTGAGATGGTATGAAGAAATGAAAAATGCAAAGCGGAAATAGATGACCGTTAACAGATTGGCAGACCACAGGAAAGCAGCGAGATGAGATACATTTCAAAAAAGTCAAAATCTTTGCTGTGATTTCTATAATTTGTGTCTGCAGTGTATTATTATCTGACTATTATCTCGGGTATCATCGAGGGCGTTTTATGAAAAGTGAGCACACCAATGATCCGAATGAGACAAGAGGAAGAACTGAATCAGACCTTCTTTTTGATTGATGCTGTTTGACAATGTATTACAAGGTCCAGCGGGTACTGTTGCGGACATCGGTCAATAGCGGCGGTACGGAGAGCGATTTGCGGATGTTTGTGTTCGGCAACGATCTTGATGAGGTGTTGATGATGGATTTCTATTTGGGTGCGAGAATGGTGAATAGAAATGAGTTTCTTTTATTCCTGATATTCCTATTGCTGGGAGGTTGTCAATCCCCGCAATTGGTTCCATTTCCGATTGCTTGTGAGGAGTCCTGCAGGTCAGAAGAACCGCTGATTGTTTTTCTCTCTACAGAATATGATTCCGGCCGAGTGGAAATGGGGTCGAAAAACACTGGGTTTTTCACATTTCTCAACGAGGGAGGGAAGGACCTGGTTATTACAAATATTTCCACCTCTTGTGGTTGTACGGTTATAGAGGCCCCGAACACTATCCTTAAGCCCGGTCAATCCTCAGAGATTACCGTAACGTACGTTGCTGATTCTCTCGGGAAGTCTCGAAAACGCATTCTTGTTTTTTCGAATGACCCGATTCGTCCCAAGATTGAATTGTGGGTATCTGCCGAGGTAATTGATTCCCGCAAATCCAAACAGATGCTCCAGTCCAGTTCTCCATCGTCACTTCAGGAAATCCGGCCGTCCCGGGGCACTCTGTCTCCAGAACTGAAGAAATACCTCCGGCAGTTGAACAAATCTACCGGCGGCTAAAAGATGCAGCAGGAACAATCAGGAGAAGCCATGCAATTTATTCGACAGATTTTTTGTCCACGGGTTTTTCCCTTATGGGTACCCCTCTTTTGGGGGAGCATGAATAGCGGAGCTGAAAGTCTTCTTCGAAATGGGTCTTTTGAAGAATCGGATGTTTCATCGGCAACAGGATGGAAGACGGCGATATGGGCGGGCGAGGCGGATTTTCGAATTGTTCCAGAAGGGTGTGTGGGACGGTGCTGTGCTCAGATTACTTCAAAAGAAGATGGGGCCGATGTTGCTTGGCAATCTATAGTCCCTCTGGAGGAGCATACAACGTACCGATTATCTGGTTGGGTCAAGACTGAAAAGGTCCAAGCGGACAGAGGACGAGGGGCTCTGTTGAATATTCATGGGATGGAGGGTATCCGTACAAAAGCCCTGGTTGGGACAAGAGACTGGACCTATCTTGAGGTCTATTTTAATTCGATTGAGCGCAAGCAGGTAATGGTTAATTGTTTATTGGGTGGATGGGGAACATCTTCGGGAAAAGCATGGTTTGATGATATACGATTAGAACCTGTTTCTCAAAGAGATGAGCCGATATTTCTTCGATTGGATCTATCGAAAACAGGGCATCCTATTTCTCCATATGTTTATGGCCAGTTGGTTGAACATGTAGGCAAGTGCATCTATGGCGGGCTGTGGGCCGAAATGCTTGAGGATCGCAAATTTTATTATCCTATCAAAGATCATTTTGTCGGATGGTTCCCCCGTGGGCAAAAGGGATTTGCGGAGGATGCTTTTTATACGGAACTTGCCGGATCGCCCTGGTATGTAATCGGACCGCCAGAAACAGTGATTATGTCTGAGGAACGCCCATTTGTAGGCAAACATACTCCGCAGGTTCTCGCAAAAGGCGACGGTGGTTCTTATGGGATTGGACAGGGCCAGCTGGGACTAATAGAAAAGAGACAGTATACCGGTCGGATTTATTTAGCAGGGGAACAAAGTGCCGCTCCAATCCTGGTCAGCTTAATTTGGGGGGACAAAAAGACGCAGAGGGATTCAATAGCCATTTACAAACTATCCGAAAAGTATACAGAGATTCCTTTGGCCTTTACTGCAGGCATAACAACAAATGAAGGTCGTCTGGAAATTATCAGTCAAGGAAGAGGTGTCTTTAAAATCGGATGTGTTTCTTTGATGCCTTCTGATAATGTTAATGGGTGGCGCAGGGATGTACTTGGGCTGTTAAAGGAGCTTAACTCGCCTATCTATAAATGGCCCGGGGGAAATTTTGTGAGTGGATATGATTGGACTGCTGGCCTAGGAGAGCGGGATCTTCGGCCGCCTGAAAAAAATCCACATTGGATGGGGATTGAAGATAATGATGTTGGGATTCATGAGTTTATGAACTTCTGTAAGATTCTTAACACAACAGCGGCTCTTGCGGTTAACGCAGGAACGGAGGGAGCCGAGCAGGCGGCTCAATTGGTGGAATATGTAAATGGCTCAACATCTACGGCTATGGGTAGACTCCGAGCCCAGAATGGCCACCCCGAACCATTTGGTGTAAAATTATTTTATGTGGGCAATGAAATGTGGGGGACTCACCAAAAAGGATATATTTCATTGGATCTTTATGCTCAGAAGCACAATCGGATGGTAAAAGCCATGAAGGATGTTGATCCTGCCATCCAAGTTGTAGCTGTTGGACGAACAGGGATCTGGGGAAAAACAATGTTATTGAGATGTACCGAACATATGGATTTCATCAGCGACAATTTTTATCGGAAGGGGTCGGAAGATCTTTTTAATCATGCAAACTCGATTGCTGCGGTGGTTCGTTATATCACAGATACCTATCGAGAATACCAAGTGAATCTTCCATCCCTGAAGGATAAAAAAATTTTCCTTATCTTAGATGAATGGGGATATTGGAAAGGAAAGAGAAGATACGGTGAGATAGGGACTCAATATGTTCTGGAGGATGCACCCGGGATTGCTCTTGTATTGCATGAAGTCTTTAGAAACAGCGATTTGATTCCGATAGCCCATTATGCCCAAGCAGTAAATGCGCTTGGAGCCATAAAAACATCGAAAACCAGCGCGACATTTGATGTACCTGGTTTAATTTTAAAATTATATCGGAACCATATGGGAAGCCTCCCAATTAGGGTTGATGGGGTCGATGTGCCTTTAGATGTTTTTGCCTCATTATCCGAGGATAAACGTTTTCTTACTGTCAGTATAATTAATCCAACAGAATATCGGCAAAAGATCAAGGTGGATATTCATCCCTCGAGTATTGATGGCGAGTTTGAGTCATATGTTATTACCAGTAAAAACAGGAAAGACTATAATGAGCCCGGAAAGGAGCCCATGGTTACAATTCAAATCCAAACCGTAACTTCTCTTCCTGATATATATGAGATACAGCCGGTTAGTGTTACCCTACTTACAGGTAAACTTTCGCACTTTTTAGGCGGCTGATTTTAATGGCTTATCAAAAAAACATATCGACCATGGCCCATCCCGAACCTGCGACCTAGCGGTTAACGGCCATAGTGGGATTTTACCTCTTCTCTACCGTCGGCCAATGTCCCAGCGGGCAGGCCCCGCCGGAGGCCCACCAGTCCGCCAGCGGCTGGCGGCTGCCGTCCGTCCGGATCCCCAGCAGCAGGCAAAATCCGCAGGGCTTCAAATAAGTGTCTTTGTCATCCAGATGTTTGCCGCTGGGGCCCGGACAGGTTTGACACCATATCCTCCATGGTTCTATCTTCGGACTCATAACAAGCCGCTGTACCTTTTCCTGCATTATCTCTTCGGTGGGTTCGCCCTTACAGACCAACTGGCAATAATTTCTGGATACATGGATTCTGATTCTCTGGCATACGCGACCTCCGGTAAACTGCTTGCAATAGGGATGATCCATCAGTCGCACCCAATCTGGACCCAGTAGGATCCCCAGTTAGCCCCAACTCCCGGTTCGTTCTCGAAGGTTGACAAGTGATCCTGCGTGCAGCGATATATCCCGGTTTGGTGGGTAACACATTGATTCACGAGGTAATGATTCCCTACTGCCCACCCCGGTGCGGACGGGGTACTGCCATTGGTGATAGTATAAGTAGTCAGCGGATACGGCCTCATTACAGACCAGTAGTACGTCCAGTTGGCGCCCACGCCGGGTTCGGTTGTTGGATCGGAAGTATGTCCGCTGATCGCCTGATAAATAATGCCATTGTGAACAACCTCGGCCCAGTTTTCGCTTTCCCACCCCTCATACCAAACCCCGGGCCGCCAGGCCGGAATCGCATCCGGAAGGACAATATGCATCTTCATACAATCAATCGGTACGGTTTCCGAACGTGCCGTCCATGAGTCCAAAAAAGCAAGCGGATAATTATTTGCATCCTGGAGTGTAATATCCATATTCATCTTGGGTGGCGGGGATGATGCAAGGTAAAATCGGATCATCAATTTCGTTGCGTACAGCCGCTCTTCTACATATTCATCGGTGTCACTCTGGCACTCGGCTTCAGAATCATAAAACCGTTTCTGGATCGGGGAGACGGTATAACAGACCCACCAATTACAGGTTCCGTAATACGCTTGACTTCCGACTGGACCGGCTGATAGATAATGGGTTCCATTCAGCATCGAATCCGAATACCCCACCAATTTCCACCATCGACTCGGATAGGATTGGTACTGGCAGAACCCGCTTTTGCCGCTGGTAAAGTTCTGGACGAGCAGCCGGATCAAATCCGGGACCTGCCCGATGCAGAACTCACAAGGCGTGCAGCATCCCCCCATCATTTCGTCAAAAGAAGCATAATCGGCAAACTCGATCACTGGAGAGAGCTTCCCGTCGATGATCTTGTCGCAGCCGTATAATGGTCCCGGGCAGGAATCGCCAGTGCCTGCGGTCAGCACCGGGAACCTGACTCCGGATTGTTTTTTCACGCATCCGGCCAACTCCTGAGCTGGATTGCAGGGATTAGTCCAATACGGGACCAGGCCCCCGGAAACGTTTTTATAGCAGCCGACGAAGGGATACATGATTTAGCTCGTACAGATGGAAACCGGGATGTTGGTCATGGTGATGGCCACCCAGATCCCGCTGACCTTCTGGGCCCAGACGGAAGAGAGACGATAATTGTCCAATTGCGATGCCGGATGGCAAAGGATTTGTACCGATCCATAGGGTCCATCCACCCAAAACCATCCTTGCCCGAGGATCTTGTGCGTGCCCTGCATGGGATTTTGGGAAAGGTCGGTCAGGAGGAAGCATTCGGGCTTGTCGCCGCCGCGGCCTCCAAACCGTACCACGGCCCACTTAACGCCTGTTCCAGCTTCCTTCCAGAGGATGCAGCAGGGGCCGCTTTCGGCACTGGCCAGGTAGGTCATTTCCTCATGGATGACGTCTGCATACGAATGGTATTCATTGGTAACATTGATTTGTACCGGGCAGGTGCCGCTGCACCAGGCGGCCCCGATGGTGCCGTTAGGGATGGGAGTGGCGCAGATGACGAATCGGCCTTCCCTGTGGTTCCACAAGTTGGGGGTATTTCCCCTTAAAACCACCTCATGCTGAAAGGCCTGCAAAGCATCCTGGGGATCAAAAACCACCCCATCGATACCCAGGATCTGGAAGCGGGCTACATCGGTGCCGCTATTGTTTTTGATCTTGACCCTTTCGGAAGCAGTCCCTCCGCCGGGTGGCGCTGCCACGTTGTGTTGCCTGCTTCGGAAGTCCAGGGCGGCCTCCACAAAGGCATTGTAGGCCGTTGCGGGGATTCGCAGCGGCTCGCCGCTATGGACTTTGTTGAGGGTTTGCGACATGGCAACTCCTATACATGCAGATCCGAAAAATCCCCAACCGGATAGACCTGTTCGATATGGACACTGTGGGGGCGTTTGATCAGCGAATAGGCATCATTATCGACGCCATCCAGGTACTGGACCCACAGGTATTCCCATCCCTTCTTGGCGATGCCGGTGATGTCCCCGATGGTAATCCCCGTCAGATTGGGACTGGCGGCGAACCGGTAGGTGATCTCCCAGTCGCCGCCGGCCCGCATGGAGCCGGCAGCGCCCAGGAACAGCACCTCTCCGGCCGCATAGCCGTTCCAGGAATCGTTGTTGACCCTGCCGGTCAAGTAAAACAGGGTCTGCTTGTAGGCGTCATCCACCTGGGAGTTGGACTCATAGTTGACCTCGCTGAAGTTGTAGATTGGGATCACGATATCCACGCCATCGACGCTGTTTTGGGAAACCCCGATGGCGCCCAGGAAGTTGGGAGGGGCATAGCCGGGCCTGCCGTACCGCTGGACGGTTGCCAGCGATTGGGTAATATGCTGGCTGCCGCCTCCGGTGTCGAACTGGTAGACCTTGATACCGGTCGCCTGTCGAGTGGGGCGCTGGTACTGGGCCTCCCCATACCACAGTTTGGGACCGACTGGAATAACCTTGTATTTCAGACGCGGCAGGCCGTCAAACAGGACAGGCGCTTCCGCTTCCAGGCCGGACAGGGCCTCTTCATGCTCCTCGGCGTTCTTGATGACATAGCGCAGGATCGCCCGAGGGCTGTCTCCCCGCTCGATATCCCTGGACTCAAATCGTTCCTCGACTGTAACCGTCATCTTGGCTCCTATGTAAACGTTGCCCCCTCTTCCGCATTTCGGGCGATGGTTTCGGTGTTTCGGGCGATGGCGGCGGTGTTGTCGGCGATCTTCTGGGTGATCCCGCCTGCCCCCAGGCCGGACAGGGCGGCGGCCGAAAACGTTCCTACGGAGCTGGCCGAGGCCATGTCCAGGGCCGCGCCTGCCATGCCCATGGCCCCCCGCAGCCGGGAGGCCCGTTCTTGCTGTTTGTCCTGCTCGGCTTTTTCGTCGGCCTGCTGCCCGGCCTTCTGGATTGCGTTTTTGAGATCTTCCTTGGCTTGGGCCAGCTCCTGGGCAATACTCTCTAATTCCTGATTGAGGGATTCTTCCAGGCCCTCTCTCCGCTGCCTGTCGGCGTCCGTGATCTCTCGCAGGCGGTCCTCGTGGTCCTGCCGGGCGGCATCCCGCATCTCCTGGCGTCTCTGCTCGACTTGTTTTTGTCGGGCCTCCAGATCCTGATTGATTTGGTCCATGCCTTCGTGGAAGCCCTCCTGCATCTGCCGCATGAACTCTTGGCTGTCCCAGTTTTCATCCATCAGGGACATCATCCAGTTGTAGACCTTGGCCAGGGCCATAGCCGTACCCTCAATGGCCTTCTTCCACCAGGAGACAAAGACGTTCCATGCCTTCACGGCTGCCGCTGACGCTTCTATGACCCCAACGACAATGGCGTTCTGGACAAACTCCCAGGCCGCTAAGGCTCCATAGAAGGCCCCATATGCCGTTTTGAGGAAGAAGGTCTTAAATTCCAGCCATTTGGTTTCTAAAAACGCCACGCCCTTGGCCCATTGTTCCTTGACGGCCAGCCAGGCGATCTTGGCCGCCAGGCCCAGGTCTCCGCTGGCATAGGCCGCCACGATCCCGCCCCAGGCGGCCAGGGCATCGGTTTTCAGGTCCAGGAATTTCTTCTGGAGGGCACGGAGGGCCTTTTGGCCGACCCCGCTGGTGACGACAAAGGCCGTGCCTAAGGCCGCCACCAGGACAGCCAGGAGCGTAAAGGGAGTTAAGAGGGCCAGGAGAATGGTCTTTATTCCTTTACATACACCAACAACGGCCCCTAAGACCGTCCGCAGGGTACTGAGGCCAAAGGCGATCAGTTTCAATGTCAGGCCCAGGCCGATCAGGGCCGTCCCTGCAACCAGCAGGGACGCGGCAAAGGCGCCCAGGACCACCACCAGCGCCCGGTGTTTGTCCGCCAACTCGGTGATTTTATTGCTGATGACGGCAAACAAGTCGGCTGCAATTGACAGGGGCTTCGACAGGGACCTTCCGATGGCCAGCCCTATGCCCTCCACCGCCGACCACATCCGCCGCAGGGCACCGCCCAGGCCGCTGTCCATGATCTTGGCCGTACGCTGGGCCGTGCCGGCGGCCTTGTCAATGGCCTCGATCAGCCTAATAAAAGTCTCGGTGGTCAGTTTGGAGCCCCCGGCAATGGCCCGCAGGCCGAAGATCTCATTGAAGATGCCGAGTTTTTCCACATCGCCCATGCCTTCGGTCGCCTTGCCCAGGTCAGCCATAATGTCGGCCAGGTTGCGGAAGTCCCCATTGGCATTGGAGACGGTCACACCCAACTGCTTGAGCTTGGTGCGGATGGAACTATCGGTCATCCGCAGCATGATGTTCTTGAGCGTCGTGCCCGCCATGGACCCCTTGATGCCCAGGTTGGCCAGGATGCCCAGGGATTTGGAGGCGTCCTCCAGAGACAGGCCAAACATGTCGGCGATCGGGGCGGTGTATTTCATGGACTCCCCCAGATCCGACAGCGTCTGGGCGGAGGCATTGGCCGTGGCCGTCAGGACATCAACTACCCGGGTCATTTCGGAGGCATCCAGGCCAAAGGCACGCATCGTGGCAGCGGCAATGTTGGTGGATTCCGCCAGGTCGGTCCCGGTCGCCCGGGACAGGTTCATGACCGAGGCGATGGAAGCGTCGATCTCCGTGGCGGCAAAGCCCGCCCGGCCCAGCTCTAACATGGCAGATCCCACCTGGGCGGCAGTAAAGGAGGTCGTCCGGCCCAGGAACTTGGCCTTCTCGGTGAGGAGGTCAAACTCCTGGCCGGTTGCCCCCGTGACGGCCTTGACCGACAGCATGACATCATCGAAGTCCTTATAGACCTTCGTGGAGATGGCAAAGGGGGAGATCGCCGCCGCCCCCAGGGCGGTCATCCGCATCCCGAGGTTCTGGACATTCCGGCCGAACTGGCGGAGTTTATGTTCCGCCTGCCGCAGCCCAGCTACAAACCGGCTGCTGTCGGCAAACAGCTCGACAAACGCCCGTCCGGCCCGGATGGCTCCTGCCTGTGCGGCCATTAGCTACGTTCACTCCAATTAAGATGTTCCGCTTGTCCGCGGATCAGTAATTTTGCCATAGTGGATTTCATTTTTTACTCGCGGGTATTTACTACCCTGAAGGGTATTCCTTTCCGATAAACGCCTCCCGAAGGAGGCCAAAGTTTTGTTTGGTCAGAACAATGACCCTGGATCTTCGGGCATAGGGATTAAAATCCTCCGGCTTGAAAGGACGTCCCTTTTTCGGGTCCCGGTTGACGTTGGCAATCAGGGCCATCAGGTTGCTGATCCGCCCCCAGCTGCTTTCTCCGTGTCCCTGGGCCATCCAGAGCAGCTCCCGCAGCGTCAGCGGTCCTGGGTTGATCCCGATGATCCCGGCGAGTTTGTAGATACACTCCCAAGGGCTTTCTCGATCTCGGTCTCCAGGTCCAGCAGGTCCAGGGTCCGTTCGATCCTGCGGACTGCCAGGTCGATCACCTCCTGCTGTTTGGCCACAGCCTTGGCCCGGTCGCTGCGGCCGCGTTTCCGGAAAAAATCAACCATCTCCTCATAGAAGCCGTTGCTGGCTGACAGGATCGCATCGCCGCCCAAAGACTGGCCAAACTGCTCATCCGTAATACCCGCCTGATCCAGCTGCGGCTTGCACAGGCAGTACAATAGATCACAGAACAGGATCTCATCGGTGCCGATCTGGGTTAATAGAGGAGGGTCGCCCTTTTCCGGTTCCAGGAGGTTTATATTTAAAAGATCCCGGCAGCGTTTGACGGCATCGATAGTCAGGGATAGAACCCATTTTTTGCCCGTGCTGTCGATAAATTCTTTCATAAGATAAAACCTTTCCAATTACGCCTTGGTGTACCACAATCCC
>CALMLO010000048.1 GCA_937868095.1 uncultured Phycisphaerales bacterium | reverse complement strand
ACTGTGCAAAATTGAACCTATAATGTGTTTAGATAATTATTCAATAGTCAATAGTTGATGGACGAGATATTGATTACGGTCCATTGTCATTAATCATTAACAAATGGGTGTATGAGGGGATAAGCCCATGGGAAAAAAGTGATGGCGGAAATTCTGATTTTGGCCCCAGTGCAACCGCAGAAAAATATGAGCTCAAAATGAAGAAAGCAGGACTTATGTGGGCAGGTCCTAAAGCAGGAACCAAATGCTGCAATCTTAATCTTAGAAATGCAGCTATTTGTGTCAAATATGTATCTCAACAGTGGAATGGCACCTTTTATTCCCTTGGGGTCAACGATTGCAGAGCATTTGTCAAAGATGCGAAGTATAAGTGCTGTTTGACCAGGTAATCCAACAGCGAAAATAAAAGTATTTGGAGAGATGTTATGGATAACAAGAAGACAATAAAGCCTTTTTATTCGGCGCCATTTATTTTTATTGTATGCGGCTTGACAACCATGTTTATTTTCACAAGAAAAGTCATATTGTTACTTATTTTCTCCAACTTATTCTGGGGGCTTTCAGTCGCAACCGGAATTTTCAACATTATACTAATTTGGAGATATGGTCCAAATAGAAAGACAGTGTTTTTTCAGATAATCTGTATTCTTGTTGCTTTATTATTAATGTTATTTGTTTTATTGCAGCCATATTTGCTGAAGTTAATTTATCCGTACAAAGTTTAACCACGGCAGGACTTGTTTCTTAATCATGCGAATTGTTTTCGCTAAAAAACGACACTTTACAGTAGGAGGAATTTTAACTGGAGCAGACATTTAATGAATGAAAGGATATGCAATGGATTTGATGAGTGAGCGTGTCCCCAAAAACTGGGCGCTTGATTAAGGTGGGTTTGTCGCCTGAGATGATAATGGTTTGCGCCTCCACTGAATTTATTGGTATTGCTATATTACTTATATATTGTTGCCCGAAAAAAGAGATTGAAAGATAATTATATTGGGTGATTATAAAACTTTTTGCACCAGATAGAGGATGTTATACTGGTGCACATGAAAACGTAAGACTTTGAAAGCATTGCCGCCGAGAGAGGCCGATTGAAGTGATCAGCAGGGAAAGAAAAACGGCAGCGCTGGACTCGCTCGTTCGCCTTTCCACTCGAATTTCAGAAAGTGAAAGAAGACCTCTTGAAACTGAAATTTTTAGAGGTGCCCTTGCTTATTTTTGATCCGGATTCTCCACGGCCGCCTTTAATTGTGCCATAAATGGAACGTCGGTGCAATGAAGTCGGGCTCCGAATGCCCACTGACCGCCGCCCTGAGCAACCTTGACCAGAAAATGGTTCCACCCCTGCTTGAGCGGCAGGTTCTTGCATTGAATGTCCCCAACATGGATAGGATGGATACCAAATTTTTCATGAATCAGTTCGCCGTTAAGCCAAATTTTGCAGGCATCATCCGAACCGGCAATCAGATCCAACTTAGGCATATCCGGCTCAATCAACAGATTATTAAGCGGCCGAGGACTCCACAACCAGAAACTCATATAAACCGCGGAATTGGAATTGCCGCCGGACAGATTCATTCGGTTAAAATCGAAATATCCTTCGGAACCTGTTTTTCCTACGAACCACTTATGCCCCTGAGTGATATCCCCTTCTTTGGGTTTTGCCGTACTTTCCCCCTCCAGGAAATCCCGATCATAAGCCGCCTGAACACTTTCTGCTTCAAACGCACCGCAAATAAGACTTCGGGTCAGGCTGCCGTCTATGTCAAAAACTCCTGAGCCGGGAGCGATTTCCATTTTTTTGATAGGGACCCCGGCATTTTTTAACATCACCTGCAAAACTGAACCGCCCCGTTCGGTATTATAAAACTTCGTCATCGTATTGATCAGAATTCGTCCGTTTCCAGCGGCGCATTCGACCAGAGCCGCTCCGGCCGGTTTTGTCTGCCGTTCACTTCGCAGAACAGAAGCGGTTTTAACCGACTCTTCAACTTTGTTCCAGCGAGTCCAATCTGTATCACACGCCGCAAGAATCACCTTGCCGTTTTCCACCAAAGGCCCCTTAAGCCCGTACTCCATTGCAGGCGTTTGCTGAATCTCACAAAAATAAAAGTCGGCATGATCCAGGCCGGCAGTAATTGGTGTTTCGGATTTAATCACAAATGAAGCAGCTTGACGCTGTGTGACTTCGACAGGATACGGAAGTATGCGGTTAAAAGCTGCAGCAGTTTTCGGAACGATGCCCCAAATCCAGACATCAGTTCCCTGATTCAGCAGATCCCTGATTTGGGCTGCCTCCTTGTCTGTCAAAGAATGCTGTCCATCAATAATCACAAGGCATTTCTTACCTTCACGGAACTGAGCCAATTGAACCCCTCGAGAGACCAGATGCGCCTTCAAATTCGATGCTTCCTCTCCGACAAACAGCACACTTTCATAGAGAAGCGGGGCAGGAAATTCCGCCTTCTTTTCCGGTCTTGGGATTTGTGCCCATTTTGACGGAGCCGGTCCTCCGGGGGCATTGGCCTGCTTGATCGCCTCAAACATCGGCCATGGCTTATACAGCGGCAGTGAAGGGTCATAGCCGGGATTGAATGTGGTTGAGTAAGGCCCAAGCCGTTCCGGCTGCACACCGGGCTTACCTTCTATATAAGGCGCGGTGAAGAATATGCCGTCCTGAAGCGTGGGAGAGCGGGATACATCCTGCAATCCCACCTCCAGCGGCTGGAGTGCATACCAGGCAATATTAAAAACACTGGCATACGACGCACCATATTTTCGCTGCATGGCAATCAAATCGTAGCATTCATAAGCCAGTCCTTCCATCCGCCCCAGCATGGACTCATAGGCACGGGCCCCATTATATTTTGAAACCTGCCTGGGTGTACCGTAGTAAGCCATCGAATGTTCACCCACACCCCATGGTTTTCCTTTTGATGACCAGTTTCTCATGCTGTTTTCATCACCATAGTGTCCAACAACCGTTGGCAGTGTACCTTCCCCATCATCATCGCCATCACCGGAGATCCATGGACGTGTCGGATCCAATTCGGTACACATTTTTACCCAACGCGCCCAGGCCTCTATCTGAACCGGCATCAAGTCAGGACGATTAAATACATGCACGATAATAGGCCTGTTTTCGTTAGTCAGACTCCAGCCAAAAACACTGGGGTGATTTCGATCACGCAAAACCAGTCGTTTGAGATGGTCATCACTGGCTGTCCAGAATTTATCTGAATCGAACTTGGGACCACCGTCACTGGCCCAGTTGGAAGTTTCGTCCAGAACGCAGATACCCATTTCATCGGCCACTTCCAGATAAAAACGCGGATAGACCTGTGCATGAGGACGAACGGCATTGCCGTTGGCGTCTTTGATCGCGGTAAACCAGGCCCAGGCGTAGCGGCGGGTCATCTGCGGGATGCCCTGAAAGTGCCATGAGTCACCGCGCAGTTCAATGGGTGCGCCATTCAGACACAGTTTATTGCCCGTAAACGTCCACTGACGCCAGCCAAAACGCTGATATTCAGCATCAATCTGTTTTCCCAATGCATTGAGGAATAATGTTAAGCCATAGAGATTCGGCGATTCAGGCGTCCAATAATGCAGTTTATTCCCGGCAGGAACCGAAAGAGTCAGGGAGGCACTGGAGTTTGCCGGCACAACGGCTTGGCGAGCGGGAATTGTTATCGCTTTTTTGCCGAGCGTCCATTTGGCGGCGGGAGCCGTCAGCATATCTTTTCCCGCTAAATTCTTCCACTCCCGAACATCCCCGCTAATCGACACCTCCGTGTCCTGCGAACTGTCATTTTGAATCGACAATTCCAGCTGCAGGAGATCCTCTGACACCAGAGGTTTGACATAGACATCCTGAATCCTGATTTTCGGTAAAGCAAACAAATATACGTCCTGCCAGATTCCGACAATATGCTGACCCCACATCGAGCCGGAAGGGATCAACCGACGTCCAATTGTGCGGTTATCATCGAACAGGGATGCCTTACGTATCCCGACACAGATTTCGGTTTCCCGGCCTGCCTTTGCAAAATCTGTAATATCCGCTTCAAAAGGAAGAAACAGATCGAAGTTTTCACAAACCCGTCGGCCATTTACAAACACTTCTGCAAAACCAGCGACACCTTCAAAATGAAGGATAATCTGACTGTCCTTCCAATCGGAGGGGATGGTTATTGTTTTCCGCAGCCAACCCATCTGATATTTTTCCCAGTCAGCCGGATAGGTGGGGAAATCATGGTGATCCGGTCCGTCTGACCGCATATAAGAATTGACATTCCAGGGAGACGGGATCTTTATTTTGACGGCCTCCCAGCGGTCGGCTTTCGAATTTTCCAGTTCTGGGGCCTGGCCCATGTTTGGCTTCCAGTCGGCCGGCAAGTCTATCCCCTGAAAATCCCAGTATCCGTTCAAGCAAATTTCCTGCCTGAAATCCGCTTCCGGAGATTTCACCATTCCTTCATGCGGGGCAAATTCTCCCTCAAATTGAACCTGTCCAAAACAAAACGCCGTACCCAATATTGTCCCAAAAATGAGAATTTTCTTCATACTGAATCCTTTCATCGTTGAACCTTATAAGGATTAAGGGATCCTTCATTTTAAAATCCGCAGAATCAAAGTTGTTGTTCGACGCCACAGTTCCCCCGCCAGGATTCGAGCATCACGTTTCGTTCATCCAGAAGTCAGCGATTATCCGGACATCCTGAAGATCGACAACCCCGTCGGTGCTGATATCGCCGTGATTGCACCAGCCGGCATGCCGACAATCCGAATTGAGCCATTGATCCGCTATGAAAGCAAAATCCGGCAGATCCACTCGGCCATTGCCATTTAAATCCGCATTCGGGCGAATCAGGTCAAAGTGCATCCAGTTGATGTTCCATCCGCCGCTGACGGCGCTGATTCGAAGCGGCTCTTCGGATGGTTCTAACAGAATGCTGCGGGTGACGGTTTTCCATGTCTGCCAGCTCAGAGTGGTCGGTGTATTGACGCTGGTCAGGAGAACATCGCCCTGCAACAGATCAAAGACAATTGGATTCATTTCCGAAGCTACACGACAACTTAGGATATACTCGCCGCCGAAGACAATACGCGGTTCGTACTCCATCCAGTCCCCGGCATCAATCCAGCCGACGTTCTCACCGCCGCCCTCGTCGTCGGTCGGTTCGGTCTGCACACCCTTCATGGACGTATACCGTTCCGCCTCCATACGGCCCGGCAGAAGAGGATTGAGGCGGATTCTGTATGTTTTGCCTGCCTGAACATCAAAGGTAATAAGGTCTCCTGTTCGGGTATTCGAAATCTGCCGGGCCTCTTCGAAGACCGCTATATCCGGCGTATCTGCCAGATGAGCGGATTTGACAGAGCAGGTATCTGTAAACCGGGCTTTGAGCTTGGCTTCCTGCAGGCGGCCCTGATTCCATTGGATTTCAACTTCATATCCGCCTCGTGCGCACAGCCCGGTTACGCTGCCCGCGGGCCATGCGTCCGGCAGAGCGGGCAGAAGATGAATTACACCGGCATGACTCTGGAGCAGCATTTCCGCCACACCGGCGGTTCCGCCGAAGTTTCCGTCAATCTGGAACGGAGGATGCGTATCAAAGAGGTTGGACAAAGTGCTGAAATCCAGCTGCTCCCGGAGCATGAGATAAGCGTGATTGCCGTCGTGGAGGCGCGCCCAGAAGTTAATCTTCCAGGCCTTGCTCCAGCCGGTCCCGCCGTCTCCACGGGCCAGGAGGGAGATTTTAGCGGCAGCGGCATATTGCGGCGTCGTCAGCGGTGAAATCTGGCGGCCGGGATGGAGCGCGAACAGGTGCGAAACATGTCTATGAGTATCTGCGGGACTGTCCCAGTCAGGTTTCCATTCCTGCAACTGCCCCCAACTGCCGATCCGCAGACCGGGATCCAGCTGATTTTTTGTATTGATGAGAGTCTGACGGAAGTCAGCGTCGATATCAAGAATCCGACCGGCCTCAATGGTGTTGGTCAGCAGGTCCCAGTCGATCTGCTGATCCATGGAGCAGCCGACAGAAAGACCGCGGTTTTCCGGAGAGTAAGACGGGGAGGAAACCAGTTTTCCATCATCCGGATCGGTGATTAAATAATCGACCCAAAACTCACAGGCCTCTTTCATGATCGGATAGGCCTTGGCGGACAGATAATTCTGGTCCTTAGTAAACGCATAATGTTCCCAGAGATGCTGACACAGCCAGGCCGCAGCACCAGGGCAATAAAACGCATAACTGGTACTGGGACCTGTATGCCCGTAAATATTGTTTTCGTGATGGGTCGTCCACCCCCCTGCTCCGTAATGCAGGAGAGCAGTTTGGCGTCCCCTCGGACGGAGACTGTCGATGTATTCAAGCAAAGGCAAATGACATTCGCTGAGGTTGGTCACTTCTGCAGGCCAATAATTCATTTGCAGGTTAATATTGGTATGATAGTCCGCATTCCAGGGAGGATTGGTCACGTTGTTCCAGATTCCCTGAAGATTGGCAGGCAGGGTTCCCGGCCGAGAGGAACTGATAAGGAGATACCGACCGAACTGGAAGTAAAGAGTTTCCAGGGCAGGATTATTCCCGTGATAGCCGGCCAGCAGTTCATCGGTTGGAGTTTGCGGCCTACCGCTTTTCAGGTCCAGCACAACGCGGTTAAAGAGCTCCTGGTAATCGGCCAAATGTCTTGCACGAAGTTGATTGCAGGTCCTCTGGGAGGCAGCGTTCACGCGGGCCGTGACGGCAGCGTGAGGATGGGTGCCTTTGTAGTTCGGATATTGATTGATATAATCGGTTCCCATGGCCATGATAATCATTACCGTATCAGCTGAATCAATGCTGACAGAATCGGCTTCTGTTGTCAGAGTTCCGCCCGTTTGCATGACCTGCGTCTGAGATTCAAAAGCCATATCATTGCTTGTCAGGGAACCGCTGAGCGTGATCCTGCCGTTTCGGGCGGTTATCGCAGGACTGCTGTGCGGACAGGCAACTCGTACCCGAAATGTCAGATGTCCGCCCGGAATGCTTGTCAGCCGCATGACCAGGACATTATCCGGACAGCTTATAAAGTATTCCCGCGTATATTTGACGCCGTCAATTTCATAGCCAATCCTCGCCATGCCTTCATTGAGATCCAGTTCCCGACGGTAATTTTCCACGACGATATCCGGCGTCTTTTCATGAAACGTAATTTCGGACAACTGGAGGGTATTCCCGGCGTTATTCTGAAAATTAAATTTGTAGTACTGCCAGGCGGTTGCGTTGGAAAAAGAAAAACTCAGTGTCTGTCTCCGTTCCGGGAAATCCACGCCGGAACGGCTGTCAATCTGGGTCCAGCTCGTTCCGTCATTGGAACCGAACAGGGTCCAGTTAAGAGGATCGCGATCAGGCATGTCATTGCCGGAGGTAATCGTGTAGCCATCTATCACCACGGCGTCACGGGATTTGACCTGAATCCAGAACGGAGGGCCATAAGAATCGCCGGTAAACCACTTGGTTGTGATCGAACCATCGAACGCCTTGGCCATTCCCTCGCTTTCCTCTTTCTGGCTGCTGGCTGTGATCTCGACAATATTGAATTTGCCGATGACTTCCAGAAACAAATCGCCGAAGGTCATATACGAACCGAAAGCAGTGGAGATGCCTTTGAGATTTTCCGCATACGCATCTGCGGCGGCATAATTCTTCTGTTCGAGCATTTTTCGGATATTGGCCAAATAGACCGTCCGGTCAGTATTGTTGCCGCCGGTATAATCGGGATATTCACCCGGCCCACCAGACCAGAGAGTCTTTTCATTCAGACTGATCTGTTCCTGCGCCACACCGCCGAATACCATCCCTCCAATATACCCATTGCCGATGGGCAGCGCTTGGGATTCCCAATCCGCGGCAGGTTGACGATACCACAAGGCCAACTCGGAATCCGGCGCCGGAGCGGAACCGCTGAAAGTTACCTCAGCAGCTGCGGTACCGGCAACAAGCAGAAAGATGGTTAAGGCCGCTTGCAAAGAAGCAAAAAATCCGGTTTGCGTGCATGTTCTCTGATATACATCCATAACAGCATTCCTTTTGTGAAATTGAGCCATATCTATATCGCCATCCACGCCATCCAAACAATATTTCTCAACTTGACTGTTTTTTATAGGTTTTAGGCAGCCGCCGTATCTCTGCTGAACCGGACTCTTAATAAGCCATATAGACCTTAAAGTCATACAACGAATATCCGTAGATTGTACCGCGGGTTGTTCCGTACATCCTGACATAGCGTCCGGCTGCCGAGACATTCAGGACATCATATCCGCCGTCGCCGACTGTCGTGCTGTACACAGTTGTCCAGTGTACGGCATCGTCGGATATCTGGATTTGGTAGCTACTGGCATAGGCCGCTTCCCATTTGAGCACGATTTTTCCAATGTCATAGACCGCCCCCAGATCAATATAGATCCATTGCGGGTCGCTGTAGGCAGATTCCCAGCGGGTGCTTAGGTCATTGTCTGCTGCCCGGGAGGGAACATTTCTGTTTACAACAGAGGAAGCATACGCCGGTTTGTTCAACGACAGAGGTGTCACATTCATAAAGACGGGCAGAGAGGTGGATACTGCCCCCTGATTGTCCACTGCCTTAGCCGACAGACGATAACTACCGCAGTCCCCTGCAGGCACATTATTCCATGTAAAGGAATAGGGAGCGGCGGTATCCGTCCCCAGCAAAGTCGAACCGTGATAAAAATCCACTTTGCTGATGGTGCCATCTTCATCAAATGCAGCCGCTTCGATGGTTACAGCAGCCGGCTCAGCATAGGTACTGTTATTTACGGGGGAATTAATGACGACTCTGGGTGGAGCATTGTCTGTACCGCCGGCTACCCAGCGAATCCAGTTGATGTTCATTCCTGATGTTTCACAAATTAGACGTACCGTATGATAAGAGCCCGGCGCGAATGTTTCAGGGGGTGTGTCCACGGTTGCCCAACTCTGGAATCCGCCCGTATCCGGGAGTGTAACGGCGGGTTTCACCTGTCCATCGATGACAAAATGCAGCCGACCGGCATCGTTATTTGCGGCTACGCGAACCTGGAGAGTTCCAGACCCTTCCATCGGCACTTCTTCCCACTGAAACCACTCATTGGGCTGAATCCAGCCGATGCTGAATCCGCCCCCTTCATCCTGTGTGGGTTCAATCCCGATATTGCCGTTGCGATAGAGTCTCGGTGTTCCGCCGCCTGCCGCACCGCCGCAGGTATCACATCCTTCCGCTTCCAGTTTAAGTTCCGCAGGGAAGGGATGACGGCTGTGTTTGCGAATAATGTTGAGCCGTTGATTGGGATAGTCATAATAAGTCTGTTCGTAGCTGAGCGGATTACCGTTTTCATCCAGGTTGCGCACCCGGAAGAGAGCGGCATCTTCTTCGTAATCGGTAAATCCCTCTAACAGCGTCATCAGGGCACCGGCGCCGACTGTCTGGTGAAGCCCTTCATTCAGTAAATTGCCGTGATTCGGGTCCAGAAAACCGGGGGGATTGCTTGGGTTTTGAAATTGTGCAACCGCCACACCGATTTTCACGCCATTAAAGACGGACAAAGTCCAAGGGTCATTGGGCGGCCCAAACCAACTATGGGTGGCATCCAGCACTCCCGGATTGGCACAAGTGGAATCGTTTGAGATAAAGTCTCGATTCCCTACAATGTAGGGATTAAATCCAAAATCCTCCATGCACCGCTGACGTACCCAAAGCATAGCCCGAGAGAGGTTGCCCTGTGAGTTGGCAACGAAATAGGGATTGCCCGTCCAGATCCAGATGACAGGTCGGCCGTCAATCTTGAATCGCTGGGCATCCGGAACGGTTTCATAGAAGAGTTTGTAATTATAGTCATAGATGAAAACCCAGTTGGCCGGATCGCTGATGTCGAACGGTTCTGCATACCAAAATCCCCGTCCCTCCGCCATATTCCATTGAGCGCACCAGGAGGCGGCATTGTCATCAAATATGGCGAATTTAGTAACATTGCCCAGGTTATTGAGGGCCGTTACAAGAGGAGCCATATCTGCGGGAGGAGAGCCCGTATTGGGCCAGGAGCCGGTCAGATTGGGACAGATAAAGTCCAGTCCCGCCTGAGTAATCTGGGCCGCCCAGTCCTCCCATGTTGCAGTCGGATTGCCCCGCTGGGGGTTATAGAGGGAAATGTTGGTTTGATTGGGATACGTCAGCGGTCCTTCAAGCTGGGCACTGTACTGCCAACCACAGGTGGCGCCGATAAAACCAGCGGCATTTTCCATATCCACTGTCGAGAAACTCCAGACTGTTCCGGGGTATTTCTTGTCCCCGAGAACAACATCGATTCTCCAGTAATAGTGCTCATCCGGGTACAGCAAAGCAGGGGCAAAGTTTTTTTCAGACTGTGTGCCCTGAAATTCAGGACTTTCATGATCAGCATTTAACACGGCCATATAATTCATTCCAAAGTATATATCAAATGAATCAATAAAGGCCGGCGCTTTCCAGGAAAGCTGCGACGGCATAATCACCTGACCATCAGCCGGATTGGGATCAAAGGCAGCGAGACTTACACCGTAAAACCAATTCTCTGACATCTGCGCCAGGTCCTGCATATTGACCTTGCAGTCACCTGTAAAGTCAGAATGGACTCCGCATTCCTGCGACAGCCAATCGCCAACGAATAAGAACAAATCATCAAAGTCCACATCAAAATCGCCGTCCACATCGCCGTTAACGGGAGCAGCAGCCCAGATTGCGGTCTTGCCCTGATTTGTCCGGTCATAGTCGTATGTAATGATTCCATTACCATCATAGGCAGTTAAAAAACCGCTGGTAACCCAGTTTTGTACGGCGGCCTTATGGTTGCCATTGAGGATTAGTTTTCCGTGTGTAATATCGATTGTGCCGCGATCCGCCTGCAAACCGCTGACGGAACCGGCATATAACTCTCCCCCATTAAGCTGGGCATGAGTTTTAACGGTATATTGTCCATTAACACCATCAAAATAAAAACCAAACCGAAGCACTGCCTCTACCACTATTGTCCCGCCGTTCATTGTTAAGATCATTTCATCATCCGGCAGATCATCCCATTGTCCGATTATCAAATCTCCTATGACGTGCAGCAGACCATTGGGCTGTACGGTGATGCTGCCGGAACGGTTCATAATGGAGGCATAGTTGGTGACGGTCAGTGAGCCGCCATCCTGGATGATTAAATGCCCCTGTTGATATTCGCTGACCAACAGGGTATCGATAGTTCCTGCATTATGATTCAGATAACACGGAGTTGTATTTGCGAGGTTCCACCTTGCGTAATCTGCCGGACCGGGGATTCCCCCGATCCAATTGGAGGCATTGCTCCACAGGTCATTTTGGCCACGGCCGTTCCAGGATGAAGCATATCCTGCGGCTGACAGAATACTAACGAACAGAATAATTGAGAAAAAACTGATATGCTTAAAACAGGCCGATCGCTGCATCAGCATTACGCTATCCCCCTATCGAGAAGATTTGCTGCATCTATTCTATTCCTCTAAGGATAGAAAGACCTGCCGGGAATATCCGGCAGGTCTTAAAAAGCAACCCTATTTATCTTTTCCGGTGCAGCGTCAGCGTACCCAAAGCCAGCAGAACCAGCATGGACGGTTCGGGAACCGCGGTGATTTCTGTGTAACCATTGCCCAGTTGGGCAACGATCGTTCCTGCACCATCAAACGCTGTCAGGCGACCGGCAGAAACCCAATTCGCAACTAAACCCAAAACGTCACCCGCCACGATGACGGTTCCGTTGGTAATGTTCATGATGCCGCGGTCCAGAATAAGGGCATCCACATCCAGAACGCCGGCATTGATTTCGGTCCGGATGTCCACGGTGGAACTGCCGTCGAAGTAGATGCCATGATAGAAGGCGTTGTTGACAGTCAAGGTCCCGCCATTCAGGATCAGGCGGGCAAAACTATCCGTATCGTCGTACATGGCGACAGTAAACATACAGTTGGCTGTCAATGAGCCGCCGGTCTCAATAGTCAGAGTACCGTTGTTGTTCCATCCCGGGGACACATCGCCGCCTGAAACCGTCAGACGCCCGCCATTTTTGATGAGCATAGAAGCACCGGTGCCGCCGGCAGAGATGTGGAGGGTGTTGATGGTGCCTGCATCGCTGTCGAGGATGCAGGTTTTCGGGAAATCGTAAATTATCTCCGCCCAGTCCGAAACGCCGGGAACTCCGCCGGAGCCGCCGATCCAGTTGGAGGCATCACTCCAGACGTCCCCGTCATCCAGACCATACCAGATTTGAGCATTTGTCATCATGGCTGCAGCCAACAAAAAAACCACACAGAATTTCAAGTTTTTCATCTTTCCAACCTCCAAAATAAACTAATTTAATTTTATACATAGCCATGCATCAGGTTTTCCTTCACACACTTCACATCCCATTTCATCTTTATCGAACCGCAAAATCAGCCCGCGTATCGGAGAGATATGCTTTGCTGCCGACCTCCTGTTAGGGAGCCGGAACCGGGATCGGCGCTGTCAATTCATAATTTTCCAGCCATCTGGCGGCCAGTACGGCAACGTCCTGCAGATCAATTCGGCAGTCAAAATACAAATCCAGCTGTTGATCGGCAGGATCCAGTCCCGGCCCATCGACAGCAGCCGAACAGGGACTTCCGTAAACATTGATCACGACGGTGTCAGATACGGGAGCATTAAACTCATCCTGAACGGTCAATGTCAGCGTGACCGCACCCAGTGCACTGTCCACAGTGACAAGCGGGGCTTCTGCCGCCGGATCTGAGAAAATAACATTGGGTTCTGTTTCGGGCGCAGTTGTCCAGAGATAGGTTAATGAACTGACACCGTCATCAATGACGGTCGGAGCCAACTGGACCGGCTCGTTAATCCAGGTAATCATATCAACGCCGGCATTGACTATGGGGGCGGAATCATATGTGGTGTAGAATTCAAATAGGGCGCTTTCAATTATCGGATAAGCGTTTGGGTCGCTGTTGCTATAATGAACAACCGCCGGGTCGCCGTAAAGATACGAATCCACCTGCCAGTAGTAAGTCTTGGGAACATCCGATGCGTTAACGGTAACAGTCGTTGTATTTTGACCGGCTGTAACAACCTGTGCATAATTTGCACCCAGTTTATTCGGTTCTGTTCCAAACCAGACATCCACATAAACGTCATCACCGGGGGTGTTTGGTTCCATATTCGTCCAGCTCAGAGCAACATCACCGGCCACGACCGTTTCATAAAAATCCGGCGATGGGTGCATGTTGTGCTTAGCGGTAACTGTGTGAGGCCATGGGACAATATCAAAACTTACTGTTCCCTGGCCGCCAAAACCAATAATCTTTCCGGCAGCAATTAAATCAGAAACAGCCGCATCGCTGTACCATGGACAGAATCGCCCATTCCAAACATCGATCACACCGCCCTTGACAGTAATGTAGTAGCACTCAACAATACCACTTTTGCAAATCTTGACTTCAGAATCCACAAAAACACCGTTGTTATCGTAAATAGCTAAAAACAGTACGGCCGGCACAAAAAATCTGCCGCTGTTAACCGTTACCGTGCCCTTGTTTGCCCAGCATCCAATCGTCGTGTCGTTGCGTATAATAACTTCGCCATTGTTGTTGATCGTCAGCGAACCGGGAGCATCCCAACCAACCGCTCCCATTTCCGCCGTCCCAGAGACCCCTTTGGCGGCATCAATTTTACCGCCATCTACAGTGAGATCGCCGGCTCCACCCGAGCCAATTTGCAGACTGTTAATGATTCCGGCATCGTAGTTCAAAAGGCAGGACGACCTGATACGAACGTTGTCCGCCGCGCCAGGCAAGACCGAAGGCACGCTTCCCTCCACCGTCCAGTTATTAAGGTTACTCCACAGATTGTCCTGGGTCCCCTCGAAGTAATATGCGGCCGCTTGCACCAATCCCCCCATCATCAAAACAATTCCTAACAGGAACAACATTCGTTTCATCGCCGTTCTCCTTTCCCGTAACATTCATTTTCTGTTTACTTTTATAACGCCTTACTTTTGCTTGAACTTCAGAAGGAATCAACCCCTACAAGCCCGCCGGCTACCAGAACCGCTTGCCCGCATAATATCTGGTTTCCTCCGGCGTTGCGGTAATAGCGGATCCGTCACACATCAGCACGTTAGAGCTGCCGCCGTTGTAGGTCCCTGTGCCGATTTGTACCTCTATTTTTCCGGCGGACAATTGGTGAAAGCTGGCGAAACAGTCCGAACCTGCCAACAGGGTTGTATCGTTCAGAACAGCACTGCTGAGGGGATTGCCGTTCATGTCGTTCAGGGTCCACATGTTCTCTTCCGCCCACAGGAAGACCTGGGAAGGGCTTCGAATTTCCGTTTTTCGTATCGACTTGAAGACATAAGTATCCGGCTGCATCATTCGCTGCAGGTTGCCGTTCATCGTCAGGCTGAAGGTAATAACTCCCGTCGCCACGGCTGTGTTATGATTCGGATGGAAGGAGGCGTACTTCGCAGACAGTTTGCGGAAAACCGGGCATACACTCACTTGTGCCACCTGGAGATAGGGCTGGAGGGGACCGCCAAATTCAGGGTGCTCGTCCAGATCAAACAGCGGATTGTGCCACCGGCAGTACTTCTGGACCTCGCCAGCCGCCTGCAGCACGCTGTCACTGGCAAAGATGGACTCCTGCGGAATCGGCAGCAGTTCCTTGTTTTCCTGAGCATACATCTCCGTCACCAGCTGATACTGGTGCAAATTGTTTTTACACACAATCTCCTCTGCAAACCGCTTGGCCTTGGAAAGGGCCGGAATAAGAACCGAAAGGAGCAGCCCAATGATGGAAATCACAACCAGCAGCTCAATCAGCGTAAAACCCTTCCGTCGTTTCACGATTCGATCCGTCAGAATGGTCGAGCTCGGTATCATCATGGATTCACTTCCTTTCTTCCGTTCCCCCTGCCGCCCGGTACAGGTTTTCAACCTCCTCGGCGGACAGGGTCCGATCATATTCACTAATCTCGTCCACTACGCCGCAAAACGGTTCCCGGCTCAGGGCAAGATGTTCCACTTGGTCATAGTAGGGATTGATGGTGGAACAACCGATATAGCCGATCAGGTTGGGTTGCGGCCGGGAAGGCAGCTGCTTGGCCGCCCGGAGCCGACCGTTGACATACAGGTTGATGCGGTTCTCTGCGGAACAGGTCACAGCCACATGGTACCACGTATTTAATTGGACCGGCTCCGCCGCACTGATGGAATGCAGTGCCTGATTGTCAGCCGCCGACTCAGGGCAGTAGACATAGAAGGAAATCCGGTTGTCTTTACTTAGATAAATTTGATCAGAATAGCGGCTGAGAATCCCATAGGTGTCCTCATTTGAATAGACGAGGATGCTCTGGAGCCCCGGGGTTTCCGGGCAGAACCAGAGAACGATTGAATAGTTTCCGGTTCGTTTCCAGTCCGTTGTCTCGCCGCCGATCCGCGCAAGTCCGGCTGGGATCGCCTCCTGCTCGCCCGCTTTCCTGCCGAGCAGCCGAAGAGCAAAATTGGGTTTACCGCTGCCCAGATTCGGCCCTGCGGCTCTTCGCTGAACCACACCTGCGCAGCGGCCGGAGACATCCTTCGGGTTCATCTCATTGATCAGACGTTCCTGCAAATCCCTGTCAAACCGCCAGTAAGCAATCGGATTCGTGGCATAGACAGCCTGCTCATACAAATCCGGAGACTCCCATCGGAAGGTATCGGGGTGATACACTACCTCGGAAATTGTTCCTGAGCGATCTACCTGGTACCCTTTTCCAGAGCTGATTCGCTGCTTGAGCGATGAATGGGGGGCAAAAAGCGCCTCCAGTTCCACTTCACCCTGACGGACGAACACCCGGCTTTCCTGCGCATCGGCAAAAACTCCGAACTCCGTCCCAAGGTCCACGATGGTCGAATGCGCTGTATACACCGTAAAGCCGTGTGCTGACACAGGCACTCGAGCCGTCAGCGTCCCCTCGAAAAGCATCTCGTTTTCGCTGAGGACCTCCAGACGAACCGGGGCTTCAAGCAGAACGGCGGCCCCGCTGTCAAACGTGATTTCCGCTTTCCCGCGTTCCAGGCGGTACCAGCGGCCGTCGTTCCACAATCGACTGCCGTTCGGCATCGACTCATCAGTCCCGGACCAAAGGGTATTATAGCTGCCGGTCAGCGACGCAACAGGGCGCGACATCTCAGCGGGGGAGAAGAAATGGACATAACAAATCATAAACAATAAAGCCGCCCCTGAAATGATCGCTGCCGCCAGCGCCTTCTTGCTGATGCGCTTCTCCGTTTTGGGAACTTCGATCGAACGTCGGGGTACCGGCAACGGCACCGTGACCTCGACAACCGGAGCGGCATCTTCCATTTCCTTGAGGGCTGCCCATATCGCTTGGTCGAATTGACTGTCCTCTAAAGCGGTTTGACAATCAATTTTGTTGGAGATTTGCAACTGCGACACAGCATACACCCGGAGAAATTCACAATAGCAGCGAACCGCCTCCGGATCTTCTTTGAACCACCGGTTCAAAAAACGGATCCCCTCTTCATCGATATCGTTTTCTATCAGCCGAACCAGCAGCATTCGAGCCTGGAATTGCTGATGTAAATGTTCCATCGGATCAGACTTCCATTTGAGCTAACTTTTTTTGAATGCAGACTCGCAGCAGTTCGAAGATGCGGGAGTAACTCTGATATAATCCGGTTCGGGAGCGGCCTATCATCTGGGCAATCTGCTTGACGGATAAGTTCTTCCGGTAACGCAGTGACAACAGCTTGTAGTCCTGCTCAACCAGGCGACCTAAACATTTATTCAGTGCCCGCACATAGCTTCCCATTTCCGGGGAATGTTTTTCAGCCTCCTCGGAAATGGCCATATAAGCGGCGTCTTCAAAAATCATCCGCCTCCGTTTGCTGCTTCTCAGGAACTCCAGGGCCTTGTATTTGGCGATCTGAATTGCCCATGCACCAAAGCTGGTTCCCTCCTGAAACGTATCAAATTTCTCCCAGAGGACTGCTGCCGTCTCCTGGAGCAATTCTTCAGCATCCACCTGATTATGGACCAGGACAAACAGAAATGAGTAAAGTGACGTATGTACGCTGTTATAAAACTGAAAAAAACGCTTATGTTTCTGAGAATCTTTATTCATCACCGCCAACTTCGTAAACCATTTTGTAATATCATGTTTCGTTCTTATTCACCTTGGCTTTTGCGGGAAACAGACGACCTGAAACCTAACGGCAGTCTCCTGTACAAAAGAGTGCTTTTCAGCCCTTTTATGGAAGAGAATACCGTTTTCTGCTGCAAAAGATGGTCATCATCGTCCAAAATCCAATCCTCAAAAGTCAGTCAATTTGACCTTTTCCTATATTTGCATTCCTCACAATAAAATGATGCACACCTTTGATTTGTCAGGTAAAAAATGGATTTTAAATAGAAATTTTATATAAGTCTATTTTCGGCAACAGGTTATATCGTTTCGCACTGCTTTAATTTTTGAACAGATTTCCAGAAAGTTGAAGGCTGCAAAGATGGCGGTTCCGGAGGGATAATTGAACCCCTCCCCATTGTCCAGACAGAAAAAGGGTTTTTAAGGTGATCTCCGCCGAGCAGGTCTGATTGGGACGGATAATGACGCAGCGACGCCGTCATTTTATCCATCTCGTAAAACGGCGTCTTGATATATTGCTCGTCAATAAGTTTCATCAACTGCTCATTATACGCTGTTTCCGACTGGGGGTCGATAATACGCCCGGCGATTTACACTGGCGGGAAAGAGAAATCTGCCCGTTGCGGGGGTTTATTGTCTTACCGGATATGCAAAACAGCACAGTACTTTTACGAGGTTAGTTTCCATAGACCCTCATCTCATAGATTGAGGCATAGGCAGAACCACTCGTACAACCTGTGATAGTCACTCTGACAAATCGCGCGGAGACGGTAAAGATGTCTGAGGTGTCACCATACGTCGTGTTTTCTGTTCTGTCTGAGATGGTCGTATAGTGAATGTCATCCGTACTTACTTCAATCCTGTACTTATATGCCCTGGTGGAGCTGTTATACCAGTTAATATCCGAGCCGGACAGTCTGCAGTTTGCCCCCAAATCCACTTTCCACCATTGCGGATATGTCCCGTCGGCGGCAGCCCATCGAGTACTGAGACTGCCGTCATTGGCATAAGCGGCTTCGTTTCCGGATTGAACCGAACTTGCAGTCGCCGTCTTGAATTGCGATACCACTCCCGGCGGGGAAGGCGGCAGAGGCGGAGGATTGTCATACACCCGTACATAATCCACCTCAAAAACGGCCAAAGGACAGCCGGGAACACGGGTCTGGCTGCTGGGGGAAGAAGTCAGTTTTAATTTCATAGGATAGAGGGCGCCGCTGACAGGACCGGCCGGCGCACATGATAGAACCCCATCGACATAAAAAACCGGTGCTGCTGCTGCATTCCAATAAACCCCATACGTATGCCATTGGCTTTCATCTATTTCAGCGGCACATCCAAGCCATGTATCTTTTCCCTCGTTATTCCAATGATACCATTGTCCTGGATTCCTGCTGCCGGCTCCGCCCTGAAATTCACAAATGTCAAATTCCGGCGGCCAGATGAGAGCTCCGTCCCAGCCCACCGTCCACCAGGTCGCCCAGATATAGGAATTTGCGAAAGAATGCCTGAGGCGGGCAACTAAATATTTGTACTGGGGATTATACTTGCCGGCCGTATCGATATATCCGCCGGTCCAGCTGCGCCCCTTGTAGAGTTCTTCACACGAGTATATTTTCAAGATTCCGTCAGAGACTTCAACATTCCCCGGCGTATACCAGCAATCAGCCCCATCTGCCTTGTTATAGACAGTCCATTTGTTCGCATCAAGAGATTCTCCGCTGAATTCATCTGACCAGACAGGAAGTTCTGCCGACCAGCTCTGAGCAAGATATGAAAAATCGCCCAAGTCCACTCTGCCGCTGCGATCTATATCCGCACCGTCACACCAATTCCAAGATGCGCAGTCCTGGGCAAGCCATTGCTCGGCCAATCTATACAGATCGAACATGTTCACATATCCATCGCCATCCAAATCGGCGGGATTTGGCAATGCAAAACATGAAAAACAGAACATGGCCCACCCCAGCCATAAAAATCCATATTTAGAATCGAAAGCAGTGTTTTTCATCATCTCTCTGTTTATGTTCAACGATATACGGCGAAGCATCTTTCAATTATCCAATACCCTTTGCAATCACATGCCTCATTCTCCTCATCTATGACAAACGGCAAGGGCAGAGGTCGAAACGGCAAATTGCATCGGAACATCTTTTGTCCGGAACCCTGAAAAATCCGGCAGGTCATACGACCTGCCGGAGCAATTGACAATTAACGTTATTTTCTTTTCCGCAGGAATAAACTTCCCACCCCTAAAATCAACATCGCGGCCGGTTCGGGAACCGGGTTTGAAAGCATGACGCCATCAAACAGATAAATATCGTCCAGTCGGACCTTATTTTCCGAGGGAGCCCCCGTATAGCCCTGAACAAGGGCGACAAAGGACACCAGAGGGTTCGCCGTACCGACACGAAATGCCGCGTTTGAGGCGACTTTATCCGCGTCCGCAGCGCCGGCAGAACCGGATGTCAGATAAACATCAAATCTGTCCGTGGACTGATTAATCACAGCCCAGACATTGTACCATATACCGGACTGAATCGCCACTCCCGGAGTAAACCCGCTTCCATCCCGAACATCAAAAAGGCCGGCGTTGACGCGCATCATAACATTCATATCGCCAAACGCCCCCGGTGCGGCACTGCTTGATAGTCCAAAAGCATTGTTGAACGAGTTCGTTTCTGTATAGAACCGGAGAAACAAGGTGGCGGCAGTGCTGCTCTCATCAACAGCCGGAATGTCTCGATAACCGCCCCGAAGAACGTTGCTGGAGGGGGCAAAGTAAGCAAAATACTGATTTCCTTCTGCCTGACCAATCAGCACATTCGAGGAAGCGGGATTTCCCACAGATGTCCATGGGGGGCTGGCAACGCTGCCCAGATTTCCAGTCGAATAACTTTCAAAATCGTCCACCAGAACCGCCTGGCCGATATTCATCAGCCCGACCGCCAGAAGCAATACCATCATCTTTTTCATCATACTTTCCTCCGAAAAACAGGTCCTGCTTTCTTTTCATCTGATTGCGCTGCAGGATTTCGCAAGCAGAGCCGATCGACAACACACTCACATCACGTACAACCACACTTCACACAAACAGAAACTGACATGGCTGTCCACAAACAGAGCCGTGACGCCCAAGGGGACCGTCCACAGATTGGATACACCGCCGGCAGTTCAATCAAAGTGAATCCTGCTGGTCTGCGCATTTTGCGTTTTCTCAAAACTGACGACTTCCCGGACATTCTTTCAGCTCTTTCCCATTTCGTACATTCGCTGTATTTCCGCCGGCTCCAAAGCGCGTTTAAAAATGGCGATTTCATCGATAATTCCATTGAAATAAAACGCATCGTTGGAAGTCCCATCCGTTCCAATCCACAGATCAGCAGCCACGGCGTCCTGCTGATGCCGCCAAGGACGGGAATCCAAAAGCTGCCCATCGCAGTAGAAACTGACCATCTGGTTATCGTGAGTGACGGCAATCATCATCCAGTTCGAAGACGGCTGGAGAGGGCTGCTGAAAACATGATTCGACCAGTCATCCGTCCTTTTTTTTCTGGCTATGTGGAGACTGTCCTGCGTATCCGGAAGCGATGAGGTTCGATAGCCCAGCTGATAGTTGCAAACCCCGCCGTTCAACATGCGATTTGAAATAATATGACCGCCGCCGGTACGCTCAGGACATTTAATCCATGCAACTAAGGTCACCGGGCCATTGAGATTCACGGCCTCGTCACTGGAAACGACAAGATAATGCTGACGGGTACGGCCAAATTGCAATGCTGATTTTCCAGGCCATCGACCGTTTGTCCACAGAGGCCTTTGAGGTTCCGGAATGTTCGCCAAATAACCATCCAGACGTGCGCCGGTTGTCCCTGCCAGATTGCGGACCCGTTGGGGATCGGCCGGATCTCTCTCAAAGGTATAATAAGCAACCAGACTTGGATCTCGCCTCAGGGCATAACTGTAGGCCAGCCAGCGATGATAGGCGGACCCTTTCGACGCTTTGACGTGAACGCCGAATTCCTCGGCTCGTACAAAAGCCGCCGGAGGCAGCTGTTTGGAGGAGAGGATTCCGCTGCTGTCAACCTGGCCCCCCTGGTCCTTTTTTAAAACCAGTCTTTTTTCGTATCGGAGCAGATTGGCACTGTTTCGAATCTCGACCTCTCCCTTAAAGACCAAGGTCTGCGTTTTGCCTTCTGTAAAGCTGACGCCGAACTCAGTTCCGAAATCGACAATTGCGGCATTGGGGGTGCGCACTACGAATTGCTTTTCCGCCTGACCGGCAACATCCGCGACCAACCGTCCTTTTTTCAGGTAAATCTGGCGATCTGATTCCAATTCGACCTCAAGCGGGGCCTCCAGAATCACCTTTGCACCGCTATCGAGTGTTACTTCCGCCAAGCCCCGCGTCAGTTCCATGACTCCGGGGTAAAGATCGCTTCCTTCCCGGAGCATTCCACTCGGATCGGCCCACTGAGCATTGACAGCCCCTGTAATTTGTCCGACACAGGGAGACAAGGGTGTCGGGGCTACATGCGGATAGAGCAGAATCATCAGCATCGCCGCCAGGGAAACCAGAGCGGCAAAAAGCGACACTTTGTCGGTTTTTCGCATGGTATTTCTTTCAGTGCCTTTCTGAGGGACGGTTTTCTTCGCTGGGGAGACCTCATGCCGGCACTTAAAGCCCGGTGCTTCCATTTCCTGACGAGCCATAGATACCCATAAGTCTATATCAAATGAGTCAGAAAGTTCGATTGGAGGGTTATCCGAGACCAGGAGCTGCTTGCATTCACTCCGAATTAAGTGAAGAATCAGCAGTAATTCCGAACCAAATTCGACGGCGTTCGTTTTGGTCTTGAGGAGATTGTCCAGATCCTCCATTTGTTCAGGTGTAATGGAGTTGTCCGCCAGTTGAAGCAAAAGATCGCTAAGGTGCAAATAGTCTTTGTCCATTAGGGCAATCCCTCCTCGCCAAGTGTCCGATGTATACAGCGATGGAGAATCTGATGCACACGCGTCAGCGCGCGATAAATGGACTGAATGGATTGACAGCTCTGCTGAGCAATGCTGTACACGGTTTGACTCATCCCATAACGAAGGTGCAAAAGGTATTTATCGGGAGCAGCCAGTTTTTGGATGCAGCTTCGTAAGGCAGATAATTTTTCATCTGTCCGACTGTATTTTTTTCCCATGACCTGGCAGAAGGATTGAAATACAGAATCGCTGAGCTGCATCTTCCCTTTGCCTTTCTCTCTGCGATAGCGAAGAATATTATAATAGGCAATTCGAACCCCCCAGGCCGCGAAGTTTGTTCCTTCCTGATATTGGCTGAACTTTTCCCACATCACGGTGATAGTCTCCTGCAGAATATCATCGGCATCGTTAAAGTTGGGAACCAGTACCCCAATATAGGAACTGATCTGCCTTTGATTGGCCATCAAAAGACTCAAAAATCGCCTGGTCCGAAGATCCTGATTGTCGGGCTGTTCCGCCATCGATGGTCTCTCCACTCACAAGAAGGCGAGCAGGCCGAGAAAGGCCTGCCCGCCTGTTTTTCATTTCTTGTTTAAGGACAAGCCGGGTATAAACCGCAGTCCAGCCAGAGCGCGGCCAGGGCGGCAAAATCGCCCAGATCCACAACACAGTTGCCGTCGTAATCAAATCCGGATGCGTACGGCTCGATACAGACATCCCTGCCGGTTGCTGCATGATAAAGATCCGCGACAGCATATTTGTCCAATGCGTAATTATATACTTGCAGGTCATCCAGCGCGCCTCCGTAAAAGGAACCGAGGACTGTCCGGTCGGCGGCTGTGCGGATAGCGCCGATGACTGAACTTCTCTCCCAGAGAGCAAAAGTTTCCGGTGCGCCGGCGGTCGCCGAGGATACCTGAACGCCATCAACGTACACAAGCAATTGGTCGCCCGACTGCCAGGTGGCGGCAACATGGTGCCATCGGCCGTCATTCATCGTCGAGACAGCAGACGGCCTGCCCTCCGCAGCGCCAATATCCATCGGCTGGCCGGCCAAACTCTGTCCGCGAACATGGATTCTGGCATTGGAGGCGGCGCCTCCGGTCAGACTCAGGCCAAATCCCGTCAATCCGGTTGTTCCCAGATTGTCATTGTAGTTCGAATACAGAACGCCCGGCAGAAAAGATTTGACCCAGCAACTAAGGGTTCCGGCGTCCATGCCCCCGCCGAGTTCACCGTTGGGAAACGCCGATGTGTCCAGAGCAACATACTGATTCACTCCGTTCAGGGATACCGCCCAGCTGCCGACCAGACCAGCCGTAAAGCCCGGTGCGTCAGAATGATTCGGATCGCTGCTCATACCGGTGCCGTGATGGATGCCGGCCGAATCCAGAAAATTGTTTTCGAACTCATAATGAGCCAGCAGTTTCTTGATTACCAAATCAGCATAGCGGGATTGAACCGCCGGCTCCGGGCCGTTTCTCAGCAGGCAATAATAGCGGGCCTGATCGCCTGGCCCGACATTCGCAATCTGCAGCGTAGTTACATAGAGTTCATCCGCAAAAATGGTCGTAACGGTAATATTGCCGCCGGAACTAAGCGGCTGGTCCGGATTGATCCCGTCAGATTTCATCCAGGAAGCCGTGGGAGGTGCTACACTGGTGAACAGCGCGGTGAATTGGGCCGTTTCTGATGGAAATACACGGACATGGACGGGCTGCTGTATAATAACCGGAACCGACCGCTGCGTTTCAAATGACCATACTGGTCCCTGAATCGTATTCGGATCGGTGGGAGAGGAATTGTTCACGCTTTCATCCACGCGCCAGTAGTAAGTTTTATCCAAAGCAAGAGGGAATGGGGGATTGCAGCTGTCGACTGGATTTCCGCTGGCAGGAATCTGCTGCGGGGTCTGCCCCCTGAAATTGGGATCTGCTTCCTGAAAGTATACATAATGTTTTGTAATCGCCGGGTTCGGATTGGACGGATCGGCCGGATCTACGCCGGTATACCAAGATAATGTTGGGCTGATTGAAACACCGGTTGCTTTGTCAGCCGGCGTGGGATTATGCGCTGACAAAGGCAGGACCTTGTTCGTCAAGTCTACGCCGTTGCTGATCGTAATGTCATCAAACAAAATTTGGGCAGTACCCTGTGCCTGGGTCACAAATCGGTCCAGTGCATTGGTATGGCTGGCACGGAAAGCATACGTGCCCCCCACTTTGTCTCCCGCGGCGGCGTTGCCGTTGCCGGTATTGACATACAGATCGAAGGTATTAGCCGAATGATTAACCACAATCCATACATTGTACCAGGTATTTGCCGTCACCGGTCGGGAGGGTCCCCAATTGGCCCCTGCCCCATCTCTTGCCTGGATGCCGCCATTGTTAATCCTGACAAACGTGGAGATCGAACTCCAGCAGTTAGCCGGCGGAACATCCAGATCAATCAGGCCAAACGCCGTATTGGGAGCTGTGGAGGAACTAACAGGCGTAAGGATTCGCAGAAACAGTGTTTTGGCGGCGCCGTTTTCAACGATCGCATCTCCGGTTAATATGCCGTAAACTCCGTTGTTATTATTGGATTCGGTCACCCCCAGCACCTGGTTGTCCGGGTTGAGAGGGTCAACGCGGATAACCGCCAGTGAGGGACTTGCGATCCCCTTCCAATTGGTTGTTACCAAATCCACCTGACCGACTGCATAACTATCGAAGTCATCTACCAGAACCGCCGGCGACAGACCGGTCATAACAAAACATAATACAATCGAGAACCCTAATGTTTTTTTCATAATCGTGCCTTTCCTGATCTAATCCTGACCCTCTCTCGAAAACTGCGCCTTTTATGTCCAATATTAGAAGCATGCTTGCTGCTCATCGAAAAAACAGCTTTTCACCAGGAACCAATATAAAACCGCATTCAACAATCGATTTTATCAGAGTTTTTAAGAAATTTTGAAAACCTTGTATTCATGTCAATACACCTCGACAATAATCTAAATGCAATTCATAACAAGTGACACTGTGTTTGCGAAACCGGCTTGTCGGACCCCAACTTCTCCTTCCCCTTTGTGGGGCGGATTATCCGCAGCATCAAATTTTTTTGGGGGGACACTTTTAGGACACTTCATGTTTTTTGTTGAGAGGGTGAAACTGTTGAATGCCCGGCCGGCTCTGTGATTTCTGATTCTTTTTACGGCATTCTGGTCTGGTTTTTCGATATGGGGTCTTTATATCATCCCCCTTGGGAAAACTCCTGCGGACCGGGAACCGCTCTCTTTTTATCTGCTTTTTAAAGTGCGAAAGATATCTTATGTTCCTATTCCGGCAAATGTGGAGGCATTTTTGTCTGAATAAAAATCTGTCTATTCAAGGGGGCTTTTTTCATTTTTCCGTGGAAAATTTAAGGGCTTAAGAAGTATTTCAGTAGACAGCGGTTTTATGAAAGTGGAAACTGAAGGGTGTTTCCCTCTGCAAAACCAGAAAAACGGGTTATAGACAGCCCCATCGTCTGAAACAGGAGCCATGGATGAAGCGAAAAGGATTTACCTTAATTGAATTACTGGTTGTGATTGCCATTATCGCCCTGCTTCTTGCCATTATTGTTCCCTCGCTTCGAAAGGCCAAGGAGGCGGCGTGGAATGTCATTTGCCGGAATAACCTTCGGCATTACGGTTTGGCCGGCCATATGTACACAGAAGACTATGATGACCTGTTTCCCAATGCGTGGGGGTCCATTTTCAAATCCATCGATCCAGACCGGTTGTGTCAGTGGCATGACCAGTCCAGAAATCCGCTTCTTCGGCGGGAGCTGGCCGGCAGTTTGTGGCCCTACCTGGGAGAGCAGGACAAAAGCCATCTTTGTCCCGTGTTTGACCGTTTTGCGCGTCAATTTCACGTCTGCTCTTCCGCTGCCGCTATTCCGGTGGAGCCCATCTTCGGCTACAGTATGAACGCTCTGCTGGGCGGGTTTGAACTGTCCGGCACTACCCAATATCAGCATATCCTTCGGGTTCGAACCAGTTATATCCGGTCGCCTGCTTCCATTTTCTTTTTCGGCGAGGAAAATCCGTGGATTAACTCCACCCGGTATGTGGCCACGCTGAATGATAATGCCCTGTGCGGCACGCCGGAGCATCCTTCCTCGGCTGGTGCGTGGAACAAGGACCTGTCCGCAATGGTGCCCAAGGGGGCCTTGAAATACCAGGACTGTCTGGCTTCCTTTCACAAAACAACGGCTGAAAAGAAAGATGACGGCGAAAGCAATGTTGTTTTTGTGGACGGGCATGTTGATATGGTCAATTGGAAGGATACGTACCGTCTTTCCCTCTGGACCCGCCAGATGCCGCCCCTGAATCGCTAACAAACAATTGCTTTTTCACTCTTTCATCCAAAGGACCAATTCATGACGAAGTTCCATTGTTTGCCCCGCTATGGTGCCCTTCCGCTGCGACTTTTTTTGTGCTTTGCTGTTCTGCTGACCTGCCTGCCGATTCGGCCCTGCCGATGCGAGGGCGGCTCGCTGGCCTCCTATGACCCGCAGGTCAATTCCTTGCTGGCAAAAATGACCCTTGAGGAAAAAATCGGGCAGATGACGCAGGCGGAAAATACCGGCTTGCTCAAGCTCTCTGATATTGAAACCTACTTTCTGGGCTCGATTCTGAACAGCGGCGATGCCGACCCTCCGGCCGGCAATACGCTGGAGCATTGGACTGATTTGTATGACAGTTTGCAGAAACGAACCCAGTTGACGCGGCTGAAAATCCCGCTGCTGTACGGCGTTGATGCCGTCCATGGGCATAACAATGTGCTGGGGGCGGTTATCTTTCCGCACAATATCGGGCTGGGATGCACTCGAAATCCTGAACTGGTCAAACAAGTTGCGCGGATTACTGCGCGCGAGGTGCGGGCCACCGGAATCCAGTGGACTTTTGCTCCATGTATTGCGGTTCCGCGCGACGAGCGCTGGGGCCGGACCTATGAAGGATTTTCCGAAGACCCGGAGCTGACGGCTCTGCTGGGCGAGGCGGCCATTCGGGGCTACCAGGGGGACAGTTTACGGCATCCGGAATCGATTTTGGCCTGCGCCAAGCATTATGTCGGCGATGGCGGGACGGTGTTCGGCACCTCCAAGGACGGCAAGGGGCTGGACCAGGGGGATACGCGTCTGGATGAGGCCACGCTGCGGCGCATTCATCTGCGTCCCTATTTGCCCGCTATTCAGGCGGGGGTTGGGACGATTATGCCTTCTTACAGCAGTTGGAACGGCGTGAAATGTTCGGCTAATAAATACCTGCTGACCACTGTTTTGAAGGAAGAACTTGGATTTGAAGGGTTTCTGATATCCGACTATAACGCCATCCGGCAGGTTCATCCCGATTTTAAGGTTGCCATCGGTATCTGCATCAATGCCGGCATCGATATGGCTATGGAGCCGACGTACTATCGCGAGTATTTCCGGTTTTTGAAGGAACTGGTCGAGGAGGGAGCCGTTCCTATGTCGCGGATTGATGACGCCGTGCGGCGGATTCTTCGAGTGAAGTTTGCGATGGGATTGATGGAGCCGGATTATCCGCTGACAGCGGACCGGCGTCTCCATAAGGACTTCGGCTGCCAGGCCCATCGCGAGGTTGCACGGGAGGCGGTGCGGCAATCTCTTGTTTTGCTGAAAAATGAATCGAACACGCTGCCGCTTTCGAAAAAGACCGCGAGGATTCATGTGGCCGGGAAAAGTGCCGTCAACATCGGCGACCAGTGCGGCGGCTGGACGATTGTCTGGCAGGGCCAAAGCGGGCCGGTAACCTACGGCGGCACGACGGTGCTGACGGCTATCCGCAACAGCGTCTCCCCGGAGACTATCGTGACCTATTCTGATGACGGAAAGCGGGCGGAGGGAGCCGATGTCGGCGTGGTTGTCATCGGGGAAAAACCCTATGCGGAAGGATATGGAGACCGGTCAGACTTGACGCTGTCGCAACATGACAGGCAATTGGTGGCGACTATGAAAAAGGCGAAAATCCCGCTTGTTGTAATCCTGTTCTCCGGCCGGCCGATGATTCTTAACGAAGTTCTGGACCAGGCCGATGCCATTCTTGCGGCTTGGCTGCCCGGCACGGAGGGACAGGGGATTGCGGATGTTCTTTTTGGGGATTATAAGCCGACTGGAAAACTTTCGTTTACATGGCCCAAGTCCATGGAACAGATTCCGATCAATATTGGAGACCAGCCATACGAGCCGTTGTTTGAATATGGATATGGCTTGTCGTATTAAAGGCGGATAACAGCGGATATTTCCCAACTTCTTTCAGGTATAAAAAACACTACGCCCCTTGTGCGCCTTCGAGATTGAGAAAACAGCCATTTTTCAAAACTTTTCGTATTTGCACAAGCCGACGAGGGCCAGCAACTATTACGCTGATGCGGTACCGGCATACGCCGTCGATGGCTTTGTCCTGGATTATCCGTATATCCGGCATTCAGCTCGCTTTGATACAGCTATTCCATATTTCAATTGGACAATATGAGTCTGCTGTGTGAACTTCTTTCGACCGAAGAGGACAATCTCTGGGATTACACACTGCCCGACGGGAGAAATATGCAAAAAGCGATGGAATTTCTGTTTCCGTATCTGAAAGATAAGTCGAAATGGCCCTATGGCGCGGATATTGAACATTTCGAAGACTGGCCGGTTCGCCAGCCCTGCCTGCTTCTGGGCGGATATGCTTTTGGGCGGCCGGATTATCTGGCACTGTGGAGGACACTGAATCCTGATCCGACAAATTTGGAAGTGCAGCGGAATATGGCGGTTACCCAGCCCCTGCTGTGGTTACTCAGAGACGAGGATATTCCTTTGGAACGTCTGCGGATTGAGCGGACGCGGTCGGAAGGGAGCGTCGAGTTTGAATAGACCCGTCTCTGCCGCAAATATGGGAACTTTTGATGGAGTGGACATTTTGAAGAAGAAACACTGGATAAATTATGGATTCAAAGTGCAAGAGAAGAGTTCCAAAGGGCATTTATGCTCCCCCTTTGTTTTATCTTTTGCTTTATTCGTAACAGGGATTTCTGCAAAGGCGGATTCCTATCGAGATCTGTATGCAGATACTTGGGCGGCTGCCGATGCCTTAGGCAGGCAACTGCCTGGCTATGAAGAGTGCGGACCGCTGAAGGAAAATAAGAAAGTCGGCATTTTCTATTTCCTCTGGCTCGGCCAGCACTCCAAGGACGGTCCTTACGATATCACCCGGCTGTTAAAGGAGAACCCCGAAAATCCTTCGTGGGGCCCTGTCGGCAACTTTCACCACTGGGGCAGGCCGGAACTGGGATATTATACCAGCGACAGTGTTTATGTGATTCGAAAACATCTTCGGCTTCTGTCGGATGCAGGTATTGATGTGCTGATTTTTGATGTAACCAATGCCTATACCTATCCCAATATTTATTCAATCATCTGCGAGGAGATGACGAATCTGCGATCAGGCGGCCAGCATACGCCGCAGATTATGTTCCTGACGCACTCCCAAGCGGGAGCAACGATAACCACACTGTACCGGGACTTCTACTCCCAAAACCGCTATCCTGATTTGTGGTTCTACTGGAAAGGCAAGCCGCTGATTCTCGGAAAGTCCAGCGAGCTGGACAGCGAAATCCGAAACTTCTTTATGATGCGGGACTGCTGGGCCTGGACCCACGGACGGGATACCTGGCAGTGGCTGGACCACTGGCCTCAGCAGTTCGGCTGGCATGAATCGCCTGACAAGCCCGAGGAACTCAGCGTCTGCGCGGCCGAACACCCGATCTCCAATATCGGGCGCAGCCACTACCGAAGCAAGCAGCCTCCGACTAACTATTACGGGGTTGCAAGTCAGACCGACAGAGGGCTTTACTTCCAGCAGCAGTGGGAAAGGGCTCTGGAAGCGGATCCGGAGTTTATTTTTATTACCGGCTGGAATGAGTGGGCGGCTCAGCGTTTCCTGAAAGAAGAGGGGCAGCCGCCGGCAGAGATGGCGGGCCGGCCGCTGCGACCCGGAGATACCTACTTTGTGGATGCCTACACGCAGGAATACAGCCGGGATATTGAGCCGATGGAGGGCGGTCACGGGGACAACTACTATTACCAGATGGTGGCCGGAATTCGCCGATACAAGGGGGTTCGCCCGCCCCCGCCTGTCTCAGCGAAAAAAACCATTTCCGTAGATGGCGAATTTGATGATTGGGAAGATGTGACCCCTGAATATCGGGATCATGTCGGGGATGTGGAACATCGCAGGGAAACAGGTTGGGGTAATGCAGGGATGTATGTAAATATGACCGGCCGAAATGATTTTGTAACCATGAAAGCTGCCCGCGATGATCAAAACCTCTATTTTTATGCGCAGACGAGCCAGCCGATAACGCCGCATACGGATTCCAACTGGATGCTGCTGTTTCTGGATACCGATCAGGATTCCAGAACAGGGTGGCATGGATATGATTTTGTCGTTAACCTGACGGTAAGAGACAATACGAGGACCAGTCTTCATTCCCTTGCATCCGGCTGGAACCCCCAACCGGCGGGATGGATTCCCTATGCGGCAAGGGGCAGATGTCTGGAACTTTCGATTCCACGAGAACTGGCTGGCTGTAAAGCGGGAGATGTCAAACTGGATTTTCACTGGGCCGACAATCTGCAGAAATTAGGGGATATTGAAGAATTTGCCCTCAATGGAGATAGTGCTCCGGAAAGACGGTTTAACTATCGCTATGCTTCGTCAGAATTGGATGGCTTAAAATGAAAATGATTATGCCCTGTCCGGCGTACCTTTACCAGCTCTTACAATAACCGACGTAAGGGTAAGAATATCCGCCATCAAAGGGAATTTATGTTTGACGCTGATGACAGCCGCAAATATCGTAAATCATTCATGGCGCAGGGCTTCGATGGGGTCAAGACTCGCGGCCTTGAATGCGGGGAAATATCCGAAAATTACCCCTACGGCGGCAGAGAACAGAAATGCAACAATGACAATGCCCGGATTAAACACAAAGGGAACCTGCAGAACCCCTTTGAGACCTGCGCACATCAGCAAACCAACTACAATCCCCAGAAGACCGCCGGCAGACGACAGCACTACCGCCTCCACCAAGAACTGCATCAGCACCTCCCGTTCGAGTGCACCGATTGCAAGACGAATACCAATTTCCCTGGTCCGCTCGGTAACCGATACAAGCATTATATTCATAATACCGATTCCGCCGACGACGAGACTGACCGCCGCCACCGCTCCAAGCAGAGCCGTCAGAATCCGAGTGGTTCCTGTAAGCATGTTCGAGATTTCCGTCATATCCATAACATTAAAATTGTCCTCTTCGTTTTTTGAAATATGACGGCGCTCTCGCATCAGATTTTCAATATCTTCCTTCACGGCCTCTGTAGAAGCATTATCACTGGCGGACACCAGTATTATGCCGACATCCGTATTCCCGGAAAGACGCCGCTGAAATGATTTGATGGGGATTAGGACAATATCATCCTGATCCTGCCCCATTGAGCTTTGTCCCTTTGCTTCGAGCAAACCGACTACCTGAAAAGAAAGTTTTCCGAGTCGCAATCTTTTGCCCACAGGGTCTTGCGGGCCGAACAACTTTTTTCGGATAGTATCTCCGATAATGCATACGGCCGCCCCTGCGCGTAATTCGCTGGTGCTGAATTCACGGCCTGTCTGGATTGCACAATTTCGAGCCCGTAAATACTGATTGGTTGTTCCCGTAACGGTGGTTGACCAGTTTTCATTTCCGAATACCGCAGTTACGGATTGACTCGAAGCCGGTGCTACGGCGTCGATTGAGCTAATGTCTCTGGCAATAGCCTCGGCATCTGCAATTTTGAACGACGGAGCGGATGAATCACGGCCGGGACCAAGCCTTTTCCCAGCAGTGACCATAAGCAGATTGCTTCCCATACTCTTGATTTGCTGGGTTACCTGAACAGTAGCGCCGTTTCCAAGAGTTACCATGGTGATTACCGATGCCACACCAATGACGATGCCAAGAACTGTTAAGAATGAACGCAGAATGTGCCGCCTGATTTCACGCAGCGCGATTAGAAGCGTATCCCACAGCAGCATTATTTTAACTCCCCATTTTTCTTATCTGACGCTATCAGGCCATCCAGAAAATGAATGACGCGTTTTGCATATGCGGCCGTATCCGGTTCGTGTGTAACCATTACAATAGTAATTCCCAGGTCGCGATTCAGGTTAACCAGAAGGTCCATAATTTCGTGGCTTCTGGTCGTATCCAGATTTCCGGTTGGTTCATCAGCCAGCAATACTTCAGGTTCCGTCACAATAGCCCGTGCAATGGCAACCCGCTGCTGCTGGCCGCCGGACAGTTCGCCAGGAGTATGCGTCTGCCATTCCAACAGCCCTACTTTTTCAAGCGCCTGGCGAGCACGTCTTGTCCTTTCCTTTACGCCGATGCCGCGATAGATCAGAGGCAGTTCAACATTTTCGAGGGCCGAAGTTCGATTCAGAAGATTGTATCCCTGGAAAACAAAGCCGAGGTAATGGCGGCGAAGCAGCGCACGCTGATTACGGTCAAGCTCGTTGACTCTGATGCCGTTGAATATATAATCGCCCTCGGTCGGCGCATCAAGGCAGCCAAGAATATTAAGACAGGTTGATTTTCCTGAGCCGCTGGGGCCCATTATCGCGACGAAATCGCCTCTCTCAATTTTCAAACTGATTCCGCGAAGAGCCTGCATTACCGCCTGGCCGCGTCCGTAGATTTTCTTTATATCCTGCAGATCAATCACATTCTGATTATTGCCGCTGTATGCTGATTGGATCATATTTTTTTCTCTTGGGCTATTGTTCCAATTATCACCGGCATTCCTTCTTTGATTTCACCATCAAGCACTTGTGTGTTAATGCCGTCTGTAACCCCTGTTGTTATCGAGACAGCAGCGGGCTTGCCTTCTTTCAATACATAAATCTGCTGCGTGCTGCCGCTGACTATAGCCGTTTCCTGCTGTTTTGATTCGTGCTTTGGAGGATGAGGAAGCAGAGAATCGACAATGCTTCCGTTGGTGTTTTGGGCTTCGGCCGCTTCTGCCATTTTAAATCGCAGGGCCGAGTTAGGTATGGTAAGGATATCTTCGGCCCTTATCACTATTATATCGGCGGTTGCCGTCATTCCCGGCCTCAGCGATAAATCATTGTTAGCGACTTCAAGCACGGTTTCATAAGTTACGACACCGCTTGCCGTGGTGGAGCCGTATCTGACCTGTGTGATCTGCGCATTGAAAGTTTGATTCGGATAAGCATCCACCGTAAAGGTTGCGTTTTGTCCTTCTTTGACCTGGCCTATGTCCGCCTCGTCCACATCAACATGCAATTCCATCTTTGTCAGGTCCTCCGCCAGCGTAAACAATACCGGCGTGGTAAAGGATGCGGCCACAGTCTGGCCGGGTTCCACACTGCGGGTGAGAACGATTCCGTTAATGGGAGAGTAAATAACGGCCTTTGACAGATCTGTCTGGTACGCCTCAAGGGTGGCTTGTGCCTGTGCTTCAGCGGCTTCGGCGCTGGCCTCATCCGCCACAGCTCGATCATAGGCCGCCTGGGCCGCATCAAATTCGCTCTGAGAGGGTACTTTATTATTGCTCAATCGGCGAACATGTTCATACTTTTCAAGTTTAAGGCGGGCTTCACTTACGGTCGCTTTGGTCTGCAATACCTTTGCTTTGGCGGAGTCGAGAGCCGCTTTGGATTGCGTTACTTCGGCATTGAGTTTTGTGGTATCAAGTTTTGCCAGAACCTGGCCGACTGTGACTTCGCTGTTATAGTCCACTTCAATACTTTTTATCGTACCGGATATCTCGCTGCCGACATCAACCGTCTTGGTAGGTTTGAGCGTTCCTGTAGCGGTTACAAGGACGGTAATGCCGCTGCGGGCGGCGTTTTGGGTTTTATACTGTACAGCATCAGATGTTTTCGATTTCGTCCATAGAATGATGCCTGCGGCAATAAGCACCAGCAATAGAACCGCTGCTATCCATCGCCTCAGATGAGCTGACTTCTTAAAAGCGGTTTTTGTGCTGTCGGCAATATCAATGTCAAGACGGCTATTACTTCCCACGCTACTTCTCCTGATTGGATTTTTGTGTTTGATAGGCAAGGGCAAAGGAACTCCATCCTCCGCCAAGCGACTTATAAAGTTTCACGAGATTTGAAACTACGGCTCCGTTACTTTGGGCCAGTTGTTCCTGAAAGGATAGCTGTGACCTCTGTGCATCCAAAACATTGCTGAAATCGACGAGTCCCGCCCGGTAATTATACTCAGCCAAGAGCGCGGCATTTTGGGCGGCCTCTGCCGCCTGCCGCAGCGTATTTGCCCGGTCCTGCTCATCGGCGTATGCAGTGAGCGAATTTTCAACTTCTTCCAGTGCGGTCAAAACCGCGGCTTCATAGGTGTCTAAGGCCTGTTCCTGCAGTGCCGTTTGCACCTTTATATTTTGCCTAACAGCCCCGCCCTGGAATAATGCCCAGCTGAGGCCGGGGCCGCCGTTCCAACTGTAGCCGTCACGAGAGCCGAGATTACGAATGAACTCACGAGACGTCAGAGACTCCACGCCGATAGAGCCGGTTAGTGAAAACGACGGATAAAGTTCGGCTGCGGCCACACCAATTCTGGCTGTCTGTGCGGCAAGTTCTCTTTCCGCCCGACGGATATCGGGACGGCGGCGTATTATATCCGCAGGGATGCCGACAGCCACTGTTTGAGGTATGTCGGGGATGGGCTTGGCCGCAGTCAGCTCCTGGTGGAGTTTTCCGGGCTGCTCTCCAAGAAGTACGGCAATACGGTTCATCGCCTCTTCCAGATTGGTGTGAAGCGATGGTATTTGAGAACGAGTGTTTTCAAGGTTGTATCTTGCCTGCTCCACACTAAGTGCATCCGTCAAACCCGCTTCATAACCCCATTGGGTCAGCTGATACGTCTCCTGTTGGGAGACCAAATTCTTATCAACCGCCTCAAGCCGTGCCTGAAGGGTGCGTACTTCCACATAATTGACAGCCACTTCGGAAACCAAGGTAACAAGGACATCGTGCAGATTTTCCCGGCTGGCCTCTAAGTCGCCCTGCGCAGCTTCGATGGAGCGTCGAGTCCCGCCGAAAATATCGAGCTCCCAACTTGAATCGAAACCTGAAGAATAAAGTTTGTTGGTTTTTCCCGTACCGGTATTTTCACTGCTGTGAGTCCATTTCTCAGAGCCCGAATAGTTCAGGGCAGGGAACATCGGCGACTCAGCGAGGCCCCTGCGGGCACGCTCCTCGCGAATACGCGCTTGCGCCTGTTTCACATCGAGGTTGCTCGCCACTGCTCTATGGACCAGACTTGTCAGCTGTGCGTCGTTAAATGTCGTCCACCACGCCGCGAGCATGTTCGGATCTATCTCTGAGGCAACCAGACCGCCTTTAAGCGGCTCCTGCCACTTTGCAGAGACGGTTGGTTTAGGGGCGGTATAATCTGGGCCTACCGGCGCACAGCCATTAAGCGGCAGATGCAACAGAAGCAAAAATACAGCGATTATCCAAAAAACAGAAAAAAATCTTCCAAAAACACGGGGGATAAACTTCATAAGGTACACCTGAGTTTAGTTGCGGGCTTTGCTTCTCTTTTTGCGCTTTTTGGTTTCATTGCGAATGCCATTCATGCCGCCCAGAGAGAAACGAGTAATATGATCCGCCAATTCCTCAATACCAAAACCCTTCTGCATATCTTTCGGCGGAGGCAAGGCATGCTCTGATTTCTTATGCCGCAAGTGCAGCATCGGGCCAAAACACTGGCCCATGATGCTCATATGGCAGAAACGTATTTGCTTTTCGGTTGCTCCCCTTCCGAGCAGTTCGGCAAGAAGTAATTTGAAATCATCTTCAAACGGCGTTATGGCCTTTTCCATCGTCTCGGCCAGAAGGCCGGTCGGGTTGGCCATCTCTTTGTGTATGATTTCAAAATCATGCAATGCAGGATCAGCCGCACGCTGCATAAAGGAAAGAATCCTGCCGCGCAGTCTCTCTTCAATGCTTGCTGTCGGCGAAACCCCTCCATCCGGCGGATACGTCTTAACCCCTGTTTCAAAGGAGTATTTCCATGCTTCTACATAGAGATTTTCCTTACTGCCGAAGTGATAATTGACCGCTGCTGTGTTGGCATTCGCCTTCCCGCAGATATCGGCATGGGTGGCCTCCCAGAATCCCTTTTCCGCAAAGACCTCACCGGCGGCAGCGAGCAGGTTTTTCCGTGTTTCCCGCCCATCAGCTCTTTGTTTTTTCATAACTATACCTCATTAACTCTAATACATAGTTTAATTTGATAATTGAAATCGGTCAATAGAAATAACTTGAAAATTGAAAAAAAATTAACATAACCGACTATATATATCAGATAACAAGGGGCAAGGAGAGTGTCCTTTTCTTAGTTGAAGGTTGAAAAGGCGGCGGTTTCAATGAGGATATCGGGGGCGATACTCCCAGAATCTACAATGTTTTTTACCCCTTATCAGGGGGGAACTGCTTATGAAAAATCATATTTTGTTATGGATTTTTTCGGCGAATTATGGCAGGATCGGAGCTGTACGAGAAATCCGGTTAGGAGACTCCAATGAAACTTTTGCTTTTATCGGCAAGTCCCCGCAAAGAAAAAAGCCAAACACTCCTGCTGGCAAAGGAAGTTCTGAAAGGGTGTGCGGGCGCACAAAGTGAAATAGTTCATCTCTGGGATTTCAAAATCGGCTTCTGCCGACACTGCGAGGTCTGTCATAAAAAGATACTTGCCTGTCCTATTCCAGATGATGTCGGCGGCATCTTAAAGAAGATGCTGGAGGCAGACGGGATTCTCCTGGCCTCTCCTAACTATATCAATCAAATTACGGCCGGAATGAAGGCCCTTTTCGACCGTTCCACCCATTTTATTCATTGCAAACGGCTGCTGGACAAATATATCCTGGGGGTTGTTTCTTCCGGAAGCGGACAGGACAAGCCGGTCCTCGATTATCTGAAGCACTATGCCCATACCTGCGGTGCTCAATACGCGGGCGGAATAGCATCCGCTGTTCCTGTGAGCAGTGAGAAATTGAAAGAAGCATTCCAATTGGGCGAGAAGTTTGTTTCCATTATCAAAACCAAAAAGCAATTTGATGATCAGATTTCAATTATTGAAGCGGGCAAACAACACTTTAAAAAACTGGTTCAGCTCAGAAAAGAGGAGTGGAGCGAAGAATATCAATATTGGCAAAACAAAGGATGGCTTTGAAAGAAGTTTTTGGCCTGAGAAGAAGGGAAAACGCATCAATCCGAGTCCTGCCGGCGGCTCCTTATCCGCCGAGGGGTATTTTCTATATCGTCCTGCTCCCTTAGATTAAAAATCAACGATTCGCCCGCCTGTTACGTCCAAAAAACTTCATTGCAAAAAAAGGGTTTTTTGTAACAATTGTGTCCATTTAACCGTCTTAAAGGCGGGACTTTTGCCTTTTTTCGTCTGGCGCTGATTCAGAATAATTGTACGGGACTCCTGCAAGGAATATCTAAAGTGAAAAAAAAGCAAAAAACAATCCTCTTTGTCGTGATTGGGGCGGTTGTGCTCATCTTCTGCTGCGGCGTACTTGTTCAGAAGATTCGCCAAAGGAATCTGGCTAAAACAACCCTGAGCGTCCGGGCAGAATCGGTAAAACGGGGAAGTTTAATTGAAACCATCAATGCCCCTGGGGAGATAGAACCCCGCACCAAGGTTGACATCAGCGCCAAGGTTTCGGCCCGCATTGTGGAACTCCCCTACAAGGAAGGAGAAATTGTAACAGCGGGCAATCCGAACAGCAATCCGCCTGTGCCGCCTTCGGTTCTGGTGCGTCTGGACGATCGGGACCTTGTAAGCCGTCTGAGCAGCGCGGAAGCCACATACGAGGCCCAAAAGGCGGAGATTCAAGTGGAACAGGCCCGCATTTTAAGCCAGCAGGCCTCTTTGATCGGCCAGAAGGCACGGCTGGAACAGGCGCGGCTGGACTATGAACGGCAGAAAAAACTGTTTGAAACCCGCGACATCAGCCAGGCGGCTTTTGACCAGGCCAAAGCGGCCTTTGAAGAACTACAGGCGCAGGTGGAAGCATCCGAACAGGGCATTCAGGCCGCCCGGCTGAATCTGATTGTGCTGGAGCATAACCTGCAGGCGGCTTTGGCCAGGGTCGATGAGGCCCGCGAGGCCCTCAGTTATACCACGATTACCGCTCCGATTGACGGCGTGATTACCCGACTGAATGCGGAGGTGGGCGAAGTCGTCGTAACCGGTACGATGAATAATCCGGGAACGGTGATTCTGACTGTTGCAGACCTGTCCCAAATGATTCTGAACGCCCAGGTCGATGAGACAAATATCGGCCGAGTCCAGGTGGGCCAGCCGGCTGACATCCACGTTCAGGCCTTCTGGGAAGAAGAATACAACGGGACGGTTCATTCCATCGCACTGACCAGCAGCCGTTCTACGACCGGCACCAAATACTATGAAACCAAAATTCTGATTTCGGGGGATGTGCAGAAACTGTACACCGGACTGACGGCGGATGTGAATATTGAGGTGGCCCGCTATGAAAATGTGCTGCTGGTTCCCAGTCAGGCCGTGCTTGAACGAAGGGTAGATGACCTGCCGGAGACCATTCGCAAAAACAGTCCGCTTGTGGATCCGAAGAAGTCGTTTTTGACGGCCGTGTATCGGGTGGTCAATGGGAAAACTCAGGTTACGCCGGTGCAGGTGGGGCCCAGCGACCTTTTAAATACGCTGATTGAAGAGGGACTTTCGGAAGGAGACCGGGTGATTGTCGGGCCGTATAAAATCCTCGAAACCCTTCAGCATGATGTGCCGGTTGAGGAAATGGAGGAATCTGCTGCGGAAGAACGGACCGATGAGTGAGAACAGCATTTTAATCCGGCTTCGGGATATTCATCGAACCTATCGTATCGGCAGCGAGCGGGTCTATGCCCTGCGGGGGATTAACCTGGAGGTGCGCCGGAACGAATACGCGGCTATTATGGGGCACAGCGGCTCGGGGAAAAGTACCCTGATGAACATCCTCGGCTGTCTGGACCGGGCCGATAAAGGGGCCTACGAACTGAACGGCACCCTTACAACGGAAATGAGCAGCGCTTCACTGGCACGGATTCGGAACGAGCAGATTGGATTTGTGTTTCAGTCTTACGAACTTCTGCCTCGACTGAATGCGCTGAAAAATGTGGAGTTGCCGCTGCTGTATTCGAAAGTGGGCTTTCTGGCCCGCCGACGAATGGCCGAGGAATCGCTCGCTCGAGTGGGACTTTCCGACCGGATGCACCATCGGCCCAATCAGCTCAGCGGCGGGGAGAAACAGCGGGTGGCCGTGGCGCGGGCGCTGGTGGCCCACCCCAGTCTGCTGCTGGCGGATGAACCGACCGGCAATCTCGATACGCAAACCAGCGAGGGCATCATGGCACTGTTTGAATCCCTTTACCAGCAGGGACAAACCATTATTGTGGTTACCCATGAAGCGGACATCGCCTGCCATGCAAGACGAATTGTGCGAATGCGGGACGGGCAGATTGTCAGCGACCTGCCGACGGAGCAGGACCCTGCCTGGGCCGCCCTGCATCCGAGTTCGTCTGAAACGAAGAAGGACTCCTTATGAAAAACTTTCTGCTGGGACCGATTTTGTTTCTGCGTCTGTTTGCCCAAAGCATCCTGCTGGCAATCGGCCAGATCTGGGTGAACAAGACCCGAAGTCTGCTGACGACGCTGGGGATTATCATCGGTGTTGCCTCGGTGACGGCGGTGGTGGCCGGAATGAGCGGGATGAATGCCATGATTATGGAAAACTTTGAGTTCTTCGGGACCAAGAAAATCTTTCTATGGCCGGAACGTCCTCAAAGCGGCTCCCAGAAAAACGCCAACTGGTGGGACATTCGCTTCCGTCCGGAACAGTTTGAAGGTGTTCTGGAGCACTGTCCATCGGTGGAATACCTGACCCTTATGAGCCAGCTGGGCACGATGACCGCCCGCTATAAAGACCACACGGCAGAAAATGTCCGTGTAACCGGTGTGGAGGAAATCTGGTTTAAGATTGAAAACCGCCCCGTCAGCCGCGGGCGCACGTTTTCCTATCTGGATGCACGGCAAGCCCGACGGGTTTGTGTGATTCCGCAAAAACTCCAGGAAAAGCTGTATCTGGATCGGGACTGCATCGGTCAGACCCTTCAGCTGGATTATCATACCTTTCTGATTATCGGAATTGTGGAAGAACGCCCGCGGGCGTTTTTTGAATGGCAGGGAGACCGGATTGAAGTGTTCATTCCCTTTCAGACGGCTCAAGCCATTCAGGAATCGTGGATTGAGGCGATGGCTTCCTGCCGGCGTACGGATTTGGCGGAGGAAGCCAAGGCGGAACTAACATTCTTTCTGCGGAAGATGCGAAAAATCAAACCCGGGGAACCGAATAATTTCGGGGTGTTTTTTATGGAAAGCGAGGTGCAGAAGGTGCGTTCGCTGATGGCGGTTCTCAGTTTGGTTGCCGCAGCCATTGTGAGCATTTCGCTGGTAGTCGGGGGAATCGGCATTATGAACATTATGCTTGTATCCGTATCCGAACGGACGCGGGAAATCGGTCTGCGCAAAGCCGTGGGGGCACCGGCATCAGCCATTTTGATGCAGTTTCTTGTGGAGGCGGTTGTGCTGTGTCTGCTGGGAGGGATGCTTGGTCTCGGATTGGGTCATATACTGGCCAAGGGCATTTCTCACTCGGCGGGCTTTCTCTCGAAGGCCGAGGTTCCCGGCTGGGCGGTTCTGCTGGCGGTTGGTTTTTCCACCACCGTCGGCATTTTCTTCGGGATGTTTCCGGCTGTTAAAGCAGCCCGTCTGGATCCTATTGAGGCCTTGCGTCATGAATAACAAACGATTTTTTTGGGGATGTTTTGCCGTCGGTCTGTCTGCGGTGCTGGCGGTCGGCTGCGATACCACGCCGGAGCCGGTTCCCTTTTATGAAATGAGGGTTCCGCGGGAGAGACTTCGCCAGATTGAGCCCCTGCAATTACCGGCGGCAGCCGAGCCGAACGCCCCGGTACAGCCGGCTCAGGGAGCGCCGGAAGAAATAAAACTGACGATTGAACAATGTCGGGCGTGGGCACTGCAAAACAATCTGGAACTGAAGGCCGAATTGGTCAGTCCAACGATTGCCGCCGAGACGCTCAGCGCCGAAGAGGCAAAATTTGAAGCGTCGTTCTTCACCCGTATTCAATATTCTAAAACGGACCGGCCAATCGGGACGGATTTGTTTGTGCAGGGTTCCCAGTCTGACTCCGGCACAGTGGACCTGGGTGTGGAACTTCCGCTTCAAACCGGCGGTACGATTACGCTGGACCTGGTGGACAACCGCACCCTCACCAACCAAATCTCTTACTTTTACAATCCTTCGTACACTACGGGGACTGGGGTTTCCATCAGTCAGCCGCTTCTTCGAAACGCCGGCCATCGCGCCTCGATGTATTCCATTCGGCTGAGCCGCTATGACCTGCAAATCGCTGAAGCCCGCACCAGACTGGAGGTAATCACCGTTTTAGCAGCAGCGGACCGGGCTTACTGGCGCATGGCGGCTGCCCGCAAGGAGCTGGAGGTTCGGCTTCAGCAGTATGAACTGGCCAAGGCCCAACTGGAGCGTGCCCGCCGAATGGCGGCAGCGGGCGAGCAGGCGGAGGTAGAGGTGCTGCGGGCGCAGGCGGGTATGGCCGCACAAATGGAACAAATCATTCTGGCGGAAACCAACCTTCGCAGCCGACAGCGGGAGCTGAAGCGCATTATCAACCAGCTCTCCCTGACAGTCCAGTCGCCCACCCGCATCGTTCCGGCTACAGAGCCGGATTTAATCCGCTATGAGCTTGCGGCTCCGGAATTGGTGGCAAAAGCGGTAGAAAACAGAATGGAACTGCTGGAGTTGGAACTGCAGATTGCCCGCCAAGTGAGCACGATTGACTATCTGAAAAATCAGGCCCTGCCGGTTGTGAATCTTGAATACACCTACAATATCAACGGACTGGGGGCGACTCGCAGTGATTCTTATGACATGCTTCAGGAAAACCGTTTTGCCGATCATCGGCTGGGGCTTACCCTTCTGATTCCGCTGGGCAATGAGGCCGCCAAAAGCACACTTCGGGCTGCCTTTTATCAGCGGATGCAGCTGCTGGCAACGAAGGAAAACCGAAAAGCCCTGATTGAAATTGAGGTGCTCAATGCTATGGACCAGACCGAAGCCAACTGGCAGCGGATTCTGGCGGCCAGACAGAATGTTCTGCTGGAGGCCCGCCTGGCGGATGCCGAAATTCGTCAGTTTGAAAACGGCCTTCGAACATCAACCGATGTACTGGAGGCCCAGGCCCGGCTGGCCGATGCTCAGAGTTCTGAGATACAGGCATTAACCGAATATCAGATTTCACTGGTGGATTTGGCCTATGCAACAGGCACCCTGCTTGGTGCCGCTAAAGTGGACTGGCAGCCCGTACCATCTTTCAAAAACTAACCTTCCTTTCAAAAACCAACATCCAGCAATCCAACCTCTCCAATCAGGTCCGATAACCCGGAAAGAGGACCTGAAGAAAAATATCTGCCGGCAGCCCTTTCATCGACAGAAAACATCCCCTTATCAGAAAACAGGAAAAAAACACCTTCTTTATCGGACGTGAGAAATGAGGATGTTTTCGACCGGCAAAAAAGATTCTCCTCCCTAAGAAATCGTTGTTTTCCGCCGATATCCTACCCTGTTCTATAGTTTCTTCATCAGGCAGGCAAACAAGGAGTACCGATGAAAGGGCAGGCGGCACTTTTGATGATTTTCCTGGGGGGACTTTCTTTTTGTCTTGCGGGACAAATGGAAGAGGAAGTTTCGAGCGAGGATGATCTTTTTGAGATGCCGATTGAGCAACTGATGGAAATTGAGATTACCTCCTCTGCTCGGCGGCCTCAATCCATCAACCGCGCTTCCCGCGCTGTTTATATCATCACGGCTGAAGATATCCGCCAGTCCGGCCCTGTTCGAATTGAGGATTTATTCCGCCTTGTTCCCGGAATGGATGTCTTTCGCACCAAAGGGCTTGTCTCAGAAGTCGGCAGCCGGGGATATGTGAAATGGAATAATGAGCGAATGCAAATCCTTCTGGACGGTCGGCCCTTGTATGACCCGTATTTGGGCGGGGCGTTATTTTATCTGCATCCGATTTTTCTGGAGGAAATTGAGCGGATTGAGGTTATTCGCGGCTCGGCAGGTGTAACCTGGGGCGTAAACGCCATGAGCGGGGTAATTAACATTATCACCAAGAAGGCAAGCGACACCCAGGGAGGTCTGGCATATACGGCTGTCGGCAACAATGACCTGCTGCACAGTTTTCTGCGATACGGCGGCCAGACGGGCAATATTTCCTGGCGGGCGATGCTGGGACATCTGGCCGACGACGGCTTTGCACGCGAAAATGGGGTTCGGATTCAAGACGACTACCGCGCTTTTCAGAGCACCGGACGTGTGGAAGTTAATTTTGGACAGGATACAACCCTGACCCTCACCGGCGGTCATCAGAATGCCCATTCGAATAATGAAACGCTGGACTATTTTAATGTTCAGTGGGAAAAGCGTTTGGATGACGACAGTGTATGGCAGGTGCGGTGGACAGAAAGTTATATCTTTCGAGATGACTGCACCAATTATTATTCCAGTTCCAACAACTGGCTGTACAACCGGGCGGATATCCGTTCCCGTGAAGAAATTGTGGAAATTCAGCACAACTTTCATGCGGGCCGGCACAACGTGGTCTGGGGGGCTGACTTTACGCGAGACGTCTACCGCAGCAGTCCGCTTAATGAACAGCCGAATACGATTCCGGAAGATGTCGAGAACAACCAAGGCAGCATTTTTGTTGAAGATGAGATAACACTCACCGATACCCTGTGGTACACCATCGGCTATCGGGCGCATTATAATCAGCTGACCCACTTTGACTGGGCCGCCAATACGGCGCTGGTTTGGGAATTCACTCCTCGGCATTTTCTGCGGGGGGCCGCATCCCGTGCGTTCCGCCGGCCGACTCTGTGGCAGATGTTCCGGGCAGGCCCGATAAAGTACGACGGCTATCACATTGCAGGTGAGGGCAATGATTCCCTCGAAAACGAAACCATGGTATCCTACGAAATCGGCTATCGGGGACAATGGTCAGACCACTTGTGGGTCAACCTCGAAGGGTACCTCAATAAAGATAAGGACATGATGGCCCTCCGCAAAGGGCTGCTGCTGGAATCGCAGCCGTGGCTTCCGGGCTCCGATTGGGTGGAAAGCGATTGGTATGACCACTGGGACAATATTTACGACGTAACGACCTACGGTCTGGAAAGCAGCATCGAGTGGGAACCGACCCAATGGTGGCTTTTGCGGGCGTTTCATACCTACCTTCACCAGACCAACCGAAACGAACTGACCAACTGGCGGACCGGTGAAACAGGCATCATTTTAAGCCCGAAGCATCGGGTGGGACTGACCAACCGCTTCAAACTGGACGAGGCAACCTCGCTGAATACGCAGCTGTACTGGACTGATACGGCTACGCCCTACCCTGAATACATCCATGGCAAGCCGTTCTGGCGGCTGGATATTCGGCTGGCCCGCCGGTTGTGGAATGACCGGGCGGAAATTGCTGTAGGCGCGATGAATCTGCTGGACCGAAATCATTATGAGTGCGGCTATGATTGGGGAGCTAAGCAGTATAACGAAGTGCCTCGGCAGTTCTACGTGGAGTTTTTCTGCAAATTTTAGAAAGCAGTGGAGAACCTTCAGGATTCCCGTTTGGTTGCAATCTGGTCAGCGGTAACCGCCAGCACAATAATCGCCCCGATCACCACCAGCTGGACATTGGTGGAGATATCCAGCAACGTCAAGCCGTTTCGCAGAAAACTGATAAGAAGAGTGCCGATGATGGTTCCGGTCATGGTGCCGCGTCCTCCGCTGGGGGAACAGCCGCCGATAATCACCGCTGCAATTACATCGAGTTCCAGAGACATTCCCGCTGTCGGCTGAGCGGAACTGGCGCGGCTGGTTGTGATCATCGCCGCCAGACCGGTACAGGCCCCTGTGAGGGTATAAATGGCCGTCAGCACACGGGATACATGGATGCCTGCGTGAAAGGCCGTTTCGGGATTGGAGCCGACTGCATAGGTGTATCGCCCGAAAGGAGTATAGTTAAGAACAAAGGCCGCCGCCGCCAAAACCGCGGCTAAAATCACAACGGAAGAAGGAAATGGCCCGATGGTTCCAATGTCCAAAAAAGTATAATCGGAGACGGCAAAGGGCTTGCCGTCATTCATCAGATAACTGATGCCGCGAAACATGCTCATTGTTCCGAGCGTAACGATAAACGGAGCCAGTTTGAGCCGGGTAATCAGCGTTCCATTGACCCAGCCGCAGAAGGAACCGAAAAGAATCCCAACGACGGTTCCCCAGAACATCGCCGATGAAGAGAGGGGAATATAATTGCCGGAAGCAATCTGAGCCCAGGAAGCGCCGCTGAAGAAAAGAATGGCCGCCGAGCCGACCATCCCGCACAAGGCAAGCATCGAACCGATGGACAGGTCGATGCCGGCCGTAATAATCACATAGGTCATTCCGGCCGCCATAATGCCGTTGACCGAGGAGCGGCGGAGCACATTGCTGAAATTGCGATAGGACAGAAAATTGTCCGGCTCCAGAAAACTCCAGAGGGAAATAATGAAAATGAGGGAACAGAACGGCAGCAGCTGTTTAGCAAATCGATTCATACGGGGGACTCCTGGACAGCAGCATAATGCATCACTTCTTCGGGAGAAGTCTGGCGGGTCGGCAGGTCGGCAGCCAGCCGGCCCCGACGCATGACCAAAATCCGATCACAGAGTCCGAACAATTCCGGAAGTTCGGATGAAATCATCAAAACGGCTTTGCCCTGCTCGGCCTGTTCGGCGAGCAGACGATAGACATCGCGTTTGGCCCCTACATCGATGCCGCGGGTCGGTTCATCCACGATCAGGAATCGGGCATGGGCCATCAGCCAGCGGGCAATGAGGAGTTTTTGCTGGTTGCCGCCGGAAAGCAAATGCACCGCCGTCAGCGGGGAGGGCCATTTGAGAGCGACTTTGCGTCCGTATTCCTCGCAGAGCTGATATTCTTTTCGAAGACGGAGGAGAAATCGCATCCCGATGCGCGGATAGTTGGGCAGGGTCATATTCCAGGCGCACGGCAAATGCAGGCATAAACCGTTTCGCTTGCGGTCTTCAGTCAAATAAGCAATCCCCTGCTGAATCGCATCCGCGGGCGAGGTGATGTTCATGGGCTTTCCCTGCCATCGGAGGCAGCCCTCCTCGAGGGGCTGGACGCCGAATACAGCACGGGCGGTTTCGGTTCGTCCGGCGCCGACCAGGCCGGCCATTCCGACAATTTCTCCGGCGCGGACGGAAAAGGAGATTCCCTGGATGTGTTCGGCTGTTTTGAGATTTTCGGCCTCAAAAAGTACGCTGCCGGGAGAGGGCTTGCGGGCGGGATAATAGTCCTTCAGTTCCCGTCCGACCATATACCGGACGACCGTCGGGATATCCATTTGAGCAGCCGGACCGGAGGCGACAATCTGTCCGTCGCGCAGAACACTGATTTCATCGGCCAGACGCTTGACTTCCTCCATCCGGTGGGAAATATAAATAATCGTGAGCTGAAGCTGACGAAGTTGATGGATAATTTCAAAGAGCCGTTCCGATTCGGCCTCGGAGAGAGAAGAGGTCGGTTCATCCATGACCAGGATTTTTGCACGGCGCATCAGGGCCTTGAGCAGTTCGACAATCTGGCACTGGCCGGTTGTCAGCGTTCGAACAGCTGCCAGCGGGTCCAGGTCAAATCCGTATCGCCGGCAGTATTGAAGGGTCTGCTCAATCATGGCTTTGCGGTCAATGACAAACGGGAGTCTGCGGCGGAGAGGGCGGCCTAAAAAAAGATTTTCATATACAGAAAGGTGCTCGGCCAAATCCAGCTCCTGATAAAGCATGGAAATCCCTGCGTTGAGGGCATCCCGCGGACCGCTGAAGACCTGCTTTTGTCCGTCGATAAAAATCTCGCCTGCATCGGGCTGATACACGCCCGCCAGGATTTTCATCAAGGTTGACTTGCCTGCGCCGTTTTCACCGCATAGGGCATGAACCGTTCCCGGCCGAGCGGAGAAACTGACCCCCTGGAGGGCTGTAACCGGCCCGAAGGTCTTGACAATGTTGTGCATTCTCAGTTCAGCCGTCAACAGCCGCCTCCCTATAAGCCCAATGCCGCCGGAAACTTCTGCTTCATCTCCTCGAGGTTGTCCCGGCAGACCACCATACTTTCAATGGGAACCTGAGAAGGAACCTTCTTGCCCTGGAGGGCATCGACCAGAACTCGCACTCCTTCATATCCGATAGCAAAGGGATTTTGGACGACGAGGGCTTCGATTGCGCCGTTTTCGATGCCTTCAAGGAGAACAGGATCTGAATCAAATCCGACCATTTCGACTTTGCCGAGCAATTGCTGATTCTGAATGGCCTTGTATGCTCCCACGGTGGTCGGCTGATTGACAGCAAAAAGCCCGACAACATCGTGATTGCGCATGAGCATATCGACGGTTTTCTGGCGGGAATCCTCCACCGTGCCGAGTGTATATTGTTCAGCGGCAATCTGCATTTGCGGAAACTCCTTTGCCAGCGTCTCTTTAAAGCCCTCGGCGCGGGCATCCGTCGAAGCAGAGTTCTGAATAAATTTGGTAAGAACGATCTTGCCTCGTCCCCCGCAGGCCTCCCCGAGCAAACGGGCCGCCTTGGCACCGCCCAGAAAATTATCCGTTGCCACAAAAGACAGATAATCCGTCGGCTCGGCCTCCACGGCTGAATCAATAATCACGCAGGGGATGCCGGCGGCCTTGATTTTCTGGACGGGACGAGCGAGCGCCTTGGCATCATTAGGGCCCAGCACAATGCCGACCACCTTTCGAACGATGGCGTCTTCGACGGCCTGAATCTGCTTTTCCCTGTCGCTTTCCTGTTCGGGACCCGTCCAGGAGACAACATATCCCCGCTCCCGGGCCGCCTTCTCGGCCCCCTGCCGGACGACCTCCCACCACATGGACGCCGTTCCTTTGGGAATGACAGCGATTGTACGGCCTGCCGCCGCTCTCTGCCGGAGAAGGGAGATTTTTCGGACGGCACCGGAAACAAATAAGACGGCCGAAAGGCCCAGGATGAAAACAACTGCGGCGTCCCGTATTTTCATAAACGGCTTCCCCTTTGCTTTTTATTCAAACGCCGCCACTTTACCGCAGGAGGCCGCCGGCTTCAAGGGCTTTTTTCAGTCTGTTCTTCGGGAAAAGTATTCTGCAAATGGACTTGCCGGTTCGGCTTTCATCAGGTACAATTTTCACTGTTTATGGAGAGCAGAATGATAAATGATTGAGGAACATCGTAAGGAGTCAACAATGAACATCTCAAAAAATCAATGGCAGAGTTTGGCTTTATTTGTGTTTGTTTTGGGTGCTTTTTGTACAGCTGATGTGCGTCTGCCGGCTATCCTGTCGGATAATATGGTGCTTCAGCAGAACAGCGAGGTTGCTGTCTGGGGCTGGGCGGAGCCGGGTGAAACAATTACAGTCCAGCACAGTTGGAAACCGGATATTCAAATCAGCCAAACCATCCAGGCCAGCGCGGACGGCTCCTGGAAAATAATGCTCAAAACCGGCGACGGCGGCGGGCCCTATACTCTCACCTTGAAAGGAAAGAACGAAATCACCATCCAGAATATCCTGTTAGGTGAGGTGTGGCTGTGCTCCGGCCAATCGAATATGGAGTTTCCAACTTCAAGGATAGACAATGCGGAAAGGGAGCTGGCTGCTGCGGCGAATTATCCGCAAATTCGGTTTTTTACAGTGGACAGAACCACCGCCCTGGAACCGCTGCCGGATTGCAGCGGTCAATGGGTGGTTTGTTCACCGGATACGGCTGCTTCTTTTTCGGCTGTCGGATACCTTTTTGCCCGCATTCTGTGTGATGAGTTGAAGGTTCCCGTCGGAATGATTGGTTCGTATTGGGGAGGCACTCCGGCAGAGGCGTGGACTCGTCGGGAGGCGATTGAGCGGCTCGGCGAGTTTGAGGCCCAATTGAAGGAGCTGGACAAAGAACACAAACGTCCCCCGCTGACCGGCGCCCAAATCCGTCAACTCCAGCGCGACTGGGATGAACAAATTGTTAAAACCGACCGGGGAATAAGCGAACAATGGTATTCGGAATCGTTCGATGACAGCGGCTGGACTTTGCTGCCTGTGCCGGGACTGTGGAATCAAGACGGCCTGGATAAGGTGGACGGGATTTTGTGGCATCGCAAGGAAATTACCATCCCTGCCGAGTGGGTCAATGAGGAGTTGATTCTTGAACTGGGGCCGATTGATGATGCGGATATTACCTGGCTGAACGGCAAGCAAATCGGGCAAACCGACGCCTATCATATTTTCCGCACCTATGTAATCCGCCCCGGCATAGCCAGAGCCGGCAAAAATCTGCTGGCTATCCGTATTTGGGATATGATGGGGGGCGGCGGTCTTTACGGTCAGCCGGAGCAGATTCGGATTTATCCGAAGGGAAAGCCCGAGAAGGCGATTCCGCTGGCCGGACAGTGGAAATCCAAACTGAGCATTACCTACGCTGACCTGCCCGGGTATATAGACCTTCGGCCGATTGATCAGAATATGCCGACTGTGCTTTATAATGCGATGATTGCTCCGCTGATTCCCTACGGCATCCGGGGAGCGCTTTGGTATCAGGGTGAGTCCAACTGCGGACGGGCCGAACAATACAAGCGGCTGCTGCCGGCGATGGTTCAGGACTGGCGCAAACAATGGGGACGCGGCGACTTCCCATTTTATTATGTCCAGATTGCTCCTTATGATTACGGCAACCCGGACGATACGACGAGTGCTCTGCTGCGAGAGGCCCAGATGCATATTCTTTCTTTGCTGCCGAACAGCGGAATGGCGGTCACAATGGATATCGGCAACCCCAAAGACATTCATCCTACCAACAAGCTGGATGTGGCCAAACGGCTTTCCCTGTGGGCGATGGCGAAAACCTATGGACGCGACAACATCGTCTATTCGGGGCCTCTCTACCGTGAAATGAAGATTGAAGGCAGCAAAATCCGCCTCTTCTTTGACCATGTCGGCTCAGGGCTGACAGCCAAGGGCGGTCCTCTGACTCATTTTACCATTGCCGGCGAAGATAAAAAGTTCGTCCCGGCAACAGCCGTCATCGAAGGAGATACAGTGGTGGTCTTCAGCCCTGAGGTTCCCAAGCCGGTTGCAGTCCGCTACGGCTTTACCAACTCAGCTCAGCCGAATCTCTTTAATAAAGAAGGGCTGCCGGCTTCTTCGTTCCGGACTGACAACTGGTAAAAACAGTTCGGCGCGGCTAACAGATTTCCAAAGAACCCGTCAGATAAATTCAATCCTGACGGGTTCTTTTTTTAATTCCCGCAAGGTTCTTAAGACTGCAAAATCGGACAGATTCAGAGCGGAACGGACCTGCTCAATCCAGCGGTTCAGTTCTTCCTCGCTGCGGAAATGCACCATCGCAAACAGGTTATACGACCAGCCCGGAAAGGTTTGTCTCTGATAGCAATGGCTTACCTGAGGCCATGAAGCCAAAACCATGCCTGCCCTTTCGATTTCCGCTTCTGCAGCGTGAACACAAAACATGGCGTTGACCTGACAGCCGAGCCGATAGTGATTGAGAACAGCGGCAATCCGTTTTAAAATGCCTTTCTGCAGCAGCTGCTTAGTCGTCTGAATGCACACGGACTGGTCAAGTCCGCCCATCTGAGCGAAGGGATACGGCACGAGCGGAAACTCGTCCTGAAGAAAGTTCAGAACCTGCTTTTGGACACTGTTTAACTCTATCGGCATCGGCTGTTCGGATACGCTGCCTGCCGTTCGCTGGGGGGTTGAACCATGGCTGAGAAAGCGAACGTCGAGTTTAAAAAAACGGCGGACCGGCAAAGGGAAAAACTCCGTACCGCAGCGGGCGGCAAGGTCCGCAAGAAGATGCTCAATCGCTGCCGGCGATTCGGCTTGCAAGGTAAACCAAAGATTGAATTGATGGTCTCTCAAATAATGATGTGAAACCGCCGGCACAGCATTGACAGCAGCAATAACCCTGTCGAGTTTGTCCGGCGAGACAGAAGCAGCGGCAAGGCAAGCTGTTCTGCCGAGCATTCGATAGTTCATCTGCCCCCGAAACCGGCGGATAAGTCCCTGTTCTTTGAGCCGGCGTATTTCTTCCAGCAGCACGGCCTCGGACACCCCCACCTTCTTGGCAATTTCCTGATAAGGGGCCGGGACAATTTCAATGCCCGTTTCCAGAATAGAAAGCAGTTGGTGTGTGTTTAACGGCGGCATAAGAAAACATCCGAATCTTTGCCCTGGCGGCGGATTCTATAAAAAATCACAGACGGATAAGGATTTTGTAAATTCTTCATTGCTGATTTCCTCTTTGCGGCTGTGCGAGCAGGCAAACCGGGTCCTGCTGAAGATAATCGCCGTACACCGCATAAGCCCTGGCTCGGCAGCCGCGGCAGATTGACAGATACGAACACCGCCCGCACGCCCCTTTATAGTTGCTGGTTTGACGCAGACTTTGAAACAATGGCGACCGGCTCCAGATGGAATCAAAACTCCTCTCAAGCAGATTGCCCGCCGAAATCTCCAAAAATCCGCAGGGCTGAACATCTCCTCGATAACTGATAAAGACAAAATCCCTGCCGGCCAGACAGCCGGATACCTTGTCGGCTTTCGGCAGGTTCGCCTGTCGGCAGAGACGGACAAACTGCGGGCCGCAGGTAAGCCGCACTTGAATCGACAGATGCTGCTTGATGCGGCAAAGGGACTCGAGGAGCGATTCATATTCCTCGCCCTCAAGCAGCAAGTCCTGTATCTGCTCGCCCCGCCCGACCGGCACAAGAACAAAGGGATTCCAGCAGGAGGCGCCGAGCTGTTCACACAGGCGGGCAATCCGGTCCACCTCGTGCAGGTTTTGTCTGGTAAGGGTAGTGTTGATTTGGAAGGTCAAGCCGGCCTTTCGAGCCGTTTCGATTGCCTTCAGGACGGTTTCGAAAGCTCCCGGAGAGGCACGGAAATCATCGTGCGTTTGAGCATCCGCCCCATCGAGTGAAAAGGAAATTGACAAAACCGCTTCCTTTTTAAGCCGGCGGGCTGCTGAGTCGTCCAGATAGCGGCCGCAGGCAGCCAAAGCCATTCGCAAGCCGGCCTTGGTGCCGGCCTGAAGGATCGAAAAGAAATCAGAACGTTCCATCGGTTCACCGCCTGTAAGAATGACCAGACAGCGGTGAGAGGAGGCCAGAGCGGACAGAATTGAAATGCAATCCTGCGTGGACAAAACGTCCTGCGTATGCGGGTCTGCTGCAGCCCGGCAATGCCGGCAGTGAAGCGGGCAGCGCCGGGTAATTTCAAATGCTGCAATGCGAGGTTTTGTCAGCGGCTTATCCATGAAGCAATCGGGGAAGCAATCGGGCCGCCTCCTTGGCAAAATATGTAATTATAAAATCCGCGCCGGCCCGCTTAATGGCAATCAAGGTTTCCATCATTGCCTCTTTGCGGTCGAGCAAACCAGCGGAAGCGGCCTGACAGAGCATCATATACTCACCGGATACATGGTAAGCCGCCAGCGGAACATCAAAGCGCTTTCGAGCATGAACAATCACATCCAAATAAGCCAGCGAGGGCTTGACCATAACCATATCGGCCCCTTCTTCGATATCCAAGGCGATTTCCCGCATCGCCTGCCGGAGCGGAGCCGCAGGGTCCATCTGATACGTCCGGCGATTGCCGAAAGACGGAGCACTGCCGGCCGCATCGCGGAACGGCCCATAAAAAGCCGACGCATATTTGGCGGAATAACTCAAAATTGCAGTCTGAGTAAAGCCGGCTTCATCAAGTGTCTGGCGAATTATCTGAACGCGTCCATCCATCATATCGGAAGGAGCAGCAACATCAGCACCAGCGCGGGCATGAGCCAGGGCCATTCTGGCGAGATTCTGAAGGGTCAGGTCGTTGTCGATTCGGCCGTCCCGCACCAGACCGCAGTGCCCATGCTCGGTATAAGCACACAGACACACATCAGTAATCACCAGCAAATCGGGCACGGCTTTTTTAATCTCCCTTACGGCCCGGCAGACAGCCGAGTCTTCTGACCAGGCCTCAGAACCCTGAGCATCCTTTTGAGACGGCAGGCCGAACAAAAGAACAGCCGGAATACCTAAATCCGAAATTTTCCGTGCTTCTTCGGTGATTTGGTCGGGTGAAAAATGGAAGCAGCCGTCCATAGAGAGGATGGGCTTTTTGACTTTTTCACCGGGGCAGACAAATAAAGGATAAACTAAATCGTCGGTGTTCAGCCGGGCGGCGGCAACCAGCCGACGCATCGCAGGACTTTGCCGAAGCCGACGCATTCGCACTTGCGGAAATCCCATCTTGTATTCTCCTACTCTTGAGTTATTTCCTGTTCACTCAGATAGCACGGCGGCTCATTCTGCCAAAAACGTATATCGGAACTGCCGTCCAAAGACCTGAAATTGCCGCCGCAAAGGTCAAACCATCGGCAGCGCCGGCATTGAACATCCTGATAATCCTTTTTGTTTCGCAGAACCTGCAAAACCGGATTTGTCTCATCCTCCCAAATGCGGGCAAAGGGTTTTTCGAGTATGCTGCCAAGGGAATAGGACCGCCAGAACTGGTCGGCAAAGACCTGCCCCGTCCAGTCTACAGCAGCGATATTCTGACCGATTCGGTTGCCCGCAGCCCGCCTTAAATATTCTTCGGTCTGGTCCGCCAGGACAGAGCCGGCCTGCCTGAGCCGCATCAGCAGATAGGGGCCGTCGGCATGGTTGCCTACGGTGAGGACCTCGTCAACCTTGCCCATCGAGACCATCTGCTCCGTGCACGAAAAGATATATTCCATTGCCTTCCGCACCTTTTCAGCAGACGGCATCGCTTTTTCCAGGTCTTTGGCTCGTCCGGTGCGAATCAGGTGATAAAAGCAAAGCCGCCGGACATCCAGATTGGCGGCAGTCTCAAAAAGGGAAGGAATCTGTCCGATGTTTTCGGCTGTCATTGTAAAGCGCAACCCTGCCGGAATGCCGGTCAGCCGGCAAAAGCGGATTCCCTTGATTGCCGCCGCAAAGGCGCCTTCGACCTGTCGAAAATGATCGTGAAAATCAGCAGAGCCATCAAGGGAAATGCCGACATAACTCACACTCAGAGAAGCCAGCCGTTCGGCTGTCTGCCGGGTAATCAACGTTCCGTTCGTGGAAAGAACTGTGCGAATGCCTTTGCGGCCGGCGTAAGCGATTAAATCGAACAAATCCTCCCGCAGCAGCGGTTCGCCGCCGCTGAAAAGCAGCACCGGACAGCCGAAATCGGCAATCTGCTCAATCAGAGACTTGGCTTGTTCTGTGGACAGAACGGGCTGCCGGCTTCCATCGCGGGAATGGCTGTAGCAGTGAACACACTTCAGATTGCACCGCCAGGTACAGTTAAAAACTACGATGGGTTTGTTGTCCCGATGCAAGGGATAGCGAAGGGCATCGGAACGCCCCGGTTTGCCGCAGTAAAGTTTGGTTATATTAATCATAGTAATGAAGAATGGCTTCGAGCAAGCCGTCAGCGGTATGTACGGGCGCTTCGACAGCCGGCGAGAAGCCCAGCTGCCGGAGCCGCCGGGTTGTCGCAGGGCCAATCGAGGCAAGCCGAGTGCCGCTTTGCAAAACTGTTTCTTTGGGGAAGGTCTGAAAAAATGCTTCCGCGGCAGAACTGCTGGCAAACAAAATCCAATCTATCTGCCGCTGGGTAAGCCGGCGGCGGAGCGGCTGAATCTGCTCCGGTGCGGGGGAAGCGGGTTTAACCGTATAAATCGGCACATCTTCCACGCAAGCCCCTCTCTGCCGAAGACAGCAAGGCAGGTCGTCGGGGGCAATGGCCGAACGCAGCAGGAGGATTTTTTTATGCTCGAGGGGCTCTCGTGCGGCTAATTCTTCCGCAAGAGCTTCGCCGATGAACCGCGTCGGAACAAAATCCGCCCGCAGGCCAACCTCGGCCAGACGCCGCGCCGTTTCCGGGCCGATGCAGGCAATTTTGGCATTTCCAAAAGCACGCCCATCTTTTCCAAGGGAAGCCAGCCCTTCAAAGGTAAAACGCACGCCGCGCGGGCTGGTAAAAACAACCCAGTCCATCTCGCGGAGCCGGCTCAGGGCCGAGGCGGCTGCATCCGTATTCAGCAGAGGGTGTACAGAAATGGCTGCAAAACAGAGCACTTCCGCCCCCTGCTGGCGCAGGCAGGCAGCCAGCCGACGATTGCCTTCTTCGTCCCGTGTAATCAAAATCGTTTTTCCAAACAAAGGGCGTCGGCTGAACCAGTCGTATTCCTGCCGGTAAACCGCGGTCGGACCAATCAGCACAATCGCCGGGGCTTCAATGCCTCGCCGGCTGCACTCCGATGCAATCGTCTCCAGCGAAGCGTGCGCAATTCGCTGATTGGGCCCAGCGGCATTTTGAATTACAGCCGCGGGTGTCTGAGGAGATTTGCCCTTCTCCAGCAGGATTTGGACAATCTGCGTCAGATTGCTCATGGCCATATAAAAAGCAATCGTCCCCCGAAAACGAGCCAGCAAATCCCAGTCAACAGCCGTTTCCGCCTTATCCGGCGTCTCCTGGCCTGTCACAAAAATCACCTGGGAACTGGACTGGCGGTCGGTCAAAAACAAACCGGCGCAGGCCGCTGCCGCTGTCGCCGCGGTTACCCCCGGCACCACCTCAAAATCCGCACCCAGGCGGATACAAAGTTGAATCTCCTCGGCAAGTCTGCCGAACAGATTGGGATCGCCGCCTTTCAAACGCGCCACCGTGCGGCATTGAGCCGTTTTCTGAATCAGCAGATGATGAATCTGTTCCTGCGTAAAGGGATGCTCTCCGGTCCTTTTTCGAACACAGATTTTCTCACAGTCGGCGGGACAGCCGTCTAAAAGGGCCTCGCTGACCAGCCCGTCGTAAATTACACAATCGGCCTGGCGCAAAATCTGAGCCCCCCGCATGGTAATCAGAGCCGGCTCTCCGGGTCCGGCCCCCACAAAATAAATCTTGGCTTTAGGCATCGTTTTTCAATATCTGTCGGGCACCTTTGTCAATCAGGATTTGTGCCAACTGGTCAGCCAATTCTAACGCTTTTTGGGCTGGGCCGCCAATCTGTTCTTTGAGGCAGGGTTCGCCGGTCGGCCCGGACACAAAGGCCGTCAGCGTAAATTGTTCGCCTTCTATTTTTGCATAAGCGCCAACCGGTGCATGGCAGCCCGGCTGAAGCCGAGCCAGGATATGCCGCTCGGCAGCCGAGGCCGAGGCCGTCGGCAAATGATGAATGGGCTGGAGCAGTTCATACAAGATTTGGTTATCCCGTGCAATTTCGACGGCAATGACTCCCTGGGCCGGCGCCGGCACAAACTCCTCCGGCTGAAAGGCGAATCCCTTCCAATCGGTAATGCCCAGACGCTCCAGGCCGGCACGAGCCAGTACAATTGCATCAAACTGGCCCTCGCGCAGTTTGCGAAGGCGGGTTTCGACATTGCCGCGAAGCGGCTGAACAACCGCATCCGGCCGCAGGCGGACAATCTGGGCCTGCCGGCGGATGCTCGAAGTGCCGATGCGTGCTCGTGCCGGCAAAGCCGCCAGTTCCGCAATCGGCTCACGGCAGACAAGAACATCCTCCGGAAACGAACGCTCAAGGACAGCGGCTATGCAAAGTCCGTCGGCAATCGCTGTCGGAAGGTCTTTGCAGCTGTGAACGGCCAAATCCGCCTTTCTCTCGAGCAGGGTCTGCTCCAGAGCAGCGGCAAAAAAACCGCTCCCCTCCAGTTTCCATAAAGGCGTATCCGGCTGACGGTCGGCACTGGTACGGACAATCTGAACCTGCGCAGACAGGTTGGGATAAATCCTTTGGAGGGCATCAAGGACCAGTTTGGTTTGCGCCAGAGCCAGTTTGGAGCCGCGAGTAGCCGCCCGCAGTATCTTCATTGTTTTTTTCTCTTGGTCTCGGGAAACTCCAGAAACATTTTGCGTACCAAATCCAAAGCGCCCAGCCAGTCGCCTGCGGGCTCGTCCCGGCCGGTCTGCTTCAGATAGGCAATCGGGCCGTGCAGAATCTTGCGAGCCAGCGATTCTGCAAACCGCTGAAGCTGAGCATGCTCCGAGGCGCTGAAATAGCGATTGTAGCGTCGGGCCTCTTTCTGTGCCAAAAGGGTATAGCGAGAGGCCAATTCGGCCACCACATCGGAGGTCTGGAGGGAATCCAGCCAGGCGATAAACTGCTGGGCCTGTTCGGCGGCAATCTGTTCGGCCAGTTGAATCTGTTCGGTTTGAATTTCACGTCCGGCCTCTGCCCGCCGGTTCAAATCCTCCAGATTAAACAGGCGTACTTGCTCCATTTGCCCCACCGACGGCTCTACATCCCGCGGCATCGCCAAGTCAATCATGACAAGCGGCCTGCTGCGCTGGGCCAGCAGATAGGCATGGTCAGCCGAGGTTATCAGCGGCGTTGGAGAGGCCGTGGTGCAAAGAGCCAAATCGGCTTCCTGCAGCAGCCGGCCTAATTGAGACATCTCGAAAGGGCAGCCGAATTTGAGAGCTGCTGCCAGCTGCCTGGCGGACTGAAGGTGTCGGCTGACAATCCATAATTGAGAAATGCCTGCTTTCACCAACAGCCGCGCCACCAGTTCGGCATTCTCCCCCGCCCCCAGCAGGAGCACTTTGGCACCGGGCAAAGACAGTTCCTTCCAGGCCAGTTCCAAAGCCGCCGCACCAAGGGAAATAGTCCCTGACTGAAGAATGGTTCGGCTGCGGACTTCCTTCGAAGCCCGAAAGGCACGGTGCATCAGACGATGGAAAAACCAGCTGGTTGTCCGCTCTTCATTGGCCAGGGCATAGGCGGCCTTGAGCTGACTGATAATCTGATGTTCACCGATCAGCTGAGAATCCAGGCCGGCTGCAACTCGGAAAAGATGCTCTACGGCGGCTGCGCCCTCCCATATCTTTCTGTGTTGACGCCAGGGTTCCCGGGCTGAGGGCTTAATCTCCGCAATCATCGGTTCCAGAAAGACGCCGCCTTCCGGGGTCCCATCCACCGACAGATAAACCTCCGTCCGATTGCACGTACATAAGATAAGCCCTTCCCGAACCGTCGGGTATCGGCGAAGCCCCCGAAGAAAACGTCGCTGCTGGTCTTCGGAAAAAGCCAGTTTTTCTCTCGCCTCATAGGGGGCATCTCGAAAACTCACGCTGCAGCAGAGCAAATTCATACTTTTACTGTAGCAGAAGGCCCCCCAAAAATCAACGGCGCAAAAAAAGACCTGCCGGCAGTTTTGTCGGCAGGTCGTCTGCGACGCATAGAATCAATTCGTACCGGCCCCGCGCGGACGCATGAAGGGGCGGACAATTTTTCTGCCTTCGACCGTCTGGGTGCCGCGAGGCGTTGTAATCTTGCCTGTGAGTTTGGAATCACTCAATTGGCCGTCAAAAGTAAGTTCAAATGACCGGTCACCGAACTGCCGCTGGACTTTGAACGAAACCTTGCCGTCTGCAAAGTCAATCTTCTCGATCGGAAGAGTGCCGTACAGACCGCTCAGATCAGGATTGACCCGAAGGCGCTGCCTGTATGGCCCCTGCTCGGTAACAATATCAAGGTCCCAGCTGCCGATCAGGTCCTCACCGAACCGCTTGCCTTCCACCGGAATCTCGCCCTTCTCTGATTTGAGGGTACCTTTCAGCAAGCCGGTTTCCCGATCGATCGCTGCCTCAAATGCAGAATCAATCTGCCGATCCGGGGTTTTTACCTTCCGCTTCAGCGTCAAGGTTCCCCGCTGATAGTCCACTTCGGACACTTCACTTTCCTCGGAAGCGGCTTTCCACTCCGCGGACAGGCGTCCCTCTTTGTCGGCCTTTATTACCAAAACCGCCTCTACATTCTGATCGCCGACTCGATACTTCAGATTCCACGTTCCGACTACACGAGGAATACGGGGAAGACGGCGACCCTCTACCGCTGAATCCCCCCGCTCACTGGAAAGGGTGCCGGTGAGTTTTCCATCTTCCAGCACGCCGCTGAAGGTTGAACGAAATTCTTCATCCCGAAAGCGAACAACCTGGACAAAACTGAGTTTGCCGTTTTCGTACTTAATATCCTTCAGAGGAGTAATACCCCAGAAACTAATCCACTCTCCAGTGAGATTTCCCTCCTGGTCGCGGCTGAAGGATGCAATGGCATCCATTTCCCGTTCTTCAAACTTGATTTTCAGCTCCCAATCTCCCCAAAGCCCCCTTGCGGCTCCCTGCGGCTCAGCCGTCTGAGCTGTCGAGGAAGCTGCAAGCACCGCCCCAATTCCTAAAACGAGCAGCAGGAAACGACAAATAGAAGTGAATGTTTTCATACAAGACCTCCTACACGATGGTTCCTTTTGCCTGTCGAACCAGACAAGGTTTGGCAGTTCAGGAATAAGGATACCCCATATTCCCCTATGCGGCAAGCCCTTTTTCGCCTTCTGCTGACAAAATATCTCTATATCCCTTAAAATGTTTCAGCGGCTTTTTGGGCCTCTTCCATCGCCTTTTTGAGGGCATTTTCCCGTGCCGCCGCATCGCCTAAGGTCGGCTCGACAACAATAGAGCCGATTTTCTGAAAACCGATGAAACTAAGGGCCCACTCCAGGTACTTTTTCTGGAAATCAATCGCTGCCGCCGGACTGTCCGCCGGATACGCACTGCCCCGGGCATAAACCACCATAATCGGCTTGTCTTTAACCAGTCCTTCGTATCCATTTTCACCCACTCGAAAGGTATAGGTCGGCTGAATCAAAAGATCCAAATACTGCTTGAGGCGCCATGGGATGCTGAAGTTCCACATGGGGACTGCCAGCAGATATTTATCGGCTTGGGTGAAATGACTGATGACTTTTTCAATTTGGGCCCAAATCTGCCGATGCTGCGCCGCAGGATTTTGGCCATGCAGAATGGTGTACCTGGCTTCTGCCGCCGGCCCGTCAAAACGGGGCAAATCCGCTTCAAACAGATTCATTGTTTCCACGCTGTCCGCCGGATGCAATTTTTGATAGGCCTTAAGAAAGGCATCCGCAGTCTGAATAGATTTGGAACGTTCTTGGCGGGGTGAGGACTGAATATACAGGATTTTGCTCATTGTGCATCTCCTATGATAAAGGACTCCATTTTACGAAGGCATTACAGCAAGATTTTGCCGACAGCCAAAAAATTTCCTGCCTTTTTCTTTAATTTTTCAGAAAACTCAGGCAGCAAACTTTCGCACTTTTTAGGCGGTTGATTGCAACGGCTTCTCTATAGAAATATATCGACCCGCCGATGTTTTTGTTTGATGTAACAATAAAGCAGGAAGGTCATTCTGTATATGATTATTTCAACATGGACGCAGTTTTTCCTAAATTTCCGTCATTTTCCCTCAATTTTCCTCATTTTATCAGAGAGGAAGGCGGCTCTGGCATCCGAAAGCCGTTTTGGTTATACTGATAGATTCTGATGAATACGAAAAAAATCCATTTGAAGAGTTTCGGCTGCCAGATGAACAAACTGGATTCATCGCTTCTGGCTGCCGCACTGACGGAAAAGGGATGGGAGATGACCGATTCGGCGTCGGAGGCCGACGTAGTGGTCATCAACACCTGCTCTGTCCGCGACCACGCCGAACAGCGGGTCTTATCCCATCTGGGGCATCTCCAGCACCTGAAAAAAAGCCGGCCCCATTTGCTGGTAGCGGTCATCGGCTGTATGGCGCAGCGGCTTGGGTCTCGTCTGCTCGAACACCCAACTGTTGACATTGCAGCCGGTCCGGAGCAGCTCCACCAGGTGCCTCAACTGATTCAGGAGGCCCTCGGAGACCGCCGAAAACACCTGGCCGTCACCGAAGCGATACGCCGTCCGGCCGGCACGAAGGAGCGTCTGGAACTCAATGAAGAATTGGATGAATTTGAACGGACTTACAATTCAGACCGCAATCATCTGAAATCGCAGGCGTTCATCCGGGTGATGCGGGGCTGCAACAACTTCTGCAGTTTCTGCATCGTTCCCTATGTTCGAGGGCCGGAAATCTCGCGTCCGCCCAAGGCCATTCTTGAGCAGGCCCAAAAACTCGCCGCGCAAGGCATCCGGCAGATTACGCTGCTGGGCCAAACCATCAATTCCTATCGGTACAGCGAAGGCGGCCGCACTTATACTCTGGCCGACCTGCTTGAAATGGTCAGCCAAATCGATGAACTCCGCTGGATTCGCTTCATTACCAGCCACCCGGCCAAAATGGAGGATTCGATTCTTGAAGCGATGGCCCGCCTGCCGAAGGTCTGTCCTTACCTGCATATTCCGGCCCAGAGCGGCTCCGACCGGATTCTGAAGGCAATGCACCGGGGATATACAGCGCAGCAGTATCTGGCTCTCATTGAAAAAGCAAAGGCCATTGTCCCGAACCTGGCCCTGACAGGGGATTTCATCGTGGGCTTTCCGGGAGAAACGGAGGAGGATTTTCAGGCAACCGTCGAACTGGTTCAAAAGGTCCGGTACAAGAATTGTTTTATCTTCAAATATTCCCCCCGGCCGGGCACGCGGGCTCAGGAGCATCTGGAGGATACCATCCCGGCAGAGGTCAAACAGCAGCGTAATTATCAACTGCTCGAAATCGTCAATCAAATCGCTGAGGAAGACAACCGCCGATTCCTTGGGCAAATCGTGGAAGTTCTTACAGAAGGCCCCAGCAAAAAACCCCATCTGAATCAGGCGGACAGCCGGCCGCAGCCGCAGCTGATCGGCCGAACAGCCGATGACTATATTGTCGTCTTCAACGGCCCTGAAACCCTTAGCGGCCGGTTTGTAAAGGTGAAAATCACCAAAACCGCCGCATTGACTCTCTTCGGGGAAAGCGTTACAGACTGACAAAAGGTGCGTTGGAAAATCTGATTTTTCGGTCTTGAGGGCCTTCGTGGGAAAAATCAATCCGGATATAATCAATCCCCTCCAACGCCGCAAGCACTTTATCCGCCCATTCGATTAGAATCACCGCATCCGGCCGGCAGCAGTCGGCAAAGCCCAGCGCTTCCAGTTCCGCCGGCGATTGAAGACGATAGGCATCGATATGATACACCACAAGGCGGCCCTGCCGGCCTTCATACTCATTCATCAAAACAAACGTCGGGCTGTTGACGGCTGTCAGTTCCGCAGCGCCCAATCCGGCGGCCGCCCCTTTGATAAAATGCGTCTTGCCGGTGCCGAGCGTGCCGACCAGAGCGGCGACCTCTCCCCCTTTCAGCAAGGCGCCGAACCGCCGGCCTGCCTCGATTGTTTCCTGAGGGGAATGAGTGATGATTTCGATGGTCTTGCCGGTCTTCATAAATGATCATATCCCTCTGGAAGCAAATCTTCCGTTTCTCCGCCGGGCAGGCGGATTTGCACTTTTCCGGTATCTGTAATTCGCCCAATCACGCTGAGGGGAACCATCGAGAAATCCCTGAGTTTTTCCCATTGCTGCGGCTCCAGCGTAAAAAGCAGTTCAAAATCCTCTCCATCATTCAGCGCCGACTTGAGCGGATTCGGCATCGTCATGGCCGGCTGTGCGATGGGGATTTTCTCCGCCTCCAGCATCGCACCGACGCCGCTTTGGGTGCATATCCGGTTCAAATCGGTGCTTAAGCCGTCTGTAATATCCATCATTGCGTGAATGCGGGCCAGCCGGGTTACTTCCAGGGCCTCCCGTACCCGCGGGGTAAACTCCAGATGCCTGCCGAGAATTGAGCCGCCCAGCGAGCCGGTTACGCAAATCAGGTCGCCGACCCTGGCGCCGCTGCGCCGAACAGGCGGATGATAACCGCTGGGCTTGCTGAGAATGGTACAGCAAAGAGCCAGTTTGCCTGAGGGATGCCGCCAGGCGGTAATATCGCCGCCGACGATTTCACAGTTGAAGGGTCTGCCCGCCCGTACATGGCCGAGATAGAGCCGCTTGAGATGCTCGATGCCGAAGCCGCCGGGCAGCGAGACCGCCGCGACCGCACACAGCGGCACCGTCGCCATGGCGGCACAATCACTCAGCGAAGCAGCCATCGCTTTATAGCCGGCCTGTTCGAGCGTGCATGCCGACAAATCAAAATGCACGCCGTCCATCAGCATATCCGTGGTAATCAGGACTGAAACGCCGTCGGCCAGCTGAATCTGGGCCATATCATCGCCGATGCCGATGGGAAAAATACGCTTATCCAGATTCGACTGCTCGGCAAACCAGGATGTAATAAGGTCTTCTTTGGCCATAAAGTGATAAAAAGCCGCGGGCAGGCGGGCTTTT
>CALMLO010000047.1 GCA_937868095.1 uncultured Phycisphaerales bacterium | reverse complement strand
CTTCAGCGTCAGAACGGTGAGCGAATACGGAGCAAATTCAAAGAGAAATTGTTTGCCGACGCCGCTGAAAGCCCCTTCTTTCGGGGCGACGCGAAGCGGCTGTTCAATGCTGTTTTCATCCCCCGGCCGGCCGGACAGCAGCATAATCTTCGCCTCGGGCGAATAGCGTTTCTGCCCCTCAAGCACAATCTCCGTCGTCAGCGGCTTGCCCGAAGGATTGACTGCCTTGATAAAAACCTGTCCGCCGGCGGCATCCTCCGTCGCCGAAACATACAGCTGCCCTTCTTCCGCCTTCACTTCGTTCTTGAGATACCCTGTCCCTCTGTACAAACTGAACAGTTTCTGAACATAATAATTCGGTGTGCCGAACACCGTCAGATTGTCAAACCAAATCAGGTTCGGTTTCCACTGCCAGGCCTCCACATGGGCCAGCAGCGGAGCATACGCCGTCATCACCGCCACTTCGCCGTTTCGTTCCAGACCGGTCAAAAACGCCGCCTCCGCCAGAGCGCAAATCAGATTGTTACGGTTGTCGGGGCTGGCCACGCCGTGCGTCATCGCCGCATACTCCCCTACAAAAATCTTCGGCCCCTGCCTGTCATAAGAAGCGTAATAATCGGTATGCTCAAAAAACCACGGATAGCGGCGATAAAAATGTTCATCCACAATATCGGGCTTAAGAATCCGCCATTGCGACCAGAGATACTCTATCTCGGCCGGACCATTGGGGAAAATCTCCGGATCCGAACCGCAGCCCGCAATCAATTTCACCTCCGGATAGCGTTCCTTGAGCGCCTTGGCAAAGATTTTGTAGCGTTCAACATACTGCGGTCCCCACTGCTCATTGCCAATCCCCAGATACTTCAGATTGAACGGCTCGGGATGCCCCATCTGTGCCCGCTTGCGGCCCCAGGTGCTGTCGGCCGGGCCGTTGGCAAACTCGATTAAATCCAGCGCATCCTGCACATACGGTCCCAGTTTTTCGACAGCGGCCGTCTCGCCCGTATTAAACTGGCAGGCCATCCCGCAGTTGAGAATAGGAACCGGCTCGGCGCCGATTTGTTCGCAAAGCAGAAAATACTCAAAAAAGCCCAGCCCGAAGGACTGGTAGTAATCCGGGGTCAGCCGATGACGAAACTCGACATTCCAGCGGTTTATCATCGTCTGCCTCTCGGTAATATCCCCGATGGTATTCTTCCACTGATACCGATTGGCCAGATTGATGCCCTCGACAATGCAGCCGCCCGGGAACCGCAGAAATGCCGGCTTGACCGCCGCGAGCATCTCCACCAAATCTTTTCGCAGCCCCGGAATCGGCCGGTCGGTATGGCGGGCCGTGTCCGCCGGAAACAGCGAAATCATATCCAAATCAACCACTCCCTCCGACAGAGCCAGCACATGCAGTTTGGCCCTGGCCTCGGCTGCGGCCGCTTTCATTAAGCACGAATAAAACTTCCACTCGGCCCCTTCCACCTCCACCATTCCTTCGAGCACCTTTTGTCCGGTGGGGGAAACGGCCTGTATCTGCAATTTCATCGGGGCCCCGGCGGTGGTTGTGCGTGCAAAGACGGTAAAATAATACTCCTCGCCTTCGTGGAGACCGATTCCGCGAAAACCTTCATTGACTACCCCCAGCCCGCTGCCGGCTTTGCGAACATCCAGACGCAGGCAACCGGCATTGGCCGGATGATAGGGCTGCCGGCGGATGACCGCCGCCGTCCCCACGGCTCCCTCCTTTTCGACCACTTCCCAGCCCATCATTGCCTCGGGAAACTCAAACGAGCGGTTCTTGACCTTTTCGTCATACAAACCGCCGTCCGCCCCGAAATTAATGTCCTCGAAGAACAGCCCGACCATCATCGGGCTTATTGAATGAGCCGGCTTGTCTGTATAGACCGTCAGCTTCACATGGGGCTGGGCGCCCCATGCAGCTGCCGCCGCCGAAATCAAAACCCATGCGGCCGCCCTGCCGCACAAAACGCTTCCCCTGCCTTCAAACTGCATCAATCACCCTCTCCGATTGAAGTTTCTTTCAACCATCCAATTTTCAAGCCGGCCGGTTCCCGGAGAAACCGCCAAAACCAGCTCAATCACCACCAGAAGTACAGTCCTCTCTGAATACGGGCATTCATCCGAGCAAAACCTTTCCAATCGGTATGCCCGTCTGCATAGGCCACATTGGACCCTTCCGGCAAAAGCCCCACATTGTTCCTTTGACGGGAAAAATGGTTGCTGTTGTCCCGCAAGGTCCCCCCACTCAGTTCATCAATCCCGCCGGAAGTCAGTTCATCAAATCTGCACGTGTTTTTATTCATCCCATCGCTGATCACGGCATCAATAATCATAATCTTACTGCTGGCATTGGTTACATTGGACAGCTTCCGTATCCATTTGGCCTCTTCGCGAGGATTCATCAGATATTGATCCAGGACGGAATTCCCATTGTCGTCAATTCTGTCAAACATATAAATATAGGGGAGAACCCGATAATAAGACTTCAATTGAGCAGTGGTTAACTTGCTCTCATCCCGCAAGGGAACGGGATTGGGATAAGTACCCGACCCATACAGCCAGCTGTACTGCCAGAAGCGGGCATCATCATACCGTTTGACCTTGTTAGCCGCGCAAAAAAAGGTTTGGTTGTCATCAAAACCTGCATAATGAGCCAGCTGGTTGGTAGCCCAGAAGGTCATATCCCACAGCCACGGCGCCCCGGGAGACAAGGGGACATAATTATCATTGTCGCTGGCATACAGCAGCGTTCCCAGCGCCTGCTGCCTGAGATTGTTGGCGCACTGCACCCGCTGGGCATAAATCTTGGCCCGGCTCAGTGCCGGAATCAGTACAGCCAGCAAAAGGGCAATAATCGCGATTACTACCAGAAGTTCAATCAGCGTAAATCCGTTCCGCTTTTGAATTGTTTCTTTTTTTCTCATAGTCATTTTCTCTCTGGCTAAAAGTTATCGTTCTTGTGTTCGGCTTATTGTTTCCGTTTACGGCTGCAGCACGAGAACCGGCCTTCCAAACAAAGTCCAGTCTCCATGCTCCTGATTCAATCCCGCCGGCAACTGCTTGCCCGGATGGGTCACAGACACCAGCGTCAAAAAACGATCCCTCTGCTCCAGGTTTACCTGCACCTGGCAAAATTGACCCTTCTGGATAGCAGGCTGATAAAACCGCACCTGTCCATCCACCAGCACATACAAATCCGCCAGCCCATGCTCCGGCGCTGTCTGGGAAATCCCCCCGACAGCTTCAAACCGCACAAGAGCCGGCCCTCGCAGGGCCTTTCGTATTGCCGCTAAATCAAAGGTGATGCCCTGATTCGCATGAATAAAAATCGCCGGATTTTCCGCTGTTCCGAATGCTGTTCCGTTCAGCATCAATCCCGGCCCGCCGCCGCCGAAGGCCTCTGTAATCCCATTGAGGATGCTCACATAATACTGGCCGTTCGTGGGCGGACATTCGGCAAAGACATCTCCCCGGCTGGACACGATCTGAGGGCCTTGACTTCCATTCGGCACAAACACGCCGTCAATAAACGGATGCCATCCCACGCGCCGATAGGCATTGGATGCTTGAGGATGCCGCGCATCATAAATCGCTTCCATCCTCATAGCGTCTGCATTGGCCGGGTCAATCCCGCACTCCAGACAGCCCGTCCCCAAGCCGTTTCCGCCGCCTGCCATATCCGCCAGACTCAAAGTCTTCTGGCCCTTCCAAATCAGCCCGGATTTGGTATCAATCCGCTGAGCAAAATGCTCGCTTTTCAGGCCGATTTCCTCCACTTCTTCTCCTCCCTCTCGAACCCGACGGGCCTGCCCCGCCTCAATCTGATAAACTTCCTGCCCCTTCCTGCCGGCCACCAGCGAAGTCTTGCCCTTGGTTACGTGGAGTTCCAGCGAACCATCCACATTGGCCAGAACGCCGAACTCCGTGCCCATATCCACAATCCGACTCCCGTTGGTCAGCACCGTAAAGCCCGTGGCATAATTCGGCACCCGGGAATACACCCGTCCGTAGGCAAGCGAAAGCATGTTGTCCGACTTGCAGGCAAACTCCGCCGGACCCTCAATCACCGCCCGCGCCCCTGAATAAAACTCAATCTCGATTGTCCCCGACCGAAGAATCCGCGGTGCATCTGTGTTGTAAAATAAATCCTGATTCTTCAGTCCTTCTTCTCCATTCTGCCACCTGGGTTCTACGGCCTCCGTCAGAAAAGCCACCGCCTCGCGCTGAGGCAAAAACTTGACAGAAGCAAAAAAAACCACCAGCGCCGCCATCGATGCCACCAGCACCCACAGCGCCGTCTTCTGCCGGTCCGGACGATATACCTGGGTCCTGACCGGCTTGGCCGCCGGCTCCTCAATTTCCTCCGGCAGCTCGACCGACGGAGCAATCCGCTCCTCTTCGGCAAATATTTTCAGCAGATGGAATTGCTCATCAATTTCGTCCTGGCTCCCCAGGGAGGCCGACGGTATCACTGTGCTTTTCCTCAAGGCCGCCGCCACCAGGTAAAAATCCATTGCATAGCGCAGGGCCTCGGCATCCTCCGCCAGAAGAGCATTCAGCCGCGCACTTTCCTGGTCGGATGCTTCCTTCTCAAGCATCCGATACAAGAGCAAATCCAATTCTTCCCGATAACGAGCGTCCATCTGCTGTCCCCGTTTTATGAACCCATCCGGACACATTGAACCAGCTGCCCGTGAATCCGGCTCAAAATTTTATAGACATTCAAGACCGACAACCCCAGCAATACAGCGATTTGCTTGGGCTTCAAATCCTGATAATACCGAAGTTCAATAAACCGCCGCCCTCGCGGCCCCAACTGCTTGAGGCAGCGTTTGAGTTTTTCGATCCTTTCCTCACTTTCCTTATCCAGCGTTCGGTTTGCCTCCATTACCTGGTCAAGCAATCCGCTGTCCATACCCACGCAAATATTTCGATCCTTCCTTTTGCGATACTCAAGAATTTTGTAATAGGCCACCTGGATACCCCAGGATACAAAGTCTTCAATAGGCCGGCACTCCTCATACTTCTGCCACATTGTATGAACCGTCTCCTGCAGAATATCGTCGGCATCCTCAAAATTGCGGACTACGCTCAGAATAAATGCATAAATCCGCATCTGCTTCTGCATCAGAAGGTTCAAAAACTCATCTGGTTTTTCCTGGTCTCTTTTATCCACAATGTCCTTTGCCAATACTTCTTTCCTTAAGTAGTGCCGCCCTAAAGCCAAATTTAGACAAAAAATCACGAATTTTTATGATTTTTTATGTAAAACCATCAATAGAAGACATATTTCTACTTTAATGTGCACAAACAAGGGGGTACAAATCTGCGATGCCGAAATATTCACTTTTTTTGTCCTTCTTCCTCCTTTATCTATTACATTACTATACCTCAAATGGTTTGAAAATGCAAATGGGTATGAACACACAACCAGATGATTTCCCGATGTGCAGAAGCAGATTTCAGCAAATCATTTGCCTATCCGCCCTTTCTAAGAAGCGGCTCCTTCTTCGGCAAGACAACGCTTCGATTTCCAGAAAAAATACCCAATGACACCGAAAGTAATCCCCCTGGTGCAGCCCTGAAATTGCCGCTGAAAATTATCCCTCCCTCCCGTATTTGTCAAGGCAATTCGTCTGAAGACCTAAATCCGGGAACCATTCCGATGCAGGAATCCAGAGTTTCCCCAACAGAAATTACAAACAAAAAACGGCCGCGGGGGCACGCCCCCCGCGGCCTATGTTATCCTGCACACGGGAAGTACACACAAGAATTTTATCCGTCAATGCCTACTGCTTTTTCAGGTCCTCCATCAGCCGACGGATTTTGGACTCCAGCTGCCCGACGGCAGGGCCGCAGACAAAATCACCGGGCCGACCTTCGCCGTCAACCTTCAGCAGGACTGCCTTGAGCGTCAAAGCCGCCATCTCATAGCGCTGCCGTTCTATCAGCACCTGAGCCGTCTTGAGCAGCTGCCGAACCGCCTCCACGCGACAGAGAGCCGCTTTTCCGTGTCCCTGGCCAAAGAGCGTACCCTGGCTGACCGACTCATCAAAGAAGGCCAAAATCGCCTCCATCTGCTGGCCGCAGGTCAGAAAGATAATCCCTTCACCTGTCAGCGCAATTTCCAGCCGAGCCGTATTAGGGTCATCACTGAGCAGCACCAGGACCGCGGAGGCCTGTCCTTCGACCGCAGAGGCAAAAAGCACCCCCACCGCCGCACTTTCCCCGGCCGCAAGCGTCCAGGGCATCTGTCGAAGTCCCGTCGTATAAAACTGCAGATTGTCATCCTGCTCCAGATACGCCGAGGTAATCGTTAAAGGCGCCTGGCCGGTGTTGGATACCCTAAGCAGCTGTTCGCAGAAGCCCCCGATATTCACCTGGCCAAAATCGACATTCGCCGCCGACACTTCGATGGCAGGCTCAGGTTCGGGCTCAGGTTCAGGAGGCGTACTGTCCAGCCAAACCAGATGTATCGTCAGCTGTTTGGTTCCCTCTGCAAAGCACTCCACCCAGATAGCAAAGGGACTTCCGTCTCCATAAACACCGCTAAGCAGCTGATAAGGCAGATGCAGTTCGCTCGTGCCGGCTTCAACAGCCGTGCCATTAACGGCAAAGTCCGTCCCGTAGATCGTTACTACAGGATCCGCCAGACCATTGTGGGCCGTGGTAATCACCAGCGTATTGTCAATCTGGCCGCCGTAAATGTTCAATACAGCACCGGAGACGGCGAAAACATCGCCCATATAATAATCGTTTTTGATGTGAGCGCCAGGGAGCAGGTTAACGGCGGCCTCTTCAATCCACACATAACCGAGGATTTCCCTGTCGATATCCGCGGTCATCCCGCCTGTGTACACCTCATCCGCCCGGCAGACAAAAGCGGATGAGAGCATTACGGCCAACAGAGCACCTGCAGGCCTGTCCGAATCATCCGATACGTGTTCATAAGTAACCCCCACAAAAAAGAAATGGTTCTTCTACACACAAAGACACTCTAATAAAATATACCTCCAAACTCTCCCGTCGGCAAATGCCCATAAAAAGACAGTTAATAGGTTTATTATCGGAATATACCTATAAAAACCCCCACCGGCAACCACGCAGGCGGTTTTTCTGTTTTTAAAATTTTGCTGAATTTCTTGAAAACTTTATTTGAAAGAACCCCGTAGATGATTAAATTGCAATATACTCATATAGACAGTAAAGAGCCGAAGATTGGCGACCGAACAAAGCCAGAAAGACCTTTTTGAGTTGTATGAAAAGCAGGCCGTAGTAACCCGCGCCCTGGCTCATCCTTTGCGGATTGCTATTTTAAATCTGCTTCGTCAAGCCCCCTGCTGCGTGCAGGAAATCGCCGGACAAGTCGGCGGCAAACAGTCCAATATTTCCCGACACCTTGGCATCCTGGTCAGCGCCGGCATCCTTGATTATGAAAAGAAGGGACTCCGTGTCGTTTATACCTTGAAAACCCGGTGTGTTCTTCGATTTCTCGACTGTCTTTCTGACCATCTGAAAGAACAAATTGAAACGGATCAGAAACTTCTTGAAATCATCTGATTGACAGGACATCCCAAGATGGGCTTTCTGAAACAGGAATGGAAAAAACTAACTCTTCTCCTCGCCGTGTTTCTGGCGTGTTTTTACCTGCCGCTCGGCTGGGAGCGGTTTGACAACGCCGTTTACGAAGCGCTGGCGCTGGTCAAGTGGTATGCCCGCGAGCATGTCCTGCTGTGTTTGGTACCGGCGTTTTTTATCGCCGGCGCTGTTTCGGTCTTTGTCAGTCAGGGCTCCGTGATGAAATATCTGGGCCCGGGGGCCAACAAACTGCTGGCGTACGGGGTGGCCGCCGTCTCCGGCACGATTCTGGCGGTCTGCTCCTGTACCGTGCTTCCGCTTTTTGCAGGCATTTACCGCATGGGGGCGGGTCTGGGGCCGGCCTGTACATTTCTGTATTCGGGGCCGGCAATCAACATCCTGGCGATCATTCTGACAGCCAGGATTCTTGGTTTCGAATTGGGGCTTGCTCGGGCGGCAGGAGCCATTTCATTCAGCATTCTCATCGGTCTGCTCATGCACTGGATTTATCGAAAAGAAGAAGCCAAAAAGAGCAAACAAACAGCGGTCTTTCCTCCGACGGAAAGCAGCCGGCCCTTATGGAAGACCGCTGTGCTGTTCCTCTGCATGATCGCTGTTCTGGTCTTTGCCAACTGGGCACGCAGCGGCGATATTCGTGCCGTCTTTCTGTGCTGCCCGGGCGGATTGAAAACCTATGCCATGGAAGGGACAATCGTCGAGCAGTCGCCGGCTAATCTGATTATCCAGGATCGGACAGGCACGGAGCATATCCTTCCTGCCGAACAGATTCGTCAAATCGAACCGCTTAAGAAAAATCCGCTGTACGAAGGCGTTTTCAAAATCCGATGGGGCTTGACAACCGGCTTTCTCGTCCTTCTGCTCGGATTGACTTTTTTGTGGGTGCCTCCGGAGGAACGGCGGCAGTGGTACCAGTCCACCTGGGGGTTTGCCGTTCAAATTCTGCCGCTGCTGCTGGCCGGCGTGCTGGCGGCCGGTTTCCTTTTGGGTCGGCCCGGACATGAAGGTCTGATTCCTTCTATATGGATACAAAAAGCTGTCGGCGGCAATTCCCTTCAAGCCAACTTTTTTGCAGCCGTCGCGGGGGCCTTTATGTATTTTGCAACTCTGACGGAGGTACCCATTGTGCAGGGGTTGCTCGGGGCCGGCATGGGCAAAGGGCCCGCACTGGCCCTGCTGCTGGCGGGTCCTGCCCTCTCGCTGCCCAGCATGCTGGTCCTCTGCTCGGTCCTTGGCACGCAGAAAACAGCAGTTTTTGTATCCCTCGTTATCATAATGGCCGCCGTTTGCGGAATGATTTTTGGAGTGTTTTTTTAAGATGGAAATGCACCTGAAACCTGTTGGAATTATTCATACGCCCTTTCAGCAGCCGGCGGGCACACCGATTCAGTCGGCGGCTGCCGGCTCGGCCGAAGGCCGCGTGGAAGTCTTTTCGGACTATCAGGCCGGCCTGGCTGACCTGGAGGGCTTCGAGCGAATTTGGCTGCTGTATTGGTTTGACCGAGTCGGCCCGATGCAGTTACTCGTAACCCCCTTTCTGGACGATCGCAAAAGGGGCATTTTTGCCACACGGGCGCCCTGCCGTCCCAACCCAATCGGCTTATCCTGTGTACAGATTAAAACCATTGAGAAAAACATCATCACTGTCTGCGGCATCGACGTTCTGGACCAAACACCGCTGCTGGACATCAAATCCTATGTTCCGCAGTTTGACTGCTTTGAGAACAGCCGATGCGGATGGCTCCAGGGCAGACAGCCGCACGGCCGTGCGGCCGATGAGCGATTTCACAACAGATGATTGATTCAGGAGAAAAATAAAAACGATGAAAAAGATACAGATTTTGGGAACCGGCTGCCCGAAATGCCGGCAACTGGCCGAAAACGCCCAGGCGGCCGCCGAAGGACTGGGCATTGATTATGAAATCCAAAAAATCACCCAAATTCACGAGATTATGAAGATGGGCGTGATGATGACCCCTGCGCTGGCCGTGGACGGCGTAGTCAAGATTGCCGGCAAGGTCGCTTCTCCGGAAGAAATCAAGACGCTCCTTCGGTAAAATGTCGGGGGAACAACAAAAAGTCAAACACTGTTTTTGCAGATAGGCACTTCCTGATGCAACGTATTCAAAGTCAAAATCACTTGTTTACAGAACAGAGGACGAATATCCTGCCGGAAGAGAGAAAACCAATGGAGAAAAAACTTCCGCGATGGCCGTGGATTGTGGCGGCAATTGCCGTACTGTTTGTTCTGCAGTCGGTTCAGCAGGCACGCTACCGCAGCCAAGTGGACCATTTTCCTGATGACTCGATAATCGGGAACGGCAAGCCGGTGCTTCTGCAGATTAGTTCCGCCGACTGCATTTACTGCCGGCGAATGCTGCCGACTCTGACGGAACTGGCCTATGAATACACTGACCGCTTTACGGTAGCCATCGTTTCGCTGGACAAGCGGCCCCAGGCCAAACAGAAATACGACGTGCAGGCCGTCCCCGTGCAAATCTTCTATGATGGGCAAGGACAGGAATTGTTCCGGCACACGGGCAAGATGAGCCGCGATGAAATCCTCGATTGCTGGCGCCGGCTGGGAATCGAGATTCCCTAATCCCCTCTGCGCTGCTGCCGAAGCCAATCGACCGGTGCGCGGTCATCGGTAAGCACAAGGGCCTGTGAATCGGGCTTCAAATCCGGCATGATGCACTGGGCCACCGCCGGCAGACTGAAGGCAAACTTGCGCTGTTCCTGAAGCCGCCGCGCTCGCTCAAGAAGTTCCGCCGCAGACGGCATCTGTACCTGGGAGCCGCCGGAAAGAAGGATGGCATTGCCTGAGAAGCGGCCCAGAAAAACCTCGCACCGCCCGAAAACCGCAAGAAAGGTAGCCCATTCCGCATCAAAAAGCTGATTGTCAAAAAACACATTGGCCGCCACCACCCCCCTCGGCGACAGGATCCTCCTGACTTCTTCAAGAAACTCACGCGTCATCAGATGAAACGGAATATAATCGCCGTTGAAAGCATCCAGGATAATCAGGTCATACTGCGGCGGGTGCGGACCGCGAAGCTGCTTTTTGATGAACATCCGCCCGTCATCAATAAAAACCTTCATTTTCTCATCTTCGGCAAAGGCAAAATACTGTTTAGCAAGCGGCAAAATGGCCTCGTCGATTTCCACTACATCAATAACGGCCTCAGGATAATAATACCGAAGTTCCCGCGGAATCACACCCCCGCCCAGCCCCAGCACCAGAATTGAATTCGGCTCCGGCACATACAGAAGTCCGCAAAAGGCCAACTCGGTATATTCGAGCTGGTGCTCCCGAAGATTGTTCAAATCCACCTGGCTTTGAATGGGTACAGCCGCCCTCCTGCCGAATCGAAGCGTTACAACCGAGCCCTGCTGATAAACAAAAATGGTATTGTACAGCGATTCCCTGCGAGCGATTAACTGCCCCCACTCCGCCGGTGCCGCCGGCACAGACTGCACCGCCGCCAGCATCAACACCACACAAACCCATCTTGTTTTAAGCATGTTTGCTCCTTTGCAAAAAGGACACGGACAGAATACACAGCCCCAGCACCGCCAGAATGACGCCGGAGACAGTCAGCGTCAGACGCATGGAATACAAAATCAGATAAAACGCCGTCACTACACAGCCGGCAAAACTGGCCGCGGTGGATAAGGCCAGCACCAGCCCGGCGCTGAAGCCCGCCTCTTCCGCCCGGCAGGTCAGCCAGCGCACCACCGTCGGCGAAACCGTCCCCAGCAGTACCGTCGGCACGGCAAACAGCGCCAGAGCCGCCAGCAGCGAGCCCCACTTTTCATCCAACCCCTGTTCAAATATCCAGTCGCAGACCGGCCCTGTCAAGAATGGCAAAACCCCTGTCCAGGCCCCTGCGGAGGCAATAAAAAGCCCCAGCAGAAAGCCGCTGCTGCTTCCGCCGGAAAGCCAGCCGCCCAGCAGATACCCCACCGCCAGACTCAGCAGAAAGGTGCCGATGACGCTGCCGGTGACAACATAGACCGCACTGCCGAAGTACGGCGCCAGCATCCGCACGCCAAGGATTTCCAGTTCCATCGTAAACCAGCCGCAAACGCACGCAACGGCGATGGCTGCCGCCGTTCGGACTCGGCTTCCGTATGCGGGGGCTATGCTGTCAGGCCTTTGTGTTTCCATTCTGCACTCCTGCCTCGGCGAATTTTTCTAAAAGTTCCTGTTCCAAACCTGCTGTCAGACCCGCACAGGCGGATGCCCGATTATTTTGGTGCGGTTTTGCCGGCTGCCCGAAGTTCCTTATTGATGCGGACAGAGCACCAGCTTTTGCCGCACATCGTGCAGTAATCATCCTGCGTCGCTTCCTTGTCGATGCGGCTGTGAACACAGGCCTCTTCATACATCTTCCGCGCTGTTTTCGGATCGATGGCCATTTCGAGATGCTTCTTCCAGTCCAGATTCGCGCGGGCCTGACTCAGCTGCCGATCACGAGCCGCCGCCGCAGGCAGCCCGCGGGCCACATCGGCGGCATGGGCAGCAATCCTGGCAGCCACTACACCCTGCCTCACATCATCAACATCCGGCAGCCCCAGATGCTCACGCGGGGTAACATAACACAAAAACGACGCCCCGTAATAGGCCGCTGCGGTCCCGCCGATGGCGCTGGTGATATGGTCATAGCCCGGGGCGATGTCCGTTACCAGCGGGCCGAGCACATAAAACGGTGCCCCTTTGCAGATTTCCTGTTGAAGTTCCATATTGTACTGAATCTGGTCAAACGGCACATGGCCGGGGCCTTCCACCATTACCTGGCAGCCGTGTTCCCATGCCCGCCGGGTCAGTTCGCCCAGCGTCCGCAGTTCGGCAAGCTGCGCCGCATCCGTTGCATCCGCCCCGCAGCCCGGCCGCAAACCATCACCCAGAGAAAAACACACATCATACCGGCGCATCAGTTCGCACAGGTCGTCGAACATTTCATAGAGGGGATTTTGGCGATTGTGATAAAGCATCCACTTGGCCAGAAGCGCCCCGCCGCGGCTGACAATCCCGCAGACACGACTGCTCAGCAAGTTCAGATGTTCCCGCAGAAGGCCGGCGTGGATGGTGAAAAAATCCACCCCCTGAGCGGCTTGTTTTTCAATAACCTTCAGAATGGTATCCGGCGTAATGTCTTCAACATTGCGGCCGACAATCACTTCATAGATAGGCACCGTTCCAAACGGCACCGGACAGTCGGCCAGCAGGGCCGTCCGGACAGCATCCAAATCACCGCCGGTGCTCAAATCCATAATGGCATCCGCGCCAACCTCGAGAGCCGCTTTGAGTTTCTCCAGTTCCTCCCCAAGGTCGGAACGGACGCTGCTGCAGCCGATATTGGCGTTAATCTTTGTGCTCACGGCCCGCCCGATACCCGCCGGCACCAGATTGCGCTCCAGATGAATTCGATTGGCCGGTATCACCAGACGGCCTGCGGCAACCTCTTCACGAACCACATCCGGACGCAACCCCTCTTTTTCGGCAACAATTTTCATTGCTTCCGTAATCCTGCCGGTGCGGGCTTGTTCAAGTTGTGTAGCCATATACTCTCCATCTATCGTTTTTCTTCGAGGAAGCGATTGCAGAAATGAATCTCTGAAAGGACGCTTCCCTACGCAGGTCTCCGCGGTCGGCGGTTTGCCTGATCAGGTTCGAAGGGTTTTTCTCAGGCCGACATTCCAAACCGGCCACCCCCAGCGAACCTCCATAGTATACGGATGCAGACCCGAAACGTCAAAAAACTTTTCCAATTTCTTATTGTCAACCGCTCTCCTCCTGATACAATTCTTGCAGAGTACATGGATGTGCAATTGGGAAAGGAGCTTGAAGATGGTCAACCGAACATACATCAGCATCCTGCTGCTGACGGTTTTTGCGGGCTGCTCAACCAGCCCTTCCCAACCCGGCCAGCGAGAGCAGCTTCACTCGGATGTCCAGGAAGCGATTGGCGATTTTCAGCGTCATGACCCTACTTTGCGCACTTATTTTGAAAGGTCGGCCGGATACGCCGTTTTCCCCAAAGTGCTCAAAGGGGCCTTCGGCCTTGGGGGGGCCTACGGACAAGGCATGGTATTTGAAAAAGGCGGTCTGTTTCTGGGCTACTGCGATATGAAACAGGCCACAATCGGCTTTTCCTTCGGCGGCGAATATTTCCGTGAAATCATTTTCTTCCGTTCCGGACAGGATTTGCGGACATTTCTGGAGGGCAACTTTGTCATGTCCGCCCAAGCCACCGCTACCGTCGTCTCGGTCGGCGCAGCAGCCAAAGTGGATTACCAGGACGGCATGGCTGTTTTTGTCCTGGCCGACAGCGGCCTGATGATAGATGTTTCAATCGGAGGCCAGCGGTTTGAATTTGAGCCCGCTCCGCGACTGATGAATTAAGCGACGGGATGCTGATAGAATAGATTTGTCATGTCGATAAAGCGGCAATAAAGGGCAATTCGCGATGCTGTCCGCGATAATCCAGGCCGTAGCCGACTGCAAAGCAATCCTCAATAGAAATACCCAGAAAATCGATTTTGACCGGCTTGACATGCTCAATCTTTTTTTCGAGAAGGACGCAGGTCTTCACCTCCGCCGGACTGCATGACCCAACCCACTCCTGAACGGCCGCCAGCGTCCGACCGCTATCATAAATATCATCAATCAAGAGCACCCGCCTGCCCCGCAGTTTGTCGGCCAGAGGCAGATGCCCTCGCAGGCGGACTTGTCCGCCGGACTGCGTCCGGCCGGCATAACTGGAAGCACTCAGATAGTCCTGCCGGATCGGAAATGTTACCTGCGACAATAAATCCGCCGCAAAAATTCGGGCCCCCTCAAGAATCACCAGCGCCGTAATCTCCTCCCCATCGGGATAGAAGGCATTCAACTCCCCCGCCATCCGGCGAACCGTTTGAGCCAGCTGCTCCGCGGAAACAAGGATGTTCCAATTGGGCTTTGGCTCTTCCGAACGGTTCACGAAGTCTCCTTCCGTATCTGCACAGAGTCGGAACTGAAGCCAAAGCGGCTGTCAACCGTCAGAACCTCAGCGCCGGTTTTGGTTACCAGAACATCATCTTCAAGACGAATACCGAATCGGCCGGGCAGATAAATGCCGGGTTCAATAGTGATTACCTGGCCGGCTTTCAGACGCGTTTTTTTATCAAGCATGCTCAGGTAGGGCATCTCGTGCACCTCCAGCCCCAAACCGTGGCCTGTGCCGTGGCCGTAAACAGGAAAACCCGACTGCTCGATGACCTGGCGGGCGGCCGCATCCGCTTCGTATGCAAGAAGACCGTCGCGGATTTTTTCTATAGCCGCCTGCTGAGCTTGGCGCACAGTCTGCCAGGCCTTCTGATAGTCTTTCGAGGCCGTTTGCCAGCCGAAACTGCGGGTCAAATCGCAGGTATAGCCGTCTACACTCACGCCGAAATCAATCAGAATGGTATCCCTGGCCCGCAGTTTCCGGCCGGTCGGCTGATGATGATTCCGCGAGCCGTTGGGACCGAAGGCAGTAATTGTATCAAAACCCGGCCGAACGCCGCGCAGCCGCATCTCATACTCCAGCCGGCCGGTCAGTTCCTGCTCCGTCATTCCCGTTTGCAGAGAGGCCAGCGAAACATTCAGACACTCCCAGGCAAGGCGGGCCGCACGGCGAATCATTTGGATTTCCCATTCTTCCTTCACCATCCGAAGCTGCTCAACGGCGTTCTCCACGCACACCACAGAAACACCCGCGGGCCGAAGCGCCTGCCGTATCTTGGCAAAAGTCTCGACTGAAACCGTCTTTTCGACCGCCAGCCGCCGAATCTTCTTCTCACGCCCTGCCTCCTCCGCCAGCGCCTTGGTGATGGCCTGCTTGCGCTCTATAATGCGGCAGCCAAAGCATTCCCCCTGTGCCTGTTCGGTATAACGGCTGTCGGTAATCAGCACACACCTTTTGGCTGTAACCAAAACCCAACTGTCGTGTCCCGAAAAATTGGTTAAATATCGGACGTTCTCCACTTTGGTTACGACCAATCCATCCACCTTTTTATCACGCAAGTAATTGCGAAGACGCCGAAGACGATTTTGAATCAGTTTTTTGTCCATTCCATTGCCCTTCCTTAATATAATCCAGGAAACAGCAGTAAAATATCCGTTTTGACGGTAAATAGCAAAAGTTTTTTGGTGTCCCGCGCCGCCTTTTGTTTCTTATACTTTCAATAGAGAGATAGGCAACCCCCCAAATAGGGGGTTTTGGATAACCATTCTCCTCTCCTGTCTTTTCCACGGCATGGACGCTCCGGCGAGGCAGCGGTCTAAATCGGCTGGATCGCTGCCTCGTTTTTTATTCAGGGAACCCTTTGGCCTTGTCCAATGGGCCGGCAGAGAGTACAATGCGTCCTTGTGAGAAAAAGTGCAAATGAAACATTAAAGCCGGAACCCAAAAGACATGCTGCTTCCCATTGAGACCAGTGTCAGACCCAAACGCCCCCCCTACGCAAATTACCTGCTGATCGCATTAAATATCCTTTGCTATGTCCTTACGATGCGTATTGTGGTTGACCCCCGAAGCGGACTGCATTTTCTGGATCTTCGTCCGTGGGCACAAAACTTTATGCTCTGGCCGCAGCGCCCGCAAATCTGGCAATTTGTCACCTACGCCTTTCTTCACGCCGGCCGCCAGATGTACATCCTCCATTTATTCGGAAATATGTACTTCCTCTATTTGTTCGGAAACGCCGTCAACGACAGGTTGGGAAATGTGGCTTATCTCTGTCTTTATCTGGCCGGAGCCGTCTTTTCCGGTCTCGGACATTCGCTCTTTCATACCTATCCGGTGCTCGGAGCCAGCGGAGCGGTCGCAGCCGTAACCGGCGCCTATCTGGTGCTGTTCCCGAATACGCTGATTACGGTTCTGTACTGGTTCTTCTTCATCGGCACAGTTGAATTTCGCGCGCTTTATTTTATCGTTTTCAAGATGATTATCTGGGACAATATTATCGAACCTGGTCTGTCGCCGGCGGCCGTCGCTTATGATGCCCATCTGGCCGGCTACTTGTTCGGCATTGCCGCTGCAATGGCGCTGGCGGCTCTTCGCCTGATAGAGACAGACCCCCACCACCGGGACCTTTGGTCAATGATCCAGCAGTGGAATCGCCGGCGCCGATTTCGGAATATGGTCGCAGGAGGATACGACCCCTTTGGCCCTTCGCCGGAAATCCAAATCGCCCCTGCACCGCAGCGCAGCCCTCTTGCGCCGCAGCCCGAACAAGCCGATCCCATCATCCAGTCTATGCGCGGGGAAATTGCCGACCTGCTGCGGCGGCATCAGTCTTCCGAAGCCGCCGAACTGTATTTAGAACTGCTTGAGGCCGACCCGACGCAGGTCTTGCCGCGCCAGTATCAGCTGGATGTAGCCAACCAACTGATGGCCTCAGACCGCTGGGAGGAAGCCGCCCGCGCTTATGAGAAGTACCTCAACTATTACAAAGGCGCCGAACAAACCGAACAAGTTCATCTGATGCTCGGCCTGCTTTACAGCAGATACCTGAACAAACCGCAATTGGCCGTCAGCCATCTGCGGGCGGCCCTCGACAGACTGACAGACCCTCAGCAAATCAAACTTTGCAAAGAAGAATTGTCACGGCTTCAGGAACGTGACAGTTTTTAAGAAAGTTTCCTGCCATTGCCGGCACCGATACACAGCCGCCGCAGAGAGTCTCACTCAAAATCGTAATGCTTGCGAACCGGAGCGGTCACCTTCCAGATACATCGGAGCCCTTCGGGGAAGACGACATAATCGCCCGGCCCGAACGACACAGACCGGCCGGAATCGGGATTGTCCGTTACGGTTACCCGGCCTTCGAGGATCAGGCATTTTTCCGTCTGGGTATATTCCCATTCAAACTCGCTGGCCGGACAACTCCAGGTCGGCCAGGTTTTGCAGACTTTGGCTTCTTCCGCAGTAGGCTTGCGTACAATTACATCTTTTACAGTAGGCATAAAAACTCCTCTATTCTTTGAACGGTTCAACCGTAAACCGATACCGCCCCGACGGCACAGCCAAAATCACCCGCCCGTTTTCCTGTCCCAGCAGACGGATGGTGTTCGGGTCAACGGCACGGCCGCCTTCCCGAATGTCCTCCGGCCGCTGAGCCGGCAGGTGCACCTTCGCCGTCGTATTCGGGGGGACCTGGACATCCAAAACCAATCGCTCCCCTTCCAGCGCCCAATTGGAGACAATCCGGCCGCGAATCGATTCATACGAGGTCTTGGCCCAGGTAAGTCCGCCTCCCAACTGGGGAGATACAGCAAACGATTCAAAACCCGCCGTCTCCGGCCGAATGCCGCCGACCTGCTCGAAGAGCCATCGGCCGACTGCACCAAAGGAATAGTGTGCAAAAGAATTCATTCCAGGGTCGGCGAACCCTTCCTCCGGCGTCCAGCCGTTCCATCGCTCCCAAATCGAGGTCGCCCCATGCCGAATCGTAAATCCCCACGAGGGAAAAGTCTCGTTCAGCAGCAGCCGATAGGCAACGTCGCTGCGGCCGATTTTGGACAGCGCCGTCATCAGGTCTTTGGTGCCGACAAAACCGGTGGACAGATGGCCGCCGCGTTCTTCAATCCGCCGCAGCAAATGCTTTCCGGCCTGCTCCTGCTGGGCAGGGGTGAGCAAGTCATATACAATCGCCAGTACATAAACCGTCTGGGAATCGCCCGCAATGCGTCCATCCGGCTGGACATAGGCCTTCTGAAACGCCGCTCGGATGTCTTCAAAAAGACGCTGATAGCGGTCGGCATCCTCCCGGCAGCCCAGTACATCGGCAATCTGGGACATCAGCCGGCTGCTATAGCCAAAATACGCCATATAAATAATTTCGTTGGGTGTCGGGTCATCAATATGGAGCCAATCGCCAAAACAGTGGAACTGCTTCGGCGGCAGCAGGTCTTTCGTGCATCGGTTTTTAGAGAACTCAACAAACCGCTTCATCGAATCATAATGAGTCTCAAGGAGCCGGCGGTCCTCATACATCCAATACATCATCCACGGGCAGATAATGCCCGCTTCCGCCCAGGCCGGGCCGCCGTCGGAGGGGTTTTCTCTCCGCAGCGGGGCATAAGACGGAAACTGGCCGTCGCTGCGCTGGGCGTCCGTCAAGTCGGTCAGCCATTTGACAAAGAAGGCATGGACATCATTATTATAGCAGGCCGTCTGGACATAAATCTGCGCATCGCCCGTCCAGCCAAGCCGCTCATCCCGCTGCGGACAATCCGTCGGGATATCAATAAAATTCATTCGCTGCGTCCAGATAATATTGGAATACAGACGATTCACCATCGCATTCGAACACTCGAAACGTCCAACAACCGGCGTATCACTGCTGAAAGCAAGCCCCATAACAGCATCCAGGCCGGGACGAGAATCCAGCCCCGTTATCTCAACATACTGAAACCCATGAAACGTGAACATCGGCTGCCAAACTTCATTCCCCTTTCCGCTGCAGATATAAACATCCTCCGCAGCCGCCGCGCGCAGATTGGTCGTATACACAGTCCCGTCGGGATTGAGCCGCTCACCATGCCGCAGTTCAATGCGCTGGCCGGGCCGGCCCTGCACGCGGATTTGCACCACTCCTGCAAAGTTTTGTCCCATATCAAACACATACTTGCCTTTGGCCGGCTCACTGACGGACACCGGCCGAACTTTGGCAAACACCTTCACCGGCTCGGAAACCGCGGCCTGCAGCAGCGGCTGAACCTCCTGCCCTCCGACTGAAACCGACTTCCAGACACTGTCATCAAAATCCGGCCCGCTCCAGCCGGGCATTTCCTGCCGGCTGTCATAATACTCCCCTTGCAGCAAGTCCGCATAGACAATCGGTCCCAGCGAGGCCTTCCAGTCCGGACCGGTTGCAATCACATCCCGGCTGCCGTCTTTGTAGTCGATAACCAACTGGGCCAGGAGGCGCAGTCGGCTGCCGTAATGATTGCGGCTCCGTCCGAAGCCGACATAGCCGGCATACCAGCCGTCCGCCACAATCGCCCCGACTGCATTGGAACCCTGCCGGAGATAGGTCCCGACATCATACGTCCGATAATAAATCCGTTTTCGATAATCCGTCCAGCCCGGCGAAAGAAAATCTTCACCGATTCGCTCACCGTTCAGATACAGTTGATAAACCCCCAGCGAAGCCGCATACAGCCGGGCTTTTTCAATCGGTTTGTCGGCAAGCGAAAATCCATGCCGAAGGTACCGCGCCGGCGGCAAAACCATCTGATGAGGGCGGGTTTCCTGCCAGGGAGCACTCCCATAAGCTCCAACAACAACCGCCGCTGTCCAGTCGGAATCGTCAAAGTCCGGTTTCCGCCAGCCGTCCGCCTCCTTGTCCGCTGCCTTCCAGCTCGAGTCGCTGACAAAATCCAGCACACGGCCATCGAGCATCTGAAGATGCACCGCCGCCAGAAGCCCTGCCGGATTGGGCTGCTGGCCTTCATTGGCCGCCAGAACAGCCAGCACATTGCGCCCTTTGACAAGATAATCCTGCAGGCGAACATCATCAAACACCTTATGATTATGAAACGATTGAACCAGATGACCATTTAAATAAACCTGCGCAAAATCATCGGCGGTTATCCAGCCGCGAGCCGACTTGACAACCCAATCGGCCGGCACCTCAAATGTTTTGCGGAAAAACCGTCTGCCGACAGGCACGCTCTCGGAAGCCCCCGGCTCTGTCCAAATCCATTGGGCCTTCTGCACAACCGACGGCACCGGCTGGGGCGAGGCCTCCACATCCAGTCCCACCCACTGAGCGGTCCAGTCCGACGGCTCCAGCAGGCCCATCGTCCAGCGGGCAATCCGGCTCCAGCCGCAAGCCCGCCCGTCCCGATCCCAGACTTGCACACGCCACCAGCAATCCATTCCGCTTTTCGGCGTCCGGCCGCCATAGACAATATCAAAAGTCTGTTTGCTTTCGACCTTGCCGCTATCCCACAAGTCCGGCTTGCCGGCTTCAAGAAGGTCTTTTCGGGAAGCCGCCTGAATTTGATAAGCCGTCTGATATTGATCACGCTGGTCGGAATGCAAAGTCCAGCTCAGATGCGGCCTGACATCATCAATCCCCAGCGGCTCGGTACGGTGCTGGCAGCGAAGATTTTCAGCCCGCAAAGACTCTGTTTGATGCAGTCCTGCGCAGCCGCTGCCTCCCCAAACAAGAACGGCCGCTGCCATTATTAACTCGTACTTCATCGTTTTACCCCCTTTCTCGAAAATAATCAGGTATCGGGTTCGACTCTATTGACCCGCGCCGGCACCCATTTGTCAAGGTTTTTGCCCGCCGGAATGCAAAACAAGAAAGTTTTCAATTGTCTGATTTGTCCGACAGCCGTTATGATAGTTGCTCTTGTGTTTGGAAATCGGGAGTTTGAAAATGGAAACTGTTGAGTTGGAAAAACTGAAGCGGTGGTTTACCGATTATGTAAGCGGTTTTTACAGCGGCGGGCAGGATGTTTATTTGGATAAGCATATCCGGCTCAAAGAAGAACACACCGCCCGTGTCTGCCAGGAAATGCGATTTATTCTGCACGGCTTAAACCTCAGCGAAAGCGATGGTCGGCTGGCCCAGGCGGCCGCCCTCCTCCATGATGTCGGACGATTCGAACAGTTCCGGCGCTATCGAACGTACGCCGACCCCAAAAGTGTTGACCACGGCCTGCTGGGCTGTCAGATACTCCAGCAGAAAGAAGCACTGAAAGATATTCAGCCCCAGGAAAGAGAAATTCTTCTTCAGAGCGTTCGCTGGCACGGCGTTAAATCGCTGCCGACGGATTTGGACGAACGGACGGCCTTGTTCTGCAAACTGGTGCGGGATGCCGACAAACTGGATGTACTGGGTCTTCTCATAGACAATTTCACCCGGTATTACAAAGACCCCGCCAATTTTGATTTGGAAGTGGAGTTTGCCGATGAGCCGCGCGTCAGCGCCGGTGTTCTTGAGGCCCTTCATCAGCGTCAATTGGTGGACTATCGCCAAATCCAAACACTCCACGACGCCCAACTTGTGCTGCTCGGCTGGGTCTATGACATCAATTTCAAACCGACGCTGGCCCGCATCGCAGAGAAGCGCTATCTGGACACAATCGCCTCTTTTCTGCCGAATCTGCCCGAAGTGCGCAGCACAGTCGAGCGCATACGGAATGATGTCCGCCGGCGGCTGGAAAAAGATTGACAACACATCGGAAACCCCTATGATAGCCGCCGATAAAAATCCAGAGCAGGAGACCAATCCTATGCCCAGCGTCATTATGCAGACAACTATCCCTGGTGTGCCTGTCCGCCGGGGAAAAGTACGGGATATTTATGATCTCGGCGATAAACTCCTGATTGCCGCCACTGACCGCATCAGCGCCTTTGATGTAATCATGAAAACCGGCATTCCCTGCAAAGGGCAGGTCCTGACGCAAATTTCCAAATTCTGGTTCGATTTTCTCGCCGACACCGTCGAAAACCATCTTATTTCGGTGAACATCGAAGATTTTCCGCAGCCGTTTCGAAGTTATCCCGACCAGCTGGCCGGACGCTCCATGCTTGTGAAAAAAACACAGGTCCTTCCGATTGAATGCGTCGTGCGGGGATACCTGGCCGGCTCGGCCTGGAAGGAATATCAGCAAAACCAAACCGTCTGCGGCATCCAGCTGCCGGCCGGACTGCGGCAGTGCGAACAACTGCCCGAGCCGATTTTTACGCCCGCCACCAAAGCCGAGCAGGGCCGGCACGATGAAAACATCTCCTTCGAGCAGTGTGCAGAAATTCTCGGCCGCCAAAAAGCCGAGTTCGTGCGGAACAAAAGCGTCGATATCTTCAAAAAAGCCGGCCGTTACGCCCGCACACGCGGCATTATTCTGGCCGATACAAAATTCGAATGGGGCATCTTCGATGGGAGAATTATCCTGATCGACGAGGTGCTCACGCCCGATTCCTCGCGATTCTGGCCGGCTGACACCTATCAGCCCGGACGCGACCAGGAAAGTTTCGACAAGCAGTTCGTCCGCAACTATCTTGAAAAGATTCACTTTAACAAATCCGGCCCAGGTGTCGAACTGCCGGAGGACATCGTGCAGAAAACATCCGCCAAATACATTGAGGCCTACGAACGCCTGACCGGCCGGCCGTTTTCGTGTGTGTAAGCCATCTATGGAGCCCGTCTTAAAACTTGAACAGGTTTGCTTTTACCGGAAAAACCGGCCGATTTTAAACGGAATCAACTGGCAGGTGCTCCCAGGACAGCACTGGGCCCTGCTGGGAGCCAACGGCTCCGGAAAAACAACCCTTCTGAAAATTCTAACCGGCTATGAATGGCCGACCTCGGGCAAAGTAAATGTCTGCCGGCAGCAGTTCGGCGCCACCGACATCCGTAAACTGCGGCGGATGATCGGTCTGGTCAGTTCGGCCCTTCTGCACCGCCTGCCCACGCAGGATAAAGCAATCGACGTCGTCGCCTCCGGTTTGGATGCCACGCTCGGACTGTATCGAAACCCGACCGAAGAGGAAATGAACAAGTCGCTGGCCGCCCTCGCTCAGCTGCGTGCCGAATCCATCGCCCACCAGCCCTACCAAATCCTCTCGCAGGGTGAACAGCAGAAAGTAATCATCGCCCGTGCGCTGGTCTGCCGGCCGTCCCTGCTGATTCTCGATGAACCTTGCGTGGGACTGGACCCGGCCGCCCGAGTGCGATTTCTCAAAGACATCGAATACCTCGCCGCTCAGCCGGAGGCACCCTGCATTTTGTTTGTTACTCATCACATTGAGGAAATCGGCCCCTGGATTACCCACGTCCTTCTTCTCAAAGAGGGCAAAGTCCTCGCCGCCGGCACCCAGCAAGAGACACTCACCTCAGCCAACATGACCTCACTGCTGAACTGCCCCTGCACGGTATCTTTTGTGCCGCCCCGCTGGCGGCTGCAAGTTAACGAGTAGCCCCGCCTCTATTTCAGTTCCCGGATTTTGATATTTTTGAACGAAACAGCATTGCCGTGGTCCTGCAAAAGAATGTGTCCGCTGTCCCACTCGCCAAATCCGGGCCAGATTTTGTATTTGCTTTCCTGAACCAGTTTTCGGAACTCGTCGGTTTTGCGTTCATACTGAAGCACTCGGCGTCCGTTAAGCCAATGCTCCACATGATTGCCCTTCGAAAGGATGCGGGCATAATTCCACTGACCGATAGGCCGAATGTCTCTGTTGTCGGCGGCAATCAAATCGTAGAGTGAGGCAAGCGTGCGGCTGTTCGGATGGCTGCCGGCTTTGGCATCCGGATGACGCAAGTCATCGAGCAGCTGGTATTCCAGACCAATGGCCGAACCGGAACCCTGGTTTAACTTCGGATCGACAAAATACTTGATGCCGCTGTTGGCCCCCGGGGTCAACTTAAACTCCAGCCGCAGGTCAAAATCGCTGTAGGTGCCGACGGTGATAATATCGCCGCCGCCGGCAGATTCCTGCCCGCCCGATTCGAGCACACTAAGCACACCATTGTCAATAACCCAGCCGTGTTCGGGGAATTGCTCCCCCTTCGCGCTGCGCCAGCCGGCAGTGCTTTTGCCGTCAAACAGATACCGCCAGCCCTCCGATGCCTCGATACTCCCCAGCTGATAATCCATACTCCGAAGCGGCAAAGGCATCGGCCTCAAAAAGGCAGCCGCTCCCTCGTCAATAATGCGGATATTCCGCCAGCGAACCTGAATACCCTCCTTGGATTTGTCAGAGCCGACGGAATGCACCTGAAGGGCAATAAAGCCGGTCGGCATAACCGTATCAGACAAATGCACCGCCGGCACATCGTTCATCCACGTCCGAATCACATCGCCGACGGCTTCGATGCGAAGATGATTCCACTCATTTTGGCGAAAAGCAGCCCGGGCTTTCGGATTATCCTCCAGCGAAACCAGCCAGCCGCGGCCGGCTTCATCATAAATCCCGCCTGTCCACGCCCGCTCCGAGGGGTCGATTTCCACCTGATAGCCGTGGACCCGTCCTCTGCCGTACTCCGGAATGCTGTGCGAACGTATCTGAACGCCGGAGTTCAGACGCGGGTCCACCCGAAACTCAAGTTCAAGAATAAAATCCGAATAAAACTGCTTCGTGCACAAAAAACTGTTGGGAGTATTTACAACGGTCCTCCCTACAATCTGGCCGTCTTCCACTGTATAAAGCGCCTGGCCGTTTTTCTGTTCCCAGCCGGTTAAATCTTTGCCGTTGAACAGCATTTTCCACGGTGCCTCGGCAGACACACTCCCGCACAGCACCAGCGCCAGCAGCCATCCGTAAATCCGCTCTCTCATAGTGGTTCCCTTTCCTTATTATACAATCAGCATTGAATCAGCGATTTCCAATCCCACATCGCCAGTGCCTCCGGCACCAGCATACCCAGCCGGCCTTCTTCTACAGATGCCTGCTCATCATATCCAATCACGGCAAAAACCGTTGTCTGCCCTATTTGAGCAATAATCTCCGGGCTGATTTTTTCGCTCTCATCCGCTTCGGCGGCATCATAGCCGCTGATAACCACCCCGGCCAGCGGCAGTCCCGCATCGCGAATCGCCTTGATAGTCAGCAAGGTATGATTGATCGTACCCAGCTGCGGCCGGGCGACAACCAGCGTCGGCAAATCAAACTCCACAGCCAAGTCAAGGATCGTTTCCGTCTCGGTCAGCGGAACCATCACCCCGCCGATGCCTTCCACAATCACCGCATCGCTCTGCCTGCACAATTGCCGATAGGCCTGCGCAATCCGTTCATAATCAACCGGACGATTTTCCAGACGGCTGCAGACAATCGGAGCCGCCGGAATCTGAAACGCCGCCGGGTTGATGACCTCCATAGGCCAATCCGCCCCTGCATAAGCAGACAAAAATCGGGCGTCCTCGCTAACCCATCCTTCCGGCGTAAGTCGGCAGCCGGCGGCAACGGGCTTAAAAACACCGACCTTCAGCCCCTCCTGCGCCAGCAAATGGGCAATCCCGCCGGCTACAAGCGTCTTGCCAACGCCGGTATCCGTCCCCGTTACAAACAGCCCCGCCGCCTTCGGCAAATCCAGTCCCAAGGCCATTTACAGTTCCCCCGCAATCTTCGGCAGTTCTTCCCGAATCGTCTCTTCCACAATCCCCAGCAGCGTCTCCAGCGTATGCAAATCCATCGCCGGTGCCGGCATCAGCACGATGACATTGTCCAGCGGACGCATCAGCGCCCCCCGCCGCCGCATCGCCGCACACACCTTAGCCCCGACGGTTTGCCCATACGGAAACGGCTCTTTGGTCTGCGGATTGCCAACCAGTTCAATCCCCGCCATCATCCCGCACTGGCGGACATCTCCGACATAAGGCATCGGACGAATCCGCGCCAACGAAGCCCGAATAGCCGCGATTTTCGGAGGTATCCGCTCAAGAACGCGGTGTTTCTCAAACAGTTTCAGTGAGGCAATCGCCGCAGCGCATCCCAGCGCATTGCCGGTATAAGTATGGCCGTGAAAGAACGTTTTGCACTCCTCCGGCCGGCCCAAAAAGGCATCAAAAACCTCCTGAGTTGTCAGCGTAGCGGCCAGCGGCAGATACCCGCCGGTAATGCCTTTGGCCAGACACATCAGGTCCGGACAGACCCGTTCATGCTCACAGGCAAACATCCGCCCCGTCCGCCCGAATCCGGTCGCCACCTCATCGGCAATCAGCAGAACATTATATTGGTCAGCCAGCCGCCGCACTTCTTTCAAAAAGCCCGGCGGATGAACGAGCATCCCCGCCGCCCCCTGCACCAGCGGCTCCAGCAGAATCGCCGCAATCCGACCTTGATGGCGATGGAGCAGATACTCCATATTTTCCAGCGAAAACTGAACACATTGTTCCGCCGTGCCGTCAAATCGGTAAGGATGCGGGCTGGGGACAAAATAGGTCTCAAACAAAAGGGACTTAAAAATACCATGAAACAATTCAATCCCCCCGACACTCACCGACCCGATGGTATCCCCGTGGTAAGCATCGTGCAGCGCAATAAAGCGTGTCCGTTCCCGACAGCCGAGATTATGCCAATATTGGTAGGCCATTTTCAGGGCAATTTCAACAGAGGTGGCCCCGCTGTCGGAATAAAAGACCTTGGTCAGCCCTTTGGGAGCCAGCTGCACCAGTTTCTCGGCCAGTTCGATAGAACGGGTCTGCCCAAGTCCCAGCAGTGTGCTGTGGGCAATCCGCTCCAGCTGCTCGCAAACGGCCTTATTGATTTCCGGCACACAATGACCGTGTACATTGCACCAGAGGGAACTGACGCCGTCAATGCAGCGGCGGCCTTCCGTATCGACAAGGAAGAATCCTTCCCCCCGCTCGATAATGACCGGTTCTTCTGCCAGCCAGCCGGCCATCGGGGTAAAGGGATGCCACAGATATTGTTTATCCAATTCAACCCAATGTTTTGTCCGACTTTTCATGGCCTGCATTGTAACCGAAAAGGCGTTTTTCGGAAACGATTCTCTCCCGCAAAAATCCGCAAATCCAAAACATCACTGGGTTATCGGACAAAAAAATGATACCCTATGCCTCCAAATACATCCGAACTCTCAGAAAATCCAAAAATTCCTCCCAACAGCAGCATTCCTTTTCTTTGGCCGGTTTCCATGGTTCGGTTTCCAGACCTTTTCCTGCTTGTATTCAGATGCCAAATCCCGATTTCCTTTATAGAATCAAGTTGACGAGCGGCAGGGCGTACAGCAAAATGATTTGATTATTTGGAAGGGCACCAAGGAGACCAGCCCGCTAATGTGTCCAAAATGCGAGGGGTTCTTTTTTCTCCCAATTGGGACATTGCGGCTCGGAAAATCAGAAGGCAACAGAGAAACCGACAAAGAAATGAAGAAACAAGAAACATCCACGACCGACGTCAAAAAACGAATCGAGCAGCTGCGGGAAGAAATCCGCCGGCACGATTACCTTTATTATGTTCTCAACGCCCCCGAAATCTCCGACAGGGAATATGACCAGCTTTTTGCCGAACTCAAACGGCTGGAAGAAGAACATCCGGAACTGATCGATTCGACCTCGCCTACCCAACGGGTACCCGAACGCCCCATAGAGGGCTTTACACCGGTTCGGCACTCAATGCCGATGCTCAGCATCGACAACACCTACAGTGAAGAGGAACTGCGTGAATTTGACAGGCGAGTGGCCAAGGCACTTGAGGGGGCTGAATATTCTTATACGGCCGAATTGAAAATCGACGGACTGGCCATCAGTTTGCGATATGAAAAAGGCATTCTACAGCAGGCCGCCACCCGCGGAGACGGCTGGACGGGCGATGACGTAACGGCCAATGTGCGGACAATTCGGGCGATTCCCCTCCTGCTCAAAAACGCAGACAAGGCCCCGGAGATTCTTGAGGTACGCGGCGAAGTCTATATGCCCAAAAAGGCGTTCGAGGAACTGAATGAGCAGCGGATGGAGGCCGGGGAGCCGACCTTTGCCAATCCTCGCAACGCAGCCGCCGGCTCTCTGAAACTCCTCGACCCGCGGATTACGGCAACCCGAAAACTGGCCTTCTTTGCCTATGCCCTCGGACAGGTAAGCCGCCCTCTGGCACCAACGCATTTTGAATCCATGAAGAAACTCCTCGAATTTGGAATCCCCGTTAATGAATATATCCGCCTTTGCCGGACGATTAATGAAGTCATTGAATACTGCCGAACCTGGGCCGGCAAAAAGGAACACCTGCCCTATCCAATCGACGGCATTGTCGTAAAGGTGAATCGATATGACCAGCAGGAGATGCTGGGTTATACCGGACGGGCCCCCCGTTGGTGCATCGCCTTTAAGTTCGCCCCCGAACAGGCCGAAACCATCGTGGAATCCATCGATGTTCAAGTCGGCAAATCAGGAATTCTCACGCCGGTAGCCAACCTCAAACCCGTCCAGCTGGCGGGAACAACCGTCAAGCGCGCCAGTCTGCATAATTTCGATTGGCTGGCCAAACTCGATGTCCGATGCGGCGACACCGTCCTTGTGGAAAAGGCAGGCGAGATTATCCCTCAGGTGGTCGCTGTCAAAAAGCGGAATCCGGCTGAAAGCAAACCTTTTGTGCCCCCCGCCCGATGCCCCGCCTGCGGCCACCCTGTGAAAAAAGACGAAAACGGGGTCTATCTGCGATGCACCAATTCGCAGTGTCCGGCCCAGATACGCGAGCGTCTGGAGCATTTTGCCGGCAAAGGACAGATGGATATCGAGCATTTAGGCCCGGCCCTGATTGACCAGTTGGTCAGCCGCGGTCTCGTGAAAACCTATGCGGATTTGTACCGCCTCCGACTGGACCAGCTGGCCTCGCTGGAGCGGATGTCCACCAAAAGCGCCTCCAATGTGCTTGAGAGCATCGAAAAAAGCAAACGTCGGCCGCTTTGGCGGCTCATCGCAGCCCTCGGAATCCGCAATGTCGGAGCCCAGACCGCCCAGATACTGGCCGACGCATTCGGCTCACTCGAAGCCCTGATGGAGGCAACCCCCGAACAATTACAGAACATCGAACAAATCGGCCCCGTCGTCGCCCAGAGTATCTATGAATACTTTCACAACCCCGAAAATGTACGGGTGCTTCGTGAACTCCTGGCGGCAGGTGTATGCCCGACAACCGAACAAGTCAAACAGTCCGATGCGCTGGCCGGCAAGACAATCGTCGTTACCGGCACACTCAAACACTTCACCCGACAGCAGGTTGAACAGGCCATCAAGGCCCATGGCGGCAAGCCCTCTTCCACCGTAAGCCGAAAGACTTCTTTTGTCGTAGCAGGTCAGGACGCAGGCAGCAAACTTGAAAAGGCCCGCCAGTTGGGAGTCGAAGTCATCGATGAAGAAGAGTTTTTACGGCGGATTAGTCAGCAGCCGCAACCGTAAAGACGGCGGCGGCGGATATACTCTGCAACCGGTGCAGGCACCCTATCGCTCGCATCCTGACCGCAGGCCAGACGCCGCCGGATTTCGCTGCTGCTGATATCCACCAGCGGCACGGGAACCACATTTTCCTCCAGCGAGCGAATCTGCTCGGCGGTAAAATAGGGCTTACACAAAGAAAAGTCCGGCTTTGGATATCCCGCCCGGTACATCACGGCTATGCGGCAGAGTTCCATCAGCCGGTCAATCTGATACCAGCGAGGCAGGTCTTTGACCGCATCTGCCCCCAGCAGCCAGAACAAGTCCGCCTCAGAACCCAACCGCTCCCGAAACTCCTGCACCGTCTCAACGGTATAACTGGGCGGGGGACGATGAAACTCACAATCACTCACCTCGAACCCCTCATGCCCTTCAATGGCCAGCTGAACCATTCGAAGGCGGTCCTCTTCCGAGGCGGAGGGGGGCTCCGGCTTGCAAGGGGAGCGGCGGGCCGGAATAAAAATCACCCGCTCAGCATCCAGGTATTGCTGCGCGGCCTCCGCTGCCCGAACATGGCCCAGATGAATCGGATCAAAGGTGCCGCCGAAAAGAATTATCCTGTTCTTCATTCTTCAGAAACTCACAAATACCTGTGGAAACTTTCTATGATTGTATCATACACAAAGAATTATTTTTCGAAAATCGTAAATTTTTTTGATGAACAGAACAGCATCTTCCCTTCGACCTGTCAGCAAAGCTTCGGCACAGACAAACAGGTTCGCCGGAAAACGAGCATTTTTTCAACTCCTTCAAATACTGCATTCAAACCCCCTTTTCAATCCATTTTAAGAAAAGCAAAACTGTCGGAGAATCTGCCGAAAGAAACACTCTTCCTTACCAACGGAGAATGAAGCGGCGGATTCAGAAATCTCTTTTCGAACATTCCAACCCAAGCAGGGACGAAAAAAATGAAGGAAGATTGAACTTTTTGTCGATAATTTTGTATAATAGCAGAATAAATAAAGAGCTCTTTGGCAAAGCAAAGAAAAGCAGAGTTCAGAATAAACTTGAAAGGAGGTGACAAAAGAATGGCAAAGAAAGCCGCAAAGAAAGCCGTAAAAAAAGCCGCAAAAAAAACAGCCAAGAAGAAAGTTGCCAAGAAGAAAAAATAGCAGCTGTCTGCTTATGGCACACAAAGAGGGTTTTGCAGTTCCTGCAAAATCCTCTTTTGTTTTTGAGCCGAATCCAATCTGCATTCCCCTTTCAACTCGACATTCCAACCTCCAAGGAAAAAAGCCCCCCTCCACAGATAAGCACGGCAGCAGTTTTTGAAAACCTCAAAGCCGCTGCCGCTTGCCCGTCTGCGCAGCCATTGACAAATCTCCTGCCCCAGTTATTTTCTCTTGATTTACGCCCGTCGAATGGTAATTTTATCCTACCAAGGTTCGTATTTTAAGATTTTCGACTAAATCACAAGGATAGTCCATCGTTTCGATTGTTTGCAGGGAAAAATGAATCAGGGAACTCTACGTATAGCGAGCTGTCAGTTTCCAGTCTGCGGCGATATTTCCGCCAATGCCAGGCAAATAGCATCCCTGATGAGCCGGGCAGCCGAAGAAAACGCCGACATTGCCCACTTTCCAGAGTGTGCCCTCAGCGGATATGCGGGCATTGATTTTGAGAACTTCACCACGTTTAACTGGCAACTCCTGAAGGAAAAGACCCTCGAACTGGCGACGCTGGCGGCCCGTCTGAAAATTTGGCTGGTATTAGGGTCCAGCCATCGGCTTGCCGAACCCAATAAGCCGCACAACTGCCTGTACCTAATCGCCCCTGACGGCAGCATAGCAGACCGCTACGACAAACGATTCTGCACAGAATGGGAGCTGAAACATTACACCCCAGGCAATCATTTTGTCTATTTTAACATCAACGGCGTCAAATGTTCCCTTCTCATCTGCTTTGACCTTCGCTTTCCTGAACTTTACAGGGCCTTGTACCAAGAAGGCGTCAAGGTGATTTTCCAATCCTTTTACAATGCCCGCCAGCAGGGTCCGAGCATTCACTCGGAGATTATGCGTCAAACAATGCAGGCCAACGCCGCTAACAACGGCTTTTGGGTGAGTATGGTCAATGCCTGCGGCTGGTATTGTCCATATCCTTCCTGTTTTATCGAGCCGGATGGAAGAATCCTTAACCAATGCCCTGAGCATCAGGAAAGTCTGCTGCTCAATACGGTGGATGTAAGCCGAACGTTTTATGATCCTGCCGCCCCCTTCCGCGATTTGGCTGTAAAAGGCATTTTGACCAACGGGCCGGGCGAGATTGATGATGAACGTTCACGAAAGCGAACGATTCTGTAGAATTGACTGAAAAACCCAACCAACCTCTGCGAACGAATCATTCATAAGGAATCAGCCATGAAAAATCAGACCATTACTGCACCGAAGGGTTTTCTGGCGACCGGCCTCCATTGCGGGATTAAGACCGGCGGCAAACCCGACCTGGCACTGCTCCATTGCCCGACGGGGGCGCAGGCAGCTGCCGTCTTCACCACCAATAAAATTGTCTCCGCCGCCGTAAGCGTCTGCCGGGAACATATCCAAAGCGCTCGAATCTGCGGTGCCGTTCTCAACAGCGGCAACGCAAATGCCTGCACAGGCGCCCGCGGCCTTGCGGATGCCAAAAAGATGTGCCAAAAGGCCGCCGCTTTACTGAAGGCAAAGACGGAACAAGTGCTCATCGCCTCTACGGGCATCATCGGTCACCCTCTGCCCATCGCCGCCGTCCGGCAAGGCATTGACAAAGCCGCTTCCTCCTTAAGCAGCAGCGCTTCGGCGGGAATGAACTTCGCCAGGGCTATTTTGACCACCGATACAAAGGTGAAAAACGCATGTCGAACCATCACCCTCAACGGCAAAACCGTCACGTTAGCCGGCACCGTCAAGGGAGCCGGAATGATCGGCCCCAATATGGCCACAACTCTGTGCGTCCTGACAACAGATGCCGCCATCCGAAAGCCCCTCCTGGCCAGGGCCCTTCGGCAGGCCATTGACCAATCGCTCAACCGGCTCACGGTGGACGGCCATCAAAGCACCAATGATACGGCGATGATTCTGGCCTCCGGTCTTGCCGGCAATCGCCCCATTCAAAAACAGGGGACGGCCTTCCGGCGCTTCCAGGAAACCCTCATCGATTTGTGCCGGGACTTGGCCCGTCAAATGGCCCTCGATGCCGAAGGAGCCACACGGATGTTTACAGTGCAGATTGAGCAGGCCGCCACCCCGCAGCAAGCCCGCCAGGCAGCCAGAGCCGTGGCAAACTATGACTTGGTCAAGTGTGCCGTCCATGGAGCAGACCCCAACTGGGGACGCATTATTTGTGCCGTCGGTTCCAGCGGCGTTCAGCTCAATCCTCAAAAATTAACTTGTAAAATCGGCAAGATTCCGGTATTCAGAAACGGCAAGCCCGTACGATTTGACCCGAAAAAGGTTTCCCGTATTATTGCCGGCAAAGAACACACAATAACCGTCTATCTCGGTGCCGGTCAATTCAGCGATTTTTGTATGGGATGCGACTTAAGTCCTGAATATATAAGGATTAACGCAGATTACCATACATAAGAAAAAAACCGCCGGGCTCCGGGGAGCCCCGATAGGATGAAAAGCCGTTCCGGCCTCTTTTTAGAGTTGAAAAAAAACAGGGAAAATGTACACTGTTTACAATTTTTTAGAGGAAATCAAAAACAATCAATAATGTTTTCTGGAAAGGATGAACAGGTGAAAACAAAAAGTACTTTGTTGGCAGGCGGCTTGGCAATGCTGCTGGCTTCAGCACCAGTCCTCGCAGAGGAAGGCACACCCGCCTGTGGGATAGGGTTGGAGTGGATTGCCCCGCTGGGTGCTTTGGTTTGTTCTATGCTGGCGCTGTTTTTTGCCATTTATTTTTACAAGAAGATGATGACCGCCCCGGCGGGCAATGCGAAAATGATCGAAATTGCCGCCTATGTGCGGGAAGGTGCTTATGCCTATTTAAGACGCCAATACAAGGTTGTAGCGATTGTATTTGCAATCCTCGTTATTATTTTCGCCGTCTTATCTTATTATGGAATCCAGAACCCCTTTGTGCCGGTGGCATTTCTAACCGGCGGTTTCTTCAGCGGCCTGTGCGGCTTTCTCGGAATGAAGACGGCAACCAACGCTTCTTCCCGAACGGCCCAGGGAGCCAGCGAGAGTTTGAACCGCGGCCTGCAGGTGGCCTTCCGCAGCGGTGCTGTGATGGGGCTGGTAGTGGTTGGATTCGGCCTGCTGGATATTACCCTCTGGTATCTGATTCTCGACAAACTGGTTTATACAGCCGAGCACATGAGAGAAGGACTCAAACTGTTCGGCAATTTCTATCTGGTTCGCCAGGGAATGGACCCGAGCCAGAAACTGGTTGAAATTACCACCACCATGATTACCTTCGGTATGGGAGCTTCCACACAGGCCTTGTTTGCCCGTGTCGGCGGCGGCATCTATACCAAGGCGGCGGATGTAGGAGCCGACCTCGTAGGAAAGGTCGAAGCAGGAATCCCGGAAGACGACCCGCGCAATCCGGCAACGATTGCCGACAACGTCGGTGATAACGTCGGTGATGTGGCGGGAATGGGCGCCGACCTCTACGAGAGCTACTGCGGCTCAATTCTGGCAACGGCAGCACTGGGGGCATCTCTGCCCGCCGCCATTTTGCAGGCCAAAGGCCTTTCTCCTCTGACGGCCGTCCTGGCTCCGATGATTGTGGCCGGCATCGGCATCGTATTGTCTATCATCGGCATCTTTATGGTCCGATGCAAAGAAGGCGCCTCCCAGAAAAATCTGCTCAGAGCCCTTTTGCTGGGCACAGGCAGCAGTTCCGCTTTGATACTCGTTGCCCTGATTATTATGGCGGCCCTGAATATAATCACGTGGGGTATCTGCGGCGCCATTGTAGCCGGTCTGGCAGCCGGTGTGATTATCGGCCAAATCACAGAATACTACACTTCCGATGAATACAAACCCACCAAAGGCATCGCCGCCCAGGCATTGATGGGGCCGGCAACGGTAATCCTCGAGGGCTTTGCCGTCGGAATGTATTCGACAGGATGGTGCGTTGTTACCACGGTGATAGGTATTTTGGTGGCGTTCGCAAGCGCCGGCGGCTTCACCGACATTTCAATGGGATTGTACGGAATCGGATTTGCAGCGGTCGGCATGCTGTCCACCCTCGGCATTACGCTGGCCACCGATGCCTATGGTCCCATCGCCGACAACGCCGGAGGCAATGCGGAAATGAGCGGCCTGGGCGAAGAAGTTCGCAAACGAACGGATGCGCTGGACGCCCTGGGCAACACCACCGCCGCCACCGGCAAGGGGTTTGCTATCAGTTCAGCAGCCCTGACAGCAATGGCTTTGTTGTCGGCCTATCTCGAAGAAATCCGCGTCTGGATTAAGAAGATGTCAATCGCCCATGACGGCACGTTCCGCGTAGGAGAAGTCCTGTTTACAACGGCTTCAGTCAAGACCGCTTCCGTAACAGACTTTGTACGTGCTTTCGATCTGACAATTATGAATCCGAAACTGATTTGCGGTCTTTTCATCGGAGGCATGATGTCATTCGTATTCTGCGCCATGGCCATCAAAGCCGTCGGACGAGCCGCCGGCGCCATGGTCAATGAGGTACGCCGTCAGTTCAAGGAAAAACCCGGCATTATGCAAGGGACAGATAAGCCCGATTATGCCCGCTGCGTTTCCATTTCCACCGCCGGTGCACAAAGGGAAATGATGCTGCCCTCCCTGATGGCCATTATCGTACCGGTACTGACCGGACTGCTCATTGGAGTGCCGGGCGTGATGGGCCTTCTGGCCGGCGGCCTGACGACCGGTTTCGTCCTGGCCATCACCCTCAACAACTCCGGCGGCGCCTGGGATAACGCCAAAAAGTACATCGAAAAGGGTGCCTACGGCGGCAAAAAACTGCCCGACGGCTCCAAAAACCCCGTTCACGGAGCCGCTGTCATCGGCGATACGGTCGGCGACCCCTTCAAGGACACCTCCGGTCCGAGCTTGAATATCCTGATTAAGCTCATGTCTATGGTCAGTGTGGTCTTCAGCGGCGTCGTGATAAAGTTTTCCCCGATGATCGGAGAGTGGTTCAGCCGTGTCTTCCACATCGGAAATTGAGCACCACACCATTGACGAACCACCTTCTAATGCGTATTCTATCGGGAGCGGCCTTGAGGTCGCTCCTGTTTTTTTAATTCAGAGAAAACTCAGCGAGGAAAACCGCTTGGCAGGCAAAAAAACAACGAAAAAAACGACCGGCAAAGCACCGGTCAAGCGAAAAACCCAAAAACCTTCCGTCCCTCTCGACAGGCAGTTTGCGATAGCAGCGGCGACGATTGCCCGCGACCGGCACTGCAGCGATATCCTTATTCTCGACTTGCGGAAAATCAGCCCCGCGGCCAATTACTTTGTTATCGCCACCAGCACCAGCGACCGGCAGGCCCGTGCCGTCGCCGACGAGATATCAGAAGCCGCCGGCGGCTATGACCTCCAGCGATTCGGACGAGCCGGCTATGAACAGGGACGCTGGATTCTCCTCGACTTTGTAGATGTAGTCATCCATCTCTTCAATGAAGAAACACGGGCCTATTACGATCTCGAAATGCTCTGGGGCGATGCGGAGCGGCTGACCCCCACCCAACCCTCTTGACCGATGGAAAATCTTCTTCATATCTTAGAAGACCGTATTTCCGAGGCCCTTCGCCAGGCGGCTGGCCGCTCGGACGTGGCGGCAATGGTAACCGTCTCCAGAAATCCGGCCTTCGGCGACTATCAGGTCAACGGCATCATGGCCGCCGCTAAGCAAATCAAAACCAATCCAAGGCAGCTGGCCGAACAGGTTCTCCGCCGACTTCAGATAGATGACCTTTGCGAAAAACCGGAAATCGCCGGCCCGGGCTTTATCAATCTTCGGCTGAAGACCTCCCTGCTCCAGCAGCGGCTGCTCGGAATGTTCCAGGACCCGCAGCGGCTGGGAATCGAACCGGTGCCTGTGCCGAAAACTATTGTCGTCGATTATTCCGGCCCCAACATTGCCAAAGAAATGCATGTCGGCCACCTGCGAAGCACCATCATCGGCGACTGGATTGCCCGCGTCCATCAATTCGAAGGCCACCGCGTCATTCGCCAAAACCACATCGGCGACTGGGGAACCCAGTTCGGAATGCTCACCGCCTATCTGAAAACGCAGGTTCCCGATATTCTCCGCAATCCGCAGGAAATGCCGATAGCCGACCTCGAACGCTTCTATCAGAACGCCAAGCAGAAAACCGAGCAGGACCCGGCTTTTGAACAGCTTGCCCGCAGCGAAGTGGTTAAACTGCACAGCCATGACCCCGATACCATTCGTCTCTGGCAGCACATTGTCGAACAGTCCCGCCGTCATTATCAGCCGATTTATGAATTACTGAGGGTCACCCTCCGGCCTGAAGATGAACGGCCGGAAAGTTTTTATGCGGACAAACTGGCGGATGTAATGAAGGAATTGAAGGATAAGGCCCTGGCGGTCGAGTCAGAAGGCGCACTGTGCATCTTCCCCAAAGGATTTGTAAGCAAAGAAGGCGCCCCCCTGCCGTTTATCATTCAGAAGTCAGATGGGGCATACTTGTACGCCACGACAGACCTTGCCGCCCTCCGCTATCGCATTCGGCAGTTAGGAGCGGACAAAATTGTCTATGTCACGGATGCCCGCCAGATGCTTCATTTCCAGATGCTCTTTGAAACGGCCAAGATGGCCGGCTGGACGGACAGCCGCGTAGAATTGGTTCACGTAACCTTCGGCACAATGCTCGGTCCCGATGGACGGCCATTCAAAACCCGCGAAGGCGGCACCGTAAAACTCAAAGAACTGCTCGAAGAGGCCGTCGAAAAAGCCCGTGCCGTCGTCGAGGAGAAAAACCCCTCCCTCCCCGACTCCCAGAAAGACGCCGTCGCCCGCGCTGTCGGCATTGGAGCGGTCAAATACGCCGACTATGCCAACAACCGCGACACAGACTACATCTTCAGTTTTGAAAAAATGCTCGCCATGGACGGCAACACCGCCCCCTATATGCAGTATGCCTATGCCCGCATCCGTTCCATTGAACGCAAGGCCGCAGAAAAAGACCTGAACATTGACGAAGAACTCAACAGCATCAAAACCATTTCTCTGGCCGAGCCGGCGGAACTGGACCTGGCCAAAAAACTGATTCAGTACGAGCAGGCCATCGAAACAGCCGCCGCCCAATACCGCCCGAACCTGCTGACCTCTTATTTGTACGACCTTTCCCAGACCTTCAGCCGTTTTTACAGCGTCTGTCCCGTCCTCGACGCCCCCGCCGCACTGCGGCCGAGCCGACTCCTTTTATGCGAACTGACCGCCCGCATCATTCATCATGGAATGGACAATCTGCTTGGTATCGAAACCCCCGAACAGATGTAAAACAGACCCGCCGACATCAGCTGCTCCGCAGAAATCACAAAAAATCCCGCCGGAATTTCAACCGCTGATTTGAAACCTTCCGCCGAAAAAGAATTTTTAATTGAACCGGCCGCACAATTCTTATACTTTATGCCTGCCGTAAACCGAAAGCGTTAACTCGCAGACAAATCAGCAGCCATGGAGAAAGGATTAATTGTGAAGAATGCCGGCCTTGTTCTTGTCGTTTTGTCTTTGTTGACCGTCGTGCATCCCGCCTTTTCTGAGGAAACAAACGATTTTTGGCAGAGGCCCTCGCTGACGGACGGCTTCCGGGGACTCGCCGATGCCCTTCAGCCGTCGGGAATCGATATCGGCCTGAGCATCACAAACATCTATCAGCAGAACACGCACGGCGGCACAAGCACCCACCGCCATCAGGGCCGCTGGTCCGGCAGTTTTGACCTGGAAATGGAATTCGACCTTCAAACGCTGGCCGGCATCGAGGGCGGGACAATTTATATGCACTCGGAGGGCACCTGGTCCCGAAAGGATATCGACGAAACTTCCATCCAGTCCCTCTTTGGCGTTAACGGAGATTTTGCCCCTCGCGAGGCCTTTAATATCATCGAATTGTGGTATCAGCAAAGTTTGTGGGATGACACCCTCCAGGTACGGATGGGAAAACTGGATATGACCGGCGGATTTGAATGCCGCGGCAGCATGGTATCCTTCGACTCCAACCGCTATGCCAACGACGAAAACACCCAGTTTCTCAATTCGGCTCTGATTAACAACCCAACCATTCCCTTTCCGGACTACGGCATCGGAGCCATCGTCCTCTGGTCACCCGTTGAAAACTGGTATGTATCCGTCGGTGCCGCAGACGCCCAGGCAGATAAGCGGGAAAGCGGCTTGAATACCGCCTTCCACGACGAAGATTATTTCATTACAATGGCTGAAACCGGCATCCTGCCGCAATTGGATTCAGCCAATGGGCCGCTGCCCGGCGTCTATCGGGCCGGCATTTGGTACGATGGCCAGCCGAAACCCAGTCTCGACGAGAGCCGCTTTTATCGCGATGACACCGGCTGCTACCTGAGTTTCGACCAGATGCTCACGCGGGAAAGCAGCGACCCCGCCGATACACAGGGCCTGGGTGCTTTTTTCCGCTATGGATACGCAAACGGACGATGCAACGCCGTCACCAACTTTTTCAGCGGCGGTATTCAGTATGAAGGGCTTTTGGAAGGCCGCCCCGCAGATGTGCTCGGCATCGGCTATGCCCACGGAGCGCTGACTGACAGGTCAGCCAGCCCATTCACAAAAGACTTTGAAAGCGTTCTCGAAGTGTATTATTCGCTGAAGGCCGCCGGCTGGCTCTCCATTACCCCGTCCCTTCAGTATGCAGCCAACCCAGGCGGCACCGGCGATTCAAACGACGCATTGGTGTTCGGTGTTCGAACGCTGCTGACATTCTAACCCATCACATCAGCAGGAGGTCTTCTATGCACATGGCAGATGCTTTGCTTTCACCGGCCGTCGGCGGAACAATGGGAGCCGTAAGCGCCGCCCTGCTCGCCGGCAGCTGCAGAAAAATCCGCGCCGAGTTTCAGGAAACCAAAATCCCCCTCATGGGCGTGGCCGGAGCATTTGTCTTCGCGGCACAGATGATAAACTTTACCATCCCCGCCACCGGCTCCAGCGGCCACATCGTCGGGGGTCTTCTGCTGGCCATCCTGTTAGGACCGTGGGCCGGCTTCGTAGTCATGGCCTCAATCCTGGTCATTCAGGCCCTCTTTTTTGCTGATGGCGGCCTGCTCGCATTGGGCTGCAACATCTTCAATATGGGCTTTTGGACTTGTTTTGTTGCATACCCGCTGATTTATCAGCCGCTTGCCGGGAAAACCCCTTCCCGCAAACGAGTTTTCCGGGCTTCGCTTCTGGCGGCTGTCGCAGGTATCGAACTGGGCGCCTTCTCTGTCGTCCTCGAGACGGTTTTTTCAGGCATCAGCGAGCTGCCTTTCGTGATGTTTCTCTTGGCGATGCTTCCCATTCATTTGGCTGTCGGAATTGTAGAAGGCCTTGCGACGGCAGCGGTCATTATGTTTGTACTCCAGCACAAACCCGAAGTTTTGCTTGCTCAGGAAACAACCGTTTCCCAACAGCCAATCCGCAAAACGGCGGTTGTGCTTCTGACGGCAGCGCTCCTGCTGGGCGGAGTCGCCAGCTGGTTTGCCTCCACCCATCCGGACGGCCTCGAATGGTCGATGTTCCGCGTTTCAGGCAAAGAAGCACTGGAACCCCCCGAAAAAGCAGTCCACACCACCCTTTCGCAAATTCAGGACAAAACCGCTCTCCTGCCGGATTATACCTTCAAAAACACAGCAGAAACAGAATCATCCGGCCAATCCTGGCCGAGCGTCAATATCGGCACGAGCATTTCAGGGATTCTCGGTGGTCTGCTGGTCCTTGCACTGGCTATTGGGGCAGGGGCGGCAGCCAAATTCGTCTGCCGAAAAAATCAGACATAGTCCGACCATAAATCTGCCGCAATCCCGCTGGAAAAACCGCCTTAACAATTGCAAAAATCTCTCAAAAATGATATGGTAAACAGCACGCAAGGCCAAACAGGATAGTTTCGCCTTTTTTGGAGAGGTGTCGGAGCGGCTGATCGAGCTGGTTTCGAAAACCAGTGTGCCCCTTTGGGGCACCGCGGGTTCGAATCCCGCCCTCTCCGTTGTACAGTTATGCAGGGACTTGGGAAGACGCAGGGTGGGATGAGAACACGCAAAAATGCGAAGCATTTTTCACGCGGGTTCGACACGCCGAAGGCGGGCCGCGAAGCGAATCCCGCCCTCTCCGTTGTACAGTTATGCAGGGACTTGGGAAGACGCAGGGCGGGATGAGAACACGCAAAAATGCGAAGCATTTTTCACGCGGGTTCGACACGCCGAAGGCGGCACAAAAGCGGACAGGGCGGACTTGTACACAGACAAGGCGGCTTATTCTGGCAGCAGACACAGCCTGGCCCGTCAGCTCGTTCAAAAAGTCGGCAAGTTTGCTTTCGAATGATTTTGCCTTCTTTCAAGATTGGTTTCTATGCTGGTGATTATCGATTATGGTGTTGGAAATGTGCGGAGTGTGATCAATGCATTCCGATACATCGGCTCAGACATTCAGGTTTCGTGCGAGCCGCAGGAAATCCGCCGTTCAGAAGGTCTGATTTTACCCGGCGTAGGGGCCAGCGGCTATGCTATGCAAAAACTCGCCCCCCTTGCGGAAGTGATTCGTCAGGAGGCACAGGCCGGCAAACCCCTGCTGGGCATTTGCGTAGGTTATCAGCTGTTATTTGAGGAATCTTACGAAATGGGCACCCATCGATGTCTGGGACTGATAGCAGGCAAGGTAGTTCCCATTCCTAAAACATTAGGTCTGACAATCCCGCACATGGGCTGGAACTACGTCGAGATTCCGGCCGGAATGGCACTCTTAGAGGACATGCGGCCAGGCAGATATTTTGCCTTCGCTCATTCTTTTTACGCCGAGATTTCCGACTCTGCTGCTCGAGTCGCCAAAACCCATTATGGGCTCGACCTGCCGGCGGCTGTTCAAAAAAACAATATCTTCGGCTGTCAGTTTCATCCCGAAAAAAGCGCCGCCGACGGACTCAAATTTTTGAAAAATTTCGCTGCCTATTGCCGCAAAGGCCGCTGCCCATGCTGACCAAACGAATCATTCCCTGTCTGGATGTCAAAGACAACCGCGTTGTAAAAGGCATCAATTTCCTGAATTTGCGTGATGCCGGAGACCCGGTCGAATTAGGAGCACGCTACAGCGACGAAGGGGCTGACGAACTGGTCTTTCTGGACATCACCGCAACCATTCGCTCCCGAAAAACCATAGTCGAAATGGTGGAGAAAGTCGCAGAAAAAGTCTTTATTCCTTTCACCGTAGGCGGCGGCATTTCCTCCGCAGAGGAAATCCGGCTTCTGCTTCGAAGCGGAGCCGACAAATGCTCCATCAATACCGCCGCCGTCCGAAATCCCTCTCTGATTTCTCAGGCAGCCGAGCAATTCGGCAGCCAATGCGTCGTCTTGGCTGTCGATGCCCGCCGAGCTGTCGACAGCACATCCCGCTGGCATGTATGCGTAAACGCCGGCTCCGTCCCGACCGACCTGGATGCCGTGGACTGGGCTGTCCGCGCCCAGCAGCTGGGAGCCGGCGAAATCCTTTTGACAAGCATGGACGCCGACGGAACCAAGGCCGGCTATGATGTGGAGCTGACCAGGGCTGTTGCGGAAGCCGTCGATATCCCCGTGATTGCCTCCGGCGGCGCCGGCACACTCGAGAGCATCTTCGAAGTGATTGACAAAGGCAAAGCCGATGCCGTCCTGGCCGCCTCCATCTTTCATTACGGCACTTATTCCATCCGCCAGGTAAAGGACTTCTTGGCTCAGCGGAAGGTCCCCGTTCGCCCGCTTTCTTAAGCCGCCGCCGGAAAATCTTAAAACCATTCTTTCTCCGGCATCAAAAACTAATCAGAAATTAGAAAATCAGATTCTCGCCCCTGTGGGTTCTGCCCGGTCGGCGGTCAACCCAAAAAACAGAGCGATTACTCCGGCCCATAAAGATGATAGGGCTCACTTTCCGGATAATCGCGGCTTACATCCTCATAATCATCCAGCCAGCAGGCCTGCGGATTGGAACGGCAAACAAGAATTCGTCCGCTGTCTTTATCATCAGCCGCACGATGGTATTTGAAGTAAATCTGCCCGTCAATTTTGGCCAGGATTTCCAGTTTGCCTGTGGAGTGAGACATCACAAAGCGAAGCCGTTTGGCCAGACCGGAAACCATCGCGCTGGCCCGCATGAGAATATCATACCCTTCCTCAATCGGCACCGTATAGGCACGGTTGCCCAAAGCCGGCCGGCATTGAAACAAATAGTACGGAACAATACCCGCAAACGAACATTTTCGCATCAGACAAGCCAGTGTCTGGGGGTTGTCATTCACACCTCGGATAAGCGGACACTGGTTGCAGAGAATCACGCCTGCCCTCTGAAGCCGCTCCGCCGCCTCCAAAGCCGCGGGCGTCAGTTCGCGCGGATGGCTGAAGTGAGTCATCACATAGACTCTTTTATCCGGCAGGGAACATCGGCTCAGCAAATCCAGCAGCTCCACATCATCAAGAATCCGATACGGATTGAAAACCGGCATCCGCGTCCCAATGCGGATAATCTGCACATGAGGAATCTGACGCAGAGACGTAAGAATCCGTTCCAGCTTCTGCGTCGTCAAAACCAAAGGGTCCCCGCCGGTCAACAGGACATTGGTCACTTCCGGATGCGAGCGGATATACTCCAGCGCCGCCGGCAAATCGCGGAGGACGTCCTCTTTCTCCTGACCGAACAGACGCTTGCGAAAACAGTATCGGCAAATCCCGTCGCACACCCGGCTGACCAGCAGCAGAACCGTACTGTTGTATTTATGCTCTACCCCAGGCAGCACCGTATAAGCATGTTCATCCGACGGATCGGGACGCCCCCACGGCTCCAGTTCATCAGCACTGGGAATAATAGTGCGACGAATCGGATCGGCCGGATCATCCCAATTAATCAGCGACAGATAATAATCATTGCCGCGAAAAGGAAACCGTTCTGCGATCGGCTCAAGTTTCTGCTTTTCTTCCTCGGACAAGTGAGGAATTTGATTAATATTGGTGTAATAACAGACTTTGCGTGTTTTCATACAAAACCCCTCTGAAATGCGGCTTTGACTTTCTTTTGCTCAAGTTTAACAAAAAAAGAGGCGGCTTGCCAGAAAGCAAAAGTAAAAAAAGCATTCTTCCACAGAAAATGAAAAAATAATCTCTCCGGCTGGGTCATCACAAATGGGAAAAATATTATTGAAATGGTTTTGCGTGAAAAGAAGATGCTTTTCACACGGCCGGCCCAATCAGCCAAAAGGCCTCCGGCTGCATCCGCAGCAGAAGGCCGTCAAAATCAGCCGGCCGGCATTTGGCGTTGCCTTCCTGCCCGGCGGTTCAATAGTTATCGTGAATATTGCAGTTGGCCGCCGCGCCGGTGATGGTAGTGATGCCGGCAAAATTGTTGTCGTGAATATTGCAGTTGGTCTTTTCGCCCGTGAAGGCCGCCGCACCGGAGCCAACATTATCAGCAATGCTGCATTGCGTCAGACTGCCCGCCAGAGCAATATCCGCCGCCGCAATATTTTCAAACGTATTGCCGCTGATGACCGCCCGCACAAGCGCATCAGACGAACTGGAATAAACCCCATAGTGTGCGTAAGGGTAAGTACCGGCTTTGCCGTTGAAGATATTGCCGGAAATGACAACATTTTCCTGACCACTCCGCAGGCGGATGGCTGTTTCCCCAGTGCTCACTTTCTTCGCCCACCCGTTGAAGGTGTTATGGCTAATTATTATATCATCCGAATTAGCAGCACCATCGATGATCTTCCCACCAACATCATCAAAATTATTTCCTATGATTTTTGCCTGTGGTGTCCAGGAAAGAATGCTACTCCGCCCCAAGTAAGCGCCGTTGCGTGCGAAATGGTTTGAATAGATAAAATATCGTCCTCCACTTATACATAAATCTCCACCATAATTATCCTCTAAATCACAACCGGTAATCCACGACCCATGATTCTCCATCATAATAGCAAAGTCGTGCCGAAAACCGTGAAACATGCAATTTTCGATATAGGTATCCCCGCGATTGTAAATGAAAATACCAATACTAATACCGAGAGAAAGGTCTTTAGGAATACTTCCATACGTCTGTTTGGCGCCGTTTCCTTCAAACCAAATACCCCGGATATAGCCGCATGACCAGCCGTTTGAATCTGCCTGGCTGGTATCTCCAGTCCACATCATCAGGTAATTATTCATCTGGTCTGCGCAGCGAATCACTGTGCCGGCCGGCCGAAAGCCGGACGACGGCCAGCGGCTCTGAAAACCAACCCCCTCTATCGACACTGGCGCCGGCCCGTCAAAAACAATCGGAGCAGAACAATTGAACACGCCGGCCGACAACTGAATCTTCCCCCCTATATGCGTACCCGTATAGCCCATCGTGTCGCTGGTGTACGTCTGGATAAGCGCATAAGCCGCATTGATTTCTTCCTGGTCATCGGCCCCGTCACAGACAAAATCCGCCACGGCCTTCTCCTCCGCAGAGGCGTTAGAAGCCGCCACCGTCACAGCAAACGGATAACGACGTGAAACCGACGCCGACGCCAGCCAGTACTCCGACAGTATCGAAAGATCCGGCAGATTCACGAAACCATCTCTATTGAAATCCGGCAAAACCTCCGCAGAAATCAAAGATGAAAAAGTCAAAAACACCCCCAACCCGACAGCCGCCCTCAAACTTTTCATTTTCACTGCCCTCCTATCTAAATCCTCAACCCAATAATATCCAAGTCATTCATTTTACCAAAAACCAACTTCTAATTCAAGGTTTTTATATGGATATACCCTGTCTGTATTAGGGCTGTTCATACGAAGACACCCGGAATATAACGGGTCTGATAATTTCGGAAAATAACGGCAGGAAACAGAACAGTCAGATTTTTTTGAGGAAGCCCTGCCTCCAAAGAAGCAGGAAAGACACCAAAGCGGTGAGCAAGTAAAGAGGAACGGCCCACTTGAGGCCGATTTTGTATCCAAAAAGACCAATAGCCGAAAACAGCACGCTCAGCCCGTAACAGGCCCAGATAGACTGCGTTTTAGACAGCCCCCGGTCAACAAACTGGTCGTAAATATGCCCGCGGTCGGCAGCAAACAGCGGCCGGCAATTGAGAGCACGCCGAAGAATGGCCACCGACGTATCCAGAATCGGCAGACCGAAAATAAACAGAGACGCCAAAAAGGCCGCCGGCCCCTCCAGCAGAAACAAAATCATCTCGCACGTCAGAATCAGCCCAATCAGCAGAGAGCCCGCATCCCCCATAAAAATCACAGCCGGCGGATAATTGAAAACGAGGAAACCCGCCGTTCCGCCCGCCAAACACACGGCCATGGCCGCCTGAAACGAACTGTACGCCGACCCGCTCAAACACGCCAGCACAAAAAACCCCGCACACATAAAAAAAGTCACCCCGCCGCAAAGCCCATCCAGCCCATCCAGCAGGTTGACCGAATTACAAGCCCCCAGCACAAAAAAAACCAGCAGCCCGAACGAAACCGCCGCCGCACCCCACGACGGCAGCGAAGGAAAAGCCCCGCTCAAATACGGCCTTAAAAAAAAGACAGCCGCCGCCGCCGCCGCAACTTGCCCCGCGATTTTCTGCCGCGGAAGCAGCGGACGAATATCATCAACCAGCCCCACCAGACAAATCACCGCAGAAGCCATAAGCAGCCACCCGCCGCCGGCCGGTCTTCCACCCTTAAGAAACACCCAAACCATCCCCGCTGCAAAACCCGCCAGAATACCCACTCCCCCCAAATACGCAACCGGCCGGCTATGCGTTTTCACAGTATTGTCCGGCTTATCGATAATCTGAAAACGACAGGCAATTTGCCGGCACATCCACGTACCCGCCAGACCGGCAGCAAAACTCAAAATAAAAATCCACATCCAATTCATCGGAGCAAAACTTGCAAAACAAAAACCGCCGCTAACGAACCATATTTTTTGTAACAGGATTCATCCGGCCGCCGGCCTTGATGTACTTGACCAAATAGTCCAGATTCTGAGCAAAAAAAGGAAACGGATCCGTCCACGTGAAATCATCATGATAACAACCCGAATGCCACCGGAGAATCTGCGCCGCCTCTCCCCACAAACCATTCCTAAGGCGATTGCCCAAAGCAAGAAAGTCCCCCAAAATCCACCGGCACATTATCTTCGCAGGTTTGATGTCAGCAAACGTCAGATTCTCCCCCGCCGCCAGCCGATACCACAGCCACGGAAAATCAACACCCGCATAAATCGCCAGCGCCATCGCCCCCCACGGCCGAGGATTCAACTCAATCAGCCGATATACGCCCTCCGCATCCTGAATAAAATCCAGATGAACCGGCCCGTGCCATTTCAATCCATCCAGAACCCGACGGCCGCTTTCCACAAGGGCCGGCTCCTCAAGCGTCCTCCGCAGCGTAGAAGTGCCGAAGCGGCCCGGCTCTTTGCAGCGAAGATATTCTTCCGCAAAAAAAGCCAGCGGCCGGCCATGGTCATAAACAGCACACACCCCGCCGGCACGACCAGGCAGAAACTCCTGAAGAAACGGAAGACGCTCCCCCGCCAAATGATACGTATCCGCCAGAAAACGGTATTTCTCCTTCAACTCCTCCGCATGGTGTGCAATCGCCACCCCTTTCGCACTGTTGCCGATGCGGGTTTTCAGAACGACAGGAAACGCAAGTTCCTTCGAAAGTTTCTCAAGCTCCCATTCCGCAGCCGCATAGGTCCGCGGAACCGGACAGCCGTATTGAGAGGCAATTTCCATCAGCCGCAGTTTATCCTCGGCCGCCTGATAACTCTCCCACGAAGGCACCGCCATCCGAATATGCTCCGGAAAACGCTCTCGATACCGGCTCACAAGCCCCACATCTTCATGACAGGCAAGCAGAATCTCCGCACCCGTTTTTTTCAGCGCCTCCAGCAGACAGTCGATATACCGCTCCGGCTCAACAAAAAAATCCGGCAGCCGGCTGAACGACGCCGCATACCGCGAAAACCGCGACATCGCCGCAGGGGAAGCATCGCCCACGTGCACCGTTAGGCCTTTGCGCCCAAGCGACCGCAAAACCGCATACGAACTCCGGCACCAGCCATACGTAACAAAAACAGATGGGTTATCTCCTCGCAATTTCAATCCCAATATTTCCTCCTTATCTCGCTGCCTGCTTCTGACAACGCCTCTGCGATATAGTCCATTTGCTTTTTACTTAAACTCGCATTGCAAGG
>CALMLO010000046.1 GCA_937868095.1 uncultured Phycisphaerales bacterium | reverse complement strand
ACTCTTAATCGTTCTGCTGATGCCAATTGCTCCAATCTGTGATGTATTCATTGGGCTTTCCGGCACGGCATTTTATCTTGACCCTCCAGTTCAGTCTTGCTCCATCGGGAACCTCTACATAATGGTTTCCGCCGCCTCTTCTGAAATGCGGAAAGCTCAATTCCGGCCTTTCCAGACACTCCCAAAGCACCTCAAATGGCGGGAAAAGGTCTGAAATACCGGAGAGAAAGCCATACACTGCATTGCCCCAAACATTGGCAAATCGAGCGCACCATTTTCCGTTTATTTGCACCATCAGGTAATATCGGGTGTACGGACTCAAGGTAATTGAGCTGGAATGGTAATACTGTCCAGGGTCCGCAATGGCAACATCCCTGTTGTAGACGACATCGTAGGATTTTGCCTGAAACACGGCACGCGGATTATTGCAGTCGGCCAGAAAAACAGGCATTGTAATATCATAAATGGATCCGAATTGTTTCTCCATTTCAGCCGAAAATGCATTTCCATCAGCCGTTATGCCTTCAAATCCTTCAGAGCTTCCGCTCAAAGCCATGCTTATCTCTTGGGTCTCCTCACGGCTGAGGACAACAGAGATTCCGATGCGGGCCTTGTTTCCTTGTCCCTGACCAACAGTAAAGGCAAGGTCGTTTTCGCCAAATGATAGGGCCGTATCCGGATCCGTATAGCCGCTTACCCCGTAGTCATTCGAAAGGCAGTTGCAGTGGTTCCGATGATCCGCAAGTTCGGATTAATAGTAAGAGCATCCCGAAGAAAAGTGCAATACATTCCATCGCGAACCTGCGACCTAGCGGTTAACAGGCATTGTGCTCTACCTCGGTTCCAAACCTGGGCAAAAAGTCGTAAACCCTTTGCTCCGAAGGATATAATTGTGGATAGAGGGGTCAAGGGCTTTCTTGCACTGATTGCAGTGCTTGCACCCCATTGTATCCCATTGCATGGCACTACGTGTCTGCAGAATGGGGCTGCCGGCCGCAGTCAGATAAATGTGCCGCCGCCAAGGTGAGTACGAATAGGAGTTTGGGAGTCAGCCTGTAATCAAGTCGGTTTTTGTCACCCGCCCGGCGTGCGGCGGGCAGACTCCGACGAGCACGTCCGGCGGCCCATTCTCGTTCGCCCGCCGGTCTGGGCGACCGACAAAAACCTATCCTGTCAGTACAGGGAGAAAAATGAAAACGAAAAAATTAAAATTTGGTACTTGATCGGCTCCGGTTCATAGGAGTTATTGCGCGTATTATACCGGTTTTAAAGAGTATCTACTTCTGGGGTAAATAAGTCCAGATTGGTATAATTGGGCGGGATTGCAGACAAAAACTATACAGATTTATATCGATGTCAATCTGTGGGGTAGAATGGATCGGTTTGACTTTTGACTATCTCTCATATCCATCTGCTTTGTTCGGTTGTCCTGGTCCTAAAGGAAAGGTTGTGGCTATTAAATTATAGTTATTTCCGGTTTTTTTATAAAAAAATAAAAAAAGGCGAAAAAGCGTAAATTGTGCCTTGGTATTACAGCAGCGGAAAAAAGAGTCTCTTCTCAATAATAATTTAGTTCGAAAGTACAGAGAGCAGGGAGTCAGGCATGAATGTGGACAACAAGAGTCTGAATACCAAGTTCGTTGAATTGTTGACACCAAATTACTATAAAATCCATAGTTTTATTCTTATGTTGATACCCAATAAAGCGGATGCGGAGGACGTTCTGCAATCTTCTATTACTTATATGTGGGAGCATTTTAGCGATTTCAAGCAGGGATCAAATTTCCTTTCCTGGGCTTTCACCATATCAAAATTCCATGTATTGACGCATCGCAAGAAACAACAACGTTCAAAAGTTTTCTTCAGCGAAGAAGCAATTCGAATTATCGAGTCTGAAAGTCAAAAATTATCTCCTGAGATAGATATTCGATTGGAGGCTCTAAAGAAATGTATAAAAAAACTTCAGCATAAGGATTTGGCATTTATAAAGAAGCGATTCGAGGATAATCTCTCTCTGGTTGATTTGGCGGATGAGTGGGGGATATCGGCTAACGTAGTGTATAAACATCTTGCACGCATAAAGATCCTTTTACTTAACTGCATTCGTAAAGTTATTGCCACGGGAGAAGCGACATGAAGTCGTCCAGAAAAGATTTTAATGAAGTAAATTATTTGGTCGAGTTAGCAATGGAGGGTTCTATTACTCCAGAGCAAAGTCAACTGCTTAATCAATTAATTGTTGAGGATACTGTTATATGTCGTCATTATTGTGAATATGTTCAGCTGACAGTTCTTATTGAACGGCTGAATGTTAAGATTCCTGCAAGTGATTTGTTTGAAAATGGAATGGTTTTCGATGAAAATTTGTGGAATCAGCTTGCTCTTGCGGAACAAATATCTCCCGAGATTGAAATTCCTGCTGTTCCACAAGCTGAAGAGAATGAAAAACCGACGGAAATCAAAAAGGTTCATCCCAAAGTTAGCAAATTTTCAAT
>CALMLO010000045.1 GCA_937868095.1 uncultured Phycisphaerales bacterium | reverse complement strand
GTTTCATCGGGTTGATCGAGCTGATAAAAAAAGGTTTTTCATTGACCGACAAAAAGAAGTTGTATATCATGATTACAGAAAAATTGAATATTTGAAAGTCCACTGGACTTTGGCGTCTCAACCGAAATCGCCAGTTTCAAAACCGCGAGACGTTGCAAAAGCCGGTGCCCCAATCCGGGGCATCGTCAGCAACGTTCGCGGTGGGCTCTGGCGAGCCACGGTTGGGCGTTTCGGCGGTGCTCCTTTTTTACGGGATTGGCTCGTAAAGGAGGTCAAAATAAGTGAAAGATTATTTTGAAAAGGAGAGAACAGATGGAGGCCAAAAAGGCAGAACGGGCAAGAAAAATCGTTTTATGTGCAGGATTTGTCTGTTGTATTTTTTTCTCAAGGTACTGTATAGGAGGGACGGTTTTTGTCGCAGAGCGAGGGTTGCACCGCATTAACGCCTATCCATTCGATGGACAGACATTTTCTCAGCCAACCGTGATTGATTATGGTCATGATGAGTTTATACGGCCCGCTGATCCTGTGTATGGACTAGGGCCGATTGACTTGGCGGTCGATGAAGCGCACAATGTCTTGTTTGTCAGCTTTGAATCCCGAAGCAGCAGCGGTGAACAGATGGCAACGCCTCACATACTGCTGATTCACAGCCGCACCCTTGAAGTACTCAACACGATTCAAATAAGCCAGGCCAGAGATATAGGCGGACTCTACTATCATCCCGCCAAAGGCAAACTGTACGGAATCGAGCGTAATAGCAATCGTATTTGCCAAATGGGCTGGAATCCACAGAAACAGACACTTGTTTTTGAACAGGTCCTTTTCCTGCCGAATAGCCAGAATGCCTGTGCGTTGGTAATGGATGGAGATCGGGCTTTTGTAAGTGAATTTACCTATGGAGAGACAATGGAGTATTCCGCTCATATCAAGGAATATAATACAGCCGGGGGCGGCAGCTGGAGTTATGTCAGGACGATTCCCATGGGTGCCGAAACCACCTGCCTGGCTTACGATCCGTGCCGGAAGATTTTTTACAGCGGAGCTTATGATTATTATAACACCTACCACTCCTTTGCAAAGCATTTGACGGAGCCTAACGACAGCATCCGAGTCAAGGATATCGGTCATAATGTCACCGATGCGGACGTGGATAAAAATAGCGGATATGTTTTTACAACGGGGTATCTGGGAGAGGGCTGGCCAGGGCCGGATGGGGTACTGGAGATATGGGATACATCAGGATGGACAGAAGACCCGGAACAAGAGGTTGCGCCGCTGGCCTCTACCACCGCCTCATTAGCGGGCCCGGCTGGGGTGTTGTATATAAAAGACAATCCGCTGCCGCAGAATCTCAGGATTCTCAAAGTTGACGATGTGAATGATGATCCAAATTTTATTACATGTATTCTTCCAGGAGAGGATTTGACGTACACAATTTTTGTCGACCCGAACAACACAGATCATGCGTGGGTGAAGGTAATTGACTACCTGCCGCGGGGGGTGGATTATGATTATATTCTCGACACGAATCCCCTGGTGATTGACGCCAACTATAATCCTGTTGAGCATACCTATACATGGCTGCTGGGGCCATTGAATGCGGAGGATGAACCGGTAGCGCTGAACCTTAAGGTTACGGTGAACGAACGAGCTGAGCCGCTGGGAGAACTGATCAACTATGTCACAGCCGAAAGCAACGCGGCATTTGATGAGGTGTATTTGAAGACGCCGGTATGTCTGTTCGGTGGGGATGTGATCTATGTAGATCAGAAGGCGCCTGAAGGCGGGAATGGGACCAGTTGGGACCTGGCCTATCAGCGGCTGTCGGACGGATTGGAGAGGGCGCTTGCGATGAAGGAAACTCCGGCGGACCCGAATGTGACAGTGTTGGTGGCCGGAGGAACATATAAGCCGCTGGCCGATGTGACTGCCGGCTTCGTTGTGGTCAGGGACGCTTCGGTGTATGGCGGGTATGCCGGGTACGGGGCAACAAATCCTAACGCCCGGAACTTGAAGAAGTACGAAACCATCCTGAGCGGATTTATCGGATACGACGCCCTGGGCAACGAGCGGCGGAATGAGACGGTTGTGGAAATGCAGGATAACACGCTGCTGGATGGCTGTATTGTAGAGAAAGGTGAACGGGACAACATAAAAGGAATAGATTCTTCGTTCATCTTAACAAATTGTATTGTAAAAAATAATACAGAAATCGGACTATTTTGTAAAAACGGAAATTTAACTGTTCAATGGTGTGAAATAAGTAATAATGGCAGTTACGGTATATATCATTTTAATACAGATTACAATAACTATGATTTAACTGTTCAGAATAGTAAAATCACTGAAAATCAACAGAATGGTATTTATGTAAATGCAACAATCCCTGCGATATTGAACTGTGAGATTTCTTTTAACGGTTCAAGCGGTAATTATTACGGAATCAATCTACTGAATCCTCCGAGCAATCCGTTGATCCGCAACTGCACGATTGTGCATAATGTCAATGAGGGGATTCGATACTCAGGTGCTTCTCAATTTCGGCCTGATGTGCGGAACTGTATCCTGTTTGCCAACAATGCAGATGACGACTATATGGACATCAGCGGATTCAGCAATACCTGGTACTGTTGTCTGACCGACCCGAATCATCTGGAGGGACCGCCGCTGGCCGATCCGCCCACGGACGGGCAGGGAAACATGCGGACGTATCCGGGGTTTGCTTATCCCGATCCTTCGTATCGCAATTTTCATCTGGCGGCCGACTCCCCGTGCATTGATGCCGGTGATCCGGATGAGCAGGCGTATGTGAGACAAGATGAAGTGGATCTGGATGGGGACGACCGGGCTGGGGACGGTTCTGTGGATATTGGGGCCGATGAGGTCGCCTGCCGGGAGAGGATCGGAAATCCGAATGACTGGAACGGAGACGGGGTAATCAATTACGAGGAATTTTCCGTTTTTTCGGCCGCATGGCTGTCCCTGAATCCGGAGGCGTTCGATCCAAACCTGGTTGATCCGAATGATTTGGCTGCCTGGAATCCGTTGTGCAATCTGGACCCGACCGGAGACAGCGAACATATCATAGATATGGCCGATTTTATTGAATTTTGTGACCCCAATAACTGGCTCTGGGTTGCGTGCTGGCGACATGATTTGCCTGGCTATTCTTCGATGATGATGGGCGACGGAGAAGGTATGCAGGGGTTTACGCCAATGACAGAATCGCTTGAGACTGCCTCCAAACAGGAAGTCTATGAGCCCGATCCGGAAACACTAAAGCAGAATATCCTGCTGATCCTTGAGGAGATTGAAAAGGACATAGGGGATGGACAGGAAAATTTAGAAGCTCTGTTTGAAATAAAGGCCTTTCTGGAAGAGGTTTTATGGGACCTGCAAAATGCAAATCCCTGAAAATACTTGAAATTGAGTTGTGGGAAATGATATAATAACAATATTAACCTTTGAGGGAGGATTAAAGATGAAAATGTTACCGGTTGCTGCCATCATGTTTATGTTGCTGCCGTCTATCTCTCCTGCCTATACCTACGAGATTCACAGTGGATATACCGCAGGATTGATACTTAAGGATGACGAATCTCTATGGATGACCGGAGGAGGGGTAGGTGGAATAGATTTATATGCCCATAGTTCTGCTAAGATAGAAGGCACATCGGATCTTATTCAAGGATCAGGAGGAATTTGGGAGTTAAGACTTGCCGGATATAGCACTTTGAACTTTA
>CALMLO010000044.1 GCA_937868095.1 uncultured Phycisphaerales bacterium | reverse complement strand
GTTGTACGTGAGCACCCAAACTTCCAGCCCCAGCGGATCCCAGTTGCCGGAAAGGCTGCGTAAATCCAGTTCAATCGTATAATCGGCCGGATTAGAACTGGTGTTTCCGCTTAAGGCAATGTCCCACTTTGAACCGTATCGGGTATTGACGGGTGCTGTTCCGGCAGTATTATCAATCGTGCCGGTATGTTTCACTACGATGCTGCCGCTATAGTCTGCAAATACGGCTGCATGGGTACATGCCCCATCCGCCCAGTTCCAGGCGGGAAAACCGCTGCCTATCGCGCGACTCTCATAATCATCGTAATGGACGACCACCCCATAACTCGTCATGGAACCTGCCGCACACACACAAAATAAAATAAACGCTGCTCTTTTCATCTTTCCACACCTCCCATAGTAAAACCATTTGTTATTTCTCTGAATCGTCTCTTCACATACTCACACACATCACACACACATCACACGCTTTTTTCTGCGGCTTATTAAGAAAATACACCTCACCACCAGAAATACGGTCCTCTCTGAATACGAGCATTCATTCGAGCAAAACCCCTCCAATCGGCATGCCCATCTGCATAAGACACGTTGGACCCTTCCGGCAAAAGAGTCGCACTATTCCTTTGACGGGAAAAATGGTTGCTGTTATCCCGCAAGGTTCCCCCACTCAGGCTGCCAATCCCGCCGCCAGGAACATCATCAAACTTACATGTCTTTTTATCCATCCCATCACTGATCACGGCATCAATAATCATAATCTTACCGCCGGCATTGGTTACATTGGACAGCTTCCGTATCCATTTGGCCTCTTCGCGAGGATTCATCAGATATTGATCCAGGACAGAAGCCCCGTTTCCATCCACTTTATCAAACATATAAACATAGGGGAGAACTCGATAATACCTCTTTAAGTCGTCTGTACTCAACCTGCTTTCATCCCGCAAGGGGACCGGATTGGGATAGCTGCCGCTCAGCCAGCTGAACTGCCAGAAGCGAGCATCATCATACCGTTTGAGTTTATTGGCCGGGCAGAAAAAGGTCTGGTTGTCATCAAAACCGGCATAATGAGCCATCTGGTTGGTAGCCCAGAAAGTCATATCCCACAGCCATGGCGCCCCGGGAGACAAGGGGACATAATTATCATTTTCACCGGCATACAGCAGTGTTCCCAGTGCCTGCTGCTTGAGATTGTTAGCACACTGCAGCCGCTGGGCATAAATCTTGGCTCGGCTCAGTGCCGGAATCAGCACACTCAGCAGAAGAGCGATAATCGCAATTACTACGAGCAGTTCGATGAGCGTAAAACCGTTGGAATTTCGTTGGCAGCTTTTAGAAATGCTTCTCATCTATGCCTCCTGTTTTGACCGTTCATTTTTCATCCTTCCATTTCCGCCAATTTCATACAGCCTCACGGCCGAACCTGTCCGGCCGATTTTCGTTTTTCCTACGTCCGCCCATCCAGATGCAGACTTACTGCAGAACCAGAACCGGCTCTGCAAACATGCACCAATCGCTGTCAATCGCGGGATAGGCGAAATTGCCAATCATCCGGCGTTCCGGATCGCCTCCGTCCGTTGTGACCAAAGTTAGAAAACGATCTGTCTCAGAAAGTTCAATCTCAACGGGGAAAAGGATTCTTTCCTTAACCTGCCGTTTCTGATACCGCAGTTTGCCATCCACCAGAATCCAGAAGTCCGCGTTGATGGTCTCCGGCCGCAAGGCCCCTTTTTCGATTCCTGCTTTCGTTCGGAAACTGCGAATGCGAACACCCGGAAAAAGTGACCGGATTGCCTGAAGATCGAATGTAATCCCTGCATTTGCATGCATCAGTAAACAGGGAACCGCTGAAGAACCGCTCGCCGGCGTCCCCTGAATTATCTGGGAACGGATGTCTCTCTCGGCCCGGATGATGTTGTTAAAGCATTCGCCGCTGGTCGGCGGACATTCCTCAAACAGATGCCCCTGGGAACTGACAATCTGTCTTGTTTTGCCGTCAGGCACGAATACACCATCCACATACGGATTAAAGGACACGGGGCGATAAGTGTTGGTTGAGGTGCGTGTCTGAATCATCTCCTGGGCGGGCTGGCCGGTTACCGGATCAATTCCCGTCAGACTTTTCCCTGTCCCGAACCCATTGCCGCCTCCGACAAGATCCGCCAGGCAGATAGTTTGCTGCCCTCTCCAAATCCATTGGGTTTTTGAGTGAATGTCGCGTGCAAAACAGTCCGGCCGGCATTCTATATCGGAAACCTCTCCCTGATGGCCGAAAATTTTCTTGGCGGTGCCTTCACTTACTTCCATTTTGACCTTGTGGGAGTTTGACGCGGCAAGCAGCATCGTCTTGCCTTTCAGAACATACAGCTGGGTATTGCCGTCAACTTCCGCCAGAACACCAAATTCGGTTCCAATATCAATAATTCGGGCATTCGGCGTTGCTACAGAAAATCCAATCGCTTCGTTCGGAACCGCTGAATACACCTTGCCGTACCGCAAATCAATCTGGTTTTCGGCAGCTATTCTAAATTCCGCCGGAGATTCGATTACAACCCGTGTTTGATTGTCAAACAGCAGTTTTACATATCCTTCCCGCAAAAGAAACCACTCTTTTCCGGTAGTCAGGCGAGTCCCCACGGGCAGCGGTTTCTTTGTGTCGGCCCATCTGGCATGGAGGCTGTCAGTCAGTGTTGCCACTTCAATTCCGCCGTTTATGGAAACAAAATAGGCATACACAATCAGAAATATCAGGGCTGCTGACGACAGCAAAAGAGAATAAATTGAAAACTTGCTAACGGTGGGAGCGGGTTTTGGGCGGACATCCGTTCGAAGGGGCTGGCGGTCGGGTTCCGGCTCGGCCAGTTCAATCTTCTGGGCCTCTTTTTCCTCCACAGACAAGGTATCCCAAAATTCACGATCGAGCACTCCTTCTTTTACCTGCCGAAGAGAAACAATTCCCTCCATAGAGTTCAAACCGACACAGGTCCAAAGGATGCTTTGGAAATACTCCACAGCCAACGGATTGTTTTCCAAGAGTTCTTCAAGCTGCCGCAGGCCCATGTCGTCCAGCGTCCCATTCAGAGAAGCCAGCGCAAGGTCGGCCACTTTAAACATCAGGCGGGCGTCATCATTCATAGATTTCCCTCCATTCGAAGGAAATGACGAATACACAAGGCCAGTTTGGAATGAATGGCAGCCATGGCCCGATGCAGAGCAGGAGGGGTTTTGCCGACTCTCATGGCAATTTGCTGGAACGTCAATTCATCTTCATATCGCATTTTTAACAAATATTTTTCCTTTTCGGAAAGTTTTCGAACGCATTCCTGAAGAAGATCCAGATGCTTTTGGACATTGGTTCGAGCGGAAGCAGCGGCCGTTTCAAGGATTTTGGAAACATTGGAGTTAAAAATCAGTTTGGAGCGTTTATGCTTATCCCGAAAGGCCAGCACTTTATATTTCGCAATCGTCTGGGCCCACGCAAGAAAATCTGTCCCTATCTGAAAGGTGGAAAATCGACTCCACATCTCCGAAACAACTTCCTGATAGATATCTTCTGCATCAGTAAGATTGGGAACCAACATCAAAATAAAGGCCTTGAGTTTTCGTTCGTTGGGGACTAAGAGCCCGATAAATTCCCGAGAACCATGGTCGTCTTTTTGCTGATTCATCCGACAGTAAACCCTCGTCCAGTTTTTGCTTATTGCAACTTCTGTATATCAATAAGGGAAAGGCGACTTTTATTAACATAAATTTTATTTTTTTACCTGATTTTTGCAAAAAAGACGCAAGAGTATCGCTTTTTTGCGTTTATTGTCTATTAAAGAGATAATAGGAGATATTACAGCTCGCCATACTACTCAAGCGAGCAGGCAGGGCTGAGACACGGCAGATTGCCAAAGGAAAGATTCAACTAAAAAGAGGCACCTTTAGTCGGCCAACGAAGGTCTCCGGCAAGAAGGGAGCAGTGCCTTCAGTGTTTGGAGCGTCTCTGAATGAGCAATTTTAACCCCATCTGCATAAACCGACAGTCCCCTGCCCCGGCCGTATTTTTCCCCCAGACGGTCCCATACAATTGTCAGTTTATGGCCGTGATAAAGCACGCCGTCCAGACAAAACCAATCCCATTCCTCTGGAGGTACAAGCGGGTCGAGCAGAATATCGTCTGCTTCGGAGGGGACCAAGCCAACCAGTCCGGTAATCACCAGATCACAGAAGGTCGAATGATTGTAGAAACGGCTTCGAGTCGAATCCTCGGTAAGCCAAGTTCCTGTCTGTTCATCGAGATATTCACCAATGTAGGGTCGGCCTTGGCGGCTGTGGCTTCGGGCGTAGGTGCGCATCGCCTCGAAAAAATCCGTCCGGTTTACCCAGGATTGGGGATAATTCCGAAGCAGATTGGCCAATGCCGTGAGCGTCTGGCTGGTTGCGAAGGGCCAAACGGCTCCATCCCATTCACAGGTGCCGACTGAGTGGCTGCGAAAGGCCGGATGACGGCGTTCAGCGGTGGTAATGCCGAAGGGAGCCCAAAATCCTGCCGGGTCGGTCAGCTGCCGCCACGCCTCTTCAAAGCCGGCATCAGGCAGATTAAAATACCATGGGATAAAACCGATTGCTTCCCGCACATCCGCGAACCGGCCATCCGGATAGCGAACCTTAAAAAAACCTGCCTGAGGATCCCAGAGAACCTCCTGAATCAGGACTTTGAGCTGAGCGGCTTCCTTTGCATATTGCCTCGCCAGGTCGTCTCGACCGGCCAAGCCGGCGATTTTGGAAATTGCCAGAGCATTTGCATACAGATAACAGTTCAGCGGCGGGCGGATATTTTTCCCCGTGCGGGAGCCGCTGATGGATTCTTCCATTCCATCGCGAACGTCGTACTGCCAAAACAGACCGTTTTCCAGACCTTTCTCGGCACGCCACATCTCGAAATCGCGAACAAAACTATCCAGAAGTCCAACCAGAAATTCTTTGTCCTGATTGACCCAATACCGGCGATAAAGCGCCCATGTCGCCCAATGGCTGTACTTGTGGAAATGGGGCTGAAGTGTGCCCTCATGTCCGGTGTACCAGAAACGGGCATAGTCGTCAATGATTCGATTGTCGCCCAGCCAGGTGCCTTCATAAATATGATGACCGACTGCACAACTGATCGTATTGTAAGGGCCGCTGTGGCTGACTTTGTCCAGAAACTCCGTAAGAACAAAACCGTTCGGGGTCTGTTTGATGTGTTTGCGGAAAGTCCACCAGCGGTAATAATAAATTTGTTCTATCTCCTTATCGGGACATTCAAAGAAGGGGATATTCTCTCGAAGCCACTGCCAGGATTGAGCATTGGGAATGGCATTCACGATGGATTCATCATCCATTTGATTGAAGGAATCGATATAGAAACGAAACGATTCAGGATTCAGAACAGCTGTCGAGGTATCTTCGGTCCGGAAATCGCGGATGTAATAGACGGCGGCGGGAACAGGTTCATCCGCTCCACGTTCATCCCAGCCGGGGACGGTTGGACTGCCGCTTTTGTATTTCTGAATGTCATCTGTAAGCCGATAGGGTCCGGTCCTGAACTCTATCCGCTCAGGCACTCCGTCGGCTGAGGCAAAGGGAGTCTCCTGCAGAAGGGGCTTGCCGTCCGCAAAGAAATCAAATCGGCGGCCTTCGGCATCCAGCCGAATTTGAACTGAATGCCATTGCTTTTTCTGAAGTCGGCCAAGGGGACGATAAGCGTTTTTTTCCGGCTCATAAATCTGCCAGTCCAGGCGAGTTCCAACCCGAACAGGAACAAGCCGATTTCCCTTGTCCGTCAGGACTTCGATATCGAGGACCTGTTCAGGAGCTTCCGCATACAGTTGAAAAGAAACGGTGGTGTGAGGGCTTTTTTGAAAAACACGAACCGCCTTGGCATAGTCATACGGGTCTGCATCCTTGAGCATCAGACTCTTTTCCGTCGGACTGGGAAACTCAACAATTTCCACCGGACACCACTTTGGCGAATAAAGATTCCAGTTGGGGACATAACCGCCAGCTTCCATTTGATTGAAATCATCACAAACCGGTCCTTCGACCCGTCCAACCGGCGGAATTGGGATGCGTGCTATCCAAATATCCTCTTTACTCACCGAATAGACCACCCACATATCCTTGCCAGGCGGATTTCCGTTGCCCTCCACAATGCCGCGGACATACTGCGGACCCGGCCGCTTTTCACGGCCCCAAAAACGTTTCGGCGGCACCTCTCCATGCACTACCAGCAAATTGTCAAAAAAGATTCCGTCATCGCCGGCTGCAATGCACAAAGGGTGCCTGGCTTCACTGTCGGTGGGATTATAGACGAGGGCATATCGTCCGTCGTCTGTCCGCTGCGCCCAGATTTTGGCTCCGCCATAGGTGAGTGTCTCACAGCGAACCGGGTAAGACCATGTATTGCCCTGATCGCGGCTGAGCGTTACCCACCGATCCTTGAAAAAGCCGACAATCACTCCATCCGGCCGCGTATAAAAACAGAAGGCCTTGCCGGGTTTCGTACGGCCCTGCGGGGGCGGCCAGCTGACCCGATAAAACTCATCCCGATCAGCTGCAAACTGGTCCTCTTCCCACCACTGAATACGCCGAACTTTATCATCAAGAAAGGATTTGCATGCATCAACAAAACCAGTATCCTCTGATTCCGTATAGATCGGATACAGAAGGGGCCCTTTCCATGTATCATTCACACGAATAAAATAAATTGGCCCCAGCGAGTCATCCGGACGGATTTCCCGC
>CALMLO010000043.1 GCA_937868095.1 uncultured Phycisphaerales bacterium | reverse complement strand
TCTTTGATTTCGCTTCGGAAGAGGAATTAAAAAAGTTCAGGATTGGCTTATATTATGTCAGGAAAAACCGATGCGGGTGCTGCGAACAGCGCCCGCATCCTTTGAAAAAAATGGGAGGGCGATGAGAAAATGTAAAGAATTTCAGCCGGAGCGGCGCGCGGAAGCGAAAACTGATTCGATGCAGATGTTCCTTAATTTAATTTGCGGAGGATTCCTTATGAAAAAGTGTATGATGAGTGTGGTGCTGGTGTGTTTGCTGGCTGTGCCGGCCTCGGCGGCGATTACGCACCGGTATGATTTTGAGAAGGACCCCCACGATGTTGTCGGCGGGCTGGAGAGCACGCTGGTGGGAGATGCCCATGTGACCGGCGGGGCCCTGGTGCTGGACGGCACGGACGACTTGCTGGAAATGGACGGCCCAGGGACGGCTATCAATACCTATGAGGCATTTTCGCTGGAAATGTGGTACACCCCGAATGCCGGCAAAAACACAGGATATACCATGCTGGCTTATTACGGCGGCAATCAGGGATCGAATGGTGTAAATTATTTCTTTATGTCCACCGCCCGGGGGGATAATGTCAGCCGTGCGGCCATCTCTACCGGCAATACCTCGAATCCCTGGGCCACGGAGAACGGCGTCAATGGTCCTGAATACGATGACGATGTTCAGCACCATATGGTGGCCACTTTGACCCAAACCCATGTTTCATTTTTTGTTGATGGAGTCTATCAGGGCACCACGGCGCTGACCGGAACAAACAAGATGACTGATATTGCCCAGAACCTTGCTTTGCTGGGCCGAGGCGGATATTTGAATGATCCGGAATGGGCCGGTTCCATCCATGAATTCCGTGTTTATGATAAAGCCCTCACTGCGGCAGAGGTGCGGTTTACAAAGTTTTTTGGACCGGACAATCCTTATCCTATTGTTATTCGAAACATGAGCCCAGCGGATGGCACAGACAAGGTGAATATTACTCCTACGCTCTCCTGGACGCTTGAACCGGGTATCAGCGCGGCTTCCTACAATCTGTATATTGGACGTGATCCGAATATTGCTGACCCCAACCGGGCCGATGTGAGCGCCATCAGCACGCTGGTGGTTCCAGGACTGACGACCCCGGCTTATACGATTCCATTTGAAAAAGCCCTTCAGTTCAGCACGACTTATTATTGGCGGGTGGATACCGTGATGGAGGATTCCACGGTGTATCAGGGCGTCGGGATAAGTTTTACCACGATTCCCCAGGCACCGGTGTTTGAAGTTCAGCCGGTCTCCAATTATCTCTTTGCCGGCCAAACAGCGCAGTTTACGGCGCAATGTCTCAGTCTTTCTCCCGTGAGCTGGGTTAAGTGGTACAAGGTTAGCACACCCGCGGATGTGGAAATTACAGCGGGCCCGGATGTGACGATTCAGACCGTCACCGAAGGCGACCTGACTGCTTCTACTCTGACCATTGCGAATGTAGAAGCGGCTGATGAGGGCACATATTATGCAAAGGCCCGAAATGAAGTCGGTACCACCCAAACGGATTTGGCCAGACTTGTGCTTAAGAAACTGGTGGCCTACTGGCCGTTTGATGGAAACACCAATGATTCTTCCGGCAACGGGTATCACGGAACAGGAAAAGATGGTTCAACCGAGCTGTCTGTTACCCTTGCCTATCAGACCGGCGTTGTGGGACAGGCGGTTTATCTGCCGGGAACTACGCATTACATTGATCTGGTGGATGGTCTGGCGGACGATTTTGTTGGCGGACTGACATTTAATTTGTGGGCCTATCCGCAGACGGCGGCCAACTGGGCTCGCTTCCTGTCCTGCAATAACGGTGCCGACAGTGACAACATTTTCCTCTCCCGTGTAGGCACAGGAACCGCCCTGCGGTTTGATGTTTATAAAGGCAGCACCAATGCCGGTTATGTAGATGCAGCCGATGCCTTGGCCCTGAATGTGTGGCAGATGTTCACGGTAACGATGAACGAAACAGGTGCGGTTACCATTTACAAGAATGGTGTTCCGGTGGCTGCCGGTACGGTCCAGATTCCCAACGTGGTCAAGCGTGCCAACAACTGGATTGGACGAAGTGCGTGGTCGGCGGATGCCTACTATCGCGGCCTTCTGGATGAAATGCGGATATACAACTACGCCCTGACACCTGCGGAAGTGGCCGCACTTTATACGAATGTCCGGACAGATGAATTTATCTGTGTGCCGGATTCCGAAAATCCGCTGAGCTATGACTTGACCGGAGACTGCCGCGTCAACATGGATGATTTGGCGGAAATAATCGGCTGGTGGACGGAATGCATGCGAGTTCCGGATGAGGCATGCGGTGGTAAGTGATGGCGGACAATAAGACTCAATCAATCCTTTTGGGAGAGTTTATTATGAGAATTATTAATCTATTCATTTTGACGGCAGCAGCACTGCTGATTTGTCTGCCGGCTTCGGCGGCGACAGTGCTGCATTATAACTGCGATCAGGGGACGCCGGGAGAGTTAATCAATCCCGGAACGGCACCCGCAGTAGGCGTGCCCGATCTGTCCGGAAACGGCTATGATATGTGGGCCTGGGCATCGGCGACTCAGAATAACGGCCCGCGCTTCTCTCAAGAAGGCGAGAGCTGGAATGGGCAAGGTCTGAGTCTGGTTTTCAGCGGTGGCCAGGACGGCTACACGACAGCTGAGGCCATTAACAGCTGGTCGCCCCTTGAGTGGACGATCGAGGTGGCGGTTCGGCTGGATACCGTGAACGGCTGGCATACACTGATTGGACGAGATGGGGCCACCTACGGCGGAAGTGAGGCGGATTTCTACCTTCAGGAAAATGACGCCGGAGGGGCCATTGACGATCATTTCCGAATTAACTTTCTGACGGTAGGTCGGGAACGGATTGTTCTGGATTCCAATTTTGTAGCCGAGGCGAATAAGTGGTATCGTCTGGCGGTGGTCAGTGACGGCAAGACAGTAACGATGTATTGTGATAAACTGGACGGAAACGGCTATCAGGTTGTGGGGTCTATGGAGTTTGCGGGCGTGGGCGCGGATAATGCACTGGCGGCTACGAACTATAGCTGGACCTTCGGCCGCGGATGGTACAACGGAAGTCAGGTGGATCATATCGAGGGAAATCTCGATGATATCAAGTTCAGCAATGTAGCCCTGCCGGTGAATATGCTTGGATTTGAGCCCTATGCTTATGATCCGCAGGTGACTCCGATTAACGAGGACGGCTCCGTAGGCAACCTGGTTGTGGAAGGGGAAGCCGCATCTGCTCAGGGAATTATGCTGTCGTTTAAAGCAGGCCCGGACCCCAATTTCCTCGAGACCGGAAATCTCTACAATCCGGGGATTCTGGCACACCATATTTATCTGTCCAGTCCCGTGGATCAGACGCCGGTCTATTATGCAACTGTCCAGCAGACCGGTTCAGACCCGGCTGTCTCGTATGGGCCGTTGACCCTCCATGTCGGCACGACCTATTACTGGCGCGTGGAAGAAGCCCTCAATGATGGTGCCGGCCAGCCCAGACATCCGGGCGACCCGAATAATTTGATGGGACCCGTCTGGTCTTTTACCACGATTGCTCCAATACCGACGATTATTACCCATCCGGCCAATGTGGTGGCGGACGCTGCCGGCAATGCAGTCATTACTGTGAAGGGTTCCGCCTCGGCGCAGTATTACAAGTGGTTTAAGGTTGGCGATCCGGATATCGAACTGGCGGATAACGGCAAGTTCTCCGGGACCAGCACCAATACGCTGACGATTACCGGCGCAGGGCTGGAAGAGGAAGGTCAGTATTATGCGATTGCCTACTTCGGCATTACGCCCTCGGAACCTTCCAAACCGGCGCATCTGTGGCTGCATCGTCTGATGGGATACTGGAAGTTTGACGGCAGCATGCTTGATTCAGTTGGCGAGGAAGTTCCCGGCGCACTGGCTCACGACGGAGCGATTGCTAACAGCGGTCAGCCCGGCCCGGGCGACGAGAATTATCTTGGCGAAGGAAACGGAATTGCCGGCGATGCAATGGCTTTCCAGGATGATGGAGACTTTGTAGCCATCGGCGGTGATCCGAATTTCTTCAACTTCTTCCCGCGGGGGTTTACCACCAGTTTGTGGTATAAGGCGGACACTTCCAACCCGGTCGGCTGGCGTCTGCCGATTTCGAAACTGGATGCCGGCAGTGCCGGATGGCTGTTCGGAACCGACCATCTGTATCCGGCTCCGTATTTTTCCTTTATTCTCGAATCACCCTGGAATCGGCTGAATGGCGGAACAACACCGAATATCGGCGATGGCCAGTGGCACATGCTCACTGTGACCTATGATCCGGCAACCACCACCGTGCGGCTGTTTACAGATGGGGATGAAGATTCGCGGATGACATTGAATATGAGTTCCGCCCCTCTGCCGACAGCGCCTCTTTCCATTGGCGGCCGAGCCACAGAGAACTCCATCAGCGGTGCGATTGATGAAGTTCGGCTTTACAGTTATCCGATGACCCCGACAGAAGTGGCTCAGATGTACGTCAGCTTGCGGCCTGATGAGTATGTGTGCGTCAGCCCGGATGACGGTGCTTTTGATAAGGTCGATTTGAATGGCGACTGCAAGGTAAATTTGGAAGACGTTGCCCTAGCTGCTCATGAGTGGCTCGAATGCCAGCGCATTCCTGTTTCATCTTGCGAGTGGTAATTCAGGTTGATTTTTTTGCTTTCAAACCGCTCCGGTATGGGACAGCCGTACCGGAGCGGATTTGTCTATTCTCAGGGGGAATTAAGGAAACTGTCTTTTTGTGATTGGGGGTATTATGAAGATTCACACACGGATTGGCATTCTTTTTTTCTTTTTCTTGACATTCAGTTTTGCTCCGGCGGCCCTGCGGCATCGTTATAGTTTTACATCGGATGCCTCAGATTCGGTCAGCGGAGCCAGCGGTGTTCTGATGAATGGGGCGGCCATTCTTAAAGGCCAACTGGTTTGTGATGGTGTCGATGATTATGTAGAGCTGCCGGCAGCGGAAATCGCCGTCAATACCTATTCGGCGATTACGCTGGAGTTGTGGGCAACGCAGCCGACTTTTAACCAGGGTTTTTCGATGACAGCGGCTTTCGGGGGGCGGTACAGCAGCGGCTACGGCCGGGATTATCTGATGCTCTGCACGTCGCGGGGCGATGATGTCTCGCGGGCGGCCATTGCCAACACAGCAAGCAGCTCGAATCCCTGGGCTTATGAAGTTGGCGTCAACGGGCCGGAGCTGAACGACGGACAAGAGCATTTTTACGCAATGACAATTGATGGAAGTACGCTGGCTTATTATATCGACGGCGTGCTTCAGGGAACAGCTCCGCTGGACAGTACCACGCTGAGCCGCCTCCGAAACACCTATGCGTACCTGGCCCGAAGTCTTTATGAGGGAGACCCCCTCCTCCAGTACTCGCTCAATGAATTTCGGATTTATGATACCGCCCTGACGGCGGAAGAGATTGCCCTGCATTCTGCATGGGGGCCCAATGCCCTTCATGAGCCGATGGTGCGGATTACGGAAAGCGATGGCTGGACCGTGCTTTTTACCATGCGGCCGGCAATGACAGACACATTTTCAGTAGAACTGCTGGCGGCACCGACATCCGATGTTTTGATTACCGTTCAGCCGCCGGCAGGTCTGACGGTCGGCAGCGGCGGCGGCCGGCCCAAAATTCTCACCTTTACTTCTTCCAACTGGAATCAGCCGCAGACCGTGACGGTTGCAATTGACGATGTCTCTTTGCTGAATCCTCAGGAATTGATCGTGCTGACAGCTGCCGGCGATGATCCTGCCTACAGCGGCGGCGTTTATGAGGTCCTGGTTTCTGTTTATGAAGATGTCTGCGGCGTATGGGGCTATGTCGAATCCGATTATAATCTGGATTGCTTTGTGGATTTAGAGGATTTTGCTGTTCTGGCCCGACTGTGGCTGGCGACGGAAGCCCCGCTGGAACTCCAGACGCTGGCCGGCGACTGGCTGCGGGACACGATGGTCTATGATGGAGAACTTTACGAACGGTCGATTCAGATTTCCCAGCAGCCGTTTACGGTCAATCCTTCCAGTATTCAGAATACAATTGATGAGAAGGTCTATGGGCATTTCCTCGAACATATTTATCATTCCGTCAATGGAGGCCTGTGGGGCGAACTGGTCTGGAACCGCAGTTTTGAACTGGACAACAGCAGCGGCGGACTTTGGTCTATTGAAGGAAGCGAACTTGTCCAGTCCAGTCTGGCGACGGATGTGCATATGGAGTTCGGCGACCCCTCCTGGGGAGATTATGAGCTGACCCTCGAGGCCAAAAAAGACAGCGGCAATGAGGCCTTCCTGATTCTGTTTCGGGCGGTCGACAGCGACAATTTCTATTGGTGCAATATCGGCGGCTGGAACAATACCCAGCATGCTATTGAAAAAGAAGTCAACGGCGGCCGCAGCGTTGTTACCCCTTATGTTGTCGGCAGTATTGACACCGACGTCTGGTATTCGATTCGGATACGATGCGAAGGCAATCGGTTTCAGATGTGGCTGAACGATGAGCAGCTGTTTGACTATACCGACACTTCCAGCCCCTATCTGACGGGAAGGGTGGGACTGGGAACGTGGGCTACGAAAGCCCGCTATCGCAATATCCAGGTTGTCTCTTTAAACGATTCGACGGTGCTGTTCAGCGGCCTTCCGGAACTTCCAATAGGCCAATTTGCGGCCTCCTGCTGGACATTCTTCGGAGCGGCCGCCGCCTCCAGGAGTACCGATGCGCTGAATGATGATGTAAGTGTGCGAATTGATGCTGCTGCTGCCGGAGCAGGTCTGCAGCAGGAGAATTTCAAGTGGATTCCGCAGGTTTATACCGGTTCGCTGTGGATGAAAGGGTCTTTGCCGGCCGGCCTTCGCGTCGAACTGCTGGATGGCCAGACCGTCCTGGGTCAGGCCGTACTGGGAGCTCCCGGCTCTGAGTGGGCCGAATACCCATTCCAGATTTCTTCTGCAGGTGCGACGGACTCGGGCTCTCTGCGGATTGTTCTGCAAGGGCCTGGAACGGTCTTTCTTGACCAGGTAAGTTTGATGGGACAGGATGCGCTGGCAACCGGCGGCTATCGTCCGGACTTGCTGGAGGCCGTAAATGCGCTTCGTCCGCCGATTATTCGCTGGCCGGGCGGCTGTTTTGCCTCACTGTACTTGTGGAAGGATGCCATCGGCCCTCAGCATCTCCGGCGGAAATATCCGGCCTATATGTGGGATGACCAGGATACCAATTCCTACGGGACGGATGAGTTTTTGCGGATGTGCGAGTCGCTTGGCATAGAACCGCTTTTGGTGATTAACACCGGCATTCTGAACAGTTCCTGCGGAGCCCCGGCCCAGTTTACTCTTGCCGGCGGCGATTACATCCAGAATACACTGGATTGGATGGAATATTGCAACGGCGATGCCGCTTCCACCACCTGGGGTGCGGTGCGGGCTGCAAACGGCCATCCGGAACCTTACAATGTGATTTACTGGGAAATCGACAATGAAACCTGGGCGGCTGGTTCAGCGGCTTATAGTGCGGCCGTGCAGATGTTCGTTCCGGCAATGCGGGCCAAGGCAGCCGAACTGGGTATGCCGATTTATCTGATTGCCTGCGGCGGAAGCGGATTTGACCAGAGCTGGAATCAGGCGATTTTGGACAGTTGCGCCGGCTTGATTGACTTTATCAGCGTGCACCATTATGAAGACGCCAACGCATTCAAGCAGGGGCCCCTCAATTATGAGGCCCATATCCGAGCTCTCGAAAGCCGTATCGCTGCCTCGTCCAATCCCAACATCAGGATTTATATGTCGGAGTGGAATGCCCAGAGCACGGACTGGCGGACAGGGCTGTATGCCGGCGGTCTCCTGAATGCCTTTGAGCGAACGGGGAACGTATTCGAAATCGGCGGTCCGGCCCTATTCCTCCGGCATATCTCGGCTGCCGGCTGGGACAATGCGTTCATTAACTTTGACCATACCGGATGGTTTCCTGCACCCAATTATGTAGTGATGAAACTCTGGCATGATCATTATGCTCCGTATTGCGTCCAGACGGCGGGCGAGGATTCAAATCTGAATGTGGTGAGTGTCTTGTCGGAAGACGGCCGGACCCTGACGATTCGCGTCGTCAATCCGGATCCTTCTGCCAAATCGCTGGCCTTTGAGATTGACGGTTCGTTTGTGCCGGCGACAGCCGTGATGCACTATGTGGCCCCCGGCAGTTTGTATGCCCGAAATACCCTGGCAGAGCCGCATGCCGTGAGCGTTCAGGCCAAAGTAGTCGGACTGAGCGGACAAACCCTTCGGCTGCTCATGCCGGGCTATTCAGCGGGAGTGATTACCGTCCAGAAACAATAACCGCGTTTTGGATTGTCTGTTTGAGTTTGCAATTTGCAGGGCTGTCCTCAATTCAATTGAGGGCAGCCCTTTTCATTGAAGCCGACCTTCTGTTTGAGAACCTTTAGTTTCACGATGCCGGCCTTGACATGAAGGTGGCGGCTGTAATGGCCGGCCGGGCGTCAAAAATTTTCCTTGAGCACCTCCTTCATCGCGTCAATTTCCAGGTCCCGCTCGGCCACGATCCGCTTGAGCCGGGCGTTTTCCTTCTCCAGCTCCCGCAGCATCCGCACAATCTGCTCTTCCGTAAACCGCCCCTTTTTCATTCGATTTCTCCGGTAATTCTGGACTGGCGTTACAGGGAAATCCTAACCTTGTCAATGGCCCAGTTTTAGGGGGATAAGCCAAAGTATTTCAAGTCCTCATTTTGAGTACTTGATCCTGAATAGGACAACATATATGCCAGATGGAAGATAAGTTCCCGCCTATCGATACCCTGTCGATATCCAAGAGATTATAACCTATCGCATAACCAACTTATTATGAGTTTATGAGGTTCAATACTATCGATATTTTTTACATTCTCGATAGAAAGCAGTTCGTTTTCCCTGCCTGCAATAGTTATAGTCATATTATCAAGTTGATGTTTTCCCAATAGTGCTTTCATGGAATGCTTTGAAGTTGGATTAGACGCAAGCCACCACTTCTTTTCTGATATTCTCGTCAAGCAGAAGTCCACATTATGATGTTGGAATACTTTTTGACCTAAATAGACTCCCTTCATTTGGGATGTGTCATAGATTGCCATTTCTTTTCCACTTTTAACCGTTACAGTCTCAGGTTGTTTAAAAAGGATATCTTCAGATATCTGTTCAGATTCCTTCTGTTGTTCTATTCTATCAAGGTCAGTCTGTGTGAAGTCCTGATTATAAGCAAGTCGCTCCAGCACCTCTCGTTCTGATTTGCCGACATAACTCGCCAACAGCCGGAACCAATTTCTTTCCCAATCCGTGCCTTTTTCATAGGCATAACATATATTCCCAACCTGTTCATAATAAGGGTCTTCTTTTTTTAGCCATTGACCTACAAGAGCTCCGGCCGGATATTCCAATCCTTTCTTATAGACCACTTCTGTGCATAGTTTTACAATCCTATCATATACCCCTTCTGGCCACGGATGGTGGTCAATCCAGAAAACCTCACTTCCTTTACTGAACAGTATATTTAGAGACTGTTCAACTTCAATGCTAGCGGGTATATCAGTGATATATATGCGTTTTGGTATATTGTTTTGTAAGACAGAATACAATTTAGAATGTATAAACTTAGCATTCGAAAAGACAAGTTCCATGTTGGACTTTTCTCTGCGGAGTATTTGGGCGGCACAGACCATGCCATCAACATCACCATGGGTTATAAGGATTACGTCTTTATTATTAATCTCTTTCGGTTGCATATTTGATTAAACCCTTTCGCCGTGGACTGTAAGGTTCATATTAATAAGGTAATCTTTTTAATTCACGCTGTTCGTCATATTCATACACCTCTAAATCAGACAGCCATGTGTTATCTTTAAATATCTCCCTGCATATCTTCAAGACTTCACCAAATGTATCGAAAGCAGAACTTTTCGGATTAAATTGAGCAATAACCAGCATGGGAATGATTTTTCCAGTTAGAGACACTTTAGGAAAATTCGGAGATATTAACCCTATAGCTTTCTTCTGTTTTATCACTTCTCCGATATTGTCCATGAAATCCTGTCTATTGCAGCGTACGTAATCATTAAATATGCTGCAATATAGTCCAATCTGTATTGGCGACAAGTAAATTCCCTTTGTACTGGAACCATGTTTGAACTCAATCAAAAGGACATCTCCGCTCCTGTTCACAGCCAAGAAATCAACCTCATTTCCTAGAGCATCCTTGCTTATATTTCTACCGTATTTATTGGCATCGATTTCACTCAGATGTTTTTTGATTGTCTTAAATATATCTTGTTTTTCGCTAAAATAATTCTGTTTAGCCCTTATATCTTGGTAGCCAATTACTGCCTCCTTATCAATCACTGCAAAATTTTCATGCCCAGTGCCGTTAATTCCAAATTGTCTAGAAAATAAGTTCTGAAAATAGCCTTCTTTTTTATTGTAGTAATACCTGTCCAATTGATTATCTTGACGTAAATAAACAAGCATTTGAACAAAGTCCTTTTCGAAATACAAGTCTGTCGTTTCTCTAATACCATATATATCCAACCCTTTATCTTTGGCGTATTTAAGATACTTATGATCAGCTGCAATATTCACTCTGTTTCTTTTAAGGGAGATTCTCAAAAGCCTTGTCGTGCCGCAGTACACCGAAACCCACTCCTGGGAGTTATTTGAACCAATCAGAAAATCGAGTTCCTTCCGTTCTCGAACCAGATTGTAAAGCCAGTGAAGCTCTCTACCATCCATCAAGAGCTGTTGGAGTTCATTGGAAATAACACGTTTGTAATACATCTCTTGGACAGTCATATGCCCCTTTTTACAAAACCAACCATAGGATCAAATTTAATGTCATCCACTTAGCACTTCCAGTATTTGATAGGGTTTCGAGCACCTTTAATAAACATGCTATAGTGGCTAACCGATTTGCCTTTGTATTTCTTACGAATTTTTGTCTCTGCAATGTTTCCAACAAACTCCCATCTGGTTTTTATTGTTTCGTTAGAGTCTTTAATTTCCAACGAATTATCTTCGTCGGTAAACCTCATGGTTGAACCGCCTTCGACCCATTTGCTAATTGTGTAAACTTCCTGTATAATACCGCGATAAACTGCCATTGCATATTTGGCTTTTTCACCCCGTTGAAGGTCTATTCTCCATGCACTTCTTGTAGCATCATATAGTTCTTGTGGAGACATACCAAAACGATATGCCTGATTAATAACAATAAGTATTGCTGGTTCTTTTAGTTCTGCCTCTGCGGAGTTTAATATTTTTATTAAATCTTCAACTCTGGTACGACCTTTCAGGTCGGCATGATGCCCATGCACCTTATTTGTTAGTTTGGTCAGTTTTAATAAATCAATTACTGCTGATTCAATAAGGAAAGCCTCATGCTCTGATAACCCGTATTTGAGAACCTCACAAATAGGACTGAGTTTAAGTTTTTGCAGTTCATTTAGCACTTTTGTTTTCTCGGTCTCAGTTTTATCTTTTAAGTGAGAAAAGATACGATTTCCTTTTCCCTTCCCAACATAAAATGGATTCCCATTTCTTGGGTCAACATACAAGTACACGTAAGACTTGAGTTGCTCTTTTACTTTTTGTGGAAAGCTATTGATAATATTCAAGTTTGACTCCTGAAAAAACCTTTATTGAATTATACTACTACTCAAAACAAATGCCTTTGACTACTCTGCCTACTGAACCCACATTTCCTCAGCAGCTCTTCATACTCCACCTTCGACAGGAGCTCAAATTCGTTATGCTTTATTTTTATCTCACTGCTGAAATAATTATCATAATCGATACGCTCTTGTGACTGTACCCCTGTCTTTGGTCCATTTTGAAGGTTAGGACTCCCAACCTTTTCATACCTGTATTCGGTTCTTGTGTCAAGTTCCGATTTCCTCTCCAATCCAGTTGCCGGTCAGAGGATACGGCTCTGCGGGGACGCAACGGGAGCGCCGGCCGGTCATCGGAGCAGATGACCCTACCCCTTTCTTTAGTCCATTTTGACAGCTAATATTTCCGGCCATATCGCACCCCTATTCAGTTCGTGCGGGAGATTCGGGGAAAACAGGAAAACGCGGGACGGTCATCTGTTTTTTATCCTCCTTAAATCAAATTACAGCATCTCTCGCCTCAGACCCGGAAATTC
>CALMLO010000042.1 GCA_937868095.1 uncultured Phycisphaerales bacterium | reverse complement strand
AAACCCCATTTCCAGCCCAAAAACCCACAAAACAGCAATTTTTGACAACACCCCCGCCCCCCAACTCCCCGCTTCCGAAGGCCGCCCGCCGGCCATTGTCCTCCTCAAGAGACATACTCCTGTCTGTTTGTCAGGGATATACTTGGCTGTGGTGATACTTATGGCAAGGAATGAAGACTGGGCCCGCAAGGATTCGAACCTTGGACCAAGGGATTATGAGTCCCCTGCTCTACCGCTGAGCTACGGGCCCGCGTGTTTGTATTGTGAACTCGACGAAAGCGGTATGGTATAGTAAACTTGAGCCATCGTCAATAAAAAGCCCGAAGGGATGCTTATGAATCGAAAGAATGCAGGTTTTTTGCCGAGTTCGGCGGAGGAGATGCGGTCGCTTGGGTGGGAGCGGCCGGATATTATTCTGGTAACCGGCGATGGATATGTGGACCATCCGGCGTTTGGGGTGTCGCTGATTGGGCGGTGGCTGGAGAAGCATGGGTATCGGACGGCTATTCTTGCTCAGCCCGACTGGCGGGATGTTGAACCGTTTCGCCAGTTTGGTCCGCCGCGGCTGTTTTGGGGGATAACGTCGGGGTGCATTGATTCTCGGCTGGCGATGTACGGGTCTATGGGACACCGGCGAAAGACCGATGACTACAGCCCTGGGGGGCGGACGGACCTGCGGCCGGATAAACCGCTGGCGGCGTATGCGGCCCGCTGCCGAGAGGCGTTCAAGGGGATTCCTATTCTGCTGGGCGGGCTGGAGGCCAGTCTGCGGCGGCTGATTCATTATGACTATATTGAGGACCAGATGAAGCGGTCGATTTTGATTGAGGCCAAGGCCGATTTGCTGGTTTTCGGGATAGCCGAACGGCAAATCCTTTCGATTGCGCGGCGGCTGGATAAGGGGCAAACGACTGCTCAACTGACGGATATTCCTGGGGTTGCGTACCGGCTTATCGGAGGGCTTGAGCCGCCGGCAGGGGCGGTTGTGCTGCCGGGGTGGGAAGAGCTGCGGGCGGAGCAGGGGCTTTTTATGAAGGCCCATCTTGCCTATCAGAAACAAGCCCATCCGGCGGGGCGTGCGGTGCTTCAGGGGCAGGGGGTGGAAACGGTTGTTGTCAATCCGCCGGCTGAACCGCTGTCCACGGAAGAAATGGATGCTTTGTATACTATGCCGTTTACCCGAAACTGGCATCCGAAATATGACCGGCAGGGGGGGATTGCAGCGCTGGAGCCGGTTCGATTCAGCATTACGAGTCATCGGGGGTGCTTCGGGGGGTGCAGTTTTTGTTCGATTTACTTTCATCAGGGCAAGAGCGTCTCCAGCCGTTCTGTTGATTCTATTCTTCGTGAGGCCGAAGCGATAGCCGGTCATCCTGATTTTAAGGGGACCATTCAGGATGTGGGGGGGCCGACAGCCAATATGTACGGGATGAAATGCGGGCGCGGGTCTTCGTGCAGCCGGAGCAGCTGTATTTGTCCTGACTTATGCCCGCATCTGGAGGGAGAGCAGCGGCCGTCTGTAAAACTGCTGGGGGCCCTTCAGCAGTGGGCAGGTCAGCAGAAGCGTCCGGTTCGGATTTATGTGGCGTCGGGGATTCGTCATGATTTGGCCCTGGCGGCGCCGCGGTATCTTGAACTGCTGGTTTGTCATTTTGTCGGGGGACATCTGAAGGTTGCTCCGGAACATATTTCGCCTTCTGTGCTGACGCTGATGAATAAGCCGCCGTTTGGGGTTTTTGAGGAGTTTGAACGCCGTTTTCAGCAGCTGACGCGAAAGGCGGGCAAGAAACAATATCTTGTGCCGTATTTCATCAGCGGCCATCCCGGCTGTACGTCGGCGGATGCGGTGAAACTGACAGAATACCTTGTCCGCCGCAACTGGAAGCCGCGTCAGGTGCAGGATTTTGTACCTATTCCGCTTACGTTGTCCACGGCGATGTTTGTATCGGGCCGTTCGCCGGAGGGCACACCCATTCATGTTCCGAAGGGGCTGCGTGAAAAGAAGCTCCAGTTTGCGCTGCTGCAGTATTACGACAAGAGAAACCGGCGGATTCTGGAGCCGTTTCTGCGGGAGCAGGGGTATGAGCATCTTCTGAGGCAAATCAGATATATTCAGGATCGCAGCGGCAGCCGGCGGGAAAAAAAAGAGCAAAATCCTTTGTTTGAGTGAAAGACATACAAACGCTAAAAGACCTATAAACGGGCCGGCGAGGAAGAAAAATCCTTTTTTTCCGGAGGTTTTCCGAGTCCCTTCTTGATTCGTCCTGTAAAAAGAGGTATATTGATTTCAACATGTGAAGGTTAAGATAGGGAACATGTGTTGGCTTCGGAGATGAGGGCACGATGGACCGAGAGTTTTTTGAAGAAAAACTTGATGAATTAGTGCGTGAATTGGGTGCTCTGCCGGATTCGACCCACCAAAAATTCCTCAATATTGCCAATCAGCACAAGGATAATCAGAAGAAGCTCAAAAAAAGTCTTTCTGCTCTTCAGGATTCCCTGGATTACCTCCGGATTAGCGTGAAATACCTGATATTTGATCTGGAGGCGACACGTCGGGAAAATAGTTATCTGAAGAAACTGCTTGAAGATAATGAGTAGGCGGTTTGGGCGGTTTGAGCGTAGGCAGGTTCTGTAATCCCCCCTGTTTGTCTTTCCTCATTTTTTAATTTCTCGTCAAAGTAGGCAAGGTTTTTTGTCGACATAAAAAGTGTATAATAAGGTTGAAAAACGCCTTTGTTTCTTGAACAAGTCGTCTTTTGGAGATTATATATATATAAGAAAAGGGGTTGCTTTTGAATGGCAAGACTTGCCATTCAGCACAATTGCGGTTTTAATGGGTAAAAGAGAGACGATAAAAGGATATTCAGGATAGAAAAGAGGAACAAGTATGTTTGAGCGATTTACGGATCGAGCACGAAAGGTGATGGCCTTGGCCAACCAGGAAGCTCAACGTTTCAATCATGAATATATTGGTACGGAGCACATTCTTTTAGGTTTGGTCAAGGAAGGAAGCGGCGTAGCGGCCAATGTTCTGAAGAATATGGACATTGACCTGAAGAAACTGCGTCTGGGCATTGAAAAACTGGTCAAAAGCGGACCTGATATGGTTACGATGGGGAAATTGCCTCAAACCCCGCGAGCCAAGAAGGTGATTGAGCATGCGATTGAAGAGGCCCGGGCGTTAAACCATAACTATGTGGGTACGGAGCATATTCTTCTGGGTCTGCTCCGGGAGACGGAAGGGATTGCGGCTCAGGTTTTGATGAATCTTGGTCTTAAACTTGAGGATGTTCGTCAGGAAGTGCTGAATCTGCTTGGGGCGGGGATGGAGGATAACAGTTATCCGTCGATGGAGATGAAGGTAAATCCTTCTGTGCCGTCTTCGGCTCAGGCCGCGGTGAGGGCCAAGAGCAAAACTCCTGCCTTGGATAGTTTTGGCCGCGACCTTACGGAGCTGGCTGCGAAGAATGAGCTGGACCCCGTGATTGGGCGTCAGACGGAGATTGAGCGTCTGGTTCAGATTCTTTGCCGGCGTACGAAAAATAACCCGGTGCTACTTGGTGAGGCGGGCGTTGGCAAGACCGCTATTGTCGAGGGTCTGGCTCAGCGGATTACCTCGCATGAAGTGCCTGAGATTCTTCGTGATAAGCGGCTGGTCGTGCTGGATTTGGCGATGATGGTGGCCGGTACGAAATATCGCGGACAGTTTGAGGAGCGCATCAAGGCCGTCATTAATGAAGTTCGGCGTGCGGGGAATGTGATTCTCTTTATTGATGAGCTTCATACGCTTGTTGGTGCCGGCGGGGCGGAAGGCGCAATTGATGCGTCCAATGTTCTCAAGCCGGCTCTGGCTCGCGGCGAGGTTCACTGCATCGGTGCGACGACCTTTGACGAGTATCGCAAATACGTGGAAAAAGATGCTGCCCTGGAGCGGCGTTTCCAGACGATTGTTGTTGAGCCGCCGAGCAAAGAAGAGGCCCTCCAGATTCTGAAGGGTCTTCGGGATCGTTATGAAAAGCACCATCGCGTCCGGTTTACGGATGAGGCCCTTTATCAGGCGGTTGAATTGTCCAGCCGGTATATTTCCGGCCGGTGTCTGCCGGATAAGGCCATTGATGTGATTGATGAGGCGGGAGCGCGGGTGCGTCTGAAGAATATGACGCCGCCGCCGGATTTGGCGGAGTATGAGGCGAAAATTGAGAAACTCCAGGCGGAAAAAGATGAGGCCGTTCGCGATGCAGATTATGAGCGTGCGGCGGCTCTTCGGGATGATATTCAGCGGATTCTGGACGAGAAAGCGGAAGTCCAGCGTCAATGGCAGGAACAGAACAATGACCAAGTCGGCGTTGTGGATATGGATGTGGTGGCCGAAGTGGTGAGCAAGATGACGGGTGTTCCGCTGACACGGCTGGAGAAAGAAGAAGCGCAGAAACTGCTTGAGCTGGAAGCGGAACTGCATAAAACGGTGGTTTCGCAGGATGAGGCGATCAGCGCGATTGCGAAGGCCGTCCGTCGCAGCCGAAGCGGTCTGAAAGACCCGAACCGTCCGATGGGGAGTTTCATCTTTATTGGTCCGAGCGGGGTTGGAAAGACTCTTCTGGCGCGTGCTCTGGCGGAGTTTATGTTTGGAGATCCTGATGCGCTCATTCAGATTGACATGAGCGAGTATATGGAGAAGCATAATGTAAGCCGTCTGGTTGGTGCGCCTCCCGGGTACGTTGGGTATGAAGAGGGCGGGCAGCTGACGGAGCGGATACGGCGTCGGCCTTATGCGGTGCTTCTGCTGGATGAAATTGAGAAGGCCCATTCCGATGTGTATAATATGCTTCTGCAGATTATGGAAGAAGGGCGTCTGACAGATTCGTTCGGGCGGCATGTTGATTTCAAGAACGTGATCCTGATTATGACGAGCAATATCGGAGCCGATCTGATTAAGAACCAGTCCGGTTTCGGCTTCGGGAAGCGGACCGAGCAGGCCAACTATGAAAAGATGAAAGAGCTGCTCGACAAGGAAATCGAGCGTTATTTCCGTCCAGAGTTTCTTAACCGTCTGGATGGGGTGATTGTGTTCCGTCCGCTGACTCGGGAAAATCTGCAGACGATTGTGGAATACGAACTGAACAAGGTTTTTAAGCGGCTGATTGAGCACGGTCTGCGTCTGGAATTGGATTCTGCGGCCAAGGAGTTTCTGATTAATAAGGGTTATAACCCGGAGTTCGGTGCCCGTCCTCTTCGGCGTGCGATCGAGCGCTATATTGAAGACCCGATCTCGGAGGCCCTTCTGCGCGGCAAATTCAAAGGCAAAAAGGCGGTTCGCATCACTGTACAGGATGAAGAGCATCTGCGGTTTGAAGGGGTGGACGACGAAGAGAAACAGCCGGAAGAAACGGCCGTCGTCCAAACGGAAGCCACGGGCGCATCTGAGCAGTAATGCAGCGGCCAGGGAGGGTGAAGGCGGCTTTTTATGGGAAAAGACAGCAGTGAGTTTTTCCAGAAAGATGCGTTTGCCCGACTGTGCGGTGTGGAACTGCTGGAGGCCGGGGACGGCAAGGCCCGCGGACGTCTGACTGTTCGTCCAGAGCATCTGAACGGTGTCGGCATTGTTCATGGGGCGGCGGTTTTTACCCTGGCGGATGCGGTATTTGCTGCGGCGTCCAATTCCCATGACCATGTTGCGGTTGCTATTAACGTCAATATCTCATATCTGAAGGCCGTCCGAAGCGGCTGTCTTTATGCCGAGGCGGCGGAACGAAACCGAGAGGGCAAGATCGGAAGTTATCTGATTACGATCACCGATGATGACGGCCAGACCGTGGCTGTGTTTGAAGGTCTGGTTTATCGGAAGATTCATCGATAGTTTGCTCGGTTTGCAGCAGGAACAGGGTTGTTTTTTAGGAGATTTCAGGATGAAACGGAGATGGCTGGCAGCGGGTGCGGTTGTTGTTTTTGGTTTGGGCGTTTTGGTTTGGGCGGCTGAGAGCGGAGACGATTCAACGACGCCGGCGCCGGCCCCAAAGGCGGTTCGTCCTGTGCGCAGTCGGGAACGTCTTCCGCTGCCAAGGCGTGTGAGCATGAGCGAGCCGAATTCGCCCGCTCCTCGTGCGTCTCAACGAGTGTTGGGGCAGGAGGGGCGGGACCCGATGGCTGCTTTGGAAGCCCGCCATCAGGAACTGACTGCTGAACTGACGACGATTCTGAATCTGGCCCGGGAAGAGAACGCTGTCAAGACAGCAGAGGCCATCCAGAAACTGATTGATAAGCAAAATGCCGAGTACCAAAAGAATCTTAAACTTCTGCAGGAGAGGCAGGCGGAAATGCAGCGTCGTCTCCAGCAGCGGCTGAAGGAACGTGAGCAGAGGGCCAGCGCGGCCGCTTCCTCTGAGCAATCGACGGTCAAAGGAAAAGAGAACGAGCAAACTGCTGAATCGAAGAAATCTGCGAAGTCTGTGAATTAACCGGAACTTTCCAAAAGACATCTTGAAAAAGATGTCTTTTTTTGTCTCCAAACCGGACAAAAAAATTACTCTATGTCCTTAATCCGGCCGATACTATAGAAAAGACAGGAGGATAGAAACGGATTGAGGAAAAACTGGACAAAAGCAGAGTGCAGGCAGTTGCGGGCCGGCAATATCCGACTTCTCCGACGGTGGGTTCAGGAGCATGCGGACAGTTTTTACACGTGGGTTGTCCGGCACTACCTTCTTTCGCTGCCGGAGGCGCAGGAGCGGACCGTTCATCTGCTGAAGGCGGCGTATTCTGCGGTTTCGGAGTATGAACCGGCTTCCGGTTCGATGTATCGATGGATTGTGGAGCGGGCTGCTGCTGTCTATGCTCCGGAAACCAATTGGGACTCTCTTCGGAATCTTCCCAAGGCGGATGAAATCCTTGCGATGCTTGCGCGGATTGGAACGCAGGATTTTCCGGAAGACTATCTTGAAAATCTGCTGGTTGTTCATCTGGTTCAGGCGGCCTTGACGGAAATGGAAGGGTCGCATCGGCAGGTTCTGCTTTGCCGCTACTATCGGATTGATACGGAAGGAGCGGCGCTGACCGGACGACTGTCTTCTTCGGAAGAGATGGAGGAGGAGCTGGTGCGGGCACGGTACTATTTTCGTCGATATCTGCTCGGCTGGATTCAGTCCTTATCGGCGGCTCCTGCGACGGTTTCTGATGAGATCCAAATTCAGGTTTTTGAAAGAAACCTTGAAAAGATTTTCCGCTCGGTTCCGCCGCTTTTGAAACTGCCGCCGGAGAGCCGTCAGATGCTTGAAGATGCTCTTTTGCAGGAGGCGGAATTCCGGCATTCGGGGACGGCCCTTGAGAGGGTGTTTTCCCCAAAAACCGCATGGTGGGGGATAGGGGTACTGTTTTTGATTTTGGTGCTTGTTGGGTTGGGGTACTATTGGAGGACTGACCAATCTGATGTTCAGGAGGTTCCGCCTCGGCGTGCGGCTGTTGGCTCGAAGAAATCGGAGGTAAAAGAAGTCGATGAAAAAAAACTGTCTGCGGAGGAACTTAAGGTTCTTCTGAATCAGGTTTTTGCGGCTGGCTCTGCGGGTGATGTCGGGGAACTTTTGCGGGTTCTGGAGACGGGGCCTTATCCGGCGCAGGTTGCGGCGGCGGTTTTTCTGGGGCGCGTTGGGGATGCGGGTGCGATTGGGCCTTTGGAAAAGGCATCACGACGGTGGTTTTCAGATTCGCGGGATGAGGACCCTTTCCTGCTGGCCATCGAACAAATCGAGCGTCGTCTGAAAGGGGCGGTTGTGCCGACGGAGGCAGAACTGGAAATCGTTGTTCTTGGAGAGCCCAATGCTCTGCCGGCGGGTGAGGCGGAAAAAGCGGCTCAGGAAAAGCCGTCTGAAGCCGTGCCGGTTCTTTCGCCGGAGGAGATCCGGTCTGAGACGAAGTTGGAGGCGGCCGGGCAGGAAGACGATGTTTTCTCTGAAGAAACAGAGGTTATTGAGCCCAATCAGCCGCCATCGGAGATTATTCCGGAGGAAGGAGATGCGGAAGGCGAGGGTGTTTATGAAGAAGAATTCTCCGATACAGAAATGGATGCGGAGGGGGGTTCCGACTATAATGAGACGGAGGATGTCCAATATGAGTCTGCCGGCGGGGAAACCGCTTTTTGAATGTTTTGCGTGAAAAAGAGGGAGTTTTTTGCTTGCCAAGACGATTTGTCTGGTTATACTTCAGGTTTTGAATAGGGGAATATTTTCCTTATTCTTACGGCGGCGTAGCTCAGCTGGTTAGAGCATGGGATTCATAAGCCCAGGGTCAGTGGTTCGAATCCACTCGCCGCTATTTTTTTTGCCCCCATCGTCTAGCGGCCTAGGACGCCGGGTTCTCATCCCGGTAACAGGGGTTCGAGTCCCCTTGGGGGTAATCCACTTGGCGGGGTTCCGGCTTTTTTGGACATAAGCGGCTGAAGGAAAAGGTGCTGCGTTCTTTTCATTTTTTATTAATTGAAATGTTGCTTTTTGTCCGATGATTTGTTATAGTGAGAATGCAGGTTGGCCCCTGCGGTGTGCGTGTCGGAACGTTAATTTGAAAGAACCGATGCACCCTATCGGGGAGGCCAGGTCGGCAAGGATCGAACATGCCTGCTTGACAGGACGTTTCGGACTGCCGCAACGGTCGCCCACTTAAACATACAGGGTTGCTTTCAATCGGTTCCGCACGGCACTTGCGGAGGCGCCTTGCTAAAAAGGTCTGTCGCCGACAGACCTTTTTGATTTTCGGTTTATCATCAGTTTCTCATCTTTAGTTTTCCGCCGAGGGATTCCATCAGCAGAGGAAAGGTTGGAAACGTTACGTTCATTGCTTCGGCTGTGTCAATCGCGGTTTTTCCATTGAGGGCCATCCCTGCCACACTGAGCGCCATTACAATGCGATGGTCGGCGTGTCCGTTGAGGTCGGCCGGGCGGAGGGTTTTTCCGCCGCGAATGAGCAGACCGTCGGACAGTTCTTCGACATCAGCACCGAGTTTTTTCAGTTCGGCGGCCATGCAGGCGATGCGGTCGGTTTCTTTCTTTCGGGCTTGAGGGACATTGAGCAGTCGAGTGGTTCCTTGCGCGAAGGCCGCTGCGACAGCCATTGCCGGGAGTGCATCCGGCGTTCGGTTCATATCGATATCAATGCCCTTGAGGGGGGCTTTTGCGATTCGAAGTCCTTGGGGAAGAAAATCAACTTTGGCCCCCATTTCCTTCAGATACTGCACCACCGCCTTGTCGGGCTGGCTGTCGGCGAAATCCAGGCCGGTTAAAGTGATTTCGGGGCCGACGACAGCAGCAGCGCAGAGGAAGAAGGCCGCACTTGAAAAGTCGGCTGGGATTGGTAAATCAAAGGGGCGGTACTGCTGGCCGCCGGGGATTAAAAAGTGCCGGAAGCTGTCGTTTTCATATCGGATGTGCTGGCGATGGAGCCAATCGAGGGTCATCTGGACGTAGTCTGGTTCGTTGAGAACGGTTACCTCGATTTCAGAGGAGTTTTCGGCCAGAGGGCAAGCCAGCAGGAGGGATGATAAAAATTGACTGGTAAAGCATGCGATGGAAGTGCGGCCGCCTTTGAGTTTGCCGTGAATCAGGAGGGGGGCACAATCATTATGATTCAGGCAGGTGCCGCCGGCACCAAGGTCTTTCAGGGATTGGAGGAGTGCGCCGACGGGGCGGGCCTGAATCTGCTCATCGCCGGTCATAAAAATGGATGCGTTTTCAGAGGCCAGGGAGGCCGAACCCATCGCCAAGCGAAGGGTGGTTCCTGAATTGCCGACATCGATTTTGCAGTATTCGTTCAGGATTCTGCCTGCTGTACCGCTGACAAGCCATTCATTTTCATTGGAGGTGTCGATGGAGGCGCCCAAGGCCTGCCAGCAGGCGACGGCGCTGAGTGTATCGCTGGAGATAAGGGGGCAGCGAATACGGCTGGCACCGTCGGCCAGGGATGCGATCGCAACCGCCCGAATGGTGTGCGATTTGGAAGCCGGAATCGAAACGGTTCCGGAAAGAGCAGATTTTTGAACTTCCAGTATCATAAAGAATCAGATATGATAAATCTTCTATGGTTCCCGGATCTCAACATTTTCTGGAAAAATAACAGAAAAAACTGGAAAAAGACAAATAAAATTACTACAATAAATAATTAATTATCCGCAATGTAAGCGGACGATTTTTTATCGGACGTACGAGGGTGGTAGAAGAATGTTCAGGCCGTTTTCTTAATGGGGGTTGTGAAAGTCTTATAATATCAGTTTTTTCTAAATTATTCATCTTGTGTATTTTTGAAGTTTCTTGACTAAAAATAGGCATTTTGGTAAGGTGAGGTAAACTTGCCTTTTACGTTTTCCGATACGGTAAAGGTGTCGTCTGAACTCAGGGTACAAGATGAGTTCCCAAGTGAGCTGAAAAAACTCCGAAGCATTGATTGATTTGGGAAACAGGCAAAATGGGAAATATGAGGTCCTTAACGGAGGGTGCCATGGCACGCAAACTTACCACAGGAATTATTAGTTTCATCCTTCTTTCTTCTTTTTGTGCGGCGGGGTTTTTTCAGAATCCTTCGGACAGCCAGACTGTGCCGCTGTATCGGGATGGTTATCTGCTGGTTCGCTTTTATGAAACGGCTGCCAGTTCGACGGGGTCGGCGGTTCGTGCGACTGTGATTCAGAAGGCGGGCGGGGGCAGTATTGTCAAGATGTATGATATTGTGCCTGGGCTGGCGCTGGTGAAACTGCCGGCGGGGGTGGATGTGCAGGAGGCCCGCGTTGCTTTTCAGGCGACGCCAGGGGTTCAGTATGCTTCGCCGGACTTTATCCGGCGGCTTGCCGCTATTCCGAATGATACTTATTTCAACCGGCTTTGGGGAATGAACAATACAGGCCAGACCGGCGGCAAGTTCGATGCGGATATTGATGCACCCGAGGCGTGGAACCTGGCTACCGGCAGCCAGCAGATTATCGTGGGGGTTATTGATTCAGGTATTGATTATACCCATGAAGATCTGATTGCGAACTTGTGGGTTAATACGGCCGAACTAAACGGCACAGCCGGCGTTGATGATGACGGCAATGGGTATATTGATGATATTTATGGATATGATTTTGCAGAGGGGGATTCCGACCCGATGGATGAGGTGGGGCATGGAACCCATGTGGCCGGCACCATTGGAGCGGTGGGCAACAACGGCCGCGGTGTTGTTGGGGTCAACTGGAATGTGAAAGTGATGGCCCTGAAGGTCGGTATTGGAGAGAGTGTGTATGAATCTGCCTGTATTGAGGCGCTGAATTATGCGGTTCGAAAAGGAGCAAAGGTTACCAACAATTCCTATGGGGGGGCCGGCTATAATCCGGCGATGTATGATGCTATTGCGGCTGCTCAGCAGGCCGGATTGCTTTTTGTAGCGGCGGCGGGCAATGAATACAACAACAATGACAGTTCGCCGGTCTATCCTGCGTGTTATCCTTTGGATTCGATCATTTCTGTTTTGGCAACGAACGATATGGATCAAAAGCCCTCCTTTTCCAACTGGGGTAAGACAACGGTTGATTTAGGGGCGCCGGGGGAAAATATTCTCAGTACGGTTCCGCCGACGCTGGATACAGACGGTGTCCAGGACGGCTATGCGACCTATAGCGGTACGTCAATGGCCAGCCCGCATGTGGCGGGGGCTTGTGCACTGGTGTGGTCTTTGGCACCAGGGCTGACGGCCGCGGAAGTCAAGCAGATTTTGATGGGGTCTGCGGACAATCTGGATTCATTGAATGGTCTTTGCGTATCGGGCGGGCGTCTGAATCTTTATCAGGCCCTTGCTTCTGTCGAGATTGAGGATGTGATTCCGCCGCTGCCGGATCCGGCTGAATGGGATATTGAGCCGACCGCCACAGGCCTGAGACATATCGTGATGAAGGCAAAGGAGGCCATCGATGCGTCGGGCGTCCAATATTATTTTGAATGCGTCGGGAATTCAGGGCTGGACAGCGGCTGGCAGGATGAGCCGCTTTATATTCTGGGGGATACGCCGGAAGAAAGGGCGCTTCTCCAAGAAGGCACCACCTATACCTTCCGGTGTAAAGCCCGTGATAAGTCAACGAATTACAATGAGACGGAGTGGTCTGAAGAAAAGCAGACTACAACGGCGAGCGGGAGGGATGTTCTGCCTCCGGCTCCCAATCCGGCCCGGTGGAAAGCGGCTCCCCGCTCTCTGGGGAATCTGCGGATTGGAATGGAGGCGGTGACGGCTTATGATGAAAACGGGGTGGAGTATTTCTTTGAGTGTGTAGAGGCAAGTACCGGCAATCCTGAAGATTATAACAGCGGGTGGCTGACGGTTCCGTATTATTTCACACCGCTGATTCCGGGCGGCGTGGCAGGCAAGGAGTTTCGTTTTGTTCTGCGTGTGCGGCAGGCGGGCTGCGAAGGCGGCGGAGGCGAAGGTGTAGAGCTTCCTGTAACAGAGTCGTCGGAGCCGATTTCGGTGGGCTATACGACGCAGCCGATTACTCGTCATGTTCCGTCGTCGGCGTATCCGACTATTCAAAGTGCGGTGGATGCTTCACGCTCCGGTGATACTGTTCTGGTTCATCCGGGTCTGTATCGAGAGACGAATATTACCGTGGACGGCAAGGCCATTACGATTCGCAGTTTGAATCCGGAGAATCCGGATGTGGTTGCCCAGACAGTGATTGATTGCGAAGATATTTGGGATTTCTGGGATGGGGAGTCCCGCCGCGCGTTTATCTTCCAGAATGTAGGGCGCAATACGATTCTGGCAGGGTTTACTATCCGGAATGCTATAACTTTTGATGATCCGGAACGTAACAGCAATACCTCCGTGTATCCTACCGGTATTTCGGGCAGGGATGCGGCCGGCGGAGCGATTTATCTTGGAAATTATGCGGGCGCCAGTCCCATCCTTCGAAATTGTGTTTTTGAAAATTGCCGGGCTCATGGGGAAGTTGGTACTCATGGGATGAATGCGCCGGGGGTGGGAACCGGCAATGGACAGCCGGGAGCGCCGGGCGGCAACGGCGGCAACGGCTATGGCGGTGCAATTTATGCGGTTTTCGGTTCGTCGCCGTTGATTCAAGGGTGTCAATTCAATAACTGTGCTGCTATCGGCGGAAATGCGGGCAATGGCGGCAACGGCAGCGATGCGGGCAGTATCCCTGACTCTGTAGATGCTGCGGATGGTTTTGATGGAGGGGACGGCGGCAATGCCGGCAAGGGCGGCTGTGCGTGGGGTGGTGCGATTTATTTTGAAACGGGCTGCCGACCTGAACTTATTGATGTTTCGATTCGGAATTGCTATGTCCGTGTTGGCGAAGCCGGCCGGGGCGGCAATGGCGGCAATGGCGGCGATGCCAAGGGCCAGGGTCGCGGCGGTCACGGCGGCAACGGCGGTATGGGTGGAGATTTGCGGGCCCCGGATTCTTCCGGCGGCGCGATTTATTTTGGGGTTAATACGGAAGCCGTTATCGAGGGCTGTACCTTTGATAATTGCCGGGTGATAGTGGAGCTCCATGGGGATTATTCCGGCGGCGACGGCGGCAATGGCGGCAATGCCCAGGGAGATGGGACAGCGGGCGGCAATGGCGGTCACGGCGGGCCGGCCTTCTTTATTCCCGATAAATTGCATGAGTTGGGCATTGTGCGGGATGAAACCGGTACAATCATTACGGATGGAGTGCGTGCTAATGGAGGTACCGGCGGTGACGGTGGTAACGGCTCCAATGGTGGTCCACGCGGTACGGGCGGTTACGGCGGTTTTCGATTTGGACAGGGCGGTGCTCCCCAGAACTGGGGTGATTTACTCAGCCATACTGGTATTTGGCCTTCCAATCTTTACTATATGGCTTATTACTGGGAAGATACGGCCAATATTGACAATTCTTATACTCATACAGATGATCCTAATGATTATTTAAAAGGGTTTACCATTCCTTGGCGATGGGAGACCTCGATGAATCTGCCTGAGGTGCCGAGCGAAGCGGCAGAGCCCGGGGTGACTACAGGCACGGGGGAAATCGTCGGAACGGCGGCTTTTTATGCGGCAGTCTATCCTTTTTATGGGCTTATACGAACGACGGACTATTTCAGTGTGACGCTGGCGTCGTCGGATCCGAATCATCCGGAGGATCCTGCGTCCTGGTATTGGGATCTGACAACTATGCAGCCGCTGTCGTCGTCGGCTTCACTTCGGGAGCAGTGGTCTGCGACTGATCCGGAGCAGCCCAATGCTGGAGCGTGTGCGGGAGCCAACTTTTACGGTGCCGGCAGTGTCGTTACAATGAAGGATACGACGGTATCCTATAACCGCAGTTTTGCCGATCACGGTGGCGGTGAACTGTATGATAAGGGTTGCCGGGCGACCTTTGAAAATTGTCTCTTTGAAGGCAATAGTGCTGCGGCCGTGGTGGCGGAGAACACGGATTATCGATATGAGGGCTTTGGCGGCGGTATCTTTGCCGACCAGCCGGAGAGCATGGTATTTACCAATTGTGTTTTCCAGAATAATGATGCGTTCAGCGGCGGCGGTCTTTACAGCAATCTGGCTCCCTCGACAGAGGAGCAAAGATGGTCAGTTGAGTTGGTAGACTGCATCTTTAGCGGCAATGCGGCTGATTACCACTTTGTCGATTCGTATGCCGGCGGTGCGTATGTCGGGGAGTCTTTTGATTGCTATGAAGAGTTCTATTTTAACAACTTCTTTGCCCGCGGTGAGCGTCAGGAATCTGTTGAAATAGATACATTTATTACCTCCGAGTATGCCAACCACGGGCGGATCAATTTCTGGTATATTGTCCGAACAGAACTGTGGGGAAATCGTCTTGAAGTGAATGCTGTTCTGGATGGTGAGAGAGATCCGAATTATATTGTTACTGTTTCCGGTGGTCTTTTCGAAGGGAACATTTCGCCTACGGGCGGCGGGCTGTATGTGGACGCCTCTGTTTTGGATGTCAGCGGTGCGGAATTCGTCAGCAATGCGGGCCAGGCCGGCGCCGGCAGCTTTGTTTACGGGTGCGATTTGACGGCCGATGACAACTTCTTCTATAACAATACAGGGGCTTATGTTGCGCCTCGACGGACGCAGGACAGCGACACGTTCGGGGGGTTGATTTCTGCAGCGGCGCTGTATGCTTCTGATTCGGATGTTCTGCTTACGTCGAACCGCTTTGCTGCTAATGAATCGCATGGGTATGCAGGAGCGCTGGCCCTTATTGGACCGCCTCTGCATTGGGAGCGTCCGCAGGAAGTCATCAACAACCTCTTTATCCAGAACAGTGCTGTCAACGGCGGCGGAGCCATTCAGGCCGACTGGTCCAGCGATGTGAGCATAATGAATTGTACGTTTGTGGACAACAGCGTCAGTGATCAGCGGTACGGTGTCGGCGGTGCGCTGATGGCCCACGATACGTTTGTGGATGTAACCAATTCGATTTTCTGGAATAATTCGGCGGTTTTGGGACCGCAGATTTCGGTGGGTGACCCTTATGAAACCTACTTTGTTCCCTTTACCACCGTTCTTGTCGATTATAGTGATGTTCAGGGCGGCGCGGAGCGGGTTTATGTGGCTGCGGGGATTGAGCCGTGGCTGTGGTACGGTCCCAACAATATTGAGTCTGACCCGCTCCTGATTGATTTCGGCACTGTGCAGTCACCTACTTATCGAACGGTGTATCTGAGTCATATTGATGCCGGACAAATGGAGAACAGTCCCTGTATTGATAAGGGGTTCGGCAGCGCTGATTTGCTGGCTTCGCTGGTCGGGTTCCCAATTACTACTCGTACGGATGCCGTAGAAGATTCCGACACTGTTGATATGGGGTATCACTATGATGCCGCTCTTCAGGCGATTCAGACGTGCACGCTGAATGCCCGCGTTTATACGGCTGGTACCAGGGCGATGGGGAAACTGAAGGCGTCGTGGAAAGCGGAGGGAGTTGATCAGGAAGCGGGTCCGGCTGTTGTTTTGCCTCCGATTACAGTGGCGCGTGGGACGATTATTCATCTGGAAGCGGATCCTAATGATGCGGCTCTCTATCGTGTCAAGAAGTGGACAGGCACGAATAATGACAATTCGAAAGAGCTGACCAACGCCGTTACTATGGGGACGGACCGTGTGGTGACGGTGGAATTTGAGGTGGGAATCCCCAAGTTTATCACGGTTCCTTCAGAGGTCGCGACGATTTCTGATGCAATCTCGCTGGCTCGCGACGGCGATACGATTGTGCTGGCTCCGCGTCCGGGTATGCCGTACACCGTTGAATTTGTCGATACAGACTTTGATGGTGTCGGCGAAGGACTGGACCTGCAGGGCAAGAGCATTATCATTACCTCGGAAGATCCGGACAATCCGGCGATTGTGGCTTCTACCATTATTGACTGCGGGGGGACGCGTTATGCTCCCAGTCGGGGCTTTGTCTTCCGCAACGGGGAAGGACCCTCGACGGTGATTACAGGGGTGACGATCCGGAACGGCTTTATGGTGGGTGCCCTGGGGATAAATGGGGGCATTTATGATCCCACTCCGTTCCCGCCGATTGATCAAACGCCGCCACCTCCTCCTCGTGCCAATTATGGGACAGATGCCTATGGGGACGGCTATGGCGGTGCGATTTTGTGTGAAAACGGCAGTTCGCCGACGATACGCAAGTGCGTTTTTGAGAATTGCACGGTTACCGGCGGCTATGGCGGTGATGGAAATAACGGCCGGCCGGCGGTTGAAGGGGCGGATGCTCCTGGTGAAGACGGCCAGTCAGGCGGTCATGGCGGTGATGGGTTTGGAATGGGCTGCGGCGGGGCTATTGCCTGCCGGGGCAACAGTTCGCCGATCATTGAAAACTGCGTTTTCCGCAATAATAAGGCGATGGGCGGCTGCGGCGGCAATGGCGGCAACGGCAGTGATGCGGAAGGCAACGGCAAAGGCAGCTGGGGCGGCGACGGCGGCAGCGGCAGCGGCAATGGTGTCGGCGGTGCGGTTTATGCGGCTACGGGCTGTCAGCCGGTGATTACCGATTGTGTTTTTGAGAACAACATTGCCCAGCATGGTATTGCCGGCACGGGCGGCGCGACGGGGACGGGCCAGACCTATTCGGAGCCGTGGGATGAGTTCTCGGCCGGCTCTGACGGTATCGTGGAGGTTGATCCGAGTCAGCCACTGGACGGCGGTGCCGTGCGTTTGGGCGATGGTGCCCAGGCCACGCTGGTCCGCTGCACCTTTCAGGGGAACTATGCTTTCGAAAGTACCACTGAATCCTGGATGGATGACCTGGTGCCCATTACGTGGCGTGTGTATACAGACGGCGGTGCGATTGCTGTCGGCTCCAACAGTGTGCTGAATCTGGAAGACTGTGTGTTCCAGGAAAATATGGGTGGTGCTGTTTGGTGTGATGATTCGACGGCTGTCGGCGTATACAACTGTGAATTTATCAATAACGGCGCGTATGACAAGGTGCCTGGGTATGATTTCTACTCTGAATATGAACTTTCTTTGCTCTATCTTACGGATGCTTCGCTGTTTTCGGAGCTGATGGAGTCGCTGGGCCAGGCCGGAGGGCTTGTCGTCGGCAAGAACTCTCCCAGCGCTGTTGTTCAGGACAGCCGGTTCTTCGGCAACTACACGCTCGGCCATGGCGGTGCGATTCGTTCGGACAGCCATTTGACACTGAGCGGCTGCACGTTCGGCGGGAATGAGGCCAGCTGCGGCGGCGCGGTGGAGATTTCTTATAATGTGAGCGGCAATGAGATCGCCGAGACCTTGTCGCTGACGATAACGGACTGCTCGTTTGCGGACAATACGGCCTATTTAAATGGCGGTGCTGTGTCTGGACGATTGGCGCAGCTGTCGGTGGAAGGGGGTGTTTTTGTCGAAAACCAGGCCCGCAGCGGCGGCGGCGTTTATTTGACCGAAGGCGAGATGAACATCGGCAACAGCACCTTTACGCTGAATACTGCGACCGGCATCCAACGCTTTCATCAGACGGTCAGCGGCGAAGGCCAGGGCGGCGGTATTGCCTGTATGAATGCGAAGGCTGACATCTGGAACTGCCGTTTTGCTGAAAACAAGGCCCAAGGTCAAACCGGTCAGGGCGGCGCTATTAACTTCACCAACGGCGATATTCTTTGGACGCATGAGGTGAGCAATTGTCTCTTTGATGGCAACTGGGCACAGAAGTCCGGCGGAGCGATTGCCGCTAAAGTCGGCTCCAGCCCGATCGTGGAGTTCTGTACCTTTGCGGACAACACGGTTGGGGAAGCCGGCGGGGCGCTGTACATTGGTCCGAATGGACGAGCACACTTCAGTCATACGATTGCGGCAGGCAGCAACGGCACGGCGGTATCGGAAGATGCGCCGGCGGATTCAACATTCGAGGCCTGTCTGTTTTACGGTAATCTGGGTGCGGATTATTCCGGGACATTGCCGGCAGGTACCCTTAAGGCCGATCCGCGATTCCAGGAGGGGCCGTTGGGCGGCCGCTACTTGAATCAGACGTCCAGTCCTGCGGTGGATGCAGGCAAGGTGACAGCGGCTTCTGTTGGTCTTAACCAGTTTACGACCGATCCGGCGGATGCGGCGGCAGATACGGGAATGGCGGATTTGGGGTATCACTATCCGTTTGCTTCCAGTCTGGCGACTTATACGCTGACGGCTTCTGTTCAGGATGGGCTGGGGACGGTAAGTCCGGCGTGGGGGACTTACTATAAGGGGCAGATTGTCGAACTGACTGCCCAGATTCAAGATGGTTATGTGATAACCGGCTGGTCGGGTACGATTGATGACGGCAGCACCTCGTTGACCAATCGTGCTGTGATCGACGGTGATAAGACTGTGACGGTGAAGGTTCGGGAGCAGCAGGTTCTGTATGTCGGCGGTTCAGCTGCTTATAACTCGCTGAGTGAGGCCGTCGATAAGGCCCAGGACGGGGATATCATTATTGTCAATCCGGGTCTCTATCAGAGTACAAGCAGTACGGATCTGAATATTGAGACGTGGCTGAGTTTTGGCGGCAAAAGGTTAATTGTTCGCGGCTCTAATCCAGAGGACCCGGAGACCGTTCAGAACACCATTTTGGACCATCATGGTCTGGAGTTGGTGGGTCTGAAAGAGGGCTCGCTGATTGAAGGTCTTACCTTCCGGCAAAGCAACGTGATTATTGCTCGTTCGGCGTTGTTTATCCGAAACTGCCGGTTTGTCAGCTGCAATTGGGGCGGCGGAACAGGGGAAACGCCGGCTGGATGTGCGCAGGATGGTGTCAATGGCGGAAGTGTAGAAGGGGCAGCGGTTGAGATATCTGAAAGTTCGGTTCATTTTATCGGCTGTCTGTTTGAGGGCAATTCTCTTGTTGGTGGGGACGGCACCAATGCGAATGGCGGCTGCGACAGTCATCCGGACGGCGGCGACGGCGGCTGGCCGGGCTGGGCCTACGGCGGGGCTGTTTCCTGCCAGTTCAGCAGTGAGACGACCTTTGAAAATTGCACCTTCCGCGATAATTACGTTCTTGGCGGCAATGGCGGCAACGGCGGCAATGGCAACGGTCCTCCGAATTCCGGCTATGGCGGTCTGGGCGGCGGGTGGAATTACTCGGACCAGGTCGAAATCGGCTGGCTGATTCAGCGCGGCTGGGACGGCTGGCAGAACGGCGATAAATACGACTATCCGTTGACGTATTTTGAGATGTATGACTGGGATACGTTTGCGAAGTGGTTTGAACTGGATACGAGCAAGTACCAGAGTTGGAAGGACTTCTATACGTATTATCAGTACAATCCGTATGATAGTTGTCTGTCCTACTGGCGCCACGGCGGCTACGGCGGCGCGGTGTTCTGCGGCTACGGCAGCAGCGCCAAGTTTGTCGGCTGTGTTTTTGAAGGTAACAGCAGCAACGGCGGCGTGAGTGGTGTCGGCGGGACAGCGGGTTTCCCGGATGTTCCTGAGCCGGATCGGGCCCTGGATATACCGAATGCCGGCGGTGCGGTCTATGCGATGTATGACTGCAATCTGGAATTTGAAAACTGCATTCTGTCGAATAACTATGCGGATACCCAAGTTCAGCAATATCCGCACACAATCCATATTGCCTTTGGCGGTGCGGTGGCGTATCAGTATGACTGCACGGCCAAGTTTACCGGCTGCACGTTCAGCGGCAACCAGGCCAGCGACGGCGGTGCGGTCTATGCCAATGCTTCTGAGACGGCAATTCAGGACTGCAATGTGGTTGACAATACGGCCTATCTGGGCGGCGGCTTCTTCCAGATTTATGAGCAGGCAACGGTGAACAGCAGCCAGTTCCGCCGAAATCTGGCGATCAGCCCTTCGTTTGAAGCACCTGTTGAAAACGTGTTTCTTGGTCAGGGCGGCGGTCTTTATGCCGGCAATGTGGGGCTGAAGATGCGTGATGTGGTTTTGGTGCAGAATGCGGCCGACTTCTCCGGCGGCGGTCTGTTTATGACCAATCTGAGCACGCCGGCTTCTGAGATTAAGAACTGCCTGTTTGCGCAGAATGCGTCCGGTCGGGACGGCGGCGGCGCTTCGGTGTACTGGGGAGCGGATCCGAACATTCTCAACTGCACCTTTGCGGACAATACGGTGGCGGGCCGGCCCGGCTATGAAAGCGGCAGCGGCGGCGGTCTGTATGTTGGCTACAGCAGCCATGTGAATGTTGTTGACAGCATTTTGTGGCTTAACTATGCCACAGAGGGTGCTCAGGCAACGGTTGGGAGCGGGTTTGACAGTGAGCCGTATCCGTCCGGGATGAATTTGTCCTTCTCAGATGTGCTGAATGTTACCACGTCCGGCAATGCTGTTTATGTGCGGCCGGGAAGCAAACTTACCATAGGGGCGGGGGTCTTCAGTGCCGATCCGCTCTTTGAAGGGCCGGAAGATTTGACGCGGGAGATTCTGCCTGAGGAGAATTACTATCTGAATTCGGCCAGTCCGTGCATTGATGCGGGCAGTGATTTGGCTCGCAATCTGGATTTGGACGGGTACACGACGCAGTTAAACGGCGCTCTCGATCGTGGAGAGGTCGATTTGGGATACCATTACTATGTGATCCATCGGAAGGAATGTGCTAAGGTGGATAATGCCCTTCTTTTAAGCGGGGTGATTGACCTTGGCGACCTGGCTAGTCTTGGGTCTCAGTGGCTCAAGCAGTCCTGCGGCTCTCCGATCTGGTGTGAAGGGGCAGACCTTAATTTCGACCGATTTGTTGATTTGTCCGATATGGCTTCTCTGGCGGTCTGCTGGCTGGAATCGGATAAAGATGCTCCTGTTCCCAGTCCGATGCAGTGGGCCGAGGTGCCGGCGCCGCTGCCGCTTCGGACGGAAACCGGTGAAACGAACCCGGCTTACCGAATTGATAAGGCAGCGATGAAGGCGGCTCAGGCCCATGATGGGTGGTGGCCGGATGAATATTTGGAATATGCAGTTGAATGCGTTTCTCATCCGTCTGTGACGGCGCCGCTTGTCTGGACGAAGGAATTGGCGAGAGTGATTGAGGGATTGTATCCTGGAGAGCCCTATGAGTTTGTGGTTTATGCTCGCGACCCCAGCGGCAATGTTACGCAGCCTTCGCCGAAAAGTGCGATGACAGCCGGCAGCAATTATGATTTGCTGGGGCCCAATCCGTCTGAATTTGAGATTCCGCCGGCTGGTGCGGGGCCGGACAGCATAGCGATGACGGTTATGCAGGCAACGGGCGTGCCGGCAGTACCAGCACCGCTGGTCGGCAAAGGCACCTTCCATGTGGAGTACTGCTTCCTGAAGACGGATGCGGCGGGGAATCCGCTCAATCTGCCGGCTGGGAGCAACCCCATTGTGCAGCAGAATTACGACCCGTCCAACCCCTTGGGTAAGATTTATACGGTGACACCGTGGAAATTTACCGATACGGGTTTGGTTCTTGGTCAGACGTGTTACTATCGTGTGTTTACTCGACTGGTCTTCCGTGAAACGGCGACGGGCTCTGTTCGGGTTGTAGTTTCGACGCAGCTGTCCGCTGTTTATGGAGCTTCTGCCATTGAGGTCGATTTGACCCCGCCGACGCCCAATCCGGCTCAGTGGGAAATCTGGCCCATGCATGTTCAGCTTGATACGTGGTATCACTATATGAGAGCAGTGGAAGCGGCGGACGACAGCGGAGTTGAGTATAAGTTTGTTTGTGTGTCATTCTCGAGTTTGAGCAGCGGCTGGCAAAATGAGGAGAGCGTTGCGGATATTGTTGATCCGGACTTCACGCCGCGTCTGCCTAATGAGTACTGGGTGCCGGTGTACACGTCGAGTGCTCCTTATGAGTATTACATTCTGGTGCGCGACCGCTCGCCGAATCAGAACCAGGCGCAGCCGTCTGCCAGGTGCAGGGCCGGCCAGGATGCGGAAACGTGTCCGAATCTGGCTATTCTTCCCTAAAGTTTTTGTAAGGACTTAGGAGTTTTCAAGGGCCGTCCGGTTTATTCCGGACGGCCCTTTTTTGATGGATCTGTTCGAAGTGGACAGTCTATGTCTGTTATCTTCCTGTAAAAAAATCTGTTTGAGGGTTGACATTTTTGGTCGGGGCGGTAATAAGAATACAATTCATAAGAGCAGAGCCCTGTTTTTTGACGGGCTTGACTGCGGCGGGCTCAATTCTGTTTCCTGTATAACAGTTAAGAAAGGGAGTAAAGCAGATGATTGAAGTACAGCAGCTGACCCGCAGATTCGGGCCGATTGTGGCAGTAGACAGGATTTCCTTCAATGTCCAAAAAGGGGATATCCTGGGCTTTCTTGGCCCCAACGGGGCAGGCAAGAGTACGGCGATGAAGATGCTGGCGTGTTTTCTTTCTCCTGACAGCGGGACGGCAACGGTCTGCGGGTATGATATTATCCGTCAATCCCTCCAGGTTCGCCGTTCGATTGGGTATCTGGCGGAAAATGCTCCTCTCTATCCGGAAATGACTGTGGCCGGCTTTCTCCATTTTGTCTGCGATGCACGAGGACTGAAGGGGGCTGTCCGACGGGAGGCGATTGAGCGGATTGTTCCGCTTTGCTCCATCCAGAATGTCTATCATCAGACTATTGATACTCTTTCGAAGGGGTACAAGCGTCGGGTGGGTCTGGCGCAGGCCCTTATCCATAATCCGCCGGTACTGATTCTGGATGAGCCGACGGATGGGCTGGACCCCAATCAGAAACATGAGGTTCGTCAGCTGATTTTAAAGATGGCCAAAGAAAAGGCCATTATCATTTCGACGCATATTCTTGAAGAGGTCGAGCAAATCTGCACGCGGGCGATTATTATTGCGCGGGGCAGGATTCTGGTCGATTCCACTCCCCAGAAACTTCAGCAGGATTATCGCGGAACGCTCGAAGAGGTCTTCCGCAAGATTACGCTGGGGAAGAAGACGGCTTAGGCGGCACAGCAGGAATAAACGAGACTTGGAGAATAAGGAGTCCGACAAATGAACGGCTTTTGGGCGGTTTTCAAACGGGAACTGAAAGCATATTTTTCAACGCCCGTTGCCTATGTTTTTCTGGTAATTTTTCTTTTTTTTGCCGGCTATCTTCCTTTTCGGGAGGGTTTTTTTGAATTAAGGCAGGCGGATTTAAATCTGTTTTTTCAGATTTTGCCTCTTCTGTTTATTTTTATGGTTCCTTCGACGGCGATGCGTCTGTGGGCGGAAGAGCGGCGGACCGGGTCGATAGAGCTGCTGCTGACGCTGCCGATTACGGTTCCTCAGGCGGTTCTGGGCAAGTTTTTCGCGGCGTGGGCTTTTCTGGCGATTGCGCTGGTGCTGACTTTTCCGCTGCCGGCGGCTGTATTTTATCTGGGGGAGCCGGATCCCGGGCTGATTATCGCGGGCTACCTGGCGTCCTTTCTGATGGCCGGCGGTTTTCTGGCTATCGGGTCGTTCTTTTCGGCGCTGACAAAGAATCAGGTTGTCAGTTTTATTCTTTCTGTGGCTGCCTGCGGGATTCTTGTCTATGCGGGTATGCCTTCGACGCTCGAATATTTGTCGGATATGCTCCCGGACAGCGTGCTGTCGGTGATTGAATCTCTAAGTATCCAGATTCATTATGATTCGCTGAGGCGAGGGGTGATTGCGGCGGCGGATGCTGCGTATTTTCTGATTCTCATTGCGGCCTGGATTTATGCGTCTATGTTTGTCGTTGAAGAAAGGAAGGCAAGCTGATGAATCGAACTGTGCGTCTGATTTGTGCGGTTATTTTTATTCTGATTATTGCGGTTTCCGCAATCCAGATCGTGCAGCAGCTTTGCGGGAACTTGCGGGCGGACATTACTCAGGAACAGTTGTATACGCTGTCGGATGGTACACGGCGGATTCTTCAAAATCTTCAGCAGCCGGTTACGCTGCGGCTTTATTATACGAAGACGGCCACGCTCAGGGCACCCGACCAAATTCGTTTTTTCAATGCTTATTATGATTATGTGAAGGCGCTGCTGGAGGAATATGTGCGTCAGTCCAAGGGGAAGGTCAAACTGGAAATTATCGATCCCCGTCCTTATTCGCAGGAGGAGTTGGCGGCTATTCGCTACGGGCTGAAGCGGTTTTCCATTACGGAAGAGGAGAGTTTTTTCTTCGGGTTGGTGCTTCAGACGGAACTGGGTGTTATCAAAACCATTCCCTTTTTCAGTCCGGATCGGGAGAAACTGATAGAATATGATATTACCTCTTTAATTGATAAAGCGGTCAATCCTCCTAAAACGCGTGTAGGGATTCTCAGTTCGCTGCCGGTGATGGGTGATGAACTGAGCGGTTATATGGCGGCGATGATGCGGATGCAGGGTCAGCAGCCGCGCCGTCCGTGGGGGCTGGTCCGTCAGCTTCAGGAACTGTATGCCGATGTTCGGTCTATTCCGACGGATACGGAGGAAATTCGGGATGTGGATTTGCTGCTGGTGATTCATCCGAAGGATTTACCGGCTAAAACCAAATATGCCATTGATCAATATATTCTTCGAGGCGGCCGTGCCTTCATTGCTTTGGATCCGTTTTCGGTGGTTGATCGGCCTGATCCGGCGATGATGCAGTACGGGATAGAGCATAAAGCGTCTTCCAGTCTGCCGGAACTGCTGGCGGCGTGGGGTTTGGAGATGCCGGAGGATACCTTTGCGGGTGACCGCGTTTTGGCGGGGGTTGGTTCCACTTCGCCGAACCGGCGGCCTGAAAAAATTCTTCCTTATCTGAAACTGACTTCTTCGTACAACTGTTTTAATAAAGAGGTGCCGATGACCTCTTCCCTGAATGAAATGACTTTTTGGTTTTCAGGGGTTCTGCGGGAGAAAAGCGATGTTCAGAATCTGCCGGCTGATGTGGAGCGCACTCCGCTGCTGATGACCACCAGCCAGGGGAACACATGGAGCATTTCCAGTCCTTATGAATTGAGGGCCCCTGATTATGCGGCTATTCTCAGCCGGTTTCGGGACGGGAGCTCGCCGGTGGTTTTGGCTTATCGGGTGTCTGGGACGCTTCGTTCGGCTTTCCCGGATGGGCCGCCGAAGGAGGAAAAACCTTCTTCTGATTCAGAAAAGAAAGCGGAGGAGGAAGAGAAGAAAGAGGACAATTCCGCTGCGTCTGCTCATTTGTCGCAGGCCGTGCAGCCGACAGCGGTTGTTGTGGTTGCGGATGTGGATTTTCTCAGTGATGTGCTGGCGTATCAGGAGACTCTTTTTGGTTTGGCTGCGGCGGGCGACAATGCCGCCTTTGTTCTGAATGCGCTGGAAGAGCTGTCCGGCTCGACGGATTTGATCCGCCTTCGCTCTCGCGGGGGCTACAAGCGTCCCTTTACTCGTGTGGACCAAATTGAAAAAGCGGCTGAAGAAAAGACGGCTGAAGAAGAAGCCCGCATTCTGGCCGAGATTAAAGGGTTTGAAACCCAACTGAATGAAAAACTCCGGACTCTTCAGAGTACGGAACAGGAACTGATTAATAAGACTATTCTTGAGGAAAAGAAGGACATCGAACTGAAACTTCATGAGGCGGAGATGTGGCTGCGGGATGTGAAAATGAAGAAAGTGGCTGAGAAAGAGGCCCTGAAAAACCGCATCCGCAACTTCTGCACGCTGCCTGGTCCGCTGTTCGTGCTGGCGGCGGCCGTTGCTCTGTCAATCTATCGCTCCGTCAAGAGAAGGCGTTCTATCCACCATATGCGTGAACCGTAATTCTGTAGGTGTGAATCCGTTGGGAGTAAACCGCGATGAGTGATCGAAAACTGGCTGTCCTTGCCGTTTTAGCTGTTTTGTTTGCGGGAGCGGCGGTGCTGCTGTCCCGCGTAGGTCGGGATTATACGCCTCCTCAGATTACGCTGGCTCCTCTGATTGAAGGGTTTGATGTGGAACGCATCCAGACCATTGCTGTGGGATCGAAAGACAGCTCTGAGGGGGTTCACCTGGACCGCAGCGGCAAGGGGTTTGCTGTTCGGGAAAAAGATAATTATCCGGCGGTGATGAGCAAGGTAAATTCGCTTATCTCCGACTGTCTGGATATTCGGATTACTTCGGATGCGCTGATTACATCCAATCCGGCTAATCATGCGGAGATTGGTGTAACGCCGGAAACCGCCCAGTATCGGGTTGAATTTCTCGATGCAGAACAAAAACCCATTGTAGGGCTGCTGATTTCCGAACCCAAATCCCAAGGGGAGCAGGGCAGTTTCAGCGCCGTTCGCCGGCTGGACAGGCCGGAAGTTTATCGGCTGAATGAGCCCCCTTATGTTTCTGTTCGGCCGATGGATTATATTGAGACGCAGATTCTTCAGGTGGAGCGCGAGCAGATTGCGCGGGTGATGGTGACGGACCCGAATCAGCGGAGTTATACCCTGACGGCTTCGTCTGACTCTTCGGATTTGCTTCTGGAGCCGCTGCCGGCAGACAAGCAGGTGCGTCAGGCCAATGCTAAAACGACCTTTACCTCGCTGACTTATTTGCGGATTGAAGATGTGATGGCTGCTTCCAAGACGCCTTCTGTTCAGTTTGACTGGTCTTATGTGTGTGAATTGAAGAACCATCTGGTTTATACCGTTCGTCTGGCCAAGCAGGACGGCAAATGTTATGTCCGCCTTTCGGCACGCTATACGGGCCCGGAGCCCCAGGTTCAGCAGAAGGAGGAATCTGAAGAGCAGCTGAAAGAACGTGAGGCACTCTTCCTGGCCCGTGATACGGCGGAATCATTTACGGCCAAACATAGCGGGTGGGTCTATGTTATTCCTTCCTATAAGGGGGAGGAAATGACACGGCCACTGGAGGATTTGGCGGAAGACAAGCCGGCTCCTGCTTCTGCTTCGCCGGCGGCGGAGGATGGCGGTTCCGAAGAGCCGCCTGTGGCGGCCGAGCCGTGAGGGGGTGCTTTCAGCGGTAGTAGCGGAGGTATTCTAAGCCGTCCGGCAGGGGAATATTGTTTCCGAACAAGTCTTCGCCATAGCTGTGCCTGGCCAGCAGTTCAATGTCGGCCAGGACGCGTTTGTCGCCGATAAAGCGGACTTTGGTATCGGTGAAGATGTCGATTTTGCCGGCGGCCTGGAGGCGGATGATTTCATCCATTACCAGTTTGAGCAGCGGCACATTCTTGTCGGGGGGTGTGGGCTCAATGTGAAGCGGTTTTTCGTAAATAATCAGTTTGTTGTATTCTGCAAGCGTCATCAGAATCGAGCGAATTAAGGAGGGTATATCCTGCTGGTCTGAATCGGCGGGAATCAAATTCATCCGGATGATTTCGTCGGCGATGTCGCGCCGTTTGTGGGCATTGATTTCTTCATTGGCCCGGAAGAGATGCAGGGGGGCCTTGGCGTCATAGGTCTTGCCGTCCAGTTCCATTGTAACATCGCTGCCGTAATGGAGAACAATGTTGGCAATCAGGGTGGAGGGTCTTACATGGAATCCGCGATAGGGGGGCACCGGCACTTCCACACTGCCGATTTCCGTATAGCGATGAAGCATCAGACGGCAGAGGTTTTCTGCGCTGTTTAGATACTGAATGACGAAATGGATTGAGTAATTCAGCATCACCCGCAGGAGCACTTCCGGTTCTACCAGCCGCTTTCGTCCCGGCGGCAGATGAATCCGGTAGGGGCCTGCGTGCCGTTCAATATAGTGGGCAAAATCTCTGGCGATGCGAAGCAGATGAAGGACAACGCTGATATGTCCCCGTAAAACGGGAATCTCCGGGTCCACTCCTTCTGTTTCCGTGGTCGAAACATAGGTATCGTAGAGGGATTGAAGGTTATGAAATCGCAGTTCGAAGGAGCGGAGTTTGTCCTCTCGCAGAGGGCCGATGTAATCACAAAGCTGGGTGTCGGTCTTCATGGAATCCTTCGGAAGCCATTGTTTGCATTCTGCGGCCAGGTTGAGAAACGAGGTGGCCAGCATGGAAATGGTTTGCGAAACGGCATCGAGCTTTCGGGTGTCTAAATCATGCGGCAGACGGCCTGGCGGAAGCCGTTCACTGTAATATTCTTCGGGCAGGTCAATCTCAGGAACGGGCAGATGGAGGCGTTCGGCCTCTTCGAGAAGGCGACGAGCGGCTTCGGCCAGAATGGATTCGGTGAAGGCAATCGCCTCTACGGTGTGTTTTTCGAAGTCCTCTCCAATATCCAAAAGACGGTAGGCCGGGATACTGTGCTGAATATGAAGAAGTTCATAACTGACATAGGAAAATAGTTTAATGGCGGCGACCAGCGAGCGGAACTGTTCCCATAAAGAATTGGTTCTCGCACCGTAGGCGTCGAGGAGTTCTTCGAGCTGGGTGGATTGGAACAAAAGTTCCCCCAGAAGAGGGCGTGTGAGGATTTTTGGGCTTTGGCCGTAAGCAACCAGAAAAGATGATGCACGCAGCAGCGCCCCGGAGCGCTGAGCGATTAGATGCTGAAACTCTTCATACGATATTGTCGGCGGCACCATAATATTATCTCTATCGGAGAGTAAAAAGGTCTATTGAGGACAGTTTTATTCTCCATTTTGGTTTTCTGTCTGTAAGTATATCGTCTATGCGGCCTTTCAGTTTGCAAAGTTTAGAATTATCCTGGTTTGACCCTTATTTTTATAGGTGAATTTGCCTATTTTTACAATAAAAATTCGGCTGTAAGGAATGTATGGTCGCTTGGTTTTTCGGCTTGTCGTGCTTCCAAATCGATCCAGCAGTCCCGGCAGGTCTTTGCAAGGGGTTGGGTAGCCAGCATATAATCCAATCGCCAGCCCATTCCTCGTTTGAAGGCATTCGGGATGCGATAGTCCCAAAATGTGTAATGTCCGCCTTCGGGATGAAAAAGACGAAATAGGTCTATAAAGCCCCATTTTATCACATCCTCAAGTGCTTCCTGGACGGCCTGACAATAGCAGACATGTCCCCAGAGTCCCTCGGGATCGTAAACGTCGATGGGTTCTCTTGCCGTATTCAAGTCGCCGCACCATAAGAGAAGGTCTTTTTTGGGGTTATATCGCTCGCTGAAATAGGATTTTAAGAGGCGGAAATACTTTAATTTGTATTGGAACTTGTCTGAATCCACCTCCTGGCCCTGGGGGATGTAGGTGTTGACGACAGTTACTTTTCCCGCTTTTGCCTTCAGAAAACGTGCCTCATCAAAAGGGTCGTTGGGAAGTTTTGTCTCTACATCCTCGAGGGGCAATCGGCTGAAAATAGCAACACCGTTATATTTTTTCTGGCCGCGAAAAACGACTTCATAGCCGGTTTGTGCAAACTCGTGAAGGGGAAATTCGTCATCCTGAACCTTGGTTTCCTGAACACAGAGGACATCCGGTTTGCGGCTGGCCATCCAGTTTTTGAGCAATGAGATTCGGCTTCGGATGGAATTGACATTATAGGTCGTAATTTTCATAAAATTTCTCTTGTTTCTAAATAGGCCGCTTCTTCTTATACCCTCTTTGCGGCAAAGGTGCAATCCCTAATCGTGCTGAGAAGTCTTTGCTATAAAGAATAAGCGTATCTACTATTACCTGAAATAGTTGGTCTTATTCTTGATATACATTTAAGAATATTGTATTTTAATACGCACAAGTGAGAGGTTTTTCGGTATAGAAAATAAAACTATCTATATAGGAGTTTGCTATGAAACTGTCATCTCGTACAAGGTATGGAATCCGGGCGATGCTCGAGTTGGCTTTTGAATACGGCAAGAAACCACTCCAGATTAAATCTATTGCCGACCGGGAGAATATTTCTAATAAGTATCTTGAGCAGCTGATTGCCATGCTGAAAAGTGCCGGGCTGGTCCGAAGTGTTCGGGGACCGCGCGGGGGTTATATGCTTGCTAAGCCGCCTCAGGAAATTTCATTGAAAGACATTTTTGTAACGCTCGAAGGCCCTATTACTCCTGTGGACTGTCTGAAGCATTCTGAGTTTACTCCCAATTGTACGGATTGTGCAACGCGTCAAATCTGGAATGAGATTCAAGATGCTATCAGTAATGTTCTCAGTTCCAAAACTCTCAGAGACCTGCTTGAACAAACAGGCCAGGAGCAGGGGACAAAAACCTTTCAGAATTAACGGCTGGCTTGAAGAGGTCTGGATTGATGGGCCGGGTTTATAATGATATTACGCAGACAGTAGGGCAGACGCCTTTGGTGCGTTTGAATCGGCTGGGGGGACCTTACGGAACGATTCTGGCCAAGATGGAGTCGTTTAATCCCTGCCACAGCGTGAAGGACCGGGTTGCGGCGGCGATGATTGAGGCGGCGGAGAAGGAAGGACTTCTCAATCCGCAGACCACTCTGATTGAGCCGACCAGCGGAAATACGGGCATCGGGCTGGCTTTTGTCTGCGCTGCCCGCGGGTATAAACTGATTTTGACGATGCCGGAATCGATGAGTATTGAGCGGCGGAAACTGCTGGCTATGCTGGGGGCGCAGGTGGTTCTGACGCCGGCGAAGCTGGGGATGGGCGGGGCGATTCAGGAGGCCGAGCGGCTGCAGAAAACTATCGCCAATTCCCTGATTCTTCAGCAGTTTAAAAATCCAGCCAATCCTGAAATTCATCGGCGAACGACGGCGGAGGAAATCTGGGACGATACGGACGGAAAGATTGATATTTTTGTGTCGGCAGTGGGAACGGGGGGAACGATTACCGGCTGCGGGGAGGTGCTCAAGCAGCGAAAGCCGAGCGTGAAAGTGATTGCAGTTGAACCGGCTGATTCTCCGGTGCTTTCGGGCGGAAAGCCGGGTTCTCATAAGATTCAGGGGATTGGGGCCGGATTTGTTCCGGAGGTTCTGAATACGGGCATCTATGATGAGGTGATGACGGTCCGCAATGAGCAGGCCTTTGAGACCGCCCGTCAACTGGCTCGCCAGGAGGGCATACTGGGGGGTATCAGTACGGGAGCGGCTTGTTATGCGGCTGTCGAGTTATCGAAACGAAAAGAAAATGACGGCAAGACGATTGTCTTTGTTCTGTGTGATACCGGCGAGCGGTATCTTTCAACCGATTTGTATGCCCAACTGTGAATTTTCCTATGAACTGTGAACGAGTTTTCAATTATGAGGCGGCGGCTGAACAAATCGTCCGGACCTATGAAGACGATACGGGCATTAATTTTATTGACATCAAGAATCTGCCTGTTCGTGAGCATATCATTGGCGTTGCGGACCTTTTGTTTGAAATTCTTTTTCCGGGCTATACCGGCAAACGGACGGTTAAGCGGTCCACGATTTTTTCTGTGGTGCAGGAGCTGCTGCTGACGGTTCGTCGTGAACTGGCTGAACAGATTGAACGGGCACTGCGTCATAACTGCCGTTTGACGGATTGCCCGACGTGCGACTGTCCGCGTCTGGCGGCGGAATGTACGGACCGGCTGCTGAGCCGTCTTGCAGAGATTCGGACGATTTTGAAGACGGATGTTCAGGCGGCCTATGACGGCGATCCTGCTGCTCAATCGCTGGAAGAGGTGGTGATCAGTTATCCTTTTATTACAGCCATTTCGGCCCATCGGATTGCTCATGAGCTGTTTGAGATGCAGGTGCCGCTGATTCCGCGCATTCTTTCTGAATGGGCTCACAGCCGAACCGGCATTGATATTCATCCCGGTGCCAAAATCGGCAAAGGGTTCTTTATTGATCACGGCACAGGTGTTGTGATTGGCGAGACGTCGGTTATCGGAAACAATGTCAAACTGTACCAGGGGGTTACGCTGGGTGCGCTGAGTTTTCCCAAGGATGAACGAGGCCATTTGATTCGCGGTCAGAAGCGTCATCCTACGCTGGAAGATGATGTAACTGTTTATGCCGGTGCAACTCTTCTCGGCGATATTACCGTCGGGCGCGGGGCCGTCATCGGCGGCAATGTCTGGATACGCGAATCGGTGCCGGCCGGGGCGGTTGTGATGGTTGCCAAGCCGGAATCTCTTTATGTAACCCGAAACCGGGAGCGGTCAAAATCTCAAACTCCCGAAAAACAATGAATTCTATTGAGGAACAAATTCTTTTTTGGAAGCAGAAGAGGAATGCGGTAATCCTGGCTCATAATTATCAGCCGGGTCCGATTCAGGATATTGCTGATTTTGTCGGCGATTCGCTGGGTCTGAGTATTCAGGCGTCCAAAACCGAAGCGGATGTGATTGTCTTCTGCGGTGTTCTTTTTATGGCGGAAACAGCGGCGATTCTTTCGCCGGAGAAGACGGTTCTGCTGCCGGATATTACCGCCGGCTGCCCGATGGCCGATATGATTACGGCCCGGCAGCTCGAAGAACTGCGGCGGAAACATCCGGATGCTTTGGTGGTTTGTTATGTGAACTCTTCTGCCGAGGTGAAGGCCCTCAGTGATTACTGCTGCACCAGCAGCAATGCGGTTCCGCTGGTGAACCGGCTTCCTTCGGAGCGGCCGATTCTTTTTGTTCCGGACCAGCATCTGGGGCAGTTCACCGCGGAGCGGACAGGCCGCTCGCTGATTCTGTGGCCCGGCTACTGTCCGACGCATTTGAGGATTACGGCAGAAGAGATTAGGGCGGCTCGCCGGAAGTACCCGGGGGCGCTTGTGCTGGCTCATCCGGAGTGCGGGCCGGAGGTTCGGCGTCTGGCGGATGAACTGCTCAGCACGGGGGGAATGATTCGGTTTGCCGGTCAGAGCCGAGCGGAGAGTTTTCTTATTGCAACTGAAGAAGGGATTTTGCATACCCTTCGGAAAAAGTATCCGGAGAAAACTTTTGCGGCGGTCAGCGAGTTTTCCGTCTGTCCTAATATGAAGAAAATTACGCTTGAGAAGGTGCTTTGGTCACTCCAGGAGAGGCAGGTTCGTGTTGAGGTGCCTGAACCTACCGCCCAGAAGGCCCGAAAGGCCCTGGAGCGCATGATGGAGATTTTGCCTGAAAGTTAGAAACCGAAGGCGAAACGCCGTTCTATCGGCGGCAATGGAGAAATACAATGTGGGATTATACGGAACAAGTGATGGAGCATTTCCTCCATCCGAAGAATGTGGGGCGGATTGAGAATCCGGACGGTATCGGCGAGGTTGGCTCGCTGGCTTGCGGGGATGCTCTTACCTTTACTTTCAAGTTGGGTCCGGACGGGCGGATAGCCGATGCCAAGTTTCAAACCTTCGGCTGTGCCAGTGCCATCGCCTCCTCCTCTGTTCTGACGGAAATGGTGAAGGGATTGACGCTTGAAGAGGCCGAAAAAATCACCAATCGTGATATTGTGGAGCGGCTGGGGGGGCTTCCCGAACAGAAAATGCACTGTTCGGTGATGGGACACGAAGCGCTGATGGCTGCTATTGCCAATTACCGGTCTAAAGGGAAGGTGCCGGCGTCGGCTCCGAAAACCGGACGCATTGTCTGCACGTGTTTTGGGGTGACGGATGACGAGATTCGACGGGTGATTCGGGACAATAACCTGATGACGGTTGAGCAGGTGACCAATTACTGCAAGGCCGGCGGCGGCTGCGGCGGCTGCAAGGGCCAGATTGAAAAACTTATTGAGGAAGTTCAGGGGGAAAAGGTTCGCAAACTCCGTTCTCATCCGGAGCCCCAGCCGCGAAAACTTACTAATATTCAGAAGATTGCGCTGATTCAGGAAGTTCTTCAGCAGCAGGTTCGTCCGGCTATGCGGGCGCATGGAGGGGATATTGAATTGATTGATGTTGTGGGCAATCGTGTTCTGGTGGCGTTTCGCGGGATGTGCGCCAGCTGCAAACTGGCTGATTATACTTTGAAGGAAATCGTCGAGGCCAAACTTCACGAATATGTGAGTCCGGATCTGACGGTTGAGGAAGAAACAGATACTGCCGAGCGGCCTGCCGCCGGGGGGGAGAACTGATATGGAACGTGTGATTTATCTGGATAATAATGCTACCACGAAGGTAGATGATGCTGTGATTGAGGAGATGACGCCGTATTTTGGACAGTGGTACGGCAATCCGTCCAGCATGCACAGTTTCGGCGGCCGCGTGGCGAAAAGCATCCAGGAAGCACGGGGACGGATTGCCGAACTTCTTGGCTGTCAGGCCGATGAAATTATTTTTACCAGCGGGGGCACGGAGAGCAATAATACGGCGATTCACGGCACGCTGGCGGCTTATCCCCGCAAGCGCAAAATCATTACTACGCGTGTGGAGCATCCAGCGGTTTTGAGTCCCTGCCGACAGCTCGAACAGCAGGGCTATGAGATTTATGAATTGTCTGTGGATCGGCAGGGTCGGCTGAATGCGGATGAGCTGGCCGAGGTTCTCGATGATAACACGGCGCTGGTGTCCATTATGTATGCCAACAATGAAACGGGGGTGATTTTTCCGATCGAAGAGATTGGAGCCCTATGTCGGGCACGTGGGGTGCCGTTTCATACGGATGCTGTTCAGGCGGTCGGCAAAGTTCCCATTCGCCTGAAGGACAGCACCATTGATATGCTCAGTCTTTCCGGTCATAAGATTCATGCTCCGAAGGGGATTGGGGTTCTGTTTGTTCGACGAGGGGTGCGATTGGTTCCCTTTATCCTTGGCGGCCATCAGGAGTCGGGACGGCGCGGGGGGACGGAAAATGTCCCCGGGATTGTCGGTCTTGGCAAGGCGGCTCAATTGGCTCAACAGTATCTGAACGATGAGAATACGCGGGTGCGGGCTCTTCGGGATGCGCTGGAGGCGAAAATCCTTGCTACGTGCCCGGACAGCATGGTCAATGGAGACCGGCGAAATCGTCTTCCAAACACGCTGAATGTGAGTTTCGAGTATGTGGAGGGCGAATCAATTCTGATGCTGCTTAATCAGTTCGGCATCTGTGCGAGTTCCGGTTCCGCGTGTACGTCCGGCTCGCTGGAGCCCTCTCATGTGATGCGGGCGATGGGGGTTCCTTTTACTGCTGCTCACGGCTCGGTGCGTTTCAGTTTGAGCCGGTTTACTACGCAGGAAGAGGTCGATTTTGTTGGAGAAAAAATCGGCCCTATTATTCATCGGCTTCGGGAGCTGAGCCCCTTTGTCAAATCCGCCTGATTGATTTTTGCTGAGGAAGGGCCGCAGAAAAATACTTGAAGAATCCTGATTTTTGCGGTACAAGCGGTCTGGGCAAAAAAGTTAATTGGTTTGTTTTTGAAAAGGAAAGGGTGTCTTCATGAGTCTTGAGCTGCGAAAAGATTGTCAGTATCACCTTGTTGTTCCGTCGAGCATGGGGGTTCGCCTGACCCCTCTTTACAGCCAGCCCATGCATTGTGCCCGAACACTTCTGATGCAGGCCACCAGTGCGGAAACGAATGTCGCCAGTGTTTCTTCATTTCTTGGGCTTCGAGTGAAGGTTTTGACTACATTTGTGAAAGACAGCCCGATTGCTCAGTTTATCAAAGACGACTTGGCGTCTCGTCATATGGAATATGAGGGCAAAGAGGTTCCGCAAGGGGGGCCGTGGGGCTATCGTCATCAATTCAATCTGGCCGACAGCGGCTGGGGCAGCCGAGGTCCGCGAGTGCACAATGACCGAGCTGGAGAGGTGGGGCGGACGCTCAATGTAAAGGACTTTGACCTGAAGCGGCTTTTCGGGGAACAAGGGGTTCAGATTATTCACCTATCGGGTCTGATTGGAGCGTTGTCGCCGGAGACAGGTCAGTTTTGTCTGGAGTTAGCCCGGAATGCCAAAAAGTACGGCACCCGGATTTCCTTTGATCTTAACTACAGGGCTTCTTTCTGGAAAAATCGTGAAAAAGAATTAAGGGAGATTTTTACGGAAATTGCTTCTGTGTCGGATGTTCTGGTCGGCAACGAGGAGGATTTCCAACTGGCACTGGGCATCGAAGGCCCTGAAGCGGGGGGCAAGGACATTGCCGCAAAAATTGACAGTTTTAAGGGGATGATTGCGTGTGCGAAAAAATCCTTCCCGAATGCCTCTGTTTTTGGAACGACCCTTCGGCAGGTTCTTAGCGCCAACAGCCATCTTTGGGGTGCTATTCTGTCTGAAGGCAGCCACTGGCATGTGGTTGAGCCGCGGGAAATTACTGTGCTGGACCGTATCGGCGGGGGTGACGGCTTTGTCGGCGGTCTGCTTTATGCGATTCTAAAGGGCTGGGAGCCGGCCAAATGGGTGCAGTTTGGATGGGCGGCCGGTGCGCTGGCAACGACGCTGCTGACGGATTATGCCCAGCCGGCGGATGAAGAGCAAATCTGGAGTATCTGGGAAGGCAACGCACGGGTAAAACGCTGATTTTGGGGTTTTCCGGCAGGCCAATCAGCCGGCGGCGAATGCCAAGGAGCAGGAGCAAATGGATTTTGCTGTACTTATGGCAGGCGGGTCGGGGCAGCGGCTGTGGCCTTTGAGCCGGCAGTCTCGACCGAAACAGATGCTGAATCTGCTGAATGGGCGAAGTCTTCTTCGTGCGTGTTTTGAGCGGCTGAATCGGGTTTTTGACCCTCGGCATATTCTGGTCTTGACTAACGCGGAGTACGCGGAGCAGATTCGTGAAACTTTGCCAGAGGTGCCCGAAACCAATATCATTGCGGAACCGTGTGTTCGGGATACGGTGGGGGCTATCGGGCTGGCGGCGTCTGTGCTGACGAAGGCGGATGCGGAGGCCGTGATGACGGTGGTGACGGCCGATCATATTCTTGAGCCGGCAGAGCCGTTTTTGGATGCTCTGAAAACTGCCAGCCGTTTTGTTCAGGAACATCCGGATGCCATTGTTACTTTTGCGATTGAGCCAACCTTTGCGGCCACTCAATACGGGTATATTCGCCTGCCGACAGCGGCAAGCAAAGAGCAAAGGGTTTTTCCTGTCAGTGCGTTTCGCGAAAAGCCCGATGAAGAAACCGCGAAACGGTATCTGGCCGAAGGGGGATACTTCTGGAACTCGGGGATATTTGTCTGGAAGGCGAAGACGATTTTGAACCTGCTGAAGGCCTTTTTGCCTGAATCTGCCGTACCGCTGGAGGAGATTGGGCGCGGCTGGGGAGGGCCGCAGCAGCAGTCGGTGCTGGAGGAGTGGTTTCCTCATCTGCCTAAAATCAGTATTGATTATGCGGTTCTTGAGAAGGCATCGGAGGTTTACGGGATACCGCTTCCCTGCCGGTGGGTTGATTTGGGTTCATTTGCGGCGCTGGCTGAGTTTCTTTCGTCGGACCCCAAGCAGAAGGGCGTTCTTGCCGGCCAGCAGTGTCTGCTTGACTGCCGCAACACGATTGTGCTTACGGAGGCGCCGGAGCATTTGATTGCGATGATTGGGCTGGAGGATATGATTGTGGTTCACAGTCCCGACGCAACGCTGATTTGTCCGTTTCATCAGGCCCATCGCATTAAGGAGATGCTGGGGCGGCTCGAGCAAGAAGGCAAAAGGGATTATCTCTAACTTCGGAGCCGTCGGGGATGCGTTTTTTGGCGATTGATCACGGGGAGCGGCGTACGGGGCTGGCTGTTTGCGATGCTTCTGAAATGGTGGTTTCCCCCTTGATGGTGCTGACGGGGGCGGATAATTGCGTTTCGAAAATTGCGAATGCCGCCAAGGAGTATCGGGTTGAGGCGGTTGTTATTGGGCTGCCGTACAATATGGATGGGACGGAAGGTCCCCGTGCGGCTCAAGTTCGCCGTTTTGGGGAGGAATTGAAGAAGCACCTTGCGCTTCCGATTGTTTTTTTTGATGAACGGCTCAGCAGTTTTGCGGCGGAGGAGAAACTGGCGGCAATGGAACTCACCCGCAAAGGCCGCAAAAAACGGCTGGACGCTGTCGCGGCGGCGGCGATTCTGGAGGGGTTTTTGGAGGCCCGGAAAGCAGCGATTTCTTCTTTTTCGGGGCGATTGCTTCGTGCGGCAGATGCTGAATCGCTGGCCCGGCTGGCGTTGTCAGAGTTTTTGAGTCAAGCCCGGCAGTCGCTTGAGCGGAGCGGGCGTTTTACGGCTGCTCTTTGCGGGGGGCGGACCCCTCGCCGTTTCTTTGAGATGCTCGGCGATTGTGCAGAAGCCAAGGAGATTGACTGGGGCCGAGTTCACCTGTTCTGGACGGATGAGCGGGCGGTGGGACCTGCCGATGCGGCCAGCAATTATCGCCTTGCGGAGGAGACATTTCTAAAGAAGCTGCCTATCCCGGCTGAGCAGGTTCATCGGATGGAGGGGGAAGCAGCTGATTTGGAGGCGGCTGCGGAACGGTATGAAAAGACTTTGCGGAAGGTTTTTAGTGTGGACGAGGGGCAGATTCCTTCTCTGGATTTGATTGTGCTGGGTGTGGGGCAGGACGGTCATATTGCTTCTCTTTTTCCCGGGTCAGATGCGCTGGGGGAAAAGCGTTTGCTGGTTCGAGTCGTGAGGGGGCCGGACGGATTGAAGCGTCTGACGCTGACGGTTCCGGTTATTCAGGCCGCCGACGAGATACTTGTTCTTGTGAGCGGTGCTGAGAAGGCCCCTATTCTTTGCACGCTGCTTACGCATTCGCCGGAGGGGTCCGGTTATCCGGCTCATCATCTCTGGCCGGTGCTGCATCGGACTGTTTGGGTGGTCGATTCGGCTGCGGCATCTTTGCTGGGAGAGTTTTCTAAGGAGGCAGAGGCGGGCGGTTTATAGCAGCCGAGGATTTTGCATTTCTGACGGCGGCAGAGCGCTGTCAGGCGGCGAAATTGCGGTTCGTCCCTGGCAAAGAGAAAGGCGCAGCCGGCAAAGGAGGCGATGAGATTGCGGTCAGGATGGCCGTCTAAATAGGGGGTATTGATGAAAATGTAATCGAATTGTTTTTCGGCATTTCGCAAAATAGGGCCAAGGTTCATCTGCCGACTTTGCTCGAAATAATGCGCCGGTATGATGAAAAGATTCTCAAAGCCGGAGGGAGCCGGCAGAGAGGAGAAGGTGACGGGGGAGGTATTTCCGAATGCTTTCCAGACGGCATCTCGCCTGGTGTCCAGGTCGATCAGCAAACAGCGGTGTTTGCGGCTGGAAAGCATTGCCAGCCGAATGGGTATGGTGACGGGAAGGCAATCCAGCCCGGCGGCGGCCAAAAGGACTGTCAGCGGAGGTTTGCCCACTGTCTGCAATACCTGAAACAAATGTGTTTCGCTGTCGGCGGATAAATATGAGAAGGGGGAGGGTTGTTTTCGGCGGGGTTTACTTCTGGAAAAAACACCGGTGCGAAGTAAGCCAATCAGCATCCCTGTTAAAAGCACGGCAAAGAAGGAGCCAACAAAAATGTAGGTCCAAACCGCTGCGAAAATTGTCTTGAGCCATCCTTGGGATCCGCTTAACAGGATGAGTTCAGACATAATTTTTATCCGCTGGGGAACTCCACATAAACCCATTGATGATTGCGGCAAAACTCCTCAATATCCCTGCGAACGATTTCGGAAATGAGGGATTCCGGTGCGGTCTGTGCCGGCGGTGCTGGAATGGGTTTTGGTTGGGGCGTCGGCTGAGAGGGTTCTTTGGCAATGGCCGGTTTGGGGGTCGAGGGCGGCTGGGGGGTGCTGACGAATTGCCGAACCACCTGGCGCAGCGACTCGTTGGAGTTTGCCGTATTGTTTGAGGGCGACTGTCGGCGTGTGCCGTTTATTTTGCGCTGGGCGAAAAGGATCTGCTCAGAGAGGTTGAAAGAAGGGATCGAGAAGTCGGTTTTCGTTGGGCGGCTGAAAATTTCAGCGGGTTTCAGCGGCTCTTCGGCGGATTTTTTGGAGTCTGAAAAATCCGATTCTTCCGGCTGAGCGGGTATTTCATCGGGCAAAAAATCTTGCGGTTCCGGCTCGGTTTGGATAAAGGCAGACCGCTCGCTGAGGCGGGTATATTCTGCTTTCCAGTATTCGATCTGTTCTGTTTTCGTATTCAATTCTTCGCGAAGAGAAGCCGTCGTTTTCTGAAAATCGGTCTGCTGCCGGGCGATGCCCTGCTGGAGCAAATGCACCTGCTGCTGAAGCGAGGATTTTTCCTGCCGGAGATGTTCGTTCTCCTGATTTAGAAGAGCCACGGTCTGCTGGAGTTCGCCGTTCTTCTTTTTGAGAATGTTCATTTCTTCCTGCATTGCCGTTTGTTCACATTCGTATGCCTGCTTGTGCTGACGCTCGAGTTCAAGGGTCTGGGTGAGTTTGCTGTTTTCCTCGGCCAGGCGGGCGTTCTGCTGTTCGAGTGAGAGAATCCGGCCCCGCAATTGTTCAAGGTCATGCTGGGTCTGTTCCAATTGCGTTTTGAGCTGTTCGGCGAGTTCCTGAGAGGACTGCAGATGGGCAATCCGGGCTGAAAAGTCGGCATTGGTCTGCTGGGCCTGCTGAAGCTGCTGTTGAAGATTCTGGATTTCGTCGGCGAGGCGGGCAATATGTTTTTCCTGTTCCTGGCAGGTTTGGGAAAGATTTTCTTTTTGTTTTTTGAGTATGCGGAGTCTTTTTTTGAGGGATTCGATCGCTTTCGGCAGCGAGAGAGATGTTTGCTCTGCGATGGGCGGATGATTTTCAGCAGGACTTGAAGGATTTTCTTTCTCTTCTTTTTCGGCTGAAAAATCGGTCGAGCCGTTGGCGGAATCGCTGTTTATAGGGTCTTCTTTGTCAGGAAGTGATATGTTTTCAAAAGAGCCCGAATTTGAAAGGGTCTGGTCTATCCAGTTTTCCGTTAGGGATTGTTCAGATAGGGGAGCTTCCGTCTCGACAGGGTCTTGCTCCGGCCGAAGAACAGTGTTTTCTAAATCGGAATTATCTTGATTATTATTATTGTTTTCCGGTTTGTCCGTCGCTTCGCTTTTGCCGTCCTCTTTGCCGTCCTCGTCGGGTTTTCCGAGGGCACGCAGAATTTCTGCCCTGCATTGGAGGATATCTTCGTCCAGATTATTCTCTTGCGTCATCTCAGAACTCACCTAATTATTTTGCAAAATAGGCAATATAGCAAAATAGGGCAATATTTTCAAGATGTGTTTTCGTTTTATGTTTTATGGCTCTGCAGGTCCTAAACTAAACTCGGTATAGTTCTGAAACGGATGTTCTCGAATTAACTCATTGATTTGGTCGGCGGTGATGGCCTTTACTGCTTGAACGTCTTCGGATACAGAACGGTAAGTCTTTAGATAAGCCCAGTTAAATCCAAGACTTACAAGGCGTCCCATCGGCCGTTCGGATTCGATTGTCAAGGCACTGAGGGCTTTGTTTTTTGCGGTATTCAGTTCCTGTTCCGTAACGCCTTTTGCCAAAAGTTCATCGAAAATATCCTGAGTGATGCGAAGTACCTTTTCCCTGTTTTCGAGGCGGCAGTGGAAATAACTTGCGAATATTCCTACCCCGTCCATTGCCTCATACTGCATTGTTGCGGTATCTGCTATGGCGGGGTCAACCAATGCCCAAAAATACCGAGAGCCGCTTTTGTCTCCTACGATAAGGGAGAGAAGGGACGCGGCATAGCGGCGGGGGTCCTGCATAGAGACGGAAGAACTCATCAGGCAAATATGCTCTCCAGTGAGGCCCTCTTTTGTTTTTCGCTGTTTTTGTGCGGTTCCTCTGAAATCGGCGAGGAGTCGCGGGGCTTCGTTCGGCTGCCAGGAAGCGCAGAGGTCTTCAATGAGGCGGCAGGTTTGGCCGAAATCAAACTGTCCACAGCAGACCGCCACAACATTGTTGGGGGCATAGCGCTTGGCAAAATAGCTGCGCATTTGTTCGGCAGTCAGAGCACGGATGCTTTCCTCTGTTCCGAGCACGCTGTTGGCACAGGGATGACTGCCGAAGTGCAGCTGTCTGGCTCGGTCGAAGACTTCAAATGTGGGCAAATCTTTGTACATGGCAATTTCTTCGAGGATTACCTGCTTTTCGACGTCAAAATCCTCCTGGCGGAGTGCCGGGCGCATCAGCTGGCACCACAATTCGACGACTTGGGGGAAATATTCCGGCAGGACAGCCGCATAATAAACTGTATTTTCTTCGCTGGTGAAGGCATTGAATTTGGCTCCAAGGCGGTCAAAGGCCTCGTTGACCTCCAGTGCAGACAGTCCGTCTGTGCCCTTGAAAAGCATGTGTTCGAGAAAATGAGACACACCGCTAATCTGAGAATTTTCGTCTCTGGAACCGGTTCGCACAAAAAAACCAACGGCTGCCGACTGTGCAGTCGGGCTGACTTCGCCGATAATCGTCAGACCGTTTTTCAATTGGGTTTGCTGAAAATGCATAGCAGATTTTATCCATTCTCTTGAGATATCTGAAGCGGTTTTGGGCCGAGGGAAACGAATGTAAACTGTTTCAAAAAGGGACCATCGAGGAATTCCTGAACCGATTGGGGTGTCAGGGATTCGATGGCCTGGCGGATTTCTTCCAAGGGGCGGATGCGATTGAGGAAAAACTTATCGGCCGCCAGACGAAAGGCGGTGGCGGCGGTAGATTCATTCTGCATAATCATGGTGCTTTTGAGGCCGGTTCTGGCGCGGCTGAGTTCGTCTTCTGTGACGCCGTTGCGGAGCTGCTGAAATTCGGACAGGATTACGGCAAGTGTTTCGTCGGCTTTGTCGGGGGTGGTTCCAGTATAGCCGACGAGACCGGCTCGGGAACGAAGCGAGTGGTATCGTGTGCCTACGGCGTAGCAGAGTCCCCTTTTTTCACGCACTTCGGTAAAGAGGCGGCTGCTCATTCCGCCGCCGAAGATGGCGGAAACCGCCAGAATCTGGTAACTAAGCGGCGAACCAAAGGGCGGAACTTCTGTCATAAAGCCGATGTGTACCTGAGCACCCGGATTGGGAATATGCTGGTATCCTCCGGCAGGAGGGCGCAGAGAAAGCTGGTCGGGCTTGGAGGGCGGTGTTTGTCCAAATAAAGATTCGATGCGGCTCAGCAGGGCGTCGGTGTCGATTTTGCCTACGACGGCCAGCACAGCACCAGACCAGTTGAAGAGGCGGCCTTTTACCTGGCGGGTCTGCTCTGGTGTCAGACGGCGCAGGTCTTCTTCTTTTCCGAGAGGCGGCCGTCCCAAGGGGTCCGGATAGAATCGCTCGTAGAGGCAGAGACTTACTTTGGAAGGGGGGTCGTCCTCCATGGCTTCTAATTCCTGCAGGGCCAGCTGCCGGCTGGGCTCAAAGAGAGTGCTGTCCAGATGAGGACGGAGAAGAATATCTGCATAAAGTTCGAGGGCCTTGAAAAGATTTCCGGATTCGAGAGAGCCGCCGTAGGAAAGATAATCGGGACTGGCACCGCTTTGACGATGAAGGCCCAAACTGTCGAGGGCGTCAATGAGCCGGCGGCTGTTGTAAGGGCCTGCTCCCCGAAACAGCCAGTCGTTGAGTACAGCGGCCGCTCCGCAGCAGCCGTCGGGCAGGAAGGCACTGCCGCCGGGCAGAAGAAAAGTAAAGGAGGCCGATTCCACGTGCTCGACGGGCTGGACAATCACATTCAAACCGCTGTTTAGTTTAATCTGCTCAATAGGTTCTGTCATTTTCTGTTCCGGTTTCCTGTTAAATTCGCTCTTCGAAGGCGAGCTGATGTTTCCTCGGCTGGTTAGGCCACAGCGGTCCCGACTGTTTCATCGACGTTTTCAAACTGAACACTGATTTTTTTGCTGACCCCCTGGGTCTGCATGGTAATGCCGTACAGGATGTTGGCGATGCTCATCGTCCGTTTGGAATGGGTGATGATGATAAACTGGCTGTGTTTTTTGAATTCCTGCACAATCAGATTGAAGCGTTCATTGTTGGCCTCATCAAGGGCCGCATCCACTTCGTCGAGGATGCAGAACGGCGAGGGCTTGCTTTCAAAGACAGCAAAGAGGAGGGCGATTGCCGTCATGGTTTTTTCGCCGCCGCTGAGGAGGGAAATGGTTCGTGTTTCCTTGCCGGGCGGGCGGGCGACAATTTCAATGCCGCTTTCGAGCACATCCTCCGGATTTTCGAGGAAGATGTCGGCTTTGCCTCCGCCGAAGAGTTTTCGGAAAATCTGCTGGAAATGCACCCGCACCTGCTCAAAGGTTGCTGCAAAGTTTTCGCGGCTTTCGCGATTGATTCGTTCAATGAGTTCGAGCAGGCGGGTTTTGCTCTGCTGCAAATCCTCCACCTGGGCGGTCAGGAAGTTTGCTCTCTTCTCGAGTTCCTCCTGCTGGTCAATGGCTTCGACGTTCACGTGGCCGAGCCGTTCGATTTTTTCCCGCAGGAGACGTATTTCTTCCTGAACGGCCTGCCAGTCGGTCTCATCTTCCTGGTAGGTTTCGTATTCGGCCGCCAGATCCATTCCGAGCTCTTCTCGGACTCGCTGGAGAAGGTCGTCCTGCCGCACCTGAATCTGGCTTAGGTCAATCTGAATTTGGTGCATTGCCTCTTCAATTTCCTGCTGCTGACGGCGGCTCTGACGCAGCTGCTGTTCGTTCTGCTGCTGTTCTTCCTGAAGTTTGCGGACTTCCTGGTGGAGCCGACGGCTTTGCATTTGGGCTGTGTCTTTTTCGAGATAGAGGCGGTTCAGTTCCGACTCGGTGCTTAAAATGGAGCGTTCCGTCTGGAGTGCCTGTTCCTGGCTGCTGCGCTGCTGTGTGCGTGCGGCCTCCAGCGCCATGCGAGTGTGCTGAATCTGGCTTTGGAGAGAGGCCATCTGCTGGCGAATGGACTTTTGCTGTTCGGTGAGCTGCCCATGCTGAATCTTGAGTTCTGTCAAGGCCGACATCTGCTTTTCGAGTTCGGCTTTCTTGCTGTCCAGCGAGCTCTGAAGGGCGGCAATCTGTTCGGAGCGCTGCCGATTGAGTTCCTCCAATTCTTTCAGTTTGTCCTGGGATTCGTGCTGGCGTCGAACGGACTGCTGGATTTCCTCCTCGAGCATTCTCATTTCTTCGGCGAGGAGGGGCTGCTCTTCCGTCATCCGCTTGAGGTTCTGTTCAATCAGGCGAAGGCGCGACTCTGTATCGACCCGTTCGGTTGCTGCCTCGTAGATGCTGGTGCGAAGGTCCTGGCAGAGTTTGGAAAGGTGCAGATACTTCTGGTCGGCCTGCTGAAGATGCTGTTCCTGAACGCTGATACGTCCCTGAAGGTCTTCGAGAAGGGTCTCAATTTGTTCGATTCGGCTTTTGCGGGAAAGCAGGCCTGCCGAGCGGCTCATCGACCCGACGGACAGAAGCATTCCCCCGCTTAAAAGACGGCCGTCTCGTGTTACAAACTGATAGTCCCTGCCGAGGCGTCCGGCCAGGTCCAGGGCTGTTTCGATTGAATCGACCAAAAGCACTTTTCCGAGGAGGGACCAGCAGAGGGGTGCGTATCGTGCTTCGAAACGGACAAATTCAACCAGCCGGCCTATGATGCCGCTAAATTCACGAATATTGAGGCGATCCTGGAACGGCTTGAGCTGATCCATACAGAGAACGGCGACACGGCTGCTGAGTTTGGAAAGCAGCGATTGTTCCTCCAGGAATCGGCGGGTATTGTTGACCAGGAGGGCCTGAAGGGCGGGCCCCAGCGCTGCCTCTACAGCGGGAGCATACTGGAGATCTGTGTGCAGAATGTCCGCCAGTACCCCTTCGATGAAGTCGGTGTTTCCATTCTGACGGTGCTGCTCCAGAATGGATTTGACGGTTTCGCTGAGTCCTTCCCGCCGGTTTTCCATTTCCTGAAGGACGTTCAGTTCGGCGATGAGTCCTCCCCGCTGCTCCTTCAGCCGTTCGAGGTCCTCTCGGAGAGATGCTTCTTCCTGGCCGATGGCTTCCATGGCCGTTTTTTTCTCGGCCAACGTCCCGTTCAGCTGATGCAGCAGTGTTTGGATGTCTTCCAGGCGGGTTTGATGCTGAGCTTTTTCGGTAAGCAGGCGGGCTGTCTGTTCCTGGGCCTGGGCGGCCTTGCCGCTGAGACGGCTTTTTTGGCCGGCGAGATTGTTTCGATAGGTATCCAGACTCTGGATTTCGTTGTGCAGCTGAGCCGTTCTTCGCACGATGTCGAGGATGCCGGATTTTTCGTCTTCGAGCTGGGCCTGGATTTCGGCACAAATGCGGCTGTCCTGCCGAATTTGTTCTTCCTGCTGGAGGAGCCGCTGATTCAGTTCCGCCAGCTGTGTGTCGCTGTTTTGCAGGTGTTTGCGGCAGGTTTCCAATGCCTCAATAGATTGTCCGCACTGACGGCTCAGCGTTTGAATCTGTTCGTCGGCCTGAAGTTTTCGTTTGTGCAGGTCCATCTGCCGATCTTTCAGGAAGCGAATCCGTTCGAGCTGCTGTTCAATGCGGCTGCGGGCGGAAATGAGGGTATTGTCCCATCGGGTAATTTCCGTTTCGAGCTGGAGGATTTGGTTCTGGAGCTGGCTGGCGACGACCTCACTTCTCGAGACGTCAGCGGCCGTTTGGGCAAAGCGCTGCTGCCATTGGGCGAGGATTTGCTCTTTTTCTTTCTGCTGGGTTTTGTGTTTGTGAAACTCCGAAAGGCAGAAGCGCGCGCGGAGTTCTTTGAGGCGCTGGGTATATTCGAGGTAGCTTCGTGCCTTGCCGGCCTGGAGTTTAATACTTCGCAGCTGGCGCTGGACTTCATTGACGATGTCCGCCAGCCGGAGGAGATTTTGTTCGGTCCGCTCGAGTTTTCGTTCGGCCTCTTTTTTGTGGACTTTGAAGCGGCTGATTCCTGCGGCTTCCTCAAAAATAATCCGGCGGTCCACTTTCGAGGCCTGGAGCAGCTGATCAATCTGGCCCTGTTCGATGATGGAATAGGCACTGACACCGATGCCTGTGTCCAGGAACATATCCCGGATGTCGCGGAGCCGGCAGGGTTTTCCATTGAGCAGATATTCGCTTTCTCCGCTTCGATAGAGTCGGCGGGTTATGGTCAGTTCGTCCTGCTCGAGTCCGAGGGTGTGGCCTTCGGAAAAATGGAGAGAGACCTCTGCCATTCCGCTTGGCTTTCGGCTGCCGGAGCCGCTGAAAATTACGTCGGCCATCTGGCCGCTTCGCAAACTTTTGGGACTTTGACTGCCCAGAACCCATTTAATGGCATCGACAACGTTGCTTTTGCCGCAGCCGTTGGGTCCTACCAAGGCCGTGATGGGCTGGTTGAATTGAAATTCTGTTTTATCTGCAAAGCTTTTAAATCCATTGATGACAATCTTTTCCAATTTCATCCGTTTTCCTCGGTATTCTATAATTTCTATCGGATATATCCTTATTTAATAACAGCTCTTTTCTGTTATTATCGGTCGCTTTGTGTCAAATTCTGCAAGAAAGAGCCGGCTTGCGTCATTGGTCCTGCCTGGAAATCGGCGTTGACCAGTTGATTTTCGGACAGGCGTTTGAGCAGAAGGATAATATCTTGATAGGGGACAGCCAATCCCGGCTGTCGTCTTGGGTTACTGCTTGTGTCGGCACTTTCACCGAGCGTTCGAATGAGGAGCGACAGTTCGCGGCCTGAATAGATAGGTCCGATGAGTCGGGGACGTGCCGGATGGCGGCGTGATACGGCAATCATTTTATCTTCAGGTTTTGCGTTGAGGAGAATACTGCCGTCATCTGATTGAAAAAAGAAATCAGGTTTGCAGTGGATAGGGCTTCCAAAGAGGACAATTTTTGGGGAGTCGGCGCGAAAGACATAAATCAGAGGACGTCCGCCGCAAAACACGCGGTCAATTATGAAACTGTCGGCGATTAAGTCGCGGGAAATTGCCGGACTTTGAATCAGTTCCAATTGTTTGTATGCAGTCAGCCGTACAGGGATAGAAGCATTTTCCGCTGCCCGCAGGAGAATGGGTTCCGATTTGCGGGGACGCACCGTCAACCCAATTGCTTCCAAAGCGGGGATACAATAGGGACTGTTCGTGTCCCTGCAGAATTTCTCAAGGGTCGGAAGGGCCTCTTCATTGCCCAAATGAATCATACAGCGGGCGGCATGGAAGCGAACGGCCGGGTCTTCGGAAGTCAGGAAGGGGATGAGTTTGTCAACCACCGATTTTCCGGCGGCTTCCAGGCCAAGTTCGGCTTCCAGTTTGTTGTCCTGGTGTGTCAGATTGTCCACCAACTGCTCAATATGGCGATTGACTGAGAGTTCGTCATTTGGGAGATAGAGCCGCAGGACCATCTGAAGGAAACGCTCCTTCTGGTGCTGAAAGCGGGTTGGGATTTTTAGAGAAATCTCTGCTGGGGAGATGGCCGCTGCCGTTTGGGGAGCGAATCGCTCGTTAATTCTGTTTCGAATGGCATTGGCGGCTTCAAAAGACGGCTTTTTGAGGATGAGAGAAACAGACGCCTCATTCTCTACAATGCCTCCTCCGAGCAGGTACCACTGGGAGGCATTTTCGTCGTCGAGGGTGTTTCGAAAGAGCTGTCCTTGTGCTGTGGCAAAGATTTTGGCATACTGGTCATACCGAACAAGGGTGCTGCGTTCTTTCAAGGGGGTGGTATAAACATAGCCCCCATCCAGTGAGGTTGTTTTTGCGCGGTCGATAGGAAACACGAGGAGGTCAAAGGTTTCTTTCCGTTCGGCAAAGGGGGGGATAGTCCCGTTGATTTCCACTACGGCTGTGTTTGGGCTGTCCAGGAACTGGCGCGGGCTGATTCCTCTGGCTTTGGGCAGCTGCTGTCGGATGTACCTTTCCAGTTCTGCCCGCAAAGCCGGCGGACATTCAGAAGAGCCGGTACCGTTCAGCCCTGCTGCTACCCCAAATCCTCTTACCTGGAGGGCATTAAAATGGTAGATTTCAGCAAGGGTTCCTATGGTGGTATTCAGGTCAACCGGTGCCTGGAGCGGAGAAGCGGGTTTCGGGGCCGGGGTACAGCCGAAACCTGCCAGTATGATTGCTGCGGTGAAAATAGGCAATCTGTTTTGGGCAGAAAAGAGTTTTCTCTTCATAATGCCGCTTCCTGAAAGGATGAACAGGCCCTTGAGGGGTTGTCCATCTCCATTTTCTAATCTACTTTTTCTATTCCGGGAATGGGAAGATAGGATAGATAAAATCCGCTCGAGCGTCAAGCACAATCTGTATTTATAAAAAGGAACCGCAGACACAACAGATTGCGTTGTATCTGCGGCTTATGTATTATTAGTATCCCTGCGTCAACCTTCGCTGCTGGATGTTCAGGAGGGTTTGTGCCGAAACGAGATTTTTCTGAAGTGTATCGAGGGTAACGCCTGGGGGCAAGGCGCCCGGCCAGCGGCGGGCCAGGCCGATTGCCTGCTGATAATTGGCGATCAGTTCTGCTGTCAGGACAATTAATTGCCTTCGGACATCTGCAATGTTGCCGGCGGGCTTCTCTTCGGTGACCTTTTCCCTGCCGGTGAGTCCGCGATCCCTCGGTCGAATATCGCGTCCGTAACGGTCTTGGAGAGGGATATCGTCGCTGATGTAGTCTCGTTCGTTATAGTAGCGGTTCCAGAAACGGTCGGGGTCTCTGAGCTGGGCGCGGCCTCGACGGTAGCTTTCATATTGTCCCCCTCGTGTTACCTCGCGTGTGACAGTACCCGTTAAAGCCATTTTTTCCAGTTCTGCCAGCTGGCTTTCGAGGGTATTGACCCGTTCTTCTTCTATTTCGATCTTGGTGATGATTTGCTCCAGATTTCTTTTGGCTGTGGAAAATTTTTGAATGGTGCTTGTCAATCCTGCTGAGTTCACGACGGCAGCGCCGCTCACTCCCATATCGGCAATCATTTCCTCAAAGGAAGAAACCTGTTTATCGGCCATCTTCCAGCGAATTGCTTCGGCGGAAGGAAGGGAAAGCAATTTTCCGACGGCACGGATGGGCGATGCATCGGAGGAGGAGGACTGGGGCAACCCTTCGACAATCATTCGTACTACGGTTTGATTTTCCTGTCTTTGGCTTAATTCGACGAGGGAGATTTTTCCGTCCGGCGTTCGAACCTCGGCAATAGACAGATGCTTATCGACGAGGGCTCGAGCCAGCAACTGGGGACGGTTCGCCCGTTGTGCCAGCGTGGCCGCATACACACTGAATGATGCGAGGCTATCGGGTGCGTATGTTTCCAGGAACTGGAGATATTCCTGGTCCGTTTTGCCCCCTTGGCTTCCCATCGGACCTACGGCACCTATCGCGGCGGTAGGGGAGATGTAAATGGTTTCACAGGCAAGGGCAACGATAGCAGCGGCAGAAAAAGCCCCTCCATAGGGCCCGCCCGGCAGGTAAGCGGCGACGCGGCAGCCGGCATCGTCTATGGCCGTTGTGATGGCCTCGGTAATAAGACGCATGGGTGCGCCCTGGCCGCCGGGCAGATCAATCTGAATAATAACAGCTTTGGGGCCCTGATCGGCGGATCGGAGGATAATATTGGCTGCTTCCTGGGCGATAGTTTCTGAAAGCAGGATTTCGGGCTGCTCGATTCTGACAACTATTACGGTGTTTCGACGTCCGTTATCATCGCGGATGATTTCATACTCTGACAGGTCCATCGGAATCAATTTGTTTTGGTCTGCGTTGAAGACTAAGACTTTTCCGACGGATTTTTTGTGAGTACGAAAACCGGTGAATGTCTCGCCGGTGGTGCGATGGCGGAAGGTATCTGCCCAAGAGGGCATCGCCGACAACATAAGAACTACTGCAAGTCCCATCCTGCGTATTGCTTTCATAACGGCCTCCATGTCTATTGAATCTTGTTTCACTTTGCCGAGCCGGCGGCGGTTACCGCATCGTTCGGATATTTTCATACTCTGCTTTTACAGTATTTCTGAACTGAATGAGTTCTGTTTCCTCTACAGGCACATCGGGGTATTTTTGTTTCAGGCGAAGCAGTGTTTCTGTCTGGCGAAGAATGTCCTGAAGCGCTTTCATGGCCTCGGGCTGAGAGAGGTTGCCCTGCTTTGCTTCCAGCTGCTTAAACCGCAAGTCGAGTGTTTCCATGAGCTTGTTAAAGCGTTTGATAACCATGCCGAGTTCCTGGCGGGCCTTGAGGATGTCCTGATTGACTTGAATCTGAGCATCGGAGCAGTTCAACTTGGCCAGGAGATGGATTCGATTGTCGGCGATGCCGTCGGCCATTCCGCAATGGACGGCTCTTTCGGGTGTAAGTGTGAGCAATTCTCCTTTTTTGCAGAAGATTTCGATTACCGCATCGGCGGGTTGTTTATCTTTGGCTTCGATAAAAAGTGTCTGATTGCCGCGGTGAACTTCGAGGACCTCTATCTCCATATTTTCCATTGCTTTGGCTAAGATACCCGGGCGGTTGTTTTTTTCAGCGAGGGCCGCCAGATAACCGCGCCAGGCGGAGCCGAATTTTTCGCCGATGGCTTCCCCGTAAACCTCTTTCTGAGTTTTATAGCCGCTGTCGGTTTCTACGATGGCGGTTACCGCACCCATGGCGGTATTGGGGGCCATATAAATCTTATTGCAGGCCAGTGCGATGGCTGTTCCTGCCGAGTAGGCGCCGAGGTTCTTTTCTCCCTTGATAAAAGCGACTGTGGGACAGAAACGAAGTTCAGATAGAGCCGCACAAAGCCGGCGGGTCAAATCCATTCTTCCGCCTGGGGTATCAATCTCGATGAGGATAAAAAGGGGACCTCGCTGGGCTTCTTTCTGAAGGGCTTGCTCGAAAGCGGACGTCTCCAGTTCATAGGCAATTTCATCGCAAATGGAAAGGACAGGCACAATCCGGTTTCGTCCCTCCGGGTTGATCTGAACCTCAAAATCGGATAAGAGGATTTTTTGCAGGCCTGCTTCCTGAGTTTGGATGGAAGTCAGGCCATTTTCATCGGTAGAAATGACATAACCGTGAAAAACGGTCTCTTTCTGCGTCAAATGCTTGAATGTGTCAGCGGGAGCGGCAAGAATTTGCCATCCCAGCAACAAGAGCGGCCACATCCATTTCTTCGACATACTGAACTTCCCCGTATTTTTTTAATTTCTACGATTATTGTATCGCAGATGGCGAAAGAAAACCAGAGGTCTTTTGACAAGTTCACAATGGAATTGAGTGAAAATGGAAATTTTTCAGCCGATTTTCTGATTTTCGCCTTTTAATGTCTGATTTTCGGAGAATCTCCTGTGTCCACTTTTTGGCCTGAGGAGTCCATTTTGAAATTCCAAGATAGGCAAATAAGAATCGGAGTTTGTCAGTGCGGCTGACGAGGCGGCTGCGGTTGTTCAGACTTGCCAGTTCGGCCTGGCGGTTTTTCCGAAAGGGGATAAACCGGCGGACGGCTTCCAAGTCGATGAACATAACTTTCGCGGGGGAGCAGGCGGGGTTGAGCAGGATATGCTTTGGGACCAGATGGCGATGGCAAAGCCGAAGGTGATGGAGCCTGCGTATCTCAAGGGCGACGGCCTGGATGACTTTCTTTTTTGCGGAGGGGTTAGGGGTTTCCTGCTGCCACTGGGAGAGCAAGGTTTTGAGGGAGAGAAAATCGGAAGCATATTCCGTAATCAGAATGGCTTGAGAGTGTCTCCTCCTGCGGCGACGGCCAAAATAAACAGGAGTGGGGGCGGTAATGCCGATTTGCCTGAAAAAGAGCAGATTCTGAAACTCCCTTTCTGCGGCAGGAATGCCGCAAATGGGGCAGGAAGGATTTCTTGTTAAATAATCTGATTGTTTTTTTACGATCAGCCAGTGAGGTTCCGTCTTCCAGAGATAAACCCGGCTTTGTCCCTTGCCGCGATAATTGGGCTGGTCAACGGGTTCGAGAGGCATTTCCCATAGGCGGTCAAAGGTGTTTTCCTGAACTGCCGGATAAAGGGGTTCCTTGAGGCGGTATTCTTCCAGCCCTTTCCGTTTGGTTCGGCTATACAACTGACAATTCCTCGGCGGCAGCATTTTACAACTTCAGGAAAAATTCCATCAAATCTGCGCCGCAGGCAATCTCAAAACCGGACTCAAAACTGTTCGGTTCGCTGAAGGGGGCATCAAGAATGTTTTTGATTCCGGTGCCGGCCATTGCGAAGGGGACTGGTTCGCCGACATGGGAGCGGATGTCGCAGGGGGTTGGATGGTCGGGCATTACGAGAATCCGCCACTGGTCGAAGGTTTGAATGGCTTCATAGACGGGGCCTACGATGAACTTGTCGATGTTTTCGAGGGCTTTTTTCTTCTGGAGAGGATTACCGCTGTGCCCGGCTTCGTCTGTTGCTTCGATATGAACCAGTACGAGGTCGTATTTGTCCAGTGCCTCGAGGGCGGCTTCTCCTTTTCCGGCATAGTTGGTATCCAGATAGCCGGTTGCGCCGGGCACTTCAATCAGGTCGAAACCTACTAATTTGGCCAGCCCGCGGACAAGGTCCACGGCCGTAATGGCAGCTCCTTTTTTGTTGTAGCGGGTCTGGAACTTTTCCAAAAATGCCCGACGGCCCTGCCCCCAGAGCCAAATGGTGTCGGCGGGGTTTTCCTTCAGGTCGCGACGGACTTTGTTGATGGGGTGGTCTTCGAAAAACCGCTGGGATTTGGCCATCAATTCCTTGAGCAGATCGGCTCCTTTGCCTTTGGGCATGATTTTGCTTAATTTCTGGCCGATATAGTCATGGGGCGGATAAGTTGTAACGGCAAATTCCTGGCCGCTGATTACACACAAATGGCGATAGCTGACGCCCGGATAGAAGCGGATGGTGCTGCTGCCCACAAGTTTTTCAAATTCCTGAATGAGAGCGGTTGCTTCTTTGGTTGTAATATGGCCGGCGCTGTGGTCCACCATTCTGCCGTCCGCTGTTGTTACCAGATTGCAGCGAAACACCCAATCGGACTCCTGAAGGGGGATTTCCTGAGCGGCCGCTTCGATGGGGGCGCGTCCGGTGTAGTTGGTTTTGGGGTCGTAGCCAAGCAGACTCATCATCGCCACATCGCTGCCGGGCTGCATTCCTTTGGGGACGGTGTGGACAATTCCCTGTCTTCCGGAGTGGGCGATTTTATCGATGTTGGGGATGTCTGCGGCTTCAAAAATAGTTTTTCCGCCGAGCATCTCCTGCGGATTGTCGGCGGCCCCGTCCGGGACAATAATGGCGTATTTGGCAGTCATTCGGAATCCTCCGGAATATCGACAATACGGATGCAGACCGGACGCCCGCTGATGACTTTCAGACGGCTTAATTCCTCCAGCGCATTGGACATATTCCGTTCCAGGGTCGGATGGGTTGTAATCACCACGGGCACAGTATTGTCCGGTCCGCGTCCTTCGTGCTGAATTGCGCCGCGAATGCTGATTTTGTGGCTGGCCAGAATCCGTCCGTATTTGGCGACTACACCGGGTTCATCTTTGGCCATCAGACGGATATAAAAGCGGCATTCGATGTTTTCGATAGGTTTGATTGAGATTTCTTTGTATTTTCCGGTGACCATCGGTGTTGTTCGAAAGATGCGCTGGATGCTGCCCAGTCCTATCTCAATTAAATCGGCGACGACAGCACTGGCGGTGGCCATCATTCCTGCGCCGCGTCCGTAAAACATGGTTCGTCCGACAGCATGTCCGTGAACACTGACGGCGTTAAAAGGTCCGGAAACAGCGGCTAAGGGATTGTCCTGGTGAACCAGCGATGGATGTACCCGCAGGGACAGACTCCCATCGCCGTTTTGTTCGCCGATGGCCAGGAGTTTGATGACGTAGCCCATTTCGCGGGCATTGCGAATATCCTCGATTTCAATCCGCTCGATGCCTTCGGTATAAATCTCGTTCATGGAGATTCTTCGACGGAAGGCCAGGCCGCCGAGGATGGCCAGTTTGTGGGCGGTATCCGTGCCGTTGATGTCGAGGGTGGGATCTGCTTCCGCATATCCTTTGGCCTGTGCTTCCGTCAGGACGGTTTTAAAATCGGCGCCGCTTTGGGTCATTTTGGTGAGAATGTAATTGCAGGTTCCGTTAAAGATGCCGTACAAGCCGAGGATTCGATTGGCGGCAAGGCCGGTTCGAATAGCCAGAATAATCGGGATTCCGCCGCAGCAGCTGGCTTCAAAGCCGATGCACTTGCCCGTTTCGAGAGCGGCTGTGTACAGTTCCGGTCCATACTCGGCCAGGAGGGCTTTGTTGGCGGTGACAATATGCTTGCCGGCACGGAGCAGCTGATGGTGGATTTGGCGGGCGGCTGTTGTGCCGCCGACCAGCTCGATGCCGACATCAATTGTTGGGTCGTTAAGAAGACGTTCTATGTTGTCGCTGAGCAGGCCGGCCGGCAGTCGGATTTGGCGGAGGGCAGCTGTGTCTTTGTCAATCACACAGGCCAGTTCGAGCCGGACTCCGGTACGGGCGGCAATTTCATCGGCTTCTTCGAGGAGCAGTTTGGCGACACCGGTTCCCACAGTCCCAAAGCCAATCAAACCAACTCGGAGTTTGCTTTCGTCCATCGATTCCTGTCTCACGGAGGTGCATTCTTTGGTTTTCAATCCGTCTGATGCGGAAAAGGTTTTGTTTTTCAGCACAGCGGAACGGTTAATCCTTTATTTTCTGGAATCGGACTTGTCGGCTTGGGAGAGTTTTACAGACTTTTTTGACTATTGCGAGCATTTTTTCTGCTTCATCAGGGGTGAGGAGATTTCCGGCGGCCCCGCCTGCAACCCCGCCGACGACGGCTCCGAGAACTTGGTCATCTTCGCCGGTGGAAGCCCATCCTATGGCTGCTCCGGCAGCGGCTCCCAAAATGGTCCCGAGTGCTTTTCCGCCTTTCCCCTTGCCAGTGGACATCCATAAGATACTGCCGTCTTCCACGTTGACCATCTTGGCTGTCACTTGAATATCCGCACCAAATTTGGGAACATTAACGATTAAGACGACAGGGACATTGAGAATCCGGCCTGCTTTGGCTGCATCCTCGTCGCTGGCGATGGCTGATGCCTGAAACTCCTGCTCCTTCAAAAGAATGTGGACTTGGGCCCGTTCAATAGGGGAGTACCCTTTTTTCAGCAGTTCCATTGCAAAAAAGTCAGCGATTTGGTTTCGTGCGGCTTCTCCGCCGACCGGTCCGATGACGTCCACTACGGCAATCTTTTGTACGGAGGAATAATCATAATCCTGACGATAATATCCTTCTCCGCTGGTACAGCCGGCGAGGAATACGGCCGAGACGGCTAATCCTGCCCAGATGATAGGTTTCATTGTTCGGATTCCTTTCTAAAAGAAGGGTTGTCTTTTTCTGCATTGTCCGAAAAGCCGCTTTTTTGTCAATTATTTTCTCTCAAGGTTTTTCCTGAATTGGGGCGATTTATAGAAAGATATTGACAGGCCTTTGTTTGCGTGGATAATGCGCCTAACTCTTTGGAATAATGATTCTTAAAAGGACTTGGACGGAGTTGTTATGGAGCGATTTCGATTGGCGGTGTGGGGGATTGGGCTGTCAGCGGCCTTGCTGACAGTTGGTTGTAAAACGGCTCGCGAGCTGGAAGCGCCGCAGTATGACCGGCCGCTGCCTCCCGGGCAGTATGCTCTTCGGAAGATTACCGACCCGGCGATGATACCGGATATTACCCTTGCCTGTTATGATACGACGGATTTGCGAAAGGCCATCGACCACAGTTTGAGTTATCTATCCAAACCTTCCAGCAAACGGTACTATCCGATGGGCGAGATTACTCATGAGATGGCGATTTCGTCTGTGCGTGCGATGGCCGAACTCCTGGATGGGGGAATGACCGGTCGGAATCTTCAGAAAGCCATCCTTGACCGTTTTGATTTTTATCAGTCTGTGGGCTGCGATGACCGTGGAACAGTGCTTTTTACCGGCTATTACACTCCCATTTTTGAGGGTTCTTTGAAGCCGGATTCCCGTTTCCGGTATCCTTTATATAAACAGCCGGATGATTTGGTGAAAGGTCCCAACGGGGAAGTCCTCGGACAGAAATTGCCGAATGGTTCTATTGTGCAGTATCCCTCCAGACGTGAAATTGAGCAAACGGGCATGCTCCGCGGTCAAGAAATTGCGTGGCTGGCGGATCCTTTCGAGGTTTATATTGCCCATGTACAGGGGTCGGCGATTGTGCGTCTGCCCGACGGCAAACAAGTAACGCTGGGGTATGCTGCGAATAACGGACATGAATACAACAGCGTGGCTCAGGAAATGATTCGAGACGGGCTTGTGCCTGCTTCGGGAATGAGTTTGAAGGCGATGATTGATTATTTCAAGGCCCATCCGAACCAGATCGAAAAGTATGTCTATCGCAATCCTCGTTATGTTTTCTTCCGGCTGGATGAAGGCAATCCTCGGGGGAGTCTGAATGAGCCGGTTACGCCGCTTCGCACAATTGCCACCGATAAGTCGATTTACCCGCGTGCGTGTCTGGCTTTTCTCAAGACGGTTTTGCCGCGTCCGACCGGGAGTCGGATTGTCAAAGCGCCCTATACCGGTTTTGCCTTGGATCAGGATACCGGCGGAGCAATTCGAGCGGCGGGGCGATGTGATGTCTATATGGGTATTGGCGAACAGGCAGGCGAGATGGCGGGGCAGGTCTATGAAGAGGGGCAGCTGTACTATCTGTTTCTTAAACAGCCGTCCCCTTCAGGAACGCCTTCGCCGGCAATCCCTCTAACTACTCCAAAAAGGTAAAAAAATGGGGTTTCGCTCTTTTTGGGCCGGAAAAAGGACACCAGAAGTCCGAAAACCGTTTGCTAAACTTCGGTTTCTCGGTGCGGCGGGCAATGTTACCGGCTCGCGGCATTTGCTCGAAGTTGACGGGGCTAAAATCCTAATTGACTGCGGCCTCTATCAAGAACGCCAATTTCAGGGTCGGAACTGGGAGAATTTTGGATTTGCCCCCTCTTCTTTGTCGGCTGTGCTTTTGAGCCATGCTCATCTGGACCATTGCGGTCTTCTTCCCAAACTAGTCAAAGAGGGCTTTCGAGGCAATGTGTACTGCACGCCTGCCACGGCAGAGTTGGCTCAAATTATTTTGCTGGATGCCGGCAAACTGCAGGAAGAAGATGCCGAGTTCAAACGCAAGCGGCACAAGCGAGCCGGCTATACCCCTCCTCGCCCTGTTGAGCCGCTTTATACGATGGAAGAAGCCCAGCACTGCTTTGGGCAGTTTCGACCGGTTGGCTATCATCGTCCGGTTCGTTTGGGCCGCGGGATTGAGGCGAGTTTCCACGAGGCGGGGCATATCCTGGGTGCATCCATTATCCGTATCGCTGTGCGTCAGGAGGGACAGGAACGGATTATCATCTATACCGGCGATTTGGGCCGTACCGGAAAGCCCATTCTTCGAGACCCTGAAACCTTTGACAGGGCTGATTATCTGCTGGTTGAATCTACTTACGGCGAACGGGAACACCAGACAACTGAAGATATCAGGCAGCAGCTTGCCGAAGCGGTGGATCGGACATGGAGGGCGGGCGGCAATATTGTCGTCCCCAGTTTTTCCATCGGTCGAAGCCAGGAAGTGCTCTACTATATGAATCAGCTTCTTCTGGAAGACCGTATCCCTCATTTGATGACTTTTCTGGACAGTCCGATGGCCGTTCGGGCAACGCGGGTATTTGAAAAGTATTCCGATTTATATGATGCTGAAATGGTGCAGCTTGTTCTCCGTAATGAATCGCCGTTCAGTTTTAAAGGGTTAAAACTTGTTGAATCTCCGCGTGAATCGAAGGCAATCAATCACATCAAAGGGACGGTGATGATTATTGCCGGCTCGGGGATGTGTATGGGCGGCCGCATCAAGCACCATTTGGTCAATAATATTACTCGTCCGGAAAGCACCATCCTGTTTGTCGGCTATCAGGCCCAGGGGACCCTCGGCAGAAAGATTCTTGATGGGGAACCTGAAGTGCGGATTCTGGGCCAGATGTTTTCGGTGAAAGCGGCTGTCGCCAAGGTGCATGGCTTTTCCTCGCATGCGGATCGGCGAGAAATCTTCCAGTGGCTTCAACATCTGAAAAACACGCCTCGCAAGGTGTTTTTAATCCACGGTGAAAAAGAAAGTTTGGATGGGTTCAAGGCCTATTTGAGCGAGCGGACCGGCTGGGACGTTTGTGTTCCTGAGTATTTGGATGAAGCGGTTCTCAAATGATACTTTTGAAAAGGGGCTAAACTGGAGAAGGCGACTCCACTTCTTTCTCTTTCCTGCTGCTTTGGAGAGAAAAATTCTTTCTTTTTCTATGCGAATCGATATACTTGAGGCACTGAATCTTTTTGGGAAGGGAAAGACAAAACGATGGCAGAACGGATTCCCAAGGTAGTGATTATCGGGCCGGCCTATGTTGAAATGGCCGTCAAATGTGATTCGTGTCCTGAGCCCGGGCAAGTCAAGGAAGGAATGGGGTTTACCTGTATCCCGACGGGCCAAGGTGTGAATCAGGCGCTTCAGGCGGCGTTGTGCGGATGCGATGTTTTTGTGCTTGGTCGTGTTGGGGAAGACTGCTTTGGGGAGATGATCAAACAGAATCTCAGCCGGTATGGTATTTCCACGGATTTGCTCTATGCCTCGCCTGCTATCAGTACGGGTATTATTCTGACGATTGTGGATGGTCGCGGGGCGAACCGTTCGTGCCGTTCTGCGGGTGCTAATAAGGTATTTGGAAAAGATGAGATTGAATATGCGGCGGCGGAGCAGGCCATCAGCTCGGCTAATGTCTGTGTGATTCATGACGGCTTTTCGCAGGAAGCAATTGTGGCGGCGGTCCGGTGTGCTCAGGTTCATAAAACACCTATTATCGTTGAAGTCAGTCTGCCGATTCCCGACAGGGGCCTGGTGCATGCAATCGATTGGCCGGTAGAGTTCTATAATGCGGATATTCTTGTCTTGTCTTTTTCCGGGCTGGTGAGCCGAGCGGAACTGGGCGCCGGCGGTGATCAGGATATCAAGTTTATTGCAACCGAACTGGTGGCTAAAGGGGCCAAGTGTGTGCTTGTCAGTTTGGGTACGCATGGGGCTTTGCTCGTGGATCGGCAGAGTACGCATTGGCTGGGGGGTATTCAGACGGAACTGGTGGATTATACCGGCTGCGAGGATGCTTTTTGCGGGGCCTTGGCTGCCTGTTATGCCACAGGAGACAGTCCCTTGTCTGCGGCTCGTTTTGCGGTTGCGGCGGAGGCCCTTACCCGAAGCCGTTTCGGGCTGCAAGATGCTTTACCGGTAAAAGAAGAGATTATTACTCTTCTTCAGGAACAGCCGGACTGAGTTCGAATCCTTCGGTTCTTTTTTCTGCATTTTCCCAATACACCCTATTTGCAAGGGTTGCGCTGCCGGTTTTATAGGGCATAATTTCTGGATCTTCTTAAGAGGGGCTTTCATTTTGTCGATATTTCTCGAGGAAAGACGCCTGTTTTTAAGGAGAAAGATGAAACCGAAGGGTTTTACGCTAATTGAAGTGCTGATTGTGGTAGCGATATTGGGGATACTCGCTGCAATTGTGATTCCGCAAATGCAGGGTCAGACCCTTGCGGCGAAGGAAAGTACCGCCAAAGATACGCTTCGTATCTGGCGAACCCAGATTGAACTGTATAAAATGCAGCACCAAGGCCTTGCACCGGGTTATATAATTGGTTTTACGGGAAACAAGGAGGACGCCCCGGTCAATGATCTGGTTAACCAATTTGCGGGTACCTCTACAGTGAGTGGAATGGCCCGAAGTTCTCCGATACCGGATGGGGCTTACTTATATGGGCCCTATCTGAAAACGATTCCCAAAAATCCTTTCAATCAATTGAGTACCATTGATTATGTTTCTGATTCTGGTTCTTTCTCGTCGCGGGCAAACGGCTCCACCGGCTGGCTCTATAAGCGGTCTACAGCCGAGATTCGGCTGGACTGGCCTGGGTCAGACAAGCAAGGTTTTCCTTATACGGATTATTAGGCCGTATGCTGGGCGGTTTTATTCATCCAATGGAATGACGATGCCTTTTGTTTCCTCTCCGGCGGCTGTTCGGATGCCTGTTTCCGTAATCAATTCCACACGGATCGAGCGCGGAGGACGAGGTCTTCGGCCTTCCTGCCGGCTGATTTGAATAGAGACGGTTCTGCCGTCCTGCCGAGCGGTGTATTCGGTGAGCAGATAATCTCCGCTTTCGTATTCATAACCGTCGCCGCCATCTTCATACAGTGTTCCGCGAGCCGTTCCGTTTTTATCCAGGCAAACCAAAAGGGTTAATTCATCCAGCGAGTTTTCTTCCGTATTTTGTGTGATTTTTCCCAGCGGCAGAATTGCCCCGCCGCGAAGTTTCAGTTCGCATTGGTAAGGGTCGCCGGCTTCTTCTGGTGTGAAAGCAATCTTTCGCCAGATGCCTGAGGGCAAGGAAGGGTTGACAGCCCAGCGGGGGATTATCAGCAGGTCTTCTCCGAGTAAAAAGGCCTGCTCTTCCATCCGAAGCGACAAATCTTTCGGCTCGGCAAAGAGTACAGGTCTCATCACCGGCAGGCCGGTCAGATGGCTCTGGCGAAACAGCGTATAAAGATAAGGAAGAAGCCGATAGCGTCTTTGAAGGGCGATACGTGCGGCCTTTTCGGTTTCAGGACCGAAGGCCCACGGCTCCTGAGCGTCGGACTCTTTGGTTGTATGGGCCCGGCTGAAGGGATAAAAGGCGCCGACTGAAATCCAGTGAGCCCACAAGTCAGGTGCTGCATTGCCGTCAAATCCGCCGATATCCGGCCCGTTAAAGGGCTGGCCTGAAAGTCCGAGGTTCAGGGACATCGGAATAGACCATTTCAAGTGTTCCCAGACGGCTTTGTTGTCGCCGGTCCAGGTGGCGGCATAGCGATGCCCGCCGAGGAAATTTGCCCGCGAAAGGATAAAGGGACGCCTGTTCGGCCGGGCCTGCAAGATTCCTTCTCGAGAGGACTTGACCATGAGGAGCCCATAGACATTGTGATACTGGATATGGGGTCCGGCCGGCAGGTTATCGCCGCCGCGGTGGAAACAATCGGGCGGCATGGTTCCGAGAGCATTGAAGACCGCCGGCTCATTCATATCATTCCATATCCCGTCGATTCCCTTTGCTAAAAAGTCCTGATAGAGTTGGGCCCACCAGCGGCGTGTTCTGGGCATTGTAAAGTCGGGAAAGACGCAATCGCCGGGCCAGACCGGCCCGATAAAGGGTTTGCCGGCGGGGTCAAGTACCCATACATCTTCTTTGGTTCCGCTGTCGTACACAAAATAGCCCGGCTCGTATTTGACGCCCGGGTCAATCATCCAAATGCTTTTAAATCCGAGCGAATGAAGATAGGTATTCAGTCCTTTCGGGTCGGGGAAACGGGCAGGATCAAAGGTGAAAATCCGGAATCCATTCATGTAATCGATATCCAGCCAGATTACATCACAGGGAATCTGCTTGGCCCGGAATGTGTCGGCAATTTCCCGGACGCGGGCATCCGGATAATAGGAATAGCGGCATTGGTGATAGCCCAATGCCCAGCGGGGCGGCATCGGCATTCGGCCGGTTAGTTCCCCCAGTTGAATCATCACTTCCTGCGGACCAGCCCCTTCAAAAACGTAGACGGGGAAGTCCGGGGCCTGGAGAGGCGTTGAAAAAACAATGGCTGTCTTCAGGTCGAGCTGGGCCTGCCAGGGTGTGTCGAAAATCACACCAAAGGCCGAGCCGTCCTCCCGAAGGCCTAATACCCAGGGATGAGACTGATAGAGCTGGTCCGGTTTGCCGTACCCGTAATTGTCTTTGTTGTAGAGGATGATTGTATAACCATTTCGAAGCAGGCCGCCGGTGACCTCGCCGGTGCCGTAAAGGTCTGTTTCCGCCGGCACTTCGAGGATGACGTGCTTGCGTTCTTTTTCTTTTGAAAACCTGGGTTTCAGTTTCCAAGAATCCGGGACTGGGCCGGTTGGTGTGCGGGGCTTTTCGATCGCGAAGGACGGCAGCGCCTTTGATTCATCGGCTCCAGCCGGCCAAAATCGTGCTGTTCGCTCGCCGACCATTTCTGCTTTGCCCGGCTCGGCGGCTGTTTTCAGGATTGTGCCCAGATACTCTCCCGGCGCGGTGTCGGGCTGGGTAACGGATTCCCAATCGGTTCCAATTCGGAGTTCATCAAACTCCCAGGTATTATCCCGATCTCCTGTGCGGAGGCGGAGTTGGTTAAAAGATAACCCCTGTTCATAATCGGTGATGATGTGAGCGGGCTGGCGATGCTGCGGGCGGGGGCAGATGGGGTCGAGCCAGATTCGGATGTGTTCCGGTCCGTCCGGGTTTTGCCTGATTCGGATTACGATTTTGTGAATGTTTTTATCAACCTGGGTGGGAACCTGCCCGATGGGGATGCCGCGTCCATCCGAACTCCAGAAACTGAACTTGTCCGAAGCGTAGTCATTGCCGACCCCGAAGATTTCCTTGTCATCCTGATACAGAAAAAGCCCTGCGTATTTGTCTTTACTGCTGTCGTTGAGACTGCGGAGCAGGAAACTTATGTAGAGGGTATCGATAGGAGCGGTCTCTTTTTGGCGGAGAAAATCTGCCGGATAAATCAGTCCGTGATTGCAGTCCCGAAGACGAAGTCGGCCGCCGCTTTCCCGGTGAAAGTGAAAATCCAGACTGCCGTCGAGAACCTGGGCCTGGTCTGACGGCTCCAGAAGGGCGGTTGAGGGGAATGGCTCCTCCCAGAGCAGTTGGGGGAAGGCGGTTGAAAACAGAAAAAGGAAATGAATCAGAAAAAAGCATTTTTGTTTCATTGGTTCCATCCTTTCTGCTTTTCAGGGACTGGCTTGAATGAAAAGGCAGCCGTCTTCCCCCGGCTTTTTAAAGGTTTTGCTGACTTATCCAGTGTTGAACAAAGATTGATAAATCATCGAGGTCCACGCGGCCGCTCAGGTTAAAATCAGCGCCGCCGCAGGCGTCCCACGAGTCGCAAGTCTGCTGCCACCAGGGGGCAAACAGGGCAAAGTCGTCGAAATCTGCGCTGCCGCTGCTGTTGAGGTCTGGGGTTGTTCCCTGGGAGAAGATGACAAGAGAATAAGGTCCGATACTGATGTTTGCATTATAGGCCAGGTTGTCTTGGGGGCCTGGGACGGCGCTGACGTCGGCTGTGTTCCAGTTCGTGAAGCTTTCGTCGTAGCCGTTCCAGTCGCTGTTGAAACGGAGCCGCCATCGGCCTGGGCGGGGCATGCCGATATTGTAGTTTGAAAGGCCCTGATAGGAAAAATTGGCGACAACAATCACATCGTCCCCTGGTCCGCCGTTCCACCAGCGATGAAAGGCGATAACCTTGCTGGTATGGTTGACGTGAAAGACGTTGACATTTTTGGCCGGAAGACCGCGGGTGAGTCCGGCTTTATTGCGCCGCAGGGCGATTAAATCCGTGTAGAGCTGTTTGATGCCTGCGAAGGTTGTGCTGTTGGTCCAGTTCAGCGGGGTTCTGTCGTGCCAGGCGCCGGTTTCGAGAAATTCCTGTCCCATAAAGAGCATTGGAATGCCGGGACTGGTAAACACGAGGCCGGCCCCGAGGGTCGAGCGTTTCTTGGAATAATAGCTGGTCGGCTTCTCCCACCAGATTTGCGAAGGCAGACGGCACTTTCCGCTGGCGGCGCCCGCCTCGTCGTGACTTTCGGTATAGATAACCCGCTGGCTGTCCCAGCCGTTGTAAAGGTGCACAATGGCATCGCGGACATCTCCCATATTGCGATACTCATCGTCAGGTGTGGCCAGGGCTGATGTGATTTTGTGATGAAAGGCAGCGTCCCACTGAGAATCGAACCCGGCTCCGCCGGCGCCGGTGGGCTTGGTGAGCCACTCGTTGTCGCGCATATCTTCAGCAATGGAGATTTTTTCGGGGAAGGCGGCGTCGATTTCGTTGTTAATCCATTGCATCAGCGACCAGCCCTCGGGGATTTCGGGCCCGCCGATATCCACCTCCCGAATATAAGCGGTTCCGTCCATCCGGATGCCGTCCATGTTGTGTTCCGTAAGCCAGTACATTACATTGTCGCGGATGAAAGACCGCACCGGACCGCTGGAAAAATTGGGGCGGGTATCGCCCCAGGGCGTATAGCGATAATCATTTTCATAAAAATAGATGCCCCCTGTGTAATCGAAGGCACTATAGCCGTCAAATTTCCATAAGGAATAGTCCAGGTCATTGGGGCCGAGGTGGTTATAAACCACATCCAAAATAACGGCGATGCCCCGCTGGTGGCAGGCATCGATAAACTGCCGCATTTGGGCTGGTGTTCCATAGGCGCTTTCGGGGGCATAAAGATTGGACGGATTGTAGCCGAGCGAAAAATCTGTGGGAAACTCAGCAATCGGCATAATCTCGACAGCGTTAATGCCGAGCGATTGGAGATGGTCCAGTTTTTCGACAGCTGTTTGCCATGTGCCGGGACTGTCGTCGGAAGGGTTCGAGTCGTAAAAGGTTCCGATGTGCATTTCATAGAGGATCATCTCGTTCCAGGGCGGCGGGGTAAACGGGCTCCAGGTATAGGCGGTGCTTACGATGATGCCGTTGCCGGCTGAACTGACGACGTCCCTCGCCCGCGGGTCGATTTTCCAATGAGTGCCGTTGTTGGTGATGACATACTTGTATTGCTGGTACAGTGAGGCCCCTGGTATATCGGCAGACCAGATGCCGCTGCCTTCGGCGGCCAGAGGGTTGGCTGTTGTGCTCCAGCTGTTGAAGGCGCCGGCGACAGAAACAGCGGCGGCGTGCGGCGCCCAGACGCGGAAGGTGGTGCCTCCCGTGTAGGGAATGGCTCCCATCCCCGGGCGGGCGGACGGAACGACCGCGAATAAGGCCGCTGGTAAAAACAGGAGCAGCGTATACCAAGATTGGCGGAGCATGAACAAGCCCTTCCGATTAGAAACCGCCAGCATGTTTTAAATTGGGTTCATCGCCCCTCCCGGCTTTGAACCGGGAGGGCGATGAGTTTTTCTTAACAGCAGAAACGGCTTATGCTTTTTTGCGGATTGCCAGCACCAGTCCGCCGAGCCCAAGCAGAGCTGCTGTAATTGGTTCGGGAATTAAAATGCCGTCCCCCAAAACGACTCCGAGTCCTGTATAGCCGCCCGGCCAGGAGGCGTCCACATAATCATAGACCCCTTCGCGAGTCATCCAGCCCCAAACCATTACCTGAGGGGAGCCGCCAATGGCGGACAGGGGAATGGTCATTTCATCATCCGGATTTGATTCATTCCAGCCGTAGTAGGTTCCGGCGTTGGTCCATCCGTTCCAATTCCAGCCGCTTCCGTTCCAGGAGCAGGTTTCATACCACCCGGAACCGCCGGCATAGCAGTAAATCAGGTCGGGAAGCATCGGGCCTGCAAATGACAGAATGCCGTAGCCGTCCTTATTGCTTCCGCTGTTGGGCAGACCGTCAATATCGATCGCCAGGAAAAACGAGTCGTCTGTCCAGTAGTTGTCACCGAGGTAGCGGTCGGTGGAATTGCGATTCACAGCGATATAAAGATTGTCCGCATCCCAGCCGGCCAACAAAGTATAACTTCCCATTTCGATGCCCGGCTGCGTTCCTAAGTTTAGTACACCGCTGCCTGTCCATTCGTCGAGCACCCCATCCAGCGAAGCTGTTAGTGCCCATGTCTGCCCGGCGGCTGCCAGCAGGCAAAGCAATCCAATCATGTTTCTTTTGTTCATTTTCCCGTCCTCTCAAAAAATGTTTCTTTTTATTTGAAGGATTGTCCGCTTCCTTTAGGAAACGGACAATCCTGTACCGTCTTTTTAGCTGAGCGGATAGACAATGGCGTCCAGCAGCCATTCAGCGGCCAGCATGGCCAAATCCTCCAGGTCAATTCGGCAGTCTTTGTTTATATCCGAAGGGAAGAGAGAAGGATTCGGACAGACTTTCGTTTGAGTGGTATTGGCATATTTTTGGGCGATGGTCTGAGAGTCGAGGGCGTAGTTGTAGATTTCTACTTCGTCAAGAATACAAGCTGTCACATCTTCGAAAATCAGACCATTGAGTGCATCGCCGCGGACACGGCCGGCAAGAGAAACCGGCGAAAGAGTGGGGCTGATTTGTCCTGAAACAGCGTCATATTCCTGAGCGACCTGCCCGGTATCCTGGTTGTACAGCCGGCTCAAAATCCCGTCAATATAGACTTTCTTGGTGGTTCCATCAAACGTTCCGACAGCCCAGTGCCATTGGCCGTCATAGACCGTGCGGTTGCTGGGGGTTCCTTCGTCGTTGCCTGTTCCGCGGGTAGTAAAGCAGATTCGATCCAGCGTAAAGCCGCTGTGACGCAGCTGCCAGCCCTCACCAGACTCGCCGTTGCGGGCGACCATCGGACCCCAGGTGGCGGCAGAAGGGGCTTTAATCCAGCAGGCGACGGTCATCGAGTGATTGCAGATGTCAAAATAGGAAACCTTTTCCGGATCGGTGTACAAAAGGTCCTGGGCATCTGTATCCGCATCAAACTCCATCGCATCGCCGACAATTCCGTCGGAGGTGAAGGCAGGGTCGCCGTACAGGAGCGAAGTTGGACTGCCGGGGACAATGCTGTCGGGATTATTGCCTTCGAACGGCCAGTAAGCGATCCGCCGTTTGACTCCCAGAAGGCCGATTGCCGAAGTCGTCGGGATTCCGGATTCATTGTTGATGATGCAGTAATAGCCGCCTTCGTCTGAGAGTTGTACATCAGTAATGATTAAGGTATCTGACGTTGTACCGGAATACTTGGCGCTGTCTGCCAGGGCAATATCCGAGCCGCCTTCTACTGCCCGATACCATTGGTATGTTTCCGGTGAAGGGGAACTGACGGCTACCGAGAACTCGGCGGTACTGCCGGCCTCGACAACTTGGTAAGAGGGCTGTCTGGTGATTTTCGCAGAGCTCAGCTCTGTTGAGAATCTCCACGTATTGCCTTCGACAACTTCACCGGTGTCAAGGATTGTATCCACCCGCCAGTAATAGGTGGTGTCTTTGTGAGCCCCGATGAAAGGATAGGAAGCTCGCAAGGTCTGGCTGTCCCAGGTGGTTACTGTTCCCTGAAAGACCAGGTTGGGATCTGCCCCTGTATTGAGGTAAACGTCAAAGGCGGCTAAATTCGGATCGGGCATTCCATTAGGGTCAACAGGGATGCTCCAGGAAAGAATTAGATTGCTGATTGGCACATCTATCTGCCCATTTTTTGGTGTTGGATTGGAGGCGAGACGGTGAATATTTTCCCGGATGATAATGCCGTCCTCAAAAACAACACCGTATCCTGTATAACCGGCCGGCCAGGAGGCGTCCACATAATCATAGACCCCTTCGCGGGTCATCCATGCCCAGATTTGCACATGGGGAGAGCCCCCGATAGATGCAAGGGGGATAGAAAATTCATCGTTCGGATTTAATGCACTCCAGCCGTAGTAGGTTCCGGCGCTGATCCATCCGTTCCAACCCCAGTCGCTTCCGTTCCAGGAGCAGGTTTCATACCACCCTTCGCCGCCGGCATAGCAGTAAATCAGGTCTGGAAGCATCGGGCCTGCAAATGACAGAATGCCGTAGCCGTCCTTATTGCCTCCGCTGTTGGGCAGACCGTCAATATCGATTGCCACAAAAAATGAATCATTCGTCTGTTCAGTATCTCCCAGATAGCGTCCGGTTGTTTTGCGGTCCACTGCCAAATAAAGATTTGTGCTGTCCCATGTTGCCAGCAATCGATAGGTACCAGTGCCTCCTATCCCCGGCTGAGTCCCAAGGTCAGCAACCCCCGGCCCCGTCCATTCGTTTAAAATGCCGTCCAGCGGCGGTGTGAGTGCCAAGGCCTGACTGCTCAAAAGTGCGGCTGCTGAAACAATGAAAAGAAAGATTCCTTTTTTCATCATAATGTTACCCTTTCCAATAAATTGTTCTCATCCCTTTCCTGTCTTTGCGGAATTATGGATTTCAATTCTGCTCGTGAGTTTTTTCTTCACCATCCGCTGTTACCAGGTCCCACTGTGATTTGATAATCCGGATTATTTAATAGAAGCCCGCCGGCTTGGGCATCCTGAACCTGGACGGCCTCAAAATAGCCGCTGCCTTTGACGTTAATTTCTATTCCGTATGTTCCAGCGGTTTGAATGGCAAGTGCCTGAAAACGGCTTGCTGTAATTTTCCTTGTACTTAGCGGACCCCCAAGCAGGATTCCCTGATAGGTACTGTCCGCCAGCACGTTTGAAAGAACGGCAACCGGGGCGGTCATGTCTCCGTCTGCGGGGAACAGCCATAGAGCCCCTGCATTCAATTCGTAGTCGATGCTGCGGCTGCCTGTTCGCTCCAGCCGATTGTTTTGGATTGTTGTGGTTCCGGCAAACGGATAAGAAGAAAAACGGTTGGCGATCTGAATGCCGGCGCCGTTGACAACTGTATCGCGGATCCAGCAGCCGACGATGGAATTGCTGCTGCCCCCGTAAAGCCCGATTCCATTGGCCAGCAAAGGCATCTGAATGGTGTTGCAGCGAAAGAGATTGTTCTGATTGGGGCCGGGCCCCCATTCTGTATAAGACCACATTGCCATGCCGTCATCGCCGATGTTGCGGATAGAACAGTGCTCTGCGGTCGTGCTGCTGACACCGTAGGCAAGATTCAGTCCATCGGCAAAGGTGTTTCGGATACGGCAGCCGGTAATCAAGAGGCCCTCGGTTGGGCCGCTGATCCAGATTCCGGCTTCGGTATGCTCCACCCAGACCTTTTCTATGCGGGAGCCGGGGCCGAATTGACCTTCAATACCTGTGCGCTCTCCGACGGTTCGATAGGTGCTCAAGCCGTCGATTTTGAAATCAGACAGGATGATGGTGCCGCCGCGTCCGTAGAGGCGGCAGCCGAGCCCTTCGAGAACGGAATACCAGCAGCCGGCACCGCGAAGGGTTATGTTTTCCAGGTTCACTCGAGCGGTGATGAGAAAACGCCCCGGCGGTATCCATAATCCTTTGCCTTGGGTTTGGGCTGCCAGGACGGCGCTTTTCATGGCTTCGGTGTCATCGATGGAGTCATCTGCGGCGGCTCCAAAATCGGTTAAACAAAGGAAGTCCGCCGGTCGGCTCAGCGGTGCGGGAACCAGCTCAAAATCCGCCAAATCAATCCGGTAGTACTGGGCTGTGTCTGTGCTGTCTTTTTGAAGACGAATGCGGGTTCCTGCCGGCAAGGTTTGGCCAAGCAGAACGGCTGCTTCATCATAAAAGTGGTGGCCGCTGCCGTCTGCCGGATTGTTTGTATAAGGATAGGCACCATACACCCAGCTGTAAGCAGAGGTTAGCATGATATTGCAACTGTGGATGCCGTTGATATAGACACTGAGGGTGTGCTGTTCGCCCTTGCCGTCTGCAGAATCGGGGATGCTGAAACGGAGGACCATCGCATTGGCCGGTTCCAGGAGTGTAAATTCGACATAATGGCCGACATTGACAAGTTTTACGGCTTGTCGGTCGCTTGCTTCCGAGGCCGGAGTCAGATAGGTTCGGTTGGGTCCGATGAGGATTCCACTTGAGTTTGCCTGTTCTGCTTCATATTCCCGATAAGGCGGCTGCGCTCCGACGGTCGGCACGGCCGAGAGCCACTGAGATGCCATCGCACTCAAATTGCTGAGGTTTTTGGTCTGAAGCCAGCTGGAAGCCATCTGCGCAAAATCGGCCAGATCAATGCGGCAATCGCTGGTTAAGTCCGATTCCAGACACGTCAGGCACGTGTGGGGTCTGGAGATGCCTTCGTCAGCCCAGCAGAAAGCGGCTCCCCATAAAATGGCGAGAAACGCTGTAAAGAAATCTTTCATCCACCTCATCCGTTCCAACTTGCCGGTCGGCCGGTATCTCTGCACGCCGGACCGGTTCATTCATTCTTTCTTTACTTGGGAAGATACCCGCGAACCATCCAATGCAGGTCTTCATTTTCCAGCGGTCGCGGGTCCGGCACTCCATTTTTGGCCAGGTTAATTGTATCGGAATCCGCCCAGCGATGCCGTTCGGCATGTCCGTCTGAAAAGCCGATGGTACTGGTATTGTTGTGGAAATAAGCCGGTACATCCCACCATGTATAGGAGGAACCGTTCAGCAAAACAAACCCGCCTGCATTGACATATTGTCCTTTGGGGACTACATCTTCTTCGACAAAGACATGTTTATTAGATGGAGCAGTAATTTGAGTCAGTTTCTCAGCGACAAAGAGCTGTTTGGTTATGCCGGAAGGGGTAACGACCGCGGTGCGATAGGTGGCAATCGGAGAATAGAGACCCGAGACACGGCTGACAAAATCTTCGCCGTTCATCAGGCCGGTAATCGCATAACTGCGGAAAACGGCTTTTGGTTCAGCATATTTGGCAACGTTTTTGTCACCCGGACAATGATAAACATCTTCTACCCCGACATAGGGAAAGAGTTTTCCGGCACGAATGCCGTTTTTGCGGGTGGTTATGGAATATTCCGCTTCTGTGGCCGGTGAAGTAGTTTCCGGATTGTCCGTATCCTTTCGAAGAGGTACCTCCACCCAGCGATAGGGAGTGGGGCGAGAGCCGTTGTAATAGTTGGAGCCGCCGACCAAATACCCATCGTTCTCGTTGGCGTAGGTGAGCCAGGCGGTGCCAAGGTTCTTCAGATTGGACAGGCACACTGAGCCGCTGGCCAGTTCCTTCGCAGCCCGAAGAGAGGGGAGAAGAATGGACAGCAGAAGGGCAATGATGGCAATCACAACCAGCAGCTCAATGAGGGTGAATCCTTTCCGAAAGGGCAGGACAGACAGTTTCTTTGCACATGTTTTTTCCATAAAAAATCTCCTTATAGTTCTCCTGCTGATTCAAGAATTAGTTGAGGATGGGCAAACAAGGCCCAGTCATAAGCAATTGTATCGTCCGACTCGGTAACTGCCAAAGTCAAGAACCGGTCTGTTTGAGCCAGGGGGATTCGAATCGAGCAGCCCTCCTGGGTGCTGGTTCGCTCCTGGTGATAAACGAGCTTGCCGTCTACGAACGCCCAGAACTCGACTTTTGAAAAGCCGTTGTCAAATACTTTTTTAACCTCGGGAAAATCATCAAATGAACGATTTTTCTCTCTTTCTAATGATTCGGGAACTGTTTGAGAAACTCCTGCCGCGGCTTCAAAGGCACGGATTCGCAGTCCGGGGATGCTGGCCCGGATTCTATCCAGGTCGAAGGTGATACCGAGGTTGGAGTGGATGGTGAGCGCCGGGTTTTCGGGGGTTCCGCAAAGCACTCCGTCCAGCCGCAGTTCGTGGCGCGGCGATGTAATGCCCTGGTGAAAAGCGCCGTTGAAAAGATAGCCCCAGTATGTGCCCGATGTTTTCGCAAATGCGTCGGTCTGAAGACCGGTTGAACTGATGACGGTTTTGTCGGGAAGTATCCCCGGCACAAAAACACCATCTACAAATTGATTCTGCGGGACGGAGCGATACGAGTCTGTGCCGGTGTGGATGCTGCCGTCGTGCAGTTGGGTGAGCACCTGTCCTGTGGCGGGGTCGATGCCTGCATAGAGCTGGCCGGAGCCGAAGCCGCTGCCGCCGCCGACAAGGTCTGCCAGACAAAGGGGCTGACCTTTCCAGATAAGGTTGGTTTTCGAGCAAACAGCCCGCACCAAGGCAGCGGGGTCCAGGCGAATTTCTTTGATAGCCGAATCTTCTGAATAGACTTTGCGGGCACTGCCGGAAGTGAGAATTTGGGAGGTTTTGCTGCCGTTTTTCTGGCCGACTACCAGATTGGTTTTTCCTTTATAAACGAGCACTTCCGCGTCGCCGTTGGGATGGCAGAGAACACCAAATTCAGTGCCCAGGTCGATGATTTTGGAATGGGGGGTGTTGACGGAAAAGCCCAGCCCCTGGGGGGATACACGGGCAAAGAGTTTGCCGTGCCGCATTGAAAGAGCAGAATAGGTATCGAAATTGAATTCTGTGGGGCCTTCGAGCACAATCTCAACATTTTCGTCTGTCAGCAGTTTGATAATGCCGTGTTTGAGCAGAATGGGCTCGGCTTGGCAGGGGATTCGGGTGCCCGGCTCCAGCGGCAGACGGCAGGACCATTCCGCGTTCAGACTGTCGTAGAGGGTGGCTGCTTCAGGCGGAGGGGCCGGCATCAGGTGTACCAGCACAAGGATAAAAATCAAAGCGGCGGCAGAAACCATCGCGGCCGCCAGCGAGAGCCGGCTTTGCGGTCGAAGGGCTGGTTTCGGTACAGACACAGGGACAGGGGAGCGCTGGAGCGGTTTCTCTTCAATCTCAAACTGCTCCAGGGCCGGAGCATTCTTTTCCTCTTCAATCATTTGCCTCCAGAAATGCTCTCCGAGGATGTCTTCCCGCTCCATCGGACTCTCTTCAACGTCTGCTATGCCTCGCAGGGTCAGAACGCTGATGTCTTCCATGAATCGGCAATAGTACATCTGTGCCTGCGGATCTGTGGTCAGCCGATGATTGAGCTGTTCAAGCTCGGGGCTGGTCAGGCTGTTGTCCAGCAGCCGAAACATCTGCTCATTCAGCAGGTTCTGTTCCTGGAGATTCATGCCTGCTCTCCATGAAGCAAGATTCGATGAATGCAATTATAAAGACTGCTGTAAATGCGCGAGATTTTTTTGTAAAGTGCCTGCGGGGAGTAGGGGGAGTTCTGAGAAAGTTTTTTGATGGGAATCCCCTCTTCGAACCGAAGCCGAAGCAGCCGCTGGTTGTCAGCCGAGAGCTGTTTGATACATGTTCGAAGTGCCAGCAGCCGGCGATCCACATTTTGCGATTCTTCTTCGGCGAGGGTGGACATTTTTTCGTAGAAGGAATCGCTGAACATCGGCCGTGTGGTTCGTTTCTGTCTTAAAAAGTCGATTGCTTTGTTGCGGGCGATTCCGATGGCCCATGCGGCGAAGTTTCTGCCGGGGTCGAACTGCTCGTATTGTTCCCAAAGAGCGCTGGCGGTTTCCTGGAGGAGGTCTTCGGCATCGCTGTGATTGTGAACCATCATTAACAGGTAGGCGTAAAGCCTTTTCTGGGCTCCATTGTAGTAGCGGAAGAATTGTGCGCTTTTTGGCTCTTTATTGTCCATATATCGCATCAAACCCAAAGTTTTATTTATTGTACTATTTTCGAACTCAAAAAACACCCTATCTCTATTAAATTCTTCGAATTTGTATGGAAAATCTGACCTAAAAAATGTTTTTTTCTTAAAAACAGTGGTTTTTGTCCGTAAAAGAGAGGATAGGGAAGTAAGCCCCTTTTTTTCTTGAAGCAAAAAAGGAAGAACTTGATAATCATAATGGTTCTCCGCGCTCGTAGCTCAGCAGGATAGAGCATCGGTTTCCTAAACCGAAGGTCGCAGGTTCGAGTCCTGCCGGGCGCAATCTTGCCGATTCTTGTGGAAAAGTGAATCGTGTGCGGCAGGGCGGCTTGACAAAACAGAGGGGAGCCGCTATTTTTAAGCCAATGAAAGGTGGTTTCCCCGTTATTGGACTGCTTGGGGGTATTGGTTCAGGCAAAAGTACGGCGGCTCGATGTTTTGCGCGGCTGGGTTGTGCGGTTATTGATGCTGATGCGATTGCTCACCAGGTTCTCCGTGAACCGGCTGTAATCAGGGAAATTGCCGAACGGTTCGGCCCGGGTGTGCTCGGAGCGGATGGGCAGGTTGATCGAAAAAAGCTGGCTGAAATGGTTTTCAGCTCGAAAGAGAAGCTGGAAATGCTGAACCAGATTGTTCATCCGCTTGTGCTGGGCCGCTGCGAGGAACTGCTCCGCCGGTATCAGCAGGAAGGAAAGCCGGTTGTTATTGATATGCCTTTGCTGGCGGAAGTGGGTTGGGATAAACGATGTGATGTGCTGGTTTTTGTTGACTGTCCGGAAGAACTGCGGCTGCAGCGGATTCGTCAAAGAGGGCAGGGAGACGGCGGCGAACAAAAAAAACGAGAAAATTTCCAGATTTCTCTGGACAAAAAGAAGAAAATGGCTCAATATATACTCGATAACAATTCAGAAGAATCCGAATTGTTTGAACAAGTCGAGAAAGTCTTTTCTGCTATACGGGACCAGGGGAGATTGTCTACGATTTAGGTCGGCAATCGACATTAAAGGGTTCCGATCATCATTGGTTTTTCGTTAAGCGACCGGAACAAATCTAAGGTTGGAAAGGTTTCAAAGGCGAACAAAATTTGAAAAAGAATCAACTCTAAACAGGAGAAGGCGAATCTTAACTGCCTGCACCCCCGAAATAAGAAGGAGCCGGACCTCTCGAAAAAGGTGCAGAATACTACTGAACAACCTTCAGGAATACCCTTACTTGTTGTATAAATCTGTTTTCTGTATGGAATCCATAGACCATAAAAAGGAAGAACGAATGGCAAAGACAACCACGAAACAAACTGAAAAGAAAAGAGGCCGAAAGAAGAAATCTGAAATCTCTGCCGAAAGCGGGCCGGAGATGACAAGTCAGCAGGAGAACTCGGAGGGTACGGCTGCCCAGGCCGAAACGGCCGCAGCGGCTGTAGCTGAGCAGCCGGGTCCTTCTGCGGGGGCTGCTTCGGTTTCGCAAACCGCGATTCAGCAGCCCGAAGGCGAGACGGCGGTCGTTGCGGCTCAGCCGGTTAAGGAAGAGTCGATTCACGAGAAATACGAACGTATCAAAAAAGGCGATCTGCATATCGCAGATTTGCAAAACCTGGATGCCAGCCAGCTTCACCGGATTGCCAAAGAAGAAGGTGTGGCTGATTATATGGGGCTGACCAAGCAGGAACTGATATTCCGGATTCTTAAACAGCGGATTCAGCAGAATGGTTTGATGTACGGGGAAGGCGTGCTGGAGATTCTGCCGGATGGGTTCGGATTTCTGCGGAGTCCGAAATATAACTATCTGGCCTCGCCGGATGATGTGTATGTTTCGCCGTCTCAGATTCGGCGATTCGGGCTTCGGAGCGGCAATATTGTTTCCGGCCAGATTCGCCCGCCGAAGGAAAGCGAGAAATATTTTGCTCTGCTTCGGGTCGAGGCGATCAACTATCAGCCGCCGGATAAGTTGGCTGAAAAGATTGTTTTCCGTGACCTGACTCCGCTGCATGCCGAAGAGCGGCTGGTGCTGGAGACGACGCCGGATGAGATGAGCATGCGGATTATGGATTTGATTACGCCTATCGGCAAAGGCCAGCGCGGTCTGCTGGTGGCTCCGCCTCGCACAGGCAAGACGGTTCTGCTGCAGAAGATTGCTAATGCTATCAGCGTTAATCATCCCGAGGTGCGGATGATTGTGCTGCTGATTGATGAGCGTCCGGAAGAAGTGACAGATATGCAGCGCAAGGTCGCCAAGGATGTGGAAGTAATCAGCTCGACATTTGATGAGCCGGCCTCGCGGCACTGTCAGGTGGCCGAGATGGTTATCGAAAAGGCCAAGCGAATGGTTGAGTACGGCGAAGATGTGGTGATTCTGCTGGATTCAATCACCCGTCTGGCCCGTGCGTACAATACGGAAATGCCTCATTCGGGCAAGATTCTGACCGGCGGTGTGGATGCCAATGCAATGCAGATGCCCAAGCGGTTTTTCGGAGCTGCCCGCAATATCGAAAACGGCGGCTCTCTGACGATTATCGCCACAGCTCTGATTGATACCGGCTCCAAGATGGACGAAGTGATTTTCGAAGAGTTCAAGGCCACCGGCAATATGGAACTTCATCTGGACCGCAAACTGGTGGAGCGGCGGACGTTCCCCGCGATTGACATCAGTAAGAGCGGCACCCGGCGTGAAGAACTCCTGCTGGACCCGCGGGAGCTGGAACTGGTCTATCGGCTGCGGAAGGTGCTCAGCGAGATGGGGATGGTGGAGGCCGTCGAACTGCTCAAGACCCGCCTGGCTAAGTTTCGAACCAATGCGGAGTTTCTGATGAGTCTGAAACTGGATTAACAGACAATCTGAAACGGCTTTACAGGAATTTGGACTGTGATACAATAAACGTCCCGGGTCGATTTGCTGCGGCCCGGGACGTTTTTCTGTTCAGAAGACTGACAGCGGGATGAAGGATTGAAATGACGGACGAAATTGCGAAGATTTATGACCCGAAAACGGTTGAGCAGGAGGTTGAAAAACTGTGGGAGCAGGGACGCTACTGGCATGCCGAAGCCCCCGCTGCCAATCCCTCAAGAACCTATACGATTGTAATCCCGCCGCCGAATGTGACGGCCGCTCTGCATCTGGGGCATGCCCTTAACAATACACTCCAGGATATTCTGATTCGCTGGCGGCGGATGCAGGGGTTTACGACCTTGTGGATGCCGGGAACCGACCATGCCGGCATTGCTACGCAGACAGTGGTTGAAAAACGCCTTCTGGCTGAACAGGGCAAGCGGCGCAAGGATTTTTCGCGGGAGGAATTTGTTGCCCATGTCCAGGCCTGGAAGGACGAATATGAGGCGCGCATTCTTGCCCAATTGAAAAAAATGGGCTGTTCGTGCGACTGGGAGCGGACACGGTTTACGATGGACGAGGTCTGCGCCCGGGCTGTTCGTATGACTTTTTTCCTTCTGTTTCAGGATGGGCTGATTTATCGGGGCAAGCGGCTGGTCAACTGGGACCCGGCCACCCAGACTGTACTGGCTGATGACGAGGTTGAATATGAAACAGTCCAGGGGCATTTCTGGTATTTAAAATATCCGCTGGCCGAGCCGGTAAAGGTTGGCGGGCAGGTTCTGCGGACGATTACCGTTGCAACGACCCGGCCGGAAACAATGCTCGGCGATACAGCGGTGGCGATCAATCCTGCCGATCCGCGGGCTTCCGCGCTGGTCGGCAAATGGGTTCGTCTGCCGATTGTAGGACGGCTGATTCCAATTGTGGCTGATGAACATGTTGTGCTGCCCGATCCTAACAGTGAGGACGAAAAAGCCCGCTATTCAACCGGTTTTCTGAAGGTTACTCCTGCTCACGATCCGGACGACTGGGAAATCGGCTGCCGGCACAACCTCCCCGTCATCAACGTCATGGCCCCGGATGGAACCATCAGTGAAAAATACGGCTGGACGGATTGGGAGCAAATCCGCAATCCGGATGTGGAAAATCTGCTTGGGCTGGATCGGTTTGAAGCGCGGGAGGCAATTGTCGAGTGGTTTCGCCAGGAAGGGCTGCTGGAAGATGTGCGGGATTATGTTCATCAAGTCGGTCACAGCTATCGCAGCCATGTGCCCATTGAGCCGTATCTGTCAGACCAATGGTATATTGCGGTCAAAAAGCCGATGGAGCGGCTGGCGGAGAAATTCGGCAGCGGGCTGATCGAGGGGACGGATGTGCCGGTCAATTCGCTGGCCGGGCTGGCACTGAAGCCGCTGCTGGACAGCCGTCTTCGCTTTATCCCCGAACGCTATGCCAAAACCTATCAAACGTGGCTGGAAAACCTGCGCGACTGGCCAATCAGCCGCCAACTCTGGTGGGGCCATCGCATTCCGGTTTGGTCATCTGAAAACCCGCCGCCTCCGTTGGATGGGGAACGGGCGGTTGTTCAGAAACGGACGGCTGAAGGCGGGCAAACCCGCTATTATGTTTGTACGGCGGGGGGGGCCGAGCGGCTGGAACGGCGGCTGGAAGAGGCGGGGTTTGTGCGTGATGAGGATGTGCTGGATACCTGGTTCAGTTCGGCCCTGTGGCCGTTCAGTACAATGGGCTGGCCGGAGGAAACGGCTGAGTTGAAGGCATTCTATCCGACGGATGTGCTCTGCACTGCTCGCGAGATTATTACGCTGTGGGTTTCTCGAATGGTGATGATGGGGCAGTATTGTGCCGGTGATATTCCTTTCTATGATGTATATATTCACGCGATGATTCAGGATGGCCAGGGCCGCAAGATGTCCAAAAGTCTGGGCAACGGCATCGACCCGCTGGTGATCATTGACAGCCATGGTGCCGATGCAATGCGGTTTACGCTGGCTCAAATGACGACGGAGACGCAGGATATTCGGATGCCGGTTATTCAGCTTCAGCTGCCGGACGGGCGGATAGTGAACAGTTCGCCGAAGTTTGATATCGGCCGCAATTTCTGCAACAAACTGTGGAATGCCTCGCGGTTTGCGCTGATGAATCTGAATGGGATGGAGCCGGCGGCGCTTCCGATTGAGCAGCTGGATATAACCGACCGGTGGATTCTCTCGCGGCTGACACGAACGATTCAGGAGGTAAGCGGACAGCTGGAGCAGTTCAAATTTAATGAGCCGGTCAATGCGCTGTACCGGTTTTTCTGGAATGAATTTTGCGATTGGTATCTCGAATGGCTCAAGCCGCGAATGGCTGATGCCGGCCGAAGAGCAGCGGCGCAGAATGTGCTGGCCTTTGTGCTGGAGGAAACTTTGCGGCTGCTGCACCCGTTTGTTCCTTTCATTACCGAAGGGATTTATCAGGCCCTGCGTCAAACGGCGCCGTACCGAGGTCTGAAGGGAATTGCCGAATTAGCCGATGCTCCCTCGCTGATGGTTGCCGACTGGCCGGAACCGATACCCTCTCTGCTTAATGAAGAGATTGAGCGAAGAATTGAAAAAGTCCAGGATATTATCCGAGCGGTTCGGGAGATACGGAATCAGTACAATATTGCTCCTTCCCGCCTGCTGACGGTTTCGATTTGTGCATCGGCTCAGGAGTCTGCACGGCTGGAAGAAGATTCGGCACTGCTGAGGGAGCTGGCGGGCATTCATACCCTTCAGGTAGGGCCGACCCTGACTAAGCCCAAGAGGGCGGCCGCCGCCATTGTAGGGGATTTGCAGGTCTTTGTTCACGATGTTGTGGACATAGAGGCCGAACAGGCCCGTCTGCAGAAGCAGAAGGAATATCTCGAAAAAGGCATCGAGCCGCTTCGGGCCAAACTGAGCAATGAGCAGTTTTTATCCCGTGCCAAACCCGAAGTGGTCGAGCAGAGCCGGAAAAAACTCGAAGAACTTAGCGAGCAGCTTCAGCAGGTTGAACAGCTGCTGCGCGAACTGATGTAAGAGAGGTCATTATGGAAATTCCGGTCGAATTGTCGCAGATTCTGATTAATGAGGCGGTGGATCAGCAGATTATTGTGCTCAAAGAAAAAGAAGGCCCTCGCAGTTTTCCCATCGTGATTGGAATGCCTGAGATTCTGGCGATTGATCGGCGTCTGAAGGGCTGCCAGATGCCTCGTCCCCTTACCCATGATTTGCTGGCTGGGGTGATTAAACAGATGGGCGGGGAAATCCTGAAAGTGGTTATCCATGATCTGCGGGAGCATACATTTTATGCGCGGATTCACATCCGACAGCAGGGCAGAGAAATTGAGGTGGACAGCCGCCCCTCCGATGCTATTGCGCTGGCGAGCGGTTTGCAGGTGCCTATTTTTGTGGAGGATTCTGTTTTTGAAAAGCTCCAGTTGTGAAGCCCGCCACCAAAATCAGTCCGCCTGCTGTGCACAGGAGTGCATCAGCAATATTGAAGGCAGGCCAATGGTACGAACCGATATAAAAATCAAGGAAATCCCGCACCTGGCCGTCATTAAAGAGCCGGTCATATAAGTTTCCAAGAATGCCTGCTGTGAGGCAGCCGGCGGCAATCTGGTAAATTCGTTCCTGAAATTTCCCCATGGCAAAGACAGCAGCAACCGCCAGCAGGGTCAGGACGGAAAAAGCAATCAGATAGATGCGCTGCCCCTCGAAAATCCCAAAGGCCGCTCCGGAGTTCAGGCAGCAAACCAGACGAAAAAAGCCGGGAATAACGTCGTAGGTTTTGCCGCTGTTAGGGGGGCCCAGCCAGTTAAAAACCGCTTGTTTGCTCCAGAGGTCGGCAGCGGTGCCTGCGATGGTAATGAAAGCCCACAGGAACCAGGCCGTTTTGTCCAGCGGCTGAAAGCGCCGCTGACGGTCGGCGGAAGACTCGTTCGGCTGAGAAGATTTTGCATTCATCGGGGCCGCAAAAAACTCACTGATACTGTTCGTAAAATTTCTGCAGCTGGGGCTGGTCGGGATTCAGATGAAGGGAGATACCCCATGCCTCCAGTCCGCGGGCTTTGGTGGCGGGGTTGCGATCGGAAAAGTATTGAATCATATACGCCACGCCAAGCGATTTATAAGCCATATAATCGTTGGGGTCGGCTTCGACGGCTTTTGTATAGCTGGCAATGGCCTCCTCCGTCTCCTTCAGACGCAGGTGGGCAAAGCCCATGTATTGATGTGCCAGGGCGTTGTTCGGTTCCATCTCGAGCACGGCTGCCAGCAGTTCCTTGGCGGCTGTGTACTGCCCGGAACGCAGATACACTCGAGCCAGCGAAATCATAATCTCGCTTTTGTTGCCTTCCAGTTCAAGGGCGCGCCGATAGGCATCAATGGCCTGCTGATGATCTTTCTGAATTTCATACACGTCGCCGAGCAGGATTTCTACTTCGGCTTTTTGGGGGTCGAGGGTCTGGGCCTTCTTGGCGTACTCCAGGGCCTGGTTGTAATCTTCGAGCAGATAGGAGCATTTGGCGGCGCGGTAATGGGCTTCATAGTGAGTGGGGTCGAGTGTGCAGGCCGAAGCATAGGCGTGAACCGCTTTGGCGAACTCTTTAAGCGCCTCATAGACTTTGCCGAGGTTGAAAAAGTCCTTGAATGACCAGGGGTCCAGCTCTGTGGCCTTCTCGTAGGCGGTGGCGCTGTTCTGGTAGTCTTGGAGCTGCTGGTAAATATCTCCTTGCAGGGAGAATGCTAATGCAAATTCGGGGTCCAGCTCCGCGGCCATTTGCAGTTTTTTGAGGGCTTCGGCATGTTCATTCAGCTCCAGCAGCATCATGGCATCGACATAAAGGGCCACAGCCATCTCTTTCTGCTGCTGAATCTGCTGGGCCAGAAGGTCTTCCGGGCTGGGGGCGGGGGTCTGGGGACCGGCCTGTTCGACTGGAGGCATCTGACAGCCGCTGCTGCTGAACAAGCCCCATAAAACAACTGCTGCAAAGGCAAACCCGACAACCTTCTTTGCTGTGAGCATAAAAACCCCTTTCACCTGTCCGCCTGCGGCGGAAATGCAATCCTGTTGGTCTCCTCATCCAGCGGACTTCTTGGGTCTGCTGAAAAAAACCGGCGGTGATTATAACAGATGACCTACCCCTGTCAAAACGTTTTTTAAGAGGTTTTCTGCAAGGCAGTTAAGAAGCAAAGTGCGGTTTTTAAGAGGAAAAAGCCCTTATCTTGCACCGGTAAGCGAAAGGACCTGTCCGCTCCTTTGAGGTGTAAAATCATTGACAGAATGAATTTGAGACCTTACTATGCCTTTCTTTCAATAGCCGTGCAGAAAGAACCGAATCTTTGGGAAAAAACAAATGGCAGATAAAAAAATACAGATGCGGAAAAGGCCCTGTGTGATGATTATTCGAGACGGGTGGGGGTATAATCCCAACCCTGCCGAAGATGCCTATAATGCCGTCAAACAGGCCCATGTGCCCGTCGATACCATGCTGATGAACGAATATCCGAATTGTCTGATCCGAACCTATGGAGAAGATGTTGGGCTGCCGGCGGGGACGATGGGTAACAGCGAAGTAGGTCATCAGAATATCGGAGCCGGCCGCATTGTTTATCAGGATTCTGTGCGGATTAGTCTGGCGATTCGGGAGGGGGATTTTTTCCGCAATGAGGTGCTTGTGAATGCCGTTCGGCAGGCCAAACAGAAAAATCGGCGTCTGCACTTGTTCGGGCTGTGCAGTGATATCGGCGTTCATTCTTTGCTGGAGCATGTGTATGCCCTGCTGAGACTGGCTCGCCGGGAGGGCCTTCAGGAGGTTTATCTGCATGCCTTCACTGACGGACGTGATTCACCGCCGACCAGCGGAGCCGGCTATCTGAAAGATATTGAAGCCAAAATGAAGGAAATCGGAGTTGGCCGGATTGCCTCAGTGATGGGCCGGTTTTATGCGATGGACCGCGATAAACGTTGGGAACGTGTGCAGGAGGCGTATGAATGTTTGACGCTCGGCAATGGGCAGAAAGCCCGCGATGCTGTGGCGGCCGTGCAGGAAAGTTATGCCGCAAATGTAACGGATGAATTCATCAAACCGATCAATATTGTGGACGAAGAAGGAAAGCCGATTGCTTTGGTGGAAGACGGCGACAGTGTGATTTTCTTCAATTTCCGCGGAGACAGACCGCGGGAGCTGACAAGAGCATTTGTGGAGGAAGACTTCAGCGGCTTTCCGCGTCAGGTTCACCCGAAGGTGCATTATGTGTGCATGACGGAGTATGATGCCTCCATTCCGGCGCCGGCGGCCTTTCCGCCCATTCGGGAAATGCCTAATATCGCCGGGGAGTATTTCAGCCGGCTGGGACTGAGGCAGTTTCGCTGTGCAGAGACGGAAAAGTATGCTCATGTAACGTTTTTCTTCAACTGCGGACGGGAAGCGCCTTTTGAAGGTGAAGAGCGGCAGATTGTTCCCAGTCCGAAAGTTAAGACTTACGACCTTAAGCCGGAAATGAGCGCCAATGAGGTTTGCGAGGTGATTCTGGAGAAACTGGACTCAGACCGGTTTGATGTGATTATCTGCAACTTTGCCAATCCCGATATGGTTGGTCATACAGGCGTGCTGGCGGCGGCAATCAAGGCGGCGGAAACGGTTGATGCCTGTGTCGGCCGAATTCTGGAGAAGGTGCGTCAAAAGGGGGGCAGTGCCCTGGTGCTGGCTGACCACGGCAATTTTGAAAAAATGTGGGATTTTGAGAACAATATGCCGCATACGGCTCACACTGTCGGCGATGTTCCGATGATTGTGTTTGACGAAGATTTTAAGCATCGCAAAATGGCCTCCGGCGGCCGGCTGGCAGATGCGGCGCCGACGTTTCTGGAGGTGATGGGGCTGTCCAAACCCGAGGAAATGACCGGACGAAGCCTGCTGCTGTGAACCGGCCTTGGCGGCTGCAGGATGGGAGAGCAAGTCCGTGGGCAAAATTGCAGTCCTCGATGACAATCTGGTGAATATGATTGCGGCCGGCGAGGTCATCGAACGGCCTGCCAGTGTTGTTAAGGAACTGCTCGAAAACAGCATCGATGCCCAAGCCCGCCGAATTGTTGTCCAGGTCGAGGAGGGGGGCCGAGAACTGATTCGCGTTAGTGATGACGGCTGCGGCATTGCCTTTGAAGATATGCCGTTGGCCTTCGAGCCGCATGCTACCAGCAAGATTCGCACCCATGAAGATTTGCTGAAGATTTCAACGATGGGCTTCCGCGGGGAGGCGCTGGCGAGCATAGCGGCGGTTTCTTCTCTTCAGATGGTCAGCCGGCTGGCTGATTCTCTCCAGGCCGGACGCATCGAGATTGACTGCGGTCAGAAAAATCCGCCGATACCCGCTGCCGGTCCTGTCGGAACGACGGTGGAGGTTCGCCGGCTGTTCTACAAATTGCCGGCACGCCGCCGGTTTCTTCGCTCTGCCAATACGGAGATGACCCATATTATTGAGCAGTTTATCCGGATTGCGCTGGCGTATCCGGAACTGGAACTGGTCCTTGAGCACGGGGGACGGCTGGTCTATTCCCTGCGGGCAGGACAGTCGCTGGCGGAGCGCATCGGGATACTGTTCCCTTCTGCGGTCTCGGAAGATTTGCTTGAGGTGGAGCGGAAAGAAAAATCCTTTTCTCTTCGTGCTCTGCTTGGAAGACCCGATCGGGCGCGGACCAGCAGCAGCTATCAGTATATCTTTCTCAACCGGCGGTATATTCGGGACAAATTCATTTTGCATGCTCTTAAGGAGGCCTACCGCGGGCTTATCGAACCCCACAAGCATCCGGTTGCCTTTCTTTTCCTTCAGGTACCCGCGGAGATGTTTGATGTGAATGTACATCCGACCAAGACGGAGGTGCGGTTTGAAAATGCCAACTGGATTTATTCGCAGGTGCTCTCCGCCCTGCGGGATAAGCTGCTTTCGACAGACCTGCCGACAGCCGGCACGGTGCCGACTTCGGCGGCTTCCTTCCACCCGGAAGACCCGCTGGAAGAATTGCTCCAAAAGGACCGCGAAAGCCGCATTCATCAAGCGATGGACGGTTTTTTTAAGTCGCATTCGGCTTTGGAAAGCAGCCAGCGCCGCCTGCCTTTTTCCGCTGCTATGCCGAAAGGGACACCGCAGAAACCAAGTGAATCGCCGGAGGAATCTTTTCGGGATGCTGCTATACCTGCGGGGTACCTTCAAATTCATAACAGTTATCTTTTGATTCCGACGGCGGACGGCTTTGAAGTGATTGATCAGCATGCTCTTCATGAGCGGATTCTTTATGAGAAAATGCGGGCGGCCGCAGAAAAAGGACCCTTGAGCTCCCAGCGGCTTTTAGTACCCGTGATTGCAGATGTTACGGAAGCCCAGCTTCAGACCCTGCACAAATTTGCCTGGCTGGCCGAAAAACTCGGCATTGAATGGAGTCCGTTTGGGCCGAAAAGCATTGCGATTCATTCCTTCCCCGTCTTGCTGGAAGGAGCTGAACCGGCCCAGTATATTCAGGAAATGCTCGATGTCCTCACAGAAAAGCCAATCGGGGCGGATGAGGAAACCCTGCTTCAGACGGTTTTGGAGCGGGCGGCCTGTCGAGCGGCTGTGAAGGCAGGCCAGCCCCTTTCTGTACCGGAAATCGAGCAGCTGCTGGCCGATCGAAAACTGACGCAGACGCCCGGACGATGTCCGCACGGCCGGCCCACCTCACTTTCCTTTCGTTTGAAAGACCTTGAAAAACAGTTTAAGCGAACCGGTTTTTGACAGCATTTGATGGCTCGAAATCCTTTCACAATATGGGTGTCCTTTTTCGGCCTGCTGATTGGGCTGATGCTGGCGGCCGTTTTACTGTCGGGCAGAGGGCGGCTTTTTGGGGAAGCACCGGTTCCAAGCCGGCCGGATTCGCTTCGGATTGTGTCGCTGGCGCCGAATCTGACGGAGATTCTTTTTGCCCTGGGTCTGCAGGATAAGATTGTCGGCGTCAGTTCGGACAGCAATTTTCCCCCTCAAGCCGCCCAATACAAAAAGGTCGGCAGTTTTTGGAATCCGGATGTAGAGGCCGTTTTGTCTGTGCGCCCCTCGCTGGTCATTACGCTTGGCTTTGCTCAGCAGGCCAATTTGGCGGCTCTGCTGGAGAAAGCCGGCTGTCAGACACTTCAGGTGGATATTGACACGATTGAGCAGTTATATGAAGCAATCCGGCGGATCGGCCGGGCGACGGGTTCTCAGGAATCTGCGGAACGGTTAATAAAAGAAATCGCGGATGGGCTGGAGGCATACCGCGGGCGGGCAGCGAACTGCGGCTGCAAAGTGCTCTGGGTTGTGCAGCGTCAGCCCCTCCGGGCCGCGGGGAAAAATACCTATTTTACAGAACTGCTCGAGACAGCCGGAGCAGTCAATGCCGTCCAGTCGGTGATGTTTCAGTATCCGCCTTTAAGTGAGGAACAATTTCTCCTGACAGGGGCGGATGTGATTATTGAAACGGCTGACAGTTCGGATGATTGGCAGCGTCAGAAGGCATCGGCGGAGATATTTTACAGCCGCTTCAAGGGGATTCCTGCGGTTGAGCAGAGGCGAATCTGCATTGTGGATAGTGATTTGCTTTGCCGGCTGGGACCGCGTTTACCTTTGGCGATGGAGGCGATTGTAAACTGCATTTGCAGGCAAAAACTTGAACAGGGAAAGCCCCAATGATAACCTCCAGACAACTCCTCAAAGAGATTGGTTTCGGCGTCGGCGGGCTTGCGGCGGTTGTTCTTTTGTGTGCGTTGATCGGCTCAGAACCCTTGTCGCTGGAGGGGATTGTCAAAGGGCGTCCGGATGCTCAGATTTTTTTTCAGGTTCGTCTTCCCCGGCTGATGCTGGCGGTTCTGGTGGGAGCGGCTCTGGCTTCTTCCGGCGCCGTCTTTCAGGTACTGCTTCGAAATCCTTTGGCCGAACCCTATATTCTCGGCATTTCCAGCGGCGCAGGTCTGGGAGTGATGCTTGCTGTACTGGCCGGTTTTCAGTGGAGTTGGGGAGAGCTGTCCGCCCAGTCGCTGTTTGCTTTTATCGGGGCGCTGGCGACAACGGCGCTGGTGTGGTGGATTGGCGGATTTACAGGACGCACCGGTGGGCCGGGGATGATCCTGGCAGGGGTTGTGGTAAATGTGTTTTTTTCCGCGGTCATTATGCTGCTGACTGCCTTGGCAAAGGCCGGACAGATTCAGACGACACTCTTTTGGCTGATGGGGTTCTTGTCTTCCTATACTGAGATGAAAATCTGGGTTGTTTCGGTTTTTCTTGCCGGTGCGGGTTTTGGGATCTTGCTGTGGTTGAGCCCTCAACTGAATATTCTTTCCCTGGGAACCGCACAGGCGCGGAGTTTAGGAGTTGTACCGGAACGGCTTTTCCCCATCGCCTTTATCGCTGCTTCCCTGCTGACCTCTGCGGCCGTCAGTTTAAGCGGGCTGATTGGTTTTGTGGGGTTGATTGTTCCTCATTCGGTACGTTTAATTTTCGGGCCGGACCATCGACGCCTGCTGCCGATGTGTGCTTTGTTTGGGGCGATGTTTTTGGCCATTGCCGATACCATCGCTCGGATTCTAATTCCCCAGGCCCAACTGCCTGTCGGGGTCATCACAGCCCTGGCGGGAGGGCCGTTTTTCCTGCTTTTGATGATTCGGCAATCGAAGCCGGTTTATGGGGGGGGCTTGTGAGTTTCATTCAGATACAAAACCTCGCTTTTTCCTATGGAGGGCTTCGAGTTTTCGAGAATCTGTCTCTTGAAATTGAACAAGGGAGATTTTGCGGAATTGCCGGCCCTAACGGAGCCGGCAAAAGTACGCTGCTCGAACTTTTGGCTGGTCATCGAAAACCCTCCTCGGGCAAAATTCGGATTGGGGGGCTGTCGCCGGCGGGGGGCGGTTTCAAGCGTTCCATTTCACAACTGGCCGCTTTTGTGCCGCAGGAATCAACCCCTGTATTTGGATATACTTCCTATGAAATTGTCATGATGGCTCGCTATTTCCGCAACAGACGATTTTTCTTTGAACAGGAGGAAGACCGAAAAATCGTTCAAGAGGCGATGCGCCAGACATTTACGGAGGATTTGGCTTCTCGTCCGATAACCTGTTTAAGCGGCGGAGAAAGGCAGCGAGTGTATCTGGCTCGTGCCATCGCTCAGGAAACGCCTCTTTTGCTGCTGGATGAACCGCTCAGCCATCTGGATCTCAAGCACCAGATTCTGATCTATGAGGCGTTAAAACGGCTTCATCGGGAGCAGAAGACCATCCTCATGGCGACCCATGATTTGAATCTGGCAGCTCAGTATTGTGATTGGATGATTCTGATGGGACCGGGGGGGCGGCTGTTCAGCGGACCGGTGCAGGAAATTCTTACGGAAGAAAATATTGGTAGCATTTACGGTATAGAATGCCGTGTTTATACAGTGGAAGGAATGCGTTTTTTTATTCCTAAGGCAGCGGAAGGCGAAGGGAAAAGAGCGGAGTATTGAAATCTAACTCTGTGTAAACAAGAAAGATAGTTTGCGTTCAGCAAAACGGATTTCCTGCCGATAACAGCCGATGGCGATGGAAGAAAAAATTGCTTTCTTGATGGGGGGAGTTTAAAATAGCAGCGTTTCGGACAGTGGTGGTTTGAAAGAGAGGGTAGAGGTGGCCAAGAAGACAAAACAAAAGGGTGGGGGAAAAAGCAGCCCCTCCAAGGCCAAAAGGTCTTCAGTCAAAAAGACAAAGGCGGCTTCATCCGCCAAGACCAAAAAGGGGAAAAGCTGCCCTTCAAACCCCTCAAAGATTTCCTCCCCGAAAAAATCAAAGTCCCAAGATTCTTCGGAGGCCAAAGTTGTTTTAAGACCTCGCAGTCAATTAACTTCCGAAGAATTGATTCATTTTCGCCAGCTCCTTTTGGAAAAGATGAAAGAACTGGTGGGGGATGTTCACTGGTTTGAAGATGAGGGGATGCAGGGGTCGCGTCTGGATGCGGCGGGAGATTTGTCGGCGATGCCGATTCACATGGCGGATATAGGAACGGATATCTATGAACAGGAATTTTCGTTGGGGCTGATGGACAGCAAGCATGTGCTGGTTCGGGAGATTCTGGATGCGTTAAAGCGTATTGAGGAAGGGGTTTACGGCATTTGTGAAGGAACAGGAAAGCCGATTTCCAAAGGACGCCTTGAGGCCAACCCGTGGGCACGCTATTGTGTCGAATATGCCTGCCGGATGGAAGGGGGAAAGGCGAGCGGGCAGCAGCGAGCGGAACAAGTCCTGTTTTTCGATGAACAGCAGGGGGAAGGTCGGCAAAAAGAGGGAGAAAAACCGGCTCCTGATGAGGTGGAGAAAATGGAAGAGATTGAGTTGTCCAGTGAAGAAATGGATGCGGATGATACGCTGGAGGAGGAAGGTTTGGAAGAAGAGGATGATTCGTTCTTTTAGTCAGGTACTCAGCAGAGGCAGGGTGCTTTCTGACGGATGGCCGGAGAGAAGGGGTGAATGAACAAGACGGTTTGTCCAATCTGCGGAAAGGAAACTTTTTTTCAGCAGGGTCAGCAGCAGAATCGGTTTTTTCCGTTTTGCAGTGAACGGTGCCGATGGGTTGATTTGGGAAACTGGCTGGATGGGCGGTACAGGATTCCTGCGGAAGAGCAGAATGTATCAGAGGAGGAGCCGCCAACAGCCGCCGAAGAAACAAGCAATGAATAATTCGATTGCTCGCTTTCAGAAAAAGGAGATAATGAAAAAACTAAGGATTGATGGTTTTAGTGAATCGGGACGATTTTACCTGGAGCTGTGATGGTTCGGGGTGACTCTATTCGTCAACTGTGGGATGATTTGGCTCTTCCGGAGCTGACGCAAACGCTGAAGCTGGCAATCGGGCCGGCCAAAATCATTCTGGCTTTTCTGCTGGTTCTGCTGGTGTGCGGCGGCGGCGTGATTCTGGATTTTTTGACGCGTTCTGTAACGGTGCTGCCGGCACAGACTGCTGCGCTGGTGGTGCCGGAGGATTCGATTTTCCGAAAGCCCGATGAGCTGGCTGTCTATCTGGAAAATCCCTCGATGATGCGGGAATATATTCGGGTTTACCGGGAGCATTCAGAAGGTCGCGGTGTGTTCAGCACGCTGTGGAATTTCACTGCGGCCCGCTTTAATGATGCCGCTACGCATCTTTTTAAGTTGGGTTCATCCAACTTTTTTGCCAATTTGGCTAATGCCGGATATAATTTCTGGCTGTGTGTACGGGCACTGGGCTGGGCGGTGATTTATCACCCATTTTACAGTCTTATTTATTTTACGTATGCGGGTCTTTTGTTCTGCTTTTTTGGGGGGGCCATCTGCCGATGTGCTGCACTTGAGTTTGCCCGGTTGGAAAGACCCGGCGTCGGCGAGGCGCTCCAGTTTGCACGGGAGCAATGGAGACCGCTGCTGACGGCTCCGCTGATTCCGCTGGGGATGCTTTTTTGCATCGGATTGGTTATTTATCTGGTTGGGCTGGCAGGCAATATTCCCTGGGTTGGGGAACTGCTGATTGGTGTGCTGATTGGGTCTGGGTTTCTTTACCTGCTTGGACTGGCGATGGCCATCCTGCTGTTTGCGATGTTGACAGGCGGTTGGCTTTTGTTTCCGGCAGTGGCCTACGAAAAAACCACCGGTCTGGATGCTATCGGGCGCGCCTTCAGTTATGTGATTAATCAGCCGCTGTGGATGATTTTTTACGCCGTGGCAGAGCTGATTTTGGGGACTCTGTTTTATTTGTTCATTCGTCTTTTTGTGTTTTTGTTTTTGCGGCTCACGTATGCTCTGCTCAGTTTGGGATTTACGGGCGAGCACATTGAGAAACTGCATCGGATTTGGGCGAAACCCACATTCTTTCATCTGCTTCAAGGTCCTATGAAGCCGGCGAACTGGTCTGAAAAGGCGGCTTCATGTCTCATTTCTTTCAGTCTGCTTTTTATTGTCGGGCTGGTGACGGCACTGGTTGTAAGTTATTTCTTTTCGGCTATTACCGTTCTCTATGCCCTGATGCGCAAAAAAGTGGATAAGGTTTCTATTACGCAGGTAGAGGTTTCGCTTGAGAGCTACCGGGGGGATTCAAAGGGTTAACCATGACTTCAATGCCGCAGGATCCGCAGCTAAGCCGGCAGCAAACACCGGAAACGTTTACACGACAGCCCAGCGACGGATGGAAATCTCTGCTGGTTCGCTACCGCAAATGTCTGGTTATTCTGGCTCATGGGTTTGTGTTTGTCGCGGCCCTGACGCTGGCTTTTCTGTTTGCCTTCAATATGCAGGTGCTCCGACGGTGGGTGGTCTATCCGTTTCCGCTTCTGCTGGCGGTTGTTCTGCCGATTAAGTTTTTGGTTTTCGGCTGGTTTGACCAATACCGCGGGTGGTGGCGTTATGTGGGACTGCTGGACTTGCTGCAGATTGCCAAGGCCTCTCTGCTGAGCACGGTGATTCTGATGGCCCTGTGGTATTCCTATGGATGGTTCGGGGCCTCGTTTGTTCCTGAATCTGCTGTTCAGACGCTTAACGAGAAAGTCCGTGCGCTTGAACAGGAAATGGCGGAAGCCCTCAGCAGCGAGGAGACTCTCCAGGTGCGTCAGCGCTATTACAATCTGAAAGGACTTCGGGATTTTCTGGCGGTTACTCAGGTCCCTGTTCTGCGCAGGCAAAGCCAATCGCTGCCGGTTAACAGCCAGGAGCGGCTGCAGCTGGAACTGGAGATAGAAAAAGATCTTGAGTTTCAGAAGACCATCGAAAGTGTGATTATGCTCGATTTGTTCACGACGATCATGCTTTTGTCCGGTGTTCGAATGTTCGTTCGGCTCTATCATGAGGAATTTTTTGCGGAAAAAAGGAGGGCGGCACGCCGATTTCTGATTATCGGGGCCGGCAACGCCGGTGAGGCCCTTCTGCGTGAAATGATGCGGCGGAGGGATACACCCTATCATGTTGTGGGCTTTGTTGATGATGACCCGGACAAATACCGAATGCAGATTCACGGGGTTCCGGTGCTGGGGACGGTCGATCAGCTGCCTCAGCTTTGCCAGAAATATAGCGTGGATGAACTAGCCATTGCTATTCCCAGCGCCACCCCGAAACAGATGCGCCGGGTGGTTCAAATCTGTCAGGGGACCAAATTGCGGTTCAGCACGGTTCCTTCTCTTACGGATATCGCCTCCGGCAAGCTGAAGGTTTCTCAGATTCGTGAAGTGGAGATTAATGACCTGCTCGGACGAGAAGAGGTCAAGTTAGACTTGGAAGGCATTCAGCGATTCCTGCGGGGCAAAACCGTGCTGGTGACCGGTGCCGGCGGCTCGATTGGTTCGGAAATGTGCCGGCAGGTCTGTGAATTTGAGCCGACTCGGCTGCTGCTGGTTGAGCAGGCCGAAAATCCTCTCTTTTTTATGGAACGGGAGCTGCGGAAAGAACATCCGGGTGTGCCTCTTGAAACCCTGATTTGTGATATTACCGACCGTGTGCGTGTCGATCAGATTTTTGACCGTTTTCGGCCGGAGGTGGTGATTCATGCTGCCGCTCATAAGCATGTGCCTTTGATGGAAATCAATCCCGGAGAGGCCGTCAAAAACAATGTCATCGGAACAATGAATGTTGCGGATGCAGCGGATCGAACCGGTGCCGAAAACTTTGTGATGATCAGTACCGACAAGGCCGTCAATCCCACCAGTATTATGGGCTCCACCAAACGGATTGCAGAAATGTATATTCAGGACCTTAACAAAACCAGTCAAACCCATTTTGTAACGGTCCGATTTGGAAATGTGCTCGGCTCCAACGGCTCAGTGGTTCCGATTTTCAAAAAACAGATTGCCGAAGGAGGCCCCGTAACGGTAACGCATCCGGAAATGCGGCGGTATTTTATGACGATTCCCGAAGCCAGCCGGCTGGTGCTTCAGGCGGCCGCCATCGGCGAAGGAGGGGAAATTTTTGTCCTGGATATGGGAGAACCGGTGAAGATTGTCGATTTGGCTCGTGAACTGATTACGCTGAGCGGCTTCCGGCCGGGCGAAGATATTGAGATCGTCTTTACGGGGCTCAGGCCTGGGGAGAAACTGTTTGAAGAACTGTCCATTGCAGGCGAGGATATGATTCCAACGGTGCATCCCAAAATCGCCGTCTGGAAGAATATCCCGAAAGATCGGCAGTTTTTACGGGCGAATATCCAGCGGCTGGTTGAGGCGGCTTACACCCAGGATTACCAAAAAATCGTGGAAGTTATCAAGGTGTTAATCCCTGAATACATCGGCTTTCAGGGGTCCAACTAAGCAGGAAACATCTTGATTGCCGTCAGGGGGCGGCAGAGAATCGAAGAAGGGCGGTGTTCTTTCTATCGTCCTATTGTGCTGTGAATTGAACCGCCTCTCGCGGATGGGCGTTCTCGTACTGCTCTTTCATCCGGCTGGTCGTAACATGGGTGTAAATCTGGGTGGTTGAGAGCGACTGGTGTCCGAGCAGTTCCTGAACGCTTCGCAGATCGGCTCCATTGTTGAGCATATGCGTGGCAAAACTGTGCCGCAGTGTGTGCGGGCTGATAGCGGGGTCCAGCCCGGCTGCAATCAGGTATTTGTCCATCTTGCGGCGGACGCTGCGTGTGCTCAACCGCTTGCCGTGCTTATTGGCAAAAAGCACCTTGCTGTCGAACCCCGGGTCGGCCTGAATGCGCCTGTTGCGGTATTCAATATAGTGCTGAATGGACTGCAGGGCGCTGGAGCCGATAGGGCAAATCCGTTCCTTTTTGCCTTTGCCGCGGACGTGAATCACTTCGCCGAGGAAGTCCACATCTTCGAGATTGAGAGCTACCAGCTCGCTGACCCGCATGCCCGTGCTGTAAAGCACCTCGAGCATGGCTCGGTCTCTGGCCCCCAGCCAGTTATCTGTTGGGGGGGTATTCAGCAGCTTCTGAACCTGTTCATATTCGAGAAACTTAGGCAGTTTTTTGTCCTGTTTGGGGGTTTTGATGGAAGAAACAGGGTTGCTGCCGAGTTGTCCTCGCTTGACCAGGAACTTATAAAAGCTGCGAAGGGTTGCCAGTTTTCGAGCCGTTGTGGATTTGGTGTATTGCCGTTCGCTGAGAAAGGCCATAAACTTTCGGATGGTTTGGACATCCGCAGCCAGCAAAAGATGATCGGCACTTACCGAGGAATCCGTCGTATTCGGATTGGCACGATGTTCATCGAGAAGGAACTGAGCAAATTGCTCGAGGTCTGCCCCATAGCATTTGGCCGTATGGTCCGAGAAATGTTTTTCGAACTTAAGGTATCCAATGAACTCCTGGAGGGTCGTTGTGTCTTTCATCATAATCGTTCCTTCTCTCGTAAGGGCTTGCCAGTCTTTAGTCCGGGTCTTCACAGTCGCCGTCAAATTCAGAAGACTGCGTGGGCAAGGGGAGGTCTTTGTACAAAAGTTGATCGGCCTGTCCAATCAGAGATTGGGTCAGCCGGAAGCTGAGAACGGCAGCATCAAACCAGTCGAAGTCGGTCCGGGGGTCTGTGGCACAAGATACCAAAGCATCCAGCAGAGGCCCTTCCTGGCCGGCTTCATAACGGAAAATATACTTTTCTCCACCTTTATTAAGAACCAGTTGTTTTTTTTCTGTATTCATAAATTACGTTCCGATAAGTGAAAATCACTACATCTTTTATCGGTCGAAAAGACCATTTCTAAAGTATTTTTTTGTTTTTTCTCCTGCAAAACGGACAGGTGCATCCTGACGTGAAAAGGCAGGACCGATAATAAAAGCCCTTTGAAGACAGAGAATCTCAGGAAAGAAAAAGGAAAAGGTTGCTTAATTTGTACAAAAATAAGATTTTCCATCTCGGTTTTCCACTCGAATGAGATTCGTTTTGAGAAGATGCTGAAGATGCTTAGCGGCCAAAGAAGGGGCAATCTGAAGACTGGCTGCCAATTCCTCAAGGCCGCAGGGCCGGCGTCTGAGAGTATCCAGAATCATCTGTTCAGAAACAAGAGTGTGTTCAGAATCAGCATGTTTAGGAAAATCAGCGATTACTTCTGCATCGTTGCGAAGCTGGGGGGCAATTGCCTGAAGGATTTCCGCCGGTACGGCCTTAATCTGAGGATGAGCGGTAGGGCGGACAGCCGTATTTATCTGAACCTTGTCCGGATTGATTTGCCCAATCAGACGACGGAGGTTGGAAATCGAGGCGGAATCGGTATTAATCCCGTCGCAAAGAAAGACTTCCAGCCAAATCGGTCCGCAATACTCTTTTCTGAACAGACAAAGTCCCTCAAGAAACAGTTCAAAAGAAAGGTCTTTATGCGGCTGGTTGAGTTTCCTGAAGGTTTCCGGATCTGCCGCATCTAACGAAGGAAGGACGACATCGGCAAGGACGCTTTGTTTTCGGACATCCGGCTGCCAGAATAAACTGCCGTTGGTAATCAGGGCAACCGGAATATTTGTGCATTGATGAATGCCATCGATAATCTTGTCCAGTCGGCTGTGGAGGGTTGGTTCGCCTGAACCGCTGATTGTAATATAGTCGGCGGCGATTCCTTCAGTAAGCCATTGCTGAATTTCTGCGATGATTTGTTCCGGAGGAACATAAACTTTTCGTTCGAGCGTCGGACAAGAGTCCCTTCCTAATTGGCAGTATAGGCAGTTTTGGGTGCAGGTTTTGAAGGGGACAGGGTCCACGCCCAGACTTCGCCCAAGTCGCCGCGAAGGGACCGGCCCGAAAAGATAGCGATACTTTGGAGGTTGTTTATTCATTTTTGGTTATGAACCACCTGAAAAATGGTTTGGCAAACTTGAACTGTCGATTGAACCTGAGCAAGAGGAAGCATGCAGTCTGCGTCGCAAAGGGCTTTTTCAGGAGTGGGGTGGACTTCCATAAACAATCCATCGGCGCCGGCGGCAACGGCGGCACGAGCAAGAAGGGGGGCCAGGTCGCGTCGTCCTGCACTGGCATTGCCCAGTCCGCCCGGGCGTTGGGTGCTGTGGGTCGCATCAAAAATAACAGGACACCCCAGATTTTGCATGGCCGCAATTGCAGTCATATCGTTCACCAAACGGTTGTAGCCGAAGAACGTGCCTCTTTCGGTAAGAAAGATTTGCCGGTTTCCGCCGGCACGGATCTTCCCGACAGCATTTTTCATTTCTTCCGGGCTGACGAATTGGCCTTTTTTGACATTGATGGGTTTTTGCGTTTTCGCGCAGGCCGCAAGGAGGTCAGTTTGACGGCACAGAAAGGCAGGAATCTGGAGACAGTCCGCCACTTGTGCAACGCGTTCGGCCTGCGAGGGTTCATGTACGTCCGTCAAAATGGGCAAGCCGGTTTGGCGGCGGACTTCTTCGAGTATCTCAAGCCCTTTTTCAAGTCCGGGACCGCGGAAACTTTCAATACTTGTGCGGTTGGCCTTGTCGAAACTGGCCTTGAAAATAAAGGGAATACGGGTCTGGTTCTGAATTTCGAGCAGTGCGGCTGCTATATCCAGACAGAGCGACTCGCTTTCAATTACACAAGGACCGGCAATGACAAAAAGGGTCTTGCCGATTTCGAGCGTTGTCGGGCCGATTTTGTATTGAGTCTTTTGCTGAGTTTCCGATTCCATAGTTTATCCAATCATTCTTCGCAGTCGGGTACGCATGCCGGCGGGTTTGGCCCCGGGGGGTACGAGAACTTTGATGGCCTGCGGAATCAGTTTGATTTCCGCAGGGGGCGAAGGGCCTGGGTCGCCGTCAATTTGGCAATAGACCGGACCGTCTTGGAGGGCTTCAACGGTAATCAGCGTCCCTTGCCTGTAAATTACATCTTTTCCGCGAGTATGCTGCTTGAAAATGGTGGCGGCGGCGTGTTTGAGAAGATGGGCCTGGTGTCGGCATTTATAGATACACAAGTCCAGTTTTCCGTCGCCGTACTGAGCATACTTGCATATTTGAAGACCGAGGGCGTAGCGGGAAATATTGCCGACAAAGACCAGCCCTTGTCCGCTGAATATCTCCTGCCCGTCAAGACAGACCCGCATGGGAGGAAAAGAATGAGACCAGAAACATCGCCATATCGGCCAAAAATAATCGAGATGGCTTATATGTCCGGTTCGCCAGCCGTGGATTCGATGAATTACCTCGCCGTCAAATCCGAAGCCGCAAATTGAGGTAAAGCATTTGCCGTTAACGGTTCCCAGGTCAAGCGGGCGAAGCTGCCATGCCTCGTATGCCTGAATAAGGGTTTGGGGGCGAAGGTCGAAGCCCAGTTCATTGGCCAGGAGATTTTCCGTTCCTGCTGGGATTATCAGAAGCGGTTTGTCGCTGCCTTCCAGGCCGTGAATGACTTCGCGAATGGTTCCATCGCCGCCGGCGGCTGCAACAAGCGAGCAATTGTAATCGACCGCTGCCTGCTGGGCCAGCTGGCAGGCATGGGGAAGAGATTGAGTGAAAAAGGTTTGAACCTGCTGGCCGGACTGATGAAAGTAATCCCTCATGCAGTCCACAAGATGTTTGCGGCTGCTGGCTCCCGATTTGGGATTGATAATCAAAAAAATGTATCCGTCTGTTTTAGCCATTTTCTGCTATAAAACCGCTCTTTTTCGGGTTCTTTGGGTAGGAAGGGCCTTTGCTAACAACTTGGCGTATCCTTCTGAAATAAGGTGTTCTTTCTGAAGGGATAGTTTTCGTAAGGCACTTTCAATTTCCTTTTCCGTAGGGGCCTCCACTTCTACAAAGCAGCCCAGGGGAGGCACCCGATCCAGACAAATCTGGCATCGCTTCCACGTCCAGATTTGCCTTTTTTTGCGGACGGTAATGGTGGGGGCAAAGCCCAGCTCCGAGAAGATTTTTTGGGCCGATTGAAAATCACCCACCTGGGTTTCGGCTTCAAAGCGGGTTTTGAAGCGTTTTTTCTGTTTAGGGCCTTTGAATGTCAGGAAGGCCTTTTCGCCGTGCGGCCCTGTCTGCCTTCGAAGCCGCAGGGCGCAGCCGCGTTTGAGGGGGTGGTCCGTCCCCTGGAGGTAAAGGTCTGTTTCCTGCACTTCCTGAAGCAAAGAAGCCCCGATTCGGCGAAGTTCGGCCATAATGGGGTTCAGTGTCGGAACGGCAATCTTTGCTTCCTTTTCAATTTTCACAAGTATTGCTCCTGTTTGCCGCTCTGGTTTTTATCAGACAATCACATTGACCAGTCGAGATTTGACAATGATGACTTTTTTAGGTTTTCGCCCGTTCAGAGCGGCCTGGATTTTCGGATGAGCCAGCGCCAGCCGTTCGATTTCCTGTTCGTCTGCATCGGCACGGACGCAAAAGCGGTCCTTGATTTTGCCGCACAGCTGCAGGGCTAGTTCCACTTCTTTTTCCTGCGCCAATTGCGGGTCAAACTCCGGCCAGGGTTCATAAGCCAGCGTCTCTGTATGGCCCAGCCGCTGCCAGAGTTCTTCGGCAATATGAGGAGCAAAGGGTGACAAAATCAGGATAAACGATTCGAGCACTTTTTTAGGGCGAACCGTTTGCCGGCTGAGATGATTGACAAAAATCATCATCTGGCTGATAGCCGTATTAAAGGCGAAGTTTTCAATGTCGGATGTGACCTTTTTAATGGTTTGGTGAAGAAGACGCAGCGTCGCTTCGTCGGCTTCGGCGTCCCGAACAGAACTGTGGACGGCCCCTGTTTCAGGGTCAACCACCAGCCGCCAGACTTTGTTCAGGAAGCGATGAACCCCTTCCACACCCTGCATGCTCCAGGGCTTGACTGCTTCCAGCGGCCCCATAAACATTTCGTAAAGCCGCATCGAGTCGGCTCCGTATTGGCTGATAACCAGGTCGGGATTGATCACATTTCCGCGAGATTTGCTCATCTTCTGGTTGTCTTCGCCAAGAATCATTCCCTGATTGATAAGTTTCTGGAATGGTTCCGGCGTAGAGACATAGCCGAGGTCATAAAGGAGTTTATGCCAAAAGCGGGAATAAAGCAGATGAAGTACGGCGTGCTCGGCCCCGCCGATATACAAGTCCACGGGCATCCAGTATTTCTCCGCGGCAGAGTCAAAGGGGGCCTTGTCATTGTCGGGGTCCAGATAGCGAAGATAATACCAGCAGCTTCCGGCCCATTGAGGCATTGTGTTGGTTTCGCGTTTGGCGCGGGTACCGTCGGGCAGGGTCACATTGACCCAGTCCACGGCCTTGGCCAGCGGCGGTTCGCCGGTTCCCGTCGGCTTAAAGTCATCCAGTTTCGGCAGCGCCAGGGGCAAATCGGATTCCGAAAGAGCGATTGTGCGTCCATCTTCCGTGTGGAGAATGGGGAAGGGTTCTCCCCAGTACCGCTGTCGGCTGAAGAGCCAGTCGCGCAGTTTATACTTGACGGCCTTTTGGCCCAGCCCCTTTTCGCGGAGCCAGGCGGTGATTTTTTCTTTGAATTCCGGTGTTGACAGCCCCTCAAAGGGCCCGGAATTGATGGCGGTACCCTCGCCGGTAAAGCAGACCTGCCCTTGTTCAACCTGGCGGGCCAGCGATTCATCTTCGGGTTTGACCACGGGAATAATGGGCAGGCCGAATTTTTTGGCAAACTCGAAATCCCGCTCGTCGTGGGCAGGAACGGCCATAATAGCCCCTGTTCCATAACTGATGAGCACATAATCGCTGATCCAAATGGGGATTTGCCGCCCATTGACAGGATTGACAGCATAGGCACCGGTAAACTGACCGGTTTTTTCTTTGGACAGTTCCGTTCGGTCCAGGTCGCTTTTTCGGGCGGCCTGTTCTTTGTATTCTTCAACGGCCTGCCTGTATTCGGGTGTTGTAATTTGCTCGACCAGCGGATGTTCCGGCGCCAACACCATATAAGTTGCCCCAAAAAGAGTATCCGGCCGGGTAGTGAACACCCGCAGGGCGGTGTTATGGCCGACCACCGGGAAATCCACTTCCGCTCCAATGCTTTTTCCAATCCAGTCCTGCTGAAGTTTTTTGATGGACTCAGGCCAGTCGAGATGTTCCAGCCCTTCCAGAAGCCGCTCAGCGTATTTGGTAATCCTCAGCATCCATTGCCGCATGGGCTTCCGAATGACCGGATAGCCGCCTCGCTCGCTCACACCGCCGACGACCTCTTCGTTGGCCAGGACCGTGCCGAGGGCCGGACACCAGTTCACGGGGGCCTCGGCTTCATAAGCCAGGCGATGGTCATCGATGTATTGGCGGACGGCCTGCTCACCCTGTGCAGCAATATCCGGTGGTATCGGCAATTCTTCAATGGGACGGGCCTTTTGAAGGTTTTCGTCAAACCAGCTGTTGTAGAATTTCAGAAAAATCCATTGGGTCCATTTGTAATAGCGGATGTCAGTCGTATCGACCTGCCGGTCCCAATCGTAGCTGAAGCCCAGCGATTGGATTTGACGCCGCATATTCTCGATGTTTTTCTGTGTGGTCACAGCGGGATGAGTGCCCGTCTGGACAGCATATTGTTCGGCGGGCAGGCCGAACGCATCCCATCCGATGGGATGAAGCACGTTATAGCCCTTCATTCTTCTATAACGGGCGACAATGTCGCTGGCGGTATAACCTTCGGGATGGCCCACGTGAAGTCCTTGAGCCGACGGATAGGGGAACATATCGAGTACATAATATTTGGGCCGCTGTTCAAGCGGAGCTTTCGGATTGGGAGCGGGGGGCTGCTGAGAGGGCCGGAGTGAGGAGCCATCAGGGGCTTTGAAGGTTTTATTTTGGAGCCAGTAATCCTGCCATTTCTTTTCAATGGCATTAAAATCATAACGGCCGTTTTCCATTTTTGCTTCCAGGGTTCAATATCAGTAATTGTCTGTCTGTAATGACTGTTTCAAATTGAAAAGCACTATTATACCCTACTTTTCGGCTCAAGCAACAACTCAACAGGAGAAAGTGATTACGCCGATGGGGCTGTCGAGGTACTTAAATCGATGAGAAATAACGGTTTTGGGGAAGGAGAAATGTTTTGGAGCGCGGTACGGGACAGGTTAAACCATCGGCAGCATTGGTCGAGGACGGCACTGTCACTTGTTGAGACAGGTTCACTGGTTTGGCGAAGAATCAGGTCGGGATTGGGGTGAATTTCGACCTGCCAATGGAGATTCTGCTGCTCGAAATACTCTTGAAGAAGGGCTTTGAGGCGGCCTGAGTTGGAGACAGGTCGATCCAAAAGCCACACGGCCTGGCGGGGGTTTAGTCTTTTTAAGGTGCCGGCGGCCAGTTCAATGGCCGCAAGAGTCTCACAAACCTTGCGCCAGCTGCCGTGCAGCCCGGACAGATCGCGAATACACCCGTCTTGCCCGACAAGGAGAACGGCCCCGCTTAAGGCGGCCTCCAACGTGATAAGGATGTTATAGCCGTCGAGCAAAACGGTCTGTCCGGCGATGGCGGAAGCGGGGATTTCTTTTTGTCGTCGGTTGGCCAGCCGGGTTGTTGAACAACTTGAGCGCATGACAGCCAGCCGCTGCCGGCTGTCCAGACTGAAATGGTCGCCTACCAACTTCAGAGCACTGGTTTCCGCATATCCACGGCTCAGCAGCCAGCTGTAGTCCATAACCGCCTGACGCAGAACAGGAATTTGGCTGTCGGAAAACAGACGGCTGTCATCTGGATGAGGTCCGCGATGGAGTCGTTTATCGGACATAAAGACAGGATACCCGACAAAAAGGATTCCTTCAAGAAAAGGAAAAAGTTGACAGGGGGGGTTGTTTTTCCTACGATTCGGTTTTTGAGAAAGGTGATATGCCAAGTCATAATCTGGTCAATCTGCAAATAGGGAATCTGGACCTATTAGGATATTCAGTTGCGGGTGAGGAAACGGTGGTTGCTCTTCCGCAGCTGGATGTGTGTTTTGATATCGGCAAGGCCCCTGATCAGGTGATTCCGATTAATCATGTGCTTTTGACGCACGGTCATATGGACCATGCGGCCGGAGTTGCGTATTACCTTTCGCATCGGCAGTTTTGCGGCATGCCGGCAGGGACAATTCTGGCTCCGCCCAATACAATCGGGCCGATTCGTCAAATTCTTGATGCCTGGAGCAAGTTGGACGGCAGCCGGATCAAGGCCAATCTGGTAGGTGTTGAGCCGGGAGATGAGTATCCGGTTAAGCCCAATCTGTTTGTGAGGGTATTTCCCGCCAAGCATACCTATGGGGCGGTGGGTTTTTCTGTTCTTGAACGTCGAAAGAAGCTGCGGCCGGAGTATCAGGGACTCACGGGTCCGCAATTAGTAGAACTGAAGCGTCAGGGCGTGGAGATTGATTTGCCGCTGGAGGTTCCTCTGGTCAGTTATCTGGGGGATACCCAATATGCGGACTTTTCCCAACTGGATTATATTTCTAACAGCCGCCTGTTAATTGCCGAATGCACCTTTTATGAAGAGGAGCATACAGGGCGGGCGGAAGCGGGCCGGCATATGCATATCGAGGAACTGGCCCCGCTGCTGGAGAGAATGAACAATCAGTATGTGATTATCACGCATTTGACACAGCGGACAAGTTTGGAAGAGGCCCGGCGAATGCTGAAAGAAAAACTGCCGTCTTCTGTATATGCGAAGGTGGTGCTGCTGATGGAGCATTTGCCGGTACTTCGCCGACGAAATAATAACAGCCGCCAGGCAGACACCTCCGCTCCCAGTTATTGAGAGGTCTGCTGGAGCAAAAGCCAGATTCGCAGGACTTCGGCGACGCTCCATGCCTGGGCCGGACAGCCCCGAGGATAATGCGGAGGATCGCCATCGAAAATTTCTGAAATGCTGCCCAGACAGCCCTGGTTGGCAAAGTGATAAATCAGAGGGGAAAGCATTGCAGCGGCCTGTTTGCGGGCTTGGGGGCTGTTTTGATTGACTTTCAGGAAGGCCTCGAGGAATCCGCCCATCAGCCAGGGCCAGACGGTTCCCTGATGATAAGCCGCATCCCGATGGAAGACATCCCCTTCGTAGCGGCCGATGTATCGGCTGTCTTTCGGACTGAGGGTGCGCAGGCCGTAAGGGGTCAGCAATTCCTGGCGGACAAGATGAACCACGCGTTTCTGACGGTTGGCGGAGAGAGGACTGTGGGGCAGGCAAACAGCGAAAATCTGATTGGGACGAATCGACGAATCGGCAATACCTTCCGGTGAAATGCAGTCGTTTAAACATTCCGTCTGTTCGTTCCAGAACAACTGATTGAAACTTTGCTTAACCTGTTTGGAGAGGGTCTGATACAATTCGGACTGAGAGGAGTTTTTGGATTCGAGATACGCTGCTGTTTGACAGAGGGCATTGTACCAGAGGGCGTTGATTTCGACGGCTTTGCCGTGTCGCGGGGTGAAGGCAACCCCGCCGCATTTGGCGTCCATCCAGGTCAGCTGCGTCTGGGCGTCGCCGCCGGTGATAAGACCATCGGAATCAGCGTGGATGCCGAAGCGAGTGCCTTCCTGATAATATTTGAGAATCGATTGTATGGCAGGAAGGAAATTCCGTTCGAAGGCGGAATTGTCCTGTGTGCACTCGAGCCACCGGAAGGCGGCGCGAATAAACCATAGAGAGGCATCAATGCTGTTGTAATGGGGCGTGCCGTCGTAGTCGTCAAATCGGTTGGGAATCATTCCTTCGCTGACGGCCTCGGCAAAGGTTTGCAGGACTCCTGCGGCTGTTTCCGGCCGGCCGGTGCTCAGACAGATACCCGGCAGGGCGATAAAGGCATCGCGTCCCCAGTCGAGAAACCACGGGTAGCCGGCCACAATAGTCGGGGCGGTTCGTCCGTGAAGGGTTCGTTCAACGACAAATTGGTCGGCGGAAAGAAACAGGGCCTTTTGAATCGGGTCGCGCTGAAAAGCGGGACGGCATATTTCCTGCTGATGCTTCCGGAGCATCTCAATCAAGTCTGTCAAATCCGGCGGAACGAACTCGGCGGCGGAATCCTTCAAAGCAGCCCACAAAATAATGGAAGAGGGATGATCAATGCGGCAGGAGTACCAGCCGGGCGACCAGAGGTCTTCAAAACAATCCTGGCCTCGCTGGGCGTCGATGCGGTAATAAAAGCGGTACCACCACTCGCCTGACGATTCGAAATCCATTGTGCTGCTGAACAGATGGAGGGAAAGGTTCTCCGCGGAGGGGCCCAGAATGCGGACGGTGCGGGACTTGTTCACCTCGGCTGTCAGCGGAGCAGAGGCATTCTGAAGGCCGTGATAGTCTCTCATTGCCGCAAAAGGTCGCAGCGAGAACGTAAAGGGGCGTGCGAGGTTTGTAAAGGTATATTCGACAGCGACCGTGTCCTCTGTCGGGTGAAGATAGATGGATTTGGTACAATGGGCAACGCCCAGTTCGTATTCCAAATGGACGCCGCAGTCGCGGTAAAAAGAGGTCAAATATTCGTGGCCTCGGGGATGAAGCGTGCGGTCAAATTCAAAACAGCTGAACTCGAGAGCATCCTTTTCAACAACAATTTTCTCAAGACAGTTGGCCAGTCCCAGAATTCGGGCGGCTGGAGGACGGGCAGCACCAATCAAAAGGCCGTGATAGCGGCGGGTATTGCAGCAGGCCAGGGTGGAAAAGGCAAATCCCCCGCGGCGATTCGTGAGCAGCCATTCACGGTTCAGCAGTCCCTCGAGGGGCAAATCAGCCGGGTTCACGGCCAGGATGGCCTCGCTATGCGGTTTCATCATGAGGCTTCTTTCTTGGGAGAGGGGAGCATAGATTGCAAGGGCCTTAGGAGGCCGAGGCCTGTTCAGAGACCTTCTGTTCCGTTAAGGCCTGTTTGCACCGCTCCCGCAGGTGATTGAGCACGTTCATATAATTAATATAGGAATCATAAGGAGATTCGTAGGGATTGAAGTACTTATGCACATCACCGTCAGAAAAGTATTTGGTGCACATATAATAGAAGTGGTCGGAAGTGAGCAGCTTTTTCCAGTCTTCAATAATCTGGGGGTTGTTGGTCTGCTTGACGAGTTTTTCCATTTTATAGACTTCGTGGAGGGCGTTGGACTGCATGGCGTTGCCCAGCCATGCGGACAGGTCCCGTTCCAGGTCGGCCCAGCTGATGACGTGAGGGACGTCGATTACGTCCATGACAGGGTAGCTGCGCACCACCTCGCTTGGGGTTTTGAAGTCGTTGTCAGGGTGACGCAGAATATATTCGGGCAGATGGTACATAAAATCAAAAATACCCGTTTCTTCCCATTGGTGCTCGCCGAAAGTTTCGTAATCCATGAAGAGATTGACAGTATGCCCGCAGCCGTTGATCTGATCGATCCAGCGGGCAAACTTGGGCGCATCTAACGGCCATTCTTCCCAGCCGCGGTTGCTGAAGCGGAAGGCAATATCATCCGAGAGGGAGTAGTTCTTCAGCAGGAGTTTCAGGTGCTTGCAGTTGGGAGGACGATAAACGAAATTGGCATTGCGATGGCCCAAAATCCGGTCAGCGCCTTCCGTTATCACCGCATCAAACAGATTCATTTCTTCGAGTGTTTCAGCCAGCTGGTTGTTATAAATTAATTCAGTGTTTCGAAAGACGCGAGGCGTCTGTCCCCACATTTTCTGCATCAGCTCGATGTGCTGGCGGACTTCTTCGTAAAATTCGTTTCGGGAATAGAGGAAGCTGAGACTGTGGTAGTACGTTTCCGCCAAAAACTCCACGCAGCCGGTTTCGGCGAGGGCATCAAAGGTGCTGATGACTTCGGGGCAGTATTTCTTGAATTGTTCGATGGCCACGCCGGTGATGCTGAAGGAGACCTTAAAGCGGCCTTCGTACCGCTGAATCATTTTCAGCAGAAGCCGGTTAGAGGGCAGATAGCACTTGTTGGCGACCTTCCGGCAGATGGATGCGTTTTTGAACTCGTCAAAATAATTTCCGGATTTGTCGAAAACCGTATAATGGCGAAGCCGAAACGGCTGATGAACCTGAAAGTAAAAACAAACGGACGGCATACAGAAACCTCACTTCTCAAGCAAATTTTATACAGCAACCTGGGCGACTTCCTGATAGACCTTCAGGCATTTTTGGGCCGCTCCAGACCATTTCAGTTTGCGTACCTCAAAGTTCCCGTGTTCCCGAAGGGTCATTTGGAGCGGCGGATATTTCAGGACGGCGATGATTTTATTGGCCATCTCCTGAATATCCCAGAAGTCCACCTTCAGCACGTGGGTGAGCACTTCAGCGACGCCGCTTTGCTTGCTGATAATGACAGGCACATCATGATTGAGGGCTTCCAGCGGAGCAATTCCGAACGGTTCGGATACAGAAGGCATCACATACAAATCGGCCATCTGATAGACTCTTTTGACATCTTCACCCCGCAGAAACCCGGTGAAAAGAACTTTGTGCCCAATGCCCATTTGGGCAGCCATTTCGATGATTCGGTGCATCATATCGCCGGTACCGGCCATGACAAATTTCACATTATCCATCTCTTCGAGGACCTTGCGGGCGGCCATTAGAAAATACTCAGGGCCTTTCTGCATCGTGATGCGTCCCAGAAAGAGGACGATTTTTTCATCGCTTCGAATACCCACTTGCTGACTGGAAATGCGGTCGTCATTGTCCTCGGGATCGACCCCGTTATAAATCACTTCAATTTTATCTCCCGAGACTCCGTACCGCGTCATCAGAATATTGCGGGTCAGATAACTGACGGCAATGACTTTGGCGGCTGCGTGAAGCCCCCGGCGTTCAATGTCATAAATCATTTGGTTGACATGTTCACCGCTGCGGTCAAATTCGGTCGAGTGAACATGAACAATCAGCGGTTTTCCGGTCACGGCGGAAACAGCAATCCCCGCCGGGAAAGTCATCCAGTCATGGGCGTGAATGACGTCAAAATCCTGCTGGAGGGCCAGATGAACAGCCGCAGCGGCATAACGGTGTACTTCTGTGTACATATCGCCGGTGTACTGGCCGGGGCCGACGCTCAAACTTTCAATCTCTCGCTCCAGCCACTGATCGAGTGTCTGCTGGGACTGGGTGGACAAGAGCTGCTTTTGGCGGATGATTTCCTCCAGCCGTTTCTGGTACTGCTGGGGGGTCATATAGGGCTGCAGCGGCGTACTGCTGACTGTCTGGAACTGAACGTTGAGCAATTCGTTTGTTTTTTCAGTGGTCCCCGTAACGGTCCGGCTAAAGCGGCAGTGCTGGGGCGTGAGCATCTGAACATGAGTCGGCGTTTCCGGCCCAATGGGTTTGGGTAGCACAAAGATTATCTTGACGCCTAAATTGCTTAACGCCTTGGTCAGTCCATAGCAAGCTGTCCCTAAGCCCCCGCTGATAAAAGGCGGAAACTCCCAACCAAGCATAAATACCTTCATAAGAGACCCCGTTTACTCACACCATTTCCTTTTGCAATACTAAACTTAGATGATCGATCTATTTGATGCTGCAATCCTACCACCTTCTCAATTTAAATCAATTATAAAATATCTTCGAAAGGACTAAAGAAATTTTACTGAAAAAAAGAAGGAAAGTTCAGCGTCTGATTTGAAAAAGGGAAAAGGGAAAAAAGGTTTATCTATTTTGACAGGTTTCCAGATAAAAAAAAGCCACTTCTTCTTGCAGAAGCGGCTTTCCATTCTTTGATACTGGATGACCCAGATATTTCCCCAAGGGTCTCCTAAAGATCCTGCGGTTTGACGGTGCTTCGGCGATTGGCCTGTGTTCTTTGGACAGCGGCATCCAGGACCTTATAGATCTTCTCATTCAAGGCCCCGAGAGTATCGCTGGCAGTCATCATCCCTTTGGACTTAATGTAGGTCTTGACCTTGCTGGCAACGACCAGCATTTCCGTCTTGCTGCCCTTGGCGGCAGGCTTCTTTGCGGCTTTCTTCTTTGCCATACGGCACCTCCGTGTAAAAAAGTTGAAGTTCCCATAAAAGCGGCACGACGATGCCGCCATATGCTTTTCGGCGTATTGTGGCTATGTTTGATAGGGTTTGCAATAAAAAATTTGTCAAAAATGCAAAATTTTACGCTCAGAGAGCGTATAAACGCAAAAGTCCCTATGACCGTTCCTCTCGTCCCATCCCTTTTCAGCGGCGATAAGGAAGGAGTTTTTCTTCGGATTCCGTTTAATCAGGTTGCCGGCTTTGTCGATGAAGAGGGCAATTGAACCGGAATAAGCAGGAATCCTCAGAACGCGGAGAGGACCATGGCAGAACCCAAGAAGCCAAACAAACGAACAAATAAAAGCCCGGTAGGGGAGTTTGTAACGGTGGCCTTTGCCGAAGACCTGGAACTGGCCCGTTATTATAAAAATCTGCTCGAAGAAAATGGAATTTCTGCCTTTATTCGGCAGCCGGAAACGGCAGGGACCCCCTCGCCGGGCATTGCTGTGCTTGTTCCCGAGGAGGTGCTGGATGAAGCTCACTCGCTGATTGCTTCGCAGGCACCGTTTGAGAACTTTTTCGACGTGTTTTTTCACGGAAGCGACAGGTGGCTGGAAGAACCTGACGGCGAGGAAACGGAGTAAATCAGTCAACGGAGAAAAGCCAAACCGCTGTTTATTGAAGAGGTTGTGATAAAAATGGCAGACACCAAAAAAGAAACTGAAGCACAAAAGGAACAGCCCCAGGAGCGTCGGACTTTTGTTGAGCGGCGAAAAAATGTAATGGATCGTCGAAGCGGGTGGGATCGACGCCGCGGGCCCGGACGTCGGCGCACGGAAGAACGTCGAGTAGCCGAAGAAGGTGAAATGACCGATGAGCAGTTCGAATTTCTGATGGCCATCGACCAATATAAACGGGCCAATCAGCGGCCCTTCCCTACCTGGACGGAGGTGCTGGAGGTTATTAAAGCCCTCGGCTATCGAAAAGTGGCCGAGCCGCAGTCTCTTGAATCTTTCCGCAAGGAAGATAAGACGGTGCCGGCTGCTTTTTAGGAGGACGGACGGCTCTTTGGCGATTGGGGGGGCAGCTTGTCCAGCACATCTCGGATAAAACGGGTGATGTTCTCTTTTATTCGGGCAGGGTTCTCCGGATTTTCTTCAATAAATTTGACGATGCGGCTGCCGATGATGACGCCGTCCGCACCGGCTTGGGCTACCTCAAATGCATGTTCAGGACTGCTGATGCCGAATCCTACGCAAATCGGCTTGTCGGTCAGACGCTTAAGGCGGGAAAGGAACGGGCGAACGGTTTGGGAAAGTGCCGCTCGCTCCCCCGTGGTTCCCAGCAGAGAGACGGCATAAATAAAACCGGTGGTTTTTTCGGAAATGAACCGCAGCCGCCCGTCAGGAGTGTTGGGGGTGGCCATAAAGACCGTTTCCAGCCCCACCCGCCGGGCCGAAGGAATGATTTCATCGGCGTCATCAATCGAAAGGTCTGCAACCAGTACACTTGTGCCGCCGGCCTGCTTGAAGTCTTCAAAGAATCTGTTCACGCCGTACTGAACCAAAAGATTGTAGTAAACCAAAAGACCAATGGGAATGGGTTTATAGGCCGTAATTTCGCGGATGAACTCAATTGCCCGCGCGGGGGTCATGCCGGCTTTCAAAGCCCGCAGGTCGGCCTTCTGGATGGTAGGGCCGTCTGCCACCGGGTCTGAAAACGGGATTCCCAGCTCGAGAATGTCGGCACCGGCATCAATGGCGGCTTTCACCAGTTCAGCGCTCACGTCGTAGGAGGGATCGCCGATGACGAAAAAAGGAATCAGAGCCGCACGGTCGAGTTTGGAAAAGCACGCTTGATAAGCATTCATAAGGACCTCGAAGCAAGGGGTCTGTGGTGTTCAACGATATCGATGTCTTTGTCGCCGCGTCCGGACAGGTTCGCAATGACGATGGTTTCCGGAGGAAGGATGCCTTTTTGCTGACACAGCCAGGCAAGGGCATGGGTGCTTTCGAGAGCAGGCAGGATGCCTTCAGTCTTCGAGAACAGGAAAAAGGTATCGAGAACCTCTTCATCTTCGACACTGACGTACTCGGCACGGCCTGTTTCCTTGAGGTGGGCGTGTTCAGGCCCGACGCCCGGGTAATCCAAGCCGGCGGAGATGCATTCTGTATCGCGGATTTGGCCGTTCTCGTCCTGAAGCAGATAGGTGCGAGCGCCGTGCAGAATACCGACTCTGCCCCGGCAGAGGGTGGCACAGTGCTGGGTGGTCTGGAGTCCTTTGCCGCCGCCTTCCACGCCGACCAGCCGGACTTGCGGATCGTCGAGAAAAGCCGAAAAGATGCCGATGGCGTTGGAGCCGCCCCCCACGCAGGCCGTTACGATGTCCGGCAGCCGCCCGGTCTTTTCAAGGCATTGCCGGCGAGCTTCCTGCCCAATGGGGGACTGAAAGTGCCGCACAATCGTCGGATAAGGATGCGGACCGCCGGCCGTTCCAAACAGGTAGAAGGTGTCTTCGACGTGGGCTGTCCAGTATCGGAACGCTTCATTGATGGCATCTTTGAGGGTTCCGGTTCCCCCTTCGACGGCAATGACTTCCGCACCGAGAAGACGCATTTTGCGGACGTTTACGTTCTGACGGGCCACATCGGTAAAACCCATAAAGATTTTGGTTTCCATTCCCAAAAGAGCCCCGACGATAGCCGTCGCCAGACCGTGCTGGCCGGCACCGGTTTCCGCAATCAGTTTGCTTTTGCCCATATAGCGGGCCAGAAGCCCTTGTCCGAGGGCATTGTTGATTTTGTGAGCCCCGCCGTGGAGGAGATCTTCTCGTTTGAGATAGACCGGAAAGCCCGTCACTTCGCTGAAACGTCGGGCGTGATAGAGGGGGGTGGGACGTCCAGCATAATCCGTAAAGAGCGTGTTCAGTTCCTGAAGAAATCTCCTGTCATTGCGAAACTGCTCGAAGGCGGATTCAATTTCCTCAAGGGCTGGAATAAGCACTTCTGGCACATAATACCCGCCAAAAGGGCCGAATCGTCCTTTGTGTTTCATTTGCGGACCTTTCTGCCGTGAATGCGGCTGATGGTATCAAAGAGCTGTTTCATTTTCTCGTGGTCTTTTTTGCCGGGCGTACTTTCCACACTGCTGTTGATGTCGATGGCATACGTACCGACTTCGAGGGCCTCCAGGATATTGTGAGGGCCGATGCCGCCGGAGAGAAAGAGCCGCCGGGGCGGGTAGCCGATCCAGGACCAGTCGAAGGTTTCTCCGCTGCCGCCGTAAAGGCCGTCGGTATAGGTGTCCAGCAGGATCGCATCCGTCGGGTACGTAAGGGACTGCTCGATGTCGGAACGGTTTTTGACCCGAACGGCCTTGATCAGGCGAATGTTCAGCCAGTGCAGGGAACGGCAGAAATCGGCTGTTTCCTCTCCGTGAAGCTGAATCCAGTTGAACCAGCCCTGCTGGGCGGTTTCCTGAATCTCCTGAATGGAGGGATTGACAAAGACGCCGACCGTATCAATCGAAGTGGGGATTTGGCGGATGATTTCCCACGCCTTTTCCCGGTCGATGTATCGAGGGCTTTTGGGATAGAAGATAAAACCCAGCATGTCTGCGCCGAATCTGACGGCCGCCAGGGCGTCTTCCAGATTGGTAATTCCACAGATTTTTATTTTTGTAAAGATCATACGCTTTTGGAGACGTTTCAGTGATTGCTTAATTCAACCAGTTTTTCCAGGCATTCGGCGGCCTTTCCGGAACAGATGGACTCATCGGCCTTTTCGATGCCTTCTGCGAAGTCATCAGCCAGACCTGCCGCTATTATAGCAGCAGCGGCATTCAAAAGCACAATATCTTTTCGCGGACCGTCGGCTTTTTCAAACAGAATTTCCCGCAGGATATGGGCGTTGGTATCCACATCACCGCCGGCAAGTTCGTCGTATTCTGCTTTGGGAATGCCGTACCGTTCTGCATCAAAAATTTCCTCTGCAACGGAGCCGTCGGTGTAAAGATGAAAAATCCGCGTAGGGCCCATTGTGCTGATTTCGTCCAAACCGTTGCTGTGGACGACCATCGCCCGGCGCAGGCCGAGCACTTTGAGGGTTTCGGCGATACGCGGCATCAGAGAGGCCTCGGAAACCCCCATCACCTGGGCTGAGGCATGAGCAGGATTAGCCAGGGGCCCCAAAAGATTGAAAGCGGTGGTGAAATCGAGCGTTTTGCGAATGGGCTGGACATGTCTCATCGCCGGGTGGAACTTAGGAGCAAACATAAACCCGATATGCGCTTCTCGAATGCAGCGGGCCACGGTGTCCGGGCCGGCGTCGATATTGACGCCGAGGGCAACAAGCAGGTCAGCGGAGCCGCAGACGCTGGTGATGCCTCGATTGCCGTGTTTGGCAATATACGCGCCGGCGCCGGCGGCGACGAAGGCAGCGGTGGTGGAGATGTTGAAGGTTTTCAGAGCCGCCCCTCCTGTGCCGCAGGTATCGACAAGATTGTCCACGCCCGCATAGACCGTTACGGCATGTTCTCGAAGGGAAGAAGCCAGCCCCGCCAGTTCGCCCACAGAGGCCTTTTTTACTCGCATGGCAGCCAGGAAAGCCGCAATCTGAACTTCGGCCACATCCCCTTCAAAGATGGTATCCAGCAGCTGCTTGGCCTGCTCGAAAGTAAGGTCATTGCCCTCCAGAATAATTTCAAGATATTTGGTGATTTTGGTCATACGATTCTCTCCTAATTTGTCTTAACAACGGTTTGTTTGCGATGAGAGGCAATTTTCAGGACATTTTCGATGATTTTTCCCCCTGTAGGCGTAAGAATGCTTTCGGGGTGAAACTGGACACCGTAAATCGGCAGCTCTTTGTGCTGGATACCCATCACGATGTTTTCAAAGACGGCTGTTTGTTCCAGGCAGTCAGGGAGGGTGGCCGCACACAGACTATGGTAGCGGCCGGCATGGAGAGGATTTTCCAGACCCTGAAATAGACCTTTTCCCGTATGGGTGATTCGTGAGGCCTTTCCGTGCATCACGCAGGGGGCGTGGCTGATGACCCCTCCAAAATATTGGACAATGGCCTGATGGCCTAAGCAGACCCCAAAGATAGGCAGTTTTGTGTGGAAATGGTCGATGGCTTCCAGGGAAACGCCTGCCGCCGAAGGGGTGCCTGGACCGGGGGAAATAACCAGAAGCTGGGCCTCGAACTGGTCGGCGGCACGGAGCAGGGCCGGAAGAGGCGTGTCTGAGCGGTACACCAGAGTCGGGCATTTGCGCTTGGCAAATTCATCGACAAGGTTATAGGTGAATGAGTCAAAGTTATCAATGAACAGGACGCGTACGGGTTCCATGGTTTCTCCTTATGGATAGGGCAGAGGTTGTTGGGCCGCTTGGGCGGAGGCAAGTCGGACGGCCTTCAGACACGATCTGGCCTTGTTTTCTGTTTCGTCGAACTCCATCTCGGGAATGCTGTCGTGGACGATGCCGGCACCGGCCCGAATGTAGGCCGTATGGTCTCGAATCTGCAAACTTCGGATGGTGATGCAGCTGTCAAACTGCCCGTCCACCGTCAGATACATCACAGCGCCGCCGTAGTAGCCGCGTTTGTCCGGTTCGAGCTGCCGGATGATTTTCATTGCCTCAATCTTGGGAGCACCCGTCAGCGTGCCCATGTTCATTGTGGCCAGATAGGCGCTGAGGGCATCCAGGTCGGGCCGCAGTTTGCCTTTGACGTTGCTTACCAGATGCATCACCGATTCATAGTGTTCGACAGTAAGCAGCTCGTTAACCAGTCGGGAGCCCGGGCAGGCGACGCGGGCGATGTCGTTTCGGGCCAGGTCCACCAGCATCATATGTTCGGCCAGTTCCTTATGATCCAGATGCAGTTCGGCTTCGTACCGCATATCCGTTTCCGGGTCGATGACCCCGCCGACCCAGCCGCGCGGTTTGGTGCCGGCAATAGGGCGGATTTCAACAATCCGATCCTTTTTTCCGCTTACCCGAAGGTTCAGTTCGGGGCTGGCGCCGATGAGGCAGGTTCGGCTGGTGTGAAAATAAAACATATAAGGAGACGGGTTCAGCAGGCGAAGGCGGCGATAGACATCCAGCGGTTCGGCTGGACACGGCTCGGTAAGGGTTCGGCTCAAAACCACCTGAAAAATGTCTCCGTTGCGAATGTGTTCTTTGGCTTTTTGAACCATCGATTCATATTCAGGCCGGGGGGTATCCGTGCCGGCAGGCGGGAGGGGGCCTTCCCAAAATGCCGGCTCAGGACGATTGGCCTGGACCTGCTGAAGATAGCGGTCGAACCGTTCCATTGCCTCTTCATAAATGGCCTGGCGGTTGCCGTTGGTGATGATAGCATTAACGATGAGATACCCTTTGCTCTGATGATGGTCCATCAGAAAGATGTTGTCTGCAAAATACAGCTCGTAATCAGGATTGTTCAGCACGTCCTGCCGATTGGGCGGCAGGGTCTCAAATTGATCGATAAAATCATAACTGACAGCACCAAACAGTCCGCAGGTGACCCGGAAAGGGGGGCTGGCCAGTTCAAAGGCAAAGGCAACCGCCCGGATAACATCCATCTGGCTGACGCTTTTGAGGCGGGACAGTTCGTCGGTTTTTTCGGCGTTTCGCTGGAGGATGCCGGTGATGAGGCCGTCAGTGAACTTAATTGTGCGGCAGAAAGAAAACCGCTCGGGGTGCTCGGCCAAGTGCTGAATGATTCGCCGGCCGGTGGAGTTGAGGGCGCGAATCTCAAATTGGTCGGCCTTGCCGGTCAGGTAAAGAGCGGGGTCGGCGGTGCCGAACGTCAGTTCATTGCCTTTGGCTTCCGACAGGTAATCGCGGGATTCGAGCAGGCAGCAGTGTTCGGCCCGTCCGTAATCGCTCAGGCGCGAGAAAAACTCGACGGGGCAGGCCATCTCAATTTCACGGACCATCGGAATGATTTGTCCCGGTTTGGCTTGCTTGATTCTTGTTTGATAATCACTCATCTGTTTTGCGTCCTTTTTGGTTTCTGGGAATAAAAAAAGACCCGTTTAAGGCCGGGTCGCGAAGGGATAGTTCCTGGAAGCAGAAAAAGGGTGTCTGCTGACCGCCGGCCTATGCCTGCGGTCGTCGCCAATACCCTTTTTGAACGGAAACGATTCTATTCATAGAAACAAGTATAGCGGATTTTGTTTGGCCAATCAAGAAGGATTTTTAAAAAATTAAAAAAAATTTATGGATACAGGACCTTTGACATCCTTTTTTTGATAAGGATTCGAAGTTTGCCGGAAAAGTGTTTTTGCTGTTATCGGATTTCTGCGTGATAACTTTGCAGGGAGCGGACCGTAATCGGACCGGCTTTTCGGGCGGCGATTCCTTTGACACTGGCAGCGGCGGCGGCGACGGTTGTAATATAAGGAATCTTGTACTGAATGGCCGCTTTGCGAATGTAGGAGTCGTCGGTAACCCCCCGCCTGCCGATGGGGGTGTTGATGACCAGATGAATCTCTTTATTTTTAATGGCATCAAGAATATTGGGACGTCCTTCATGGAGTTTGAAAATCTTCTCGGCGGGAATCCCTTTCTTCTGAAGGTGGGCACAGGTGCCTTCTGTGGCGATAATCCGGAAACCAATGGCGGCAAACTGTTTGGCAACCGGCACAATCGCATCTTTGTCAGGGTCGGATACGGTAATCAGCACCGTCCCCTCCAACGGAAGGGGCTGGCGGGCGGCCTCCTGAGATTTGAAAAAGGCCATTCCGAATGAATCAGCCAGCCCGAGCACCTCGCCGGTGGAACGCATTTCCGGGCCCAGCACCGGGTCCACTTCCGGGAGCATATTGAACGGCAGGACGGATTCCTTGGCGCCGAAATAGCGGATTTTTCGGGTTTTCAAACGGAGGTCTTTGAGTTTCTTGCCAAGCATAACCTCCGTGGCGAGCCGCGCCATCGACAGGCTGCAGACCTTGGAGACCAGCGGGACGGTACGCGATGCCCGCGGATTGGCTTCGAGAACATAGACGATATCATCCGCAATGGCGTACTGCATATTCATCAGCCCGACGACGTGCAGCTCGATGGCGATTTTTCGCGTGTATTCGCAGATGGTATCGAAGTGTTTTTTCGGTATAGACACCGGCGGAATCACGCACGCCGAATCGCCGGAGTGGATGCCGGCCTGTTCGATATGCTCCATCACGGCCGGGATGAAGGCATCCGTTCCGTCGGCGATGGCATCGGCTTCGGTTTCCACCGCATTGACAAGGAATTTATCGATGAGAATCGGCCGTTCCGGAGAGACATCGACGGCGGCAGCCATATATTCGCGGAGCATTGCTTCGTCGTGGATAATTTCCATTCCCCGACCGCCGAGTACATAAGAGGGCCGCAGCATCAGCGGATAGCCGATCTCTTCGGCGACTCGAAGGGCGTCCTCGATGGTGGAAGCCGTTCCGGCCCTCGGCATCGGAATGCCGAGTTTTTCCATCATAGTGCGGAAACGATCGCGGTCTTCGGCCAGGTCAATGCTGTTGGTAGAAGTCCCCAGAATGTTCACGCCGGCTTCTTCGAGCTGACGGGCGATATTCAGGGGCGTTTGTCCTCCAAACTGAACAATCACCCCCAGCGGTTTTTCTTTTTCATAAATGCTGAGCACGTCTTCCACCGTCAGCGGTTCAAAATACAGTTTGTCAGAGGTGTCGTAATCCGTAGAGACGGTTTCGGGGTTGCAGTTGACCATGATGGTTTCAATGCCGGCTTCCCGCAAGGCGAAGGCGGCGTGAACACAGCAGTAGTCAAACTCGATCCCCTGGCCGATACGGTTGGGACCCCCGCCCAGCACCATCACTTTGGGTTTTTGGGAGGTGGGCACCCGGTCTGGAGCGTTGTAGGTGGAAAAATAATAGGCCGCATTTTCAACACCGCTTACGGGGACCGCCTCCCATCCCTCCACAATGCCCAGACGCATCCGATGGGAGCGGATTTGTTCTTCTTGACAGCCCAGAAGTTTGGCCAGATACCGGTCTGCAAACCCGTCCTTTTTGGCCTGTTCCAGCAGGGCATCCGGCAGCGTTTTGCCTTTGTATTGGAGGAGGATTTCCTCCAGCTGAACCAGTTCGGCCATCTGCTGGATGAACCATTCTTTAATCGAAGTTTTCTCGGCCAGGGCCTTGACGGAGGCACCCTTGCGGAGGGCTTCATACATTAGAAACTGCCGTTCACTGGTGGGATGATTGAGCCGGAGCATCAATTCTTCCAGAGACAGATGATAGAAATTTTTGGCAAAGCCCAGCCCGTATCGTCCGATTTCAAGGGAGCGGACGGCTTTCTGAAGGGCCTCTTTGTAAGTCTTGCCGATACTCATGACTTCCCCGACCGCCCGCATCTGTGTACCCAGTTTGTCCTCGATTCCTTTAAATTTTTCAAAGGCCCAACGGGCAAACTTGACCACAACGTAATCTCCCCATGGTGTGTATTTCTCGAGGGTTCCTTCCCTCCAGTAGGGAATCTCGTCCAGCGTCAGGCCGCCCGCCAGCATGGCGGAAACAAGAGCAATCGGAAAACCGGTTGCTTTGGAAGCCAGAGCCGAGGAGCGCGAGGTGCGGGGGTTGATTTCGATTACCACAACCCGTCCTGTTTTGGGATCATGAGCGAATTGGATGTTGGTGCCGCCGATGACTTCGATGGCATCAGCAATGGCATAAGAATAGTCCTGGAGTTTTTGCTGGAGGTCCTTGCCGATGGTCAGCATGGGCGCTGTGCATAAAGAATCGCCGGTATGGACGCCCATGGGGTCGATATTTTCGATAAAACAAACGGTGATTTTCTGCCCCTTGCTGTCGCGAACGATTTCCAGTTCAAGCTCTTCCCACCCTTGGACGGATTCTTCGACAAGAATTTGATGCACCATGCTGGCTTCAAGCCCGCGGGCGGCGATTGTGCGAAGTTCATCGATGTTGTAAACCAACCCGCTGCCTGTGCCGCCCATCGTGTAGGCCGGACGGATTACCAGTGGAAATCCCAACTCTTTGGCGATCTCTTCTGCTTCCTGAACGGTATAGGCAGGTTGGCTGCGAGGCATATCTATTCCCAGCCGCTGCATTGTCTTTTTAAATTCGATGCGGTCTTCCCCTCGTTTGATGGCATCCACCTGCACTCCAATCACCTTAACGCCGTATTTTTCGAGGACACCGCTGGCCGCCAGTTCCGAGCAAAGATTCAGCCCGCTTTGTCCCCCCAGATTGGGCAGAAGGGCATCAGGACGCTCCTTCTCGATGATTTTGGTCATATAATCAAGATTAAGAGGTTCTATATATGTTATGTCTGCCATCTCCGGGTCTGTCATAATCGTAGCAGGGTTGGAGTTGACCAGCACGATTTCAAAACCGAGTTTTCGAAGCGCTTTGCACGCCTGCGTGCCGGAATAATCAAATTCACAGGCCTGGCCGATGACGATAGGGCCTGAGCCGATAATCATTACCTTTTTGATGTCATTTCGTTTGGGCATATCGCAGTCTCCATAAACAATGTCGGGTGTCGCTGGGATTTGGGCAAATACAGTAAACAAAGCTCAACAAATATACAAGAACAAAAAGCAGATATTTTTTCAAAGATGTCGAAGAGAGGTTTGCAGGAAGGGAAAGCGGCTTATTGAGAAACGGTGACGTAAACCACTTGTCCTTTCGAGAGAGGCCCGGTCGATTCGGCAGCTGAGCAGTCCACGGTAAAATAGTGATCGCAGCGGCCTTGGGGGGGATGGGTCTGTTCAAGAATCACGCGGACTTTTTTGCCGATAAAACGCTGCCGGAATTTTTCCTGAAGATGTCGATCCATCTGCTGGAGTATCTTGGTGCGCTGGCGAATCACTTCAGAAGGAACCTTCGGCTTCATTTGATCTGCTGGTGTGCCTCTGCGGGGACTGAATGGGAAAATATGCATTTTTGCAAATTCAACCTGCCGGCAGACTTCGATTGTCTTCTCAAAGTCTTCCTCTGTTTCCCCTGGGAATCCCGCAATAATATCCGTTGTAAGGGCGGGACTGTCTAAACGTTCTTTAAGTTTGCGGCAGATGGCCAGAAATTCCTCGGCAGTGTACTGTCGAGCCATTCGCTTCAGAACAGTATTTGAACCGGACTGGAGCGGAAGATGAAAATGAGGGGCAAGATTTGGATATTGTCGATATATTTCAATTAGTTCGTCTGTTACATCCCCCGGCTCAAGCGAACTAAGTCGAAGACGAACGAGGTTTGGAATGGTCAAAAGCTGCCGAAGCAGGGAAGGCAGCGGGTTGGGCTCCGCAGGGTCCCATCGATGCCGGCAGGCGCTGCTGCGCCCCCATGCCCCAAGAAAAATGCCTGTCAACACAATTTCACGATGTCCGGATGCAGCAAGGGCCCTGGCTTCTTCGATAATCATTTCAGCCGGCTTGCTCCACATCTGTGTTCGAATTTTCCGGACAATGCAATACGTACAGTGGGCATCGCAGCCGTCCTGGATTTTTAGAAAAGCACGCGTTTGGCCGGAAAAACGTTCCAACGGACCAAAGGGGTCGGTAAAATCAATTTCCTCTGCCGCAAGGTTGTTTTTGTGCTTGATTTTATAATGAGATGATGTTTTATTAAAAATTTCGTGATTGGACTGTCTGGAATTGGCCAAAAGAGAATGCAGCGTATCCAGAAGTTGGCGTTTATTCGCTATCCAGACTGTTTTTGCGGACAAGTCTGCTGTTTCCTCGACGGGACCGGCGGGCAGGCATCCGGTAACGACAAATGTGGCCTCAGGGTGCTGTTTTTGGAGCTTGCGGATTGCCTGACGGCTTTTGGAGGAGGCAGTTTGGGTAACACAGCAGGTATTGATGACGGCAAGGTCGGCATTTGCCGGAGGGGGAGCTGGAGTAAGACCCTGTGAACGCAGCCATTGGTCAATCTGGCAGCTTTCGTACTGGTTGACTTTGCAGCCGAGTGTGTAGATGATAAAGCGTTTCATAGACGGCTTACTATAGAATCGAAGACGGGGCTGATGCAAGGTTTTTTGCAGAATGCCCGGCAGGAGCCACAGTAAGAAAGGATAGTCATGGCCAAAGCGTCGCGTGCTGTGTGGGGAATTGACATCGGGACCTGTTCATTAAAGGCCTTGCGGGTCCGACCCGGAGCGGAAGGGCTGGAAGTAGTGGGGTTTGATTATCTGGAGCACTCCAAAATCATTTCTGCGGCCGATATTACCCAGGCAGAACGCCAGGAGACGATTCGACAGACCCTTCGAACTTTTGTGACTCAAAATGAGGTCGGCAGAGAAGAAATTGCTATTGCCATCCCAGGTCAAAACAGTTTTGCACGGTTGGTCAAAATGCCCCCGGTGGATCCGAAAAAAATCCCCAAGATTGTCCCCCTCGAGGCCGTACAGCAGATTCCTTTCGATATTAATGAAGTGGAATGGGACTGGCAGCTGCTGAAAAATCCGGACAGCCCCGATACGGAAGTAGGAATTTTTGCCATCAAGAATGAAGTGATTGCCGAAATGCTGGATTATTTTACGCGGGAAAATCTCCGGGTGACCTGTGTGCAGATTAGCCCGATTGCCCTTTACAACTATGCCGTCTATGATATTCAGGAGATTACTTCTTCAGCAGGGAAAGCAACAATACTTCTCGATATGGGGGCCGAAAACACATCACTGGTAATTGCCACGCGGGATTCGGTCTGGCAAAGAAGCATTCGAATTGGCGGCAATACGTTTACCGAGGCGATTGCGGATGCATTCAAACTGAAGTTTGCGAAAGCCGAGAAGCTCAAACGGACTGCGCCGATGAGCAAGTATATGCGGCAGATTTTTACGGCAATGAAATCGGTGTATACGGATTTAGGAGGGGAAGTCCAGCGAAGTCTGGGGTTTTATGCCTCCAGCGGTGCAGGACGGGATAAGGGGTTTTCCAGGGTGATTGCGCTCGGGGGCGGTTTTAAACTCCAGGGGCTGACCAAGTATCTCCAGCAAAGTCTCGGCATTCCGGTAGTCAAACCTGATTCGTTTGAACGCCTGCGGTTGTCGTCCGAGATTTCCGCCGCAAAATTCCACGAAAATCTCTCCGATTTTGGAGTGGTTTATGGGTTAGGGGTTCAACTGCTGGGAGAATCCAAAATCGAGACAAACCTCCTCCCTAAAAAAATAGCACGGGCTATGGCCTGGACTCGCAAGGCGAGGGCATTTACGGCAGCCGCAGCTGTTTTTCTGGCTGTCAGTCTGATTTGTCTGCTCTGGTCCTTCCGGGTTCTTCAGCAGTACAGCCGGGAGAGCAGCGACCTGCAAATGGTCACATCCATGATGGCTCAGGCGCAGGAACTTAATTCCGCTGTATCCGAACTGGAAAGCCAAAAACCTGTGTTTGAGCAGCAGATTCAGAAAGAACGGGACCTATTTAAATATCGGGAAGTTGTTCCTCTTCTGAATGAAACAATTCTGAGATGCTTTCCGAACAAAGAAAATACACCTGAAATCGCTGCTTTATATGATGCTTATATCAATGGTGATGTGCAGGTGGTCCGTTCGATTCCTCGTCCAGAACGGAAAATTATGTTTGTGACCAAACTGGATGTGAGGTATGCGGCCGATTTGGCGGCGGCGGCCTTCCCCCCCATTGTTTCTTCTGCGACGGTTGGAATGGGGGGCGGGATTGGCGTTGGCGGTTTTGCCCCCGTTTATCCTGCTGCTGTTCCTCCGGCGATGATGCCGGGGGAAGGGCTTATGCCGGGGGGGGAAATGGGGACAGGGGGTGCCCAGCCGACGGTTCGTTCAGGTTTTGTGGTGGTGATTGAGGGGTATAGCCCTTATAAGGAAATCTCCCAGTTGCTGGACCCGCCGGGAGTGGGGGGCGATCGAAGCCGATGGGGGGTAGTAACACGTTTTGAAAATCTCAAAGCGTTTTTCCCCGATACTCCATTTGAACTCTTTGGCAAAGGCGACATTCGGAATTTTAAGGATGAATGGGGTCCGGTTGATCCGGCCGATTCGCAGATGCCGGTGGGCATAGGTATCAAGAGAGAAGTGGAGCGGTTTCCTTCTGAACAGCCGGCTCGAGGGGGGATAGGGGTGACGCAGACGCCAACGATAGGTATCCCTGGAATGCCGGGAGGTGCTGTGCCTGCTCGAGTTACTCGCGAAATTGTACTGATTGACCCGATGACCGAAGAGGAAATCAGCAAAACACTTGCTTACGTTACTCAGGAAGATATTCAAAAAAATCCTGCTTATACGGAGAGAGATTTGGGCAGGGTCAAACAAACTCCCTTTGGCGAACCTCAATATATCATCCGGGATTATTGGTTTCGCATTCAGGCCAAGTTTGCATGGAAAGATGCACCGGCTTTGCCCCAGCAATCTTCCGGTTCCTACGGACCCGCAGCCCCTTATGGCGGCGGCGGCGGAGGAATGCTGTTTGTTGAGTAGAAAAAGGGAGAGAGGGTTTTCTGACGAAGCAGTCTTTCAAAGGGAAAAATGATGGATTTCATTAAGGCGTTTCTCAAAAAATATTCGGCCCTGCTTCTGCCGGCGGGGCTGCTTCTGGCTGGTCTGATTTTCTTTGTCCCCATCCTTCTGCTCGGACGGACCATAAGCGTCAAAAAACAAAATTGGGAAAAAATGGCATCTGATCTGGACAGACTGGCACAGACTACGCCTCCAAAGGAGCAAGCCGAACAGGTGAAGCGGGTTCTTCAGCAGCTTCAGGAAGAAGTCAAGGCTGTTCAGACAATGGCCCTTCAGACTACCCAGCGGGAACTGATTAAATATGGTATTTTTCCGAAATCGGAGGATACTTCCTCCCAGATTTATTTGGACTTCGGCCGCCGTTATCGGGCGGCTGTAGAGAGCATGATTACGACTCGGCTCAAAGCCCTGGATGCCCCTTCTGAGGCCGAAATTCGTGCTGCCGGTGGTGGGGTGGGCGGAGTGGGAGGAGTCGGCGGGATAATGCGGGGGGGAGAATACCTCGGAGCTGGAATGACTGCTGCACCAGGAGCAGCTTCACTCACAGACAATCCGATGGTCAATGCGCTTTGCATGGAACGGGCTGAACGGATAGCAATGTATGCCAATCCGCGGGTTTTTGCCTGGTACGATTTTTGGGAATCCTTTCAGTTTCTCGGAGCCGACCTTGCTCTTCGGGATTGCTGGTTTGCTCAAACGGCCTATTGGATTTATGAAGATGTCGCTGCGACTGTGGAGACCATGAATACCGGCTCAGCACGAGTTGCAGATTCGCCTGTTAAACGCCTCCTGGGGGTCAGTTTTCAGCGCCCGGTGTCCGATCTTCCGACGGGATATTCCCCACTGAACGTTCCTCGCGGAATGGGAACTTTCACGACCGGACTTGCTGCCGACCAGCCGGCATACATTTTGCCTGGTATGGCCAGCCCGCTGGGCACCCTGCCGTGGACGACCCGCATGTGCAATGAAGATATTGATGTAGTCCATTTTGCCGTGTCAGTCATTGTGGACAGCCGGTTTACGCAGGCCTTTCTAAAAGAACTTTGTTCGAGCAAACCCCATACTTACAGGGAAGGGTTTCAGGAAAACGGTCCCCAGCGGCAGGCACGCCACAACCAGATTACCATCCTTGCGAGCACTTTTTCTGCTATCGACAAGCAAAGCCCCACCCATATGTATTATCGGTACGGCACGGATGCCGTGATGCGGGTGGATTTGGTTTGTGAGTACCTGTTTTACCGAAAGGCCTATGATATGATTAAGCCGGAGCCGATTAAAGTGCTGCTCGGCCAGTCGGCGAATGCCCCCCTGTCGCCGGGAGTGGGTATGTAGCGGAGAGAGGAATGGGGAGTTTGAACGCCGAAAATGAATTAAGATACTCAGGGCGGTTTTCATGAGCAAAAAACGAGAAAATTTTATCGAACGGCATTTGGACAAAATAGTTCTTGGCTTGATTGGTCTGGTAAGTGTAGGGTTGCTGTGGGTGTTTGTTTTTCGCAATCCGTTTGGGCCCGTGATTGATGGACGAAAAGAATCACCTTCTTCCGCTCAATCCCGGCTTGCGCAGAAAGCCGAACGTCTTCGGGAACGCATAGAAGGGCGTTCAGACACGGCAGTGATTACGCCTCCTGATTATGTTTCGTCTTTTGAGCGTCTTTTAAGCTGTTCGGTTCCCTCTTTGAGTCAGAATGTTTTTCCGCTGACGCCTGGAATCGGCCGTCAGCCGATTGAATCCGATCGGGAATATGCTGTTCCTGAAATCCCGGCCTTGGAAGATGTTCAGATGGCCTTTATCCGCTCTGCGGCCTATGTGCCTACGGAAGAGGTTACGCCTGAAATTCCTTATGAAATGGTTCCAACCCAAATTGGGGATATTGATTTTATTACGATTTCTGCTCGCCTCGATGTTCGCCGGATTGTCCAGCAGTTTCAATCTGCTTTTATGGGACTGGGCGTCAGGCCCGCTCATCAAGACCCTGTTTTGGCAACGCCTGTCGCAGCACGACTGGAGATTCAGCGAAGGGAACAGATGGAGGATGGCAGCTGGGGGGCTTGGGAGAGAGTATCGATTCCTCAAACGGTTGCCTATCGGAAAATCTTTGAGCAGCTGCCTGAGCGAGTGGAGGACCTTCCGCCCGGCGGGGTTCAAATCCAGATTGAGCAATATAAGGATCGCACAAAACAAGTAGCGCTGCTTCAGCAGCGGCCCTATGATTTTGCCACTTCCCGTTATCAGTATTGGATGCCGCCGTCGTATCTTGAAGAAGTACAAAAACTCATTCAGCAGCAGCAAGACGAGGCCCGACGAGCTCAGCAGACCCAGCAGACCCAGCCGGAAACAGGGATGCCGATGGGGGGGAGAAGAATAATTCCAGAGGCGGGGCGGCGAGAGATACCCACACCAACACCCACACCAATGCAGCCGGCCAGGAGACCGCGGGGCGCCGCAAGACCCGGTGCTGAGATGGAAATGACCCCCGAAACGCCGATGGGAGTGGGGGGAGGAATGGAACGGCCGACACGCCCCGGTGTTCGACAGCGTACCGTAGAGGATGTCTATCGGGATTATCTGAAAGAACTGCTCGTAGATGATTGGTGGAAACGAACGGAGCCCCTGCTGATTTGGGCGCATGATGATACCGCAAAGCCGGGCAAAACCTATCAATACCGTATTCGCATCGGCTTTTTTAATCCGATTGCCGGCAAGGACTGGTTCAAGCCAAACCAGCAGGAGTTCAAGAACCAGGTTGTTTTATGGTCGCCTTTTGCTGAAACCCTTGCCAAGAATAAGGAACCGCTGCTGGCAGTTGTTCCTAAAAAACTGCATATTTTCCCAATGGATATTTCCAAAACGGACCCGACCGCGGTTCAGGTCCAGGTATCCAAATTTTATTTAGGGCGATGGCGAAGTGAAAAATTTGAAGTCCTGCCGGGTCAGGTAATTGGAACAGCCGTTGAGGTCAAGAAAACCTCTACTCTGGGTGTTGAAGCCGGGGGGGCGGCATTGGGTATGGCAGGAGGAATGCCGATGCCGGTCGAGGGGGGCGGATTGGATTCGGCACTTTCAGAAACCATCGATTTCACAACACCTTATGTTTATATTGACCAGAGCGCCGAGATAGATTGGTCTGGTACGGCTGCTTTGCGAAGGCGTGAATTTATGGGAATGCTTTATACGCAGGATGTTGCAGTGTTCGAGAAACTTCCCATTCGACAGCCGAACTGGTCTCAGGAACTTCGCAAAATCTATCGTGAAATCCAGGATGCTGAACGAGAGGCCGAAAACGAGATCTTTATCGGCCGGACTCCCCCTCCGCAGGGATTGCAGACGCCGGGCGGCTTGGGACCTGCTGGAGTGCCGGGTATGATGGTACCAGGCGGTTTTATGGGGCGGGAGGGCTAAGATATCTGCCAACCGCCTCTTAGGCGGTTTCGCGGAGGCCGGCGGCGGGGCCGATTCATAAAATATCGGGGGTGACCATCCAGCCCAGTTGCCAGCGGCCGTCCTCGTTTTGCCGCAGACAGACAACGGAGGCCTTTTCAAAAGCCGCCGGTTCTGCGAGAGGGTTGCCGGTAAGCAAAAGCCCCGCCAGCCGCGACAGAAACGGCAGATGCCCGACAATCATCAGGTCTTGCCCTGTTTTTTGGATTTCTTCAGCGATGGGCTCGGGAGCATCGTTGGGAGAAAGTCCTTCGTGCAGGAGAAGCGGCACGGGTTCCTCCAAAGCAGCACAGAAAAGTTTGGCTGTTTGAAGTGCTCTTGTTTTGCCGCTGTGCCAGACGGCGCCGACGGAAAGATGAAGCCGTTTGACAAACTCTGCTGTTCGCTGGGCTTGCCAGTATCCTTCTTCGGTCAGCGGCTGGTCAGCATACTGCTCTTTCGGAAAGGCCGCCGCATGCTGAATCAGATATAGATTGATCATTTCCCCTTTCCTGATTTTGCCGGTTCCGTTAGAGAGGGCATTGCTGAATCAGTTCCTCCGCATGGTGATGCCATTGGGTCGGGCCATGTTCGGTAAAATACTGAAAAGAATCATCGCTGGCCAGCTTACCCAGCAGGACTTTGCGCTGATCGCTGTCTGGAATTGTCTCGATGATGCGGGTGCGAACTTTCGCCAATTCTTCCACAAACTGGCCGTGGCTTTCCGTAAAGATTTCCTCCAGTTTCTGTCGCAAGTGGCCGGCATAAGCCGGACAGTGCCCTTCGGTGCCGATGGCAATCTGCAAATCTCCGCGTTTGACGACCGCAGGGACAAAGAAATCGCACAATTCGGGCTGATCTGCCACGTTGCAGAGAATTTCCAACTCCTGGCAATCTTCATAAATCCGGCGGTTGAGTTCTGCCAGATTGGTGGAGGCGATTACCAGGACAGCAGACACAAGAAAATCTTTGTGGTAGCGGCTGAGAATGATTTTTGTATTCAGCTGAAGAAGAATTTCCTCAATTTCCGGCAAAACTTGTTCAGCAACTACAGTAACGCGAGCTCCCGCCTTGGCAAGCCCCTGGATTTTGCGAAGGGCCACAGGTCCGGCACCGATAACTACCGCACGCCGGCCGGCCATCTCAAGAAAAATCGGGTATTTGGCCATACGGCTATTATACCGTCAGCCGGCCCAAAACAACAGTATTTTTTGAAGAGAAAAAGGGAAGTTTCGATAGTTTTTCAGAAAGGGGACTTTTTTGTCGAAAATTTCCGGCCTCTCCAGTAAGATAAAGTGCCTATGGAACAGGAAACGGCTTCAATAAAACTTTCAACACCGCTTACGGACCAGCAGATTTCTTCGCTGCGGGCGGGAGCGTGGGTAACTCTGAGCGGCGTTGTTTATGCGGCTCGGGACCAGGCCCATCGGCGGCTGGCCGCACTTCTGGAAAAAGGCCAACCCCTCCCCTTCGATGTACAGGGGGCCGTCATTTATTATGTCGGGCCGACACCGCCGCCTCCCGGCAGGGTGATTGGCTCAGCCGGCCCTACCACAGCCGGCCGAATGGATGCGTTTACCCCGCTGCTCCTGAAGGCGGGCCTGAAGGGGACCATCGGCAAGGGCTGCCGCTCCAGACAGGTTCAGGAGGCACTTGTACAATATCGGGCGGTCCATTTTTCTGCAATGGGCGGCTTTGGAGCACTTCTTTCCAGGCATATTGTTGACAGCCGTCCAATTGCTTACGAAGACTTAGGGCCGGAAGCGGTTCGCCGGCTGGTTTTCAGGGATTTTCCTGCCATTGTGGCCTATGATTGTTACGGAAGCAGTATCTACGAACAACGGAGTAAAGGATGAAAGCTGCTCTGCTTGGAATGATGCAGTCGGGCAAAAGCACCCTTATTTCAGCCGTCAGCGGCAGACCGCCGGCCCCGTCGGGAACTCAGGAAATTCACGAAGCGATGGTACCGGTGCCGGACGAACGGCTGGATTGGCTTACTTCTCTTTATAAGCCGGCCAAAACCGTTCCGGCAGCAATTGATTGTCTGGATTTGCCAGGGCTGAATTTTATGGATGAGCATGGGCGGGCGGCGGCACGCCGTTTATTCGGGCAGATTCGAACCGCGGATTTGTTTGTTGTAGTTCTGCGTGCTTTTGAAAATGAGGCGGTGCCTGCCTATCGAAACCGCGTCGATCCCCGCAAGGATTTGGAGGAACTCAAAACAGAACTGCTGCTGGCGGATTTGGAATTGGTTACAACGCGTATTGATCGGCTGGAAAAGCAGATGAACAAGCCGACCAAAACCCAGGCCCGCGATAAAGAGGAACTGGCTCTCCAGTACAAACTCCAGCAGATCCTTGAATCGGAAAAGCCCCTCAGCAGTGCAGACTTAAGCAGCAACGAACTGGAACTGATTAAGTCCCTGGGCTTTCTCACGCTGCGTCCTATGCTGATTGTGGTGAATGTGGGCGAAAATCAGCTGGCCCAGCCCATGGATTTGGGGAAGGCGGCCGGCGATGCGGAGGTGATTTGCCTGTCTGCCGAAATTGAAAGCGAACTGGCTCAGCTGGACCCGGACAGCAGAGCCGAGTTTATGAAGGATTTAGGCATTTCTAAGCCCGCCTCCGTACAGTTTGTACAAAGCTGCTATCGAACGCTGGGGCTGATTAGTTTTCTGACGGTCGGCAAGGACGAGGTTCGGGCCTGGCCGATTCGGGCGGGCATCAGTGCTCACGAGGCCGCCGGCAAGGTGCACAGCGATATTCAGCGCGGCTTTATCCGTGCGGAGACGATGGCTTTTGCTGACCTGAGGCAGCTGGGTGATGAAAAGGCCGTCAAAGCCGCCGGAAAAATGCGGCTGGAGGGAAAAAATTACATCGTCCAGGACGGCGATATTATCTGTTTTCGGTTTAATGTATAGCAGCAGCCGATAATTTTAGAACTTCCAAAGAAGGCCGGCCGCCACAGATATTCGAAAATCATCTTTAACAATCGGGCTGTCGGTGATTTCGCTGTCGAGCCATTCCACATTGACCATGCTGAACAAGGACCATTTCTCGGCCAGCTTATAGTCCAGCCGAAGACCGGTCAGCCAGCCGACAGAGCCGCCGACATCGTAGGCGGGCCGGCCCGGGCGGGCCTCCGAAGGCCGTACGCCGTAGTAATAATCATTCAATTGTTTGCTTCGCCAGTTCACCCCGGCCAGCGGAGTTAGATTCAGCGAGTCAATGTCCAGTATGCTGCGAAATGTTTTTTGCAGGGTCAGGCGGCATTCATACCCCCGATGTTCATCCAGCACATCATGGCTGAAATCCAGCGTCAGAACAGCAAAGTCCAAATCAGTCAAATATCGCAGCCCCAGTTCAGCGGTTGGGTCTCGATCAGACATCCCCTTCAGATAGCGGCTGTCATCGTCGTCATATCCTTCGGCGCGGATGCGTGCCAGACCCTGAAAGGCCCACCGATTTTCCTCGCCAAAAAAAGAGTAGGTGGCGACAGGGCCGAAGATGCTCAGTTTCGGCCCCTCATAGATAATAAAAGGAACGGCATAACATTCGGATTCTGCCCCTTTGTAGGGTTGCCAAAGAGAGAGTACCCCTGCTCCTGCCCAAATTTTGACCGCAGAATTGCCGGATTCTGGTTCAGCCGCCAGGACGGGAACGGCTGACAAAAAAATCCCCACAAAAGGAATAGCAAAACGCATACTCTTTTCTCCTTACGCTGTACCTGACTTTTCTGTAAAATTGTAGAAAAGAAATGGAGAAGGGCAAGAAATTTTTTGCCTGTCGGCAAACCTTGCTGGGATGACTTCGTAAAAAATAGGGCCTTTTATCATAGGAGACATAATGAGTAAAAACCGACCGGCGATTGGGTTATTTTTAATTGACGGTGAAGGTTTGGCGCGCTATGATTGCCGCAATAACAGCCGAAAAATTCAGGAATAGTGAACAAATGCCTCAGATTCGTTTTTTTGCGGAACGTTGTAAGGGATGCGGCTTGTGCGTGCTGGTCTGTCCCCAGCGGATTATTGCGATGTCCGAAGAGCTGAACGAGCTTGGGAATCCTTTTGCGGGGCTGACTGAGCCGGCCCGCTGTACGTACTGTGCCACCTGCGGGCGCATGTGCCCCGATTTGGCCATTGAAATTGAGGACGACTCGCCTTCCGCGGACAATTCAACTTCATCGGAGTAATCGAACGGCATGGCAGAAAAGGTTCTTTTTAAGGGTAACGAATTGCTGGTGGAAGCCGCCATCGAGGCGGGCTGCCGCTTTTATGCCGGCTATCCGATTACCCCGCAGAACGAGGTGCCGGAGCGGATGTCATGGCGTATGCCGCAGGCCGGCGGCGTCTTTATCCAGGCAGAAAGTGAAATTGCGGCAATCAATATGATTTTTGGTGCATCTGCCGCCGGCGCCCGATGTATGACCAGTTCCTCCTCCCCGGGCATCAGTCTCAAACAGGAAGGAATCAGTTATATTGCCGCGGCGGAATTGCCCTGTGTGATTGTGAATATGCAGCGAGGCGGGCCGGGACTGGGGAATATCCGAGCCGCACAGGGGGATTATTTTCAGGCCGTCAAAGGAGGCGGGCACGGGGATTATCGGCTGATTGTGCTTACGCCGGCAACGCTGCAGGAACTGTATGATTTAACTCTGAATGCGTTTGATTATGCGGACTATTACCGCAATCCGGTGATGATTCTCGGCGACGGGATTTTGGGGCAGATGGCTGAACCGGCGGAAAAGCACCCGTATCATCCGATTTTGGACCTGCCGCCGAAGGATTATATCTTGGACGGCTGCAAAGGGCGAAACAGCCGCGTTGTTCGGACGCTGTTTCTCCATCCGGCGGACGGGCTGATGAAGCATAACCTTCATCTCCAGGAAAAATACGCCCGGATTCAGCGGGAACTTTCCCTCGTTGAGCAGTACCAGACAGACGATGCGGAGGTGATTATAGCGGCCTACGGCATTTCCGGCCGTGCAGCCAAGGGCGCCGTCAAGGCGGCCCGCCGCGAAGGAATAAAAGCCGGCCTGATTCGTCCTTTATGTGTCTGGCCGTTCCCCTCGGATGTTTATCGAAGGGCCGCGGAACGAGCAAAATCCTTTTTGGTGGTGGAGATGAGCCACGGACAATTTGTGGAGGATGTCAAACTGGCCATCGAATGCCGCCGGCCCGTGGCTTTTCTGGGCAAGGGAGGCGGCTGGTATCCTTCTCAGGAAGAAATTGTAGAGCAGATACGCCGTCTGGCGAATGAAAAAAGCAAACCGAGTACAGCCAGAGGAAAACGATAAATGGAGTTCCATCGCCCCAGGACGCTGAAGAATGTGCTGACCCATTACTGCCCGGGTTGCGGCCATGGAATCGTCCATCGGCTGGTAGCCGAGGCAATCGATGAATTGGGAATCCGCGAGCGTACCATAGGAACTGCGCCGGTTGGATGTGCGGTTCTCTTTTATAATTACTTCGATTGCGATATTATTGAATGTGCGCACGGAAGACCGCCGGCGGTGGCAACGGGAATGAAACGGATGCTGCCGGACCGAATTATCTTTACCTATCAGGGGGATGGGGATTTGGCCGCCATCGGAACGACCGAAACCATTCATGCGGCCAATCGAGGCGAAAATATCACCGTCATCTTTGTCAACAATGCCATTTACGGGATGACAGGCGGCCAGATGGCTCCGACAACAATCAAAGGACAATGGAGCACCACAACGCCGGAGGGCCGGGGCAAGCATGGCGAAGGAGGACCTATCAGAATATGCGAAATGCTCAGTGCTTTGGACGGCCCCAGCTACCTGGAACGGGTGGCCGTGAGCAGCCCGAAGGATATTCTGCGGGCCAAAAAAGCCGTCAAAAAGGCCTTTGAAAAGCAGATTGCCGGCAAGGGGTTCTCGCTGGTCGAGGTGCTTTCGATGTGCCCGACGGATTGGAAACTGACGCCGGCGCAGGCGGTTGACTTTGTCAACGAGAAGATGAAAGCGGTCTTTCCGCTGGGGGTGTTTCGAGACCGCTGAAGGGGTTCAGAATGAGTCAAACTTCGGAAACGAGGATTATTATTGCCGGCTTTGGCGGCCAGGGAGTTGTCCTGACGGGCAATCTGGTTGCCCGCGCAGCACTGATAGAGGGCAAAAATGTTACCGGCATGGTGGCCTACGGGGCCGAAATGCGGGGCGGGACGGCCTTTGCCGCAGTCATTGTGAGCGATGAGGAGATTGCCTGTCCGTTTGTAGAGGTACCGGATGTCGCAATTGTCCTCAATCAGCCCTCGCTGGATAAATTTGAGCCCGATGTTGCTGCCGGCGGTCTTCTTTTGGTCAATTCTTCGCTGGTCAAGCGGGGCCCCAGGCGGAAGGATATCGACTATGTGTGGGTGCCGGCCACGGATATTGCGCAATCCCTCGGCAATCTGAAGGTGGCGAACTTGGCGGCGCTGGGGGCATTTGTCCGGCATACGGGCCTGATTGGCCGCAAAAGTATAGAAAAAGCGGTGGAAGAATTGTTTTCCATGAAAAATCCTGCCATGACGGCGGTGAATCTGGCTGCATTGAACGCGGGAATGGAGCAAAGCCGGCTGGAGAAAGCTGCCTCCAAATTGCAGGCCGGCAAATGAATCATGTGAAGCTCATCGGGGGTTTCCGATGAAATCAGCCAAAAGCATTCAATCCACCTTTCAGCAGCGCGTCATGGAAGGACTCTTCGGTGCCGGCCGCTCGGCAGGGGGGCTGCAGATGGCCCCCATGATCGACGTGATTTTTCTTCTGCTCACCTTTTTTGTGCTTACAGCGATGTTTCGGCTGCCGGAGGCGTTTGTACCGATTGCTTTGTCGAGTCCGGATTCCTCAATTCGTGTGCAGATGATTGAGCCGCTGATTCTTTATCTGACATCGGCCGGAGAAGAATGTCTGGCCGAAGTTGCAGCCCAGAAGAAAGTGATGCTGTCCAGGGAAAGCCCTGAAACGGGCCTGGCGGTTTTGGCGGAGACGGTCGAACAGCTCTGCCGCAGCCAGCAGCGAAGGCCGCAAGACCCTGTTGAATTGGTTTGCAGCGATGATGTCCAGTGGGATTATGTGGTGAAGGTGTATGACCTCCTCCGGGTCCTCGGATTGGAACAGATTACCTTTGTAATGACAGAGTCGGATGATGGGGCAGAGTAAGGGATTGATTGTTGTTCTGCTGGCAGGGATGTCGGCTGTCTTGTCAGGACCCTCGCCGGATTTGGTCAAAGAGACGGTTGCCGAGATGGCACGTCTGAAAGAAGAGTTTTTGGTTCAGTCGGCTCCGGCCCGATTAAGTTTGCTTTGTCTGGGGCGGTTTGCGGATGCCGGCCAGAGCAAGGCCCTGGCTGAATTGTCCGCTCAGACAAGCCGCCGGACAGCTGAACTCCTCGAAAAACTGACTCAATTCATTCAGCAAATGGAAGAATATGGGGGTCAGGATTGGGAAGAACGCTACGGCCGGACAAATGTGTGGTCCGCTGCCCGGCAGGCGCTGCTCGAAGGGCAGTATCTGAAAACTTATCTTTTGTTCTGGACGGCCCTCTGTGACGAAGAACGAAAAGATCAGCTCCTCACGCAGGTGATTGAGGAATGCGGACAGCCCAGCGCCCGCTGGCAGGGACAGGAGCAGATTCTTCAGGTGCTGGCCTTGTGGCGGCGGGCCGCAGCCGGCGATGAGGAACAACTTCAGATGCTCCTTCATCAGATGATGCTTCGCGATGATTTAAGCAAGCCGGCCCAGGAAAGAATGCTGCTTTTGCAGAAGAGGTTTGGGTTATTCTCCGGCGGGCCTTTTGAGGAATCGCTGGCGGCTCTATTCCAGCGGAAAATCGCCGCAAAAGAGGATTTTGAATGGGCGATTGAATACGCGTTTCTTCAGGAAGGAACCGGCCGCCGGCAGGCATTGGAGCAGGTACAGCAGACCTGGCCGCAGGCCCGTGAGTTTATAACAGCGCTGCGGAAGGAGCAGGAGACGGAATGGTTTAACAAATCAGTGCGTCCCGCCCTCGAGGAGAAGATGCAGACGTTTGCGGCGCGGGCTGCTCGAACCCAGGACCCGAACGAGCGCGAACAGTTTGAGCAGCAGTGGATTCAGTGGATTCGTTCGCTCGATAAACAGACGCCCTCCATCGCCGCCTTGCGAAAAGAGGCCGCCGCCGGTTATGTTCATTATTTGTTTACCCAGCCGGACCGCCGGAATGTGGAGAAGATTGTCCAGTTCCTCCAGGGCGAAGTCGAAGAGGGAGAGCCCATCCTCGGCTATCTGTATGTTCAGGCGTTAACCTTGAAAGATTCCTATGGGCAGGCGGCAGCCGTTCTTTCCGGCATTCCGCCTGACTGTCGAAATGCCGCATTTGATTTATATGTTCTGGAGGGCTTCACCGAGCGGCTGGAGGAGTTTGCCGCCTCATCGAATAAGACGCTGGAACCGCTGGTGATGGAGCGAGCCGCTTATCTGGCTGCTTGCGCTGGGCTCAGCGAGCAGGACCGCCGGCGCGCCCAGCTGCTCTGGGCCGAGATGGCCGCTCGGCTGCCCCAGGTTTCCCCCGACCTGGAGGAGAAACTCGACCGGTTTCTTCAGGAACGCCAGGCATCCGGTCTTGAGCCGGTCATTCGCTGTCGGGCCTTCCGCCGGATGCAGCAGGGGCGATGGACCGAGGCGGCCAGGGATTGGCAAACGGTGCGAAGCGCATTTGAACCGCAAAACCGAACGGAAAAAAGCCGCTCCTGGCATTGGTGGCGGGCAAAATATTATGAATTATTCTGCTGTGCAAAGAGCGCTGATGTATCGCGGGAGGATGTCAAGCATGCCGTCCGCATTCTTCAGACGCTGTATGCTCCGCCGCCCGGCGTATGGCAGGAGCGGTTGAAAGCCCTCGCAGAGGAAGACCGCCGCTTTTAGGCAGGGCTTGCCGGCGGCAAAAAGCCGCAGGAAGTCTCCCTCTGTTTTGCATGCAAAAGGTGTAAGGAACGGCAAATGAGCAAAAATAGTAAACCGGCTGCTGTTGGAATCTTTGTTTGGTTGGGACTTTTCGGGGCATGGGCCACAGGCCGTGCGGATTGGACGATGCCGCAGGATATCCAGCCGATAAAGGCCCCTTTTCCTATGCCGGACATCCAGCGCCCTGTTTTCCCGGAAAGGGATTTTCCTATCACTGATTATGGTGCGCAGGAGGGCGGCACGCTCAAGGCAACACAGGCGATAAGCAGGGCTGTAGAGGCCTGCAGCAAAGCCGGAGGCGGACGCGTTGTGGTCCCCAAAGGCAAATGGCTTACCGGTGCCGTTCACCTGAAGAGCAATGTGAATCTCCATCTGGCCGAAGGAGCCGAACTGCTTTTTTCTGATGACCCCAATGATTATCTTCCCGCCGTCCCTACGATGTGGGAAGGGTTGGAATGTTATAACTACTCGCCCCTCATCTATGCCTATCAATGCCGAAATATTGCCATTACCGGCAAGGGGAAACTGATTTGCATTCAGGATAAATGGAAGCGATGGATGGACAGGCCGCCGGCGCACCTCCAGGGGCTTAAGGAATTGTATGAGATGGCTGTCAAAAATGTTCCGGTTCAGGAACGCAATATGGCAAGAGACGGCATCAACCTCCGGCCCCCCTTTATTCAGCCCAATCGCTGCAAAAATGTTCTGCTGGAGAATATCACGATACGGAACAGCCCTTTCTGGACAATTCATCCGGTGCTTTGCGAGAATGTGATTATTCGGGGGCTGGATGTGCAATGTCGGGGCCGGAACACCGATGGAGTCGATCCGGAGTTCTGCAGGAATGTCTTGATTGAATACTGTCAGTTTGATCAGGGAGATGATCCGATTGTGATTAAAGCCGGCCGCAATCACGATGGCTGGCGGATAGGGCGGCCCAGTGAGAATATCGTCATCCGTTATTGTACAGTCATTTTGGGGCATAACCTGCTGGCTGTCGGCAGTGAGATGTCCGCCGGCGTGCGGAATGTCTATATGCACGATTGTGAATACCGCCCCTATGAAGGGTTTGTGCGCAGTTGTGTCTTAATCAAGACCAATCATCGCCGCGGCGGATTTGTTGAGGATATCTTTGTGGAGAACATTCAGTTTCACGGCAGCAAGCCGGCCAAGGCGGTCCTCGAGATTGACACGGATGTTCTTTACCAGTGGCGGGACCTCGTGCCGACATACGAGCGCCGCCTCACAAAAATCCGGAACATTCAGTTAAAGAATATTCAGGTGGACAAGGCCCAGTACGGGCTTTGGATTCACGGCGAAGCAGAGGAACCGGTTCGCGATATCTTCCTCGAAAATGTGAGAGTCGATGAAATTACCGACAAGGCAAGAGAAATCATTCATGCGGAAAATATCGTAGAAAAGAACGTACAGTTTGGAGCAGAAGGGGACTATTCAGGATAAAAACCGTACAGAATCACCGCGGATTTGGTGCCCCTTTTAAGATTTGAGGAAATGGCCGCCTTTTTCTCCATTCGTTTTCTCCCTAATTGTGGAGTAAATTAGCGTAGAACTCTCACGTCCTCAACGGCCGGCTGTGGGGGATGAGTCAGAAAGAGCATTTGACGTTGGACAATCCCCCTCGATGTTCTTTTTTATTTATTTTCCCGAAAAAATACTAAAAGTGCTCTCTGTTGACATCTGATAAAGGAAGACAGGTTTTTAAAGGGTGATTGAAGAGATATGGAATCCAAAGATACCTTTTTGAAGTTGTTTTTGACCTACAACAACCAGCTGTTCAGTTTCATCATTATGCTGGTTCCCAATTACTCCGATGCTGAAGACCTCCTGCAGGAAACGGCTTCCCTGATGTGGTCTAAATTTGATACATACCAGCCGGGGAGCAATTTTTGGGCCTGGGCCAAGCAAATCGCACGATACAAAATTGCCAACTATTATCGGGCCAAAAAGAAGGAGTTCTGTTTCGAGGACTCATTGCTTGACGAGTTAGGGAGTGCCCACGAAAAAATTGCCAGCCGGCTCAATGAGCGAAAGGCCGCCCTGACCGGCTGCCTGAAGAAGTTGAGCGAAGAGGATTTCAATCTGATTCGGATGAAGTATTTCCAGAATATTTCCATCGCCGACATCGCCCGCAAAACAAACCGCTCTATTCATACCCTTTATAAAAGGATATCCTTTGTCTATTTTGTGCTTCAGGACTGCATTCAGAAAACACTGTCGGGCTGGGGGCTGAATGTATGACGCAGAATGAGTGGATTCAGTTTTACGGATTGATTACGGCCGCCGTAGAAGGGACGATTCGCCCTGAAGAGTTTGCCCGTCTGAAGGAAATCCTCCAGAAAGAGCCGGCCGCGATAGAACGCTATGCGGAATATATGGTCATTCTTACGCATCTGCGGACCTTTCAGACAGCCGACGAACAGGATATTCCTGAGGACAGCGGACTGAATATGGAACTCTGGCAGGCCCTGGCTTACAGCGAGAAAACAGCGGAAACCATCGAACTGCCCAAACTCACGGAATCAAAGGCAGACAGCGAAAAAGCAGACCGCTCCAGGCCGGCCCCCCGCACCAGCAAAATGTCTGTATATGCACTGATTCTTTCTTCCGCGGCCCTGATTTTTCTGCTGGCGTATGCCTATTTGTTTACAGGTGTTTCGCGTCCGATTGCGGCTCATCTGACAAAAACCGTCGATGCCCGCTGGCAGGAAACTTCCAGCGCTCTCAACTGGGGCAGTGATTTACGAGTCGGCGAGCTGCATTTACGGAGCGGCTGTGCAGAACTTCTTTTTGAGGGCGGCACCGTGCTGGTTATCGAGGGGCCTTCTCATTTGGTCCTCGAGTCCGGTAGCCAGATTTTTCTGCAGGAAGGCAAAGTAGTGGCCAAAATGGCGGCCTCTTCACCCGATGGATTTGTGGTTCGTTCTCCGGCCGCCAGTGTAGTGGATTACGGCACGGAATTTGGTGTAAGCGTGTTGCCGACCGGAATGACGGAGACCTATGTGTATGAGGGCCTTGTTGAAATTCGGGATTCTTCCAATCCCGTTCGGTTTCACCAGCGGCGGCTCTTAAATGTCGGCCAGGGGGTACAGGCCGATACAGCCCGGCGGATTATGGACAAGAAAATCGACCCATTCAGTTTTGTTCGCTCCGAGGAAATGGACGTTCGTTTTCAGGCCCAGAACGATACCGGATATTATCGCTGGAAATCCTATTCCTATACGCTTCGGCGGGACCCCTCTCTGATGGTTTACTGCCCCTTTGAAAAAGACTTGGAAAAACCCGATGTCCTGCTCAACGCTGTTTCCGAACGTTCAGAGGTGCCGGATGGTCTGCTGGGGGATGGATTTGCCGCCAAGCCGCAATGGGTGAAAGGGCGGTGGCCCCAAAAAACAGCCCTCGCGTTTGACCGCGCCCGCCGGCAGGGTATTCGCATCCCGTATCATCCGGCGTTCTGCATCTCGAATGCGATTACCGTGGCGGTTTGGGTCAACCTTGCTCCGCATCCGGAGGCACTGGGCGGGCATATCCTTTCGTGCCGAGATGGAAACCATGTTAATTATCAGTTGAGTTATTTTAACGGATGGGCTGCGGCCGGACAGGAGGCATACACCATTCAGTTTCTGCGGTATCAGAACTTTACCAAAACGAATAGCCCGCCGATTGTTCTCGAACCGTCGCGGTGGTATTTCCTGGCGGTTACCCATGATGGCAATCTTCTTTCCTTTTATGTAGATGGGCGTCTGGTTGGGACTGTTCCTTATGCCTATCATGCGGAGCCGGCGGCGGCGGACCTGCTCATCGGCGATGTCGAAGTGCCGGGTACAGATTATTCGTTTAAACGGTTTCACGGCGTTCTGGACGAGGCAGCAGTTTTTAATCGGGTTTTGTCCCCCGAGGAACTGCGATGCTATTACGAAGCAGGCAAGCCGCAGGGGAATTAATTCGGAAGGCAGGTGGTGGAAATAACCCAAAGAAGGTTGGATATCAGCCGGCGGGGGAGGCGAAAATCCACGCTTGCCTTGACAGGGTAATTTTTGGGATGAAGAGCGGTTTTAGGAGTTGTTGTTAGTGAGTAAAGGCGGGTATTTTTCAGAAAGGGGTTACTTATGAAAAGCATTCCATTCAGAATCTTTCTGGTTCTATTTTGGCTGGTTTGCGCTGCCGGCGTATGGGGCTGGACGGGGAGTGTTTACCAGGGGGTTTATGCAGATGCCTCAGAAAGCAATACCGCCGCGGTCAGCGGCCAAATTCCCTGGAACAGCGGAACAGGCGATGCGGCAGGTCTTTGGAAACTTCGCACTGTCTGCGGCAATGAGATGACGCTTTGGGAGGCCAACGGCAGCACATCCTATCTCGGCGATTGTCCGATGCTGGTTACGACGATTTCCGGTTTGCTGCCGGGATTCCGATATGCCGTTTCTGTGGTGTACTGGAATCCATCCGGTCAGAATATTCGGCTGATGGCCGGTTTGCAGCCGAGCAGTTTGGCCGAGTTTAACACGAATAATGAGAGCAGCCGTCAAACCGGCGCCGTGGATGCAGATCGCTATGAATATGAGGGACTTATCGGCATTGCCCAGGCGGACGGCACCGGCCGGATTTCGGTTTATATCGATGATATTCCCAGTACGTATCGAAGCTGGTATGACGGCCTGACTTATCATGCGTTGGGGGCTTTTGCTCCCATTCCCGCTGAAGAAGCAGTGGATGTTCCCGGCGGACAGAATCTGACCCTCTATTGGTCAATGCCGGCCGACCCGGCCAATCCGACATCGCCGAGTCCTTATGTAACAGGACACTATCTTTATATTCGCAAGAATGATCCCAATCTGCTGGGGGCGGTTCCGTTGGCTGTGCCGGTCACGCCGGACCCAACGGCGCAAAGCTGGACCGTTGACGTGGAGAATAATGCGATTTATTACTGGAGGGTGGATGAGAGTATCCGTTCTTCAGGGCCGAAAGACCCCAATACGATTCAGGGGGAAGTATGGTCTTTTCGGACAACACAGACAATCCCGTCTTTTGAGCCGCCTTACGGGACCCAGCCGACGGGGATAGCGGTTTTTGAAAATCAGCTGGCTGTTCTGACGGCTCAAGCGGGTGTTTCACCCGGCCAGGATGATGCCTTCCTTTATCAATGGTATAAGGGCCGGTCCGGCATAACAAGCTCTCCGGTTTCGGACGAGCCCGGACATATTGAGGGGTCAGCCGGTTCACAGCTTCGGATTTATGTTCGGCCCGAAGATGCAGGGTATTATTGGTGTCGGGCCGTCAACAGCAGCGGCAGTGCGGATTCTCAGGCAGCCAAAATCTTCCTCAAAAAACTTATCGAACATTATGCATTCGACGGAAATCTGAATGACTCGGCGGGGACAAATCACGGCACGATGAGCGGAGCAGTTTATATCGCCGGCATTAACGGACAGGCCCTCGTCTTTGACGGTACCCGCTATATGAGCATCGGCACCGCCGGATATCCCAACAGCAGCGAAGAAGGCGGTTTGGCGGAGGGAACCGTTTCGTTCTGGATAAACTCCTCCGTTACGGGAGCCCACAGTTTCATCGGCAACGCCAATACCTCTGACGGAACCATGCTGAATATCCATTATTCCAACAGCAACGCGCTGCAGTTGTATGTTCAGAATGCGGCTTCCTCTCAGATGCTCTTGCAGTTTTCTTCTCCGATTAACCTTCGCAATGGCCAGTGGCATCTGCTGACGTTCGCCTGGGATTGTGCGGCCGGGCAGGGGCGGATTTATCTGGACGGCAGATTGGCCTATTCCGGCACAGCAACGGCCGTCAGCGGGTTTACCGGCTGGCAGTATCCAATGTACATCGGCGCTCAGAACAACGGCGGCACAGCCGCATCCTTCTATAATGGAGCGCTCGATGACCTGCGCGTCTATAACTATCCGCTGACAGCCGCCGAAGCCGCCCAACTCTATGTGGACTTTGTGCCCGGAACGGAAATCTGCTTTGAAAATCCGATTTATGATTTCAACGGGGACTGTCGAACGGATATCGCAGACCTGATTGAATTTGCTGCCGGATGGATGGAGTGCAATCTGATCGGGGCAAACGCATGTCGGTAAAAAGCGAAGGCGATATAGCATGGCAAGGGGTTTGATGATAGGAAAGGATAGGAGAGTAAACCATGAAAACGGCACAATATAAAATGGGTTTTATCGGAGTCGTCCTGGTCTGCGGGACGTGTTTTGCTGCCCGCACTTATGTGGATGCCCGCGGCGGAGCCGGCGGCAATACAGTGAATGCGGTAACCGGCAGCCCAACGGACTGGTGGGTGTCTTCGCCGTCGCAGGACAACCTCTGGGGTCGGCGGAGCGGTTTTGCCAACAATCCCAATTTTACACTGGGCGGAGACAGCGATGTTTTTGAATCCAGCGGAACAGGCAGCGGACGTGAAAACAGCCCTATGGTCAAGACAGTGCTTTCAGGGCTGCAGGCAGGCATGTATTATAATCTGTGGGTGGTGTACTGGTCAGCCAATGGGCAGAACTGGTGCATACGGGCGGGCCTGACGCCGGCCAATCTGCCGCTTTATGATTTTACAGGGGCGACCGGCGCAACAGCGGGAACAGCGACCGGAAAAATCGAAGGCGATCGCAACGAACTGACGGCATCGCTGGGGTATGCCGCCGCCGACAGCAGCGGAACGCTGTCGGTCTATGTAGATGACAAGCCCTCGGATGCATCCCAGGGCGGCTGGTATGATCGCACCTGGTATGACGGCATTCTTTATGAAGTTTATAATATACCCTTTGCACCCTCGCCGGCCGATGGAGCCGTAAATGTGGCTCTTTCCACATCGGTTCTATCCTTCATGCCCATGCGGGACCCGAACAATCTGAGTCGGGAAAATCCGAAGATTCTTCTCCACAAGGTTTATTTTGATGATGATCCCAACCTGGCGGATGCAGAAGATTTGCTGGCGTCTCTGCCGGCGGGACTCAGCCAGACGGCGATGCCGGCTCTCCAGAACAATAAAACCTATTACTGGCGGGTAGATGAACTGCTGAAAGACAATACGGTGATTGCGGGTATGGTATGGTCATTCCAGACAGTGAAGACCGTTCCTGATTTTAATCCGCCGATTGGATACCAGCCGGTCAGTACAGCGATCTTCCCTGGGGAAACGGCGGTACTCTCGGCCGCGGCGGGAGCCGGCGATTTTAACTATCAGTGGTATAAGGGAACCTCCGGCGATACCAGTCAGCCCTTGTCCGATGAAGCAGAGCATATTTGGGGGGCTTCCAGCTCTCAATTGTCGATTAGGGCCTTGCCGGAAGATGAAGGGTTTTACTGGTGCCGTGCCGGCAATGAACTCGGTACAGCAGATTCCCAGACAGCCGGCATAACGGTCAAACGATTGACCGCTCATTGGACGCTGAACCTTTCCAATTATCACGACGGCCGATATGAAGACATCACCGGCGAAGGCCATCCTGTAATTGTCCAGGGAAGTCCGGCCTTTTTTGAGGGTGTGGACGGACAAACCGCCGGCGCCGTTCAGATTGACAGTGCAAACGGTTTCGGCAATTCAGGCACCTGGAATCCTTCCGCTATCAGCGGCCGGCTGACAATTTCGCTGTGGGCGTGGTGGGCAGGCCCCACGAATCCTGTATCCTGGCAGGGCTTGATGGCAAAACGCAACGCCTTTACCGAAGAAGGGATGATGTGGCAGCTGGAAGTGGACCAGTCAAACAACAATGTGGTTTACAAGAACGGCAGCAATCAGTCGGTTTCCTCCAACCCGCTTCCAATCGGCCAATGGGCCCATGTGGCGGTTACTTTTGACGGCACGACGGTTTCTCTCTATCGCAACGGAGAGTTGGTCTCCTCCGGCGTCGTCCCCTTCAGCGGCGGCACCGCCGCCAATCTGGTTCTGGGAGCTACGGAGCTGAGCGATGCGGATGTCTTCAGCTGGCCGTTCCACGGCGGTCTGGATGATGTGCGGATTTATAATTATGCTTTGGATGCGGCAGCCGTTGCACAACTGTATGTGGATTTTGTGCCGGATGCGTCCATCTGCCTTGGCAATCCGGAGATGGATTTCAGCGGTCCGCAGGGAGAGCCGGATTGCAGGGTAGATTTGTATGATTTGGCGGCTTTAGCCCGTCAGTGGCTGGTGTGCAGTTTGATTCCTTCTTCTGCGTGTTATTGAAACAAAAGGTATTGAAACCGGGGTCTGTGCCCGTCGGTACAGACCCCTCTTCTGGGGGTTTATGATGGAGCATCTTCTGCGAGTTATCAAACAGATACAGACAGCAATGGTTTTGCTTTGCACAGGATGGATGGCTTTTTCTGCCGGTGCCGGCTCACTGATAGTTTTTAATGACAACGGCGGCTGGTGCTGGTATCAGGATGAGCGGGTCATTATACAGGGGCGAAAGCTGATTATTGGCTCCATTGCCAATGGTGCCGGTGTCGGCGGAAGTGCCCGCAGCGGCGATATTGAAGTGACCACCTATGACCTGGACAGCGGGAATCTTCTGCGAACAACGCTGCACGATAATCTTCAGGCGGATGATCACGATGTGCCGGCCTTTCTGGAGTTGCCCGACGGCCGCCTGCTGGCGATGTACACCCGGCATTTATCCGACAGTCTGATTCACTGCCGCATCAGCACAAATCCGTATGATTCAACAGTGTGGGGGTCGGATGTCCGGCTGGTTCGGGGAGCCAGCACTTCCTATTCCAATCTGTTCCGGCTCAGCAGCGAAAACAGCGGCAGCGGACGAATCTATGATTTTTATCGCGGCGAAAACTACAACCCCAACTTTATTGTATCAGATGACAACGGCCAAACCTGGTCCTACGGCGGCTGGCTCGTGCGGAAAGACGGACAGCGGCCCTATGTCAAGTATGCCTCCAACAATACGGACAAGGTGTTTTTTGTCTGTTCCAATGCGCATCCGAGGGAATATTACAACGGCGGCTATGGCGGCACGAGTATCTTTGCCGGCTTTGTCTATCAGGGCGGTCTCTATCGAATGGACGCAGTCAAAGTCCGGGATATTACCACGACGAATGCAGCCGCCCCGGAAGAACTGACCCTCGTTTACGCCGGCGACTGGACACATCGCGCCTGGCCGACCGATATTCATCTGGATGCCGCGGGAAACCCGGTGATGATTTTTTCCGTTCAGGCGGCCTCCAGCGGAAGTTTTGACGGCAGCGATTTGCGCTATTTTTATGCCCGCTGGGACGGCAGCCGAATGCAGGTCTATCCGCTGGCCTATGCAGGCAGTGCCCTGTATTCGGCGGAAAATGATTATTCCGGCCTGGCGGCCATTCACCCCGAATATCCGGAGGTGGTTTATATTTCAGCAAACGCCCATCCGGTTACCGGAACCCCGCTAATCAGCAGCTCGGATGGAAAACGCCATTACGAGATTCTGCGAGGCACCGCAAGCGATGGCGGGGCGGCCTGGACATGGGAATATATTACCAAGAACTCCACAGTGGACAATATCCGCCCGATTATCCCTATCGGCGGAGAGGGAACCATTCTGCTCTGGATGCGGGGCACCTATTCGACTTATACCAATTATAATACACAAATTGTCGGGATGTTTGACCCGGAGCCGGTTTTGCCGGGTGAACCGGAGATTCTTAACCAGCCCGAACCGGTCGGTGTACCGGTAGGCGGAAAAGCCGTTTTCGCTGTGGAAGCCGTCGGCCTGGAGCCGCTCCACTATGCCTGGTATAAGCAGGATTCATCGGGTTCCGATTTTCTGATTGCGGAGGGCTCAGCCGTATTGGTCCTGGAAGATGTTCAACCTTCCGATCTCGGCTGGTATTATTGTGTGGTGTCCAATTCAGCGGGGTCTGCGGTTTCTTCCTCAGTTCCCCTGATGCTCGCCGATTTGCTGGCCTATTGGCCGATGGACGGCAATTATCAGGATGTCAGCGGCAACGGCTATGATGCAGTGGGGGTAGGGGCTCCTGTGTTCAATACGGGATACGCCGGACAATCTGTCAGTTTGAACGGCAGCAGTTATCTGTATTGTGCCAACAGTGCCGACTTGACCCTGGAGGACGGCGGGACGATTTCCGTCTGGGTAAAAACCGGCGGCTTGAGCACAGCGTGGGCTTCAATTATCGGCAAAGGCCGTTATTCGTGGCGCCTGTGCCGCAACAATGAGACGAATGCTGTCTCTTTCCATTTCAATTCCCCCTCCTATGAATATCAGGCGAACGGCGATATACCGGTGGTGGACAATCAGTGGCATCATCTGGCCGCCGCCTATGACGGCAGGAGTATCAACTTGTATGTGGATGGGCAGCTGGATGCTTCGACGCTGACACCCGAGGCGGTAAATGTGAGGACCGATCCGGTTTATATCGGCAATCGCTCGGATGCGGCACGGTACTGGACGGGACTGATTGACGAAGTTCAGATTTACAGTTTTGCAATGAACGAACAGGCGGTTCAGACGCTTTACGAAAAAGGGCTTGCCTGCTATCGGCTGGAGCCCTATGACTTCGATGGGAATTGTCGAGTGGATTTGGATGATATAGCGGTCCTCAGCAGCCAGTGGCTCGAAAGCGGCTGGAATGAACAGGCCGGCCTGTGTCTGGATGGTCCTGCACTGGATTGGACGGGCCCCGACGGACAGCCGGATTGTACGGTCAACCTGTACGAGCTGGCCGAGCTGGCTGCGGCCTGGCAGGAGTGTACGCTTGTTCCCGCGTCCAATTGTCCATAAGGGTAAGGGTAAAAAAACGTGTGTGAAGTGTGTTTGTAGATAGAAGGGAAGTGGTTGGTTTTGAAACAGGTTTCGTAAAGATTATTTTGGAGGAAAGAATGATGAAAAAGGTTGGATTGGTACTGTGTTTAGTCGGCCTGCTCGCCGGGCAGGCCCCGGCGGTGATTTACGTGGATGCGGAAGGCGGCCCTTCCGGCAACACGGTCAACGCCCTCACCGGCAGCAATTCCGATTGGTGGACCACAGCCGCGGCGCAGGACGGCCTGTGGGGACGAAGGGCCTTCGGATATGATCAGGAAGGGGTGCTGAACGGCCCCACGAAGGATATCTTTGAAGCCAGCGGCACCGGCAGCGGCGTAGAAGACTGCATGGCGATTGTCACAACCATCTCAGGTCTGACACCGGGCCGGAAGTATCAGGTGGATGTGGTGTACTGGTCGGCTAATGGACAAAACTGGACTATACGCGTCGGTTTTTCATTGGACAGCATGATTCTGTATGACCGTGTGGGCAATGCAAACATCGGCGCAATAGCCGGCACGAGAATAGGAGACATTCAGGACGGAGATCGTTGGGTCTTCACCGGCACAGTCGGAACGATTGCGGCGGACGGCAACGGACAGATTCGGGTCTATATTGATGATTTGCCCGGAAGCGGCTGGAACGACCGGACCTGGTACGATGGACTGTTTGTCGAAATCCCTGAACCGATGAGCTGTCTGCTTCTGGCGGCCGGTTCGCTGTGCTGCCTGCGCCGGAAAGGATAAGAACATTTCCTAAACCTTTTCGCGTAAATGATGATTTTCTGAAAAGCCGTCTCTTCAAACGAGACGGCTTTTTTATTTTGAAAACTCAGGCAAAGACAAAAGACCGCCGTGTCTCTCTTGAACAGCGGTTAATCGTGAAAACGGAGATTTCGCTGCTGCTCCAGAAGTGAACGCTGGTCGCCGGTTGTCAGAAAGACCTTCACCGGTGCATCGGGAGTATTCTCCCAGCAAAACGTCATAATGGAACGGCCGGCAATCATCCCCACCGTCCATTGTCCATTCCATTCAAGTTTCAGGGGAATTGGAAAAGCATTCGGATTGACGGCATACAAAACCACGCTTCCGTCCGTATTTCGGAAGGCCGCCGTCTGCACCTGACCGCTGCCGGAGGCAATTCGAACAGCCCCGGGACGCAGAAATTTCGCAGCGTGGCCGAGGGCGTAATACTGCGGCCGCGGCGACACTTGCCGTGTAGAGCGGTTAATCGTAATGACCCCATAGCAGGTATCGCAGCCGCCGGCAATTTTCGGCCCATTGTTCTCGTCGAGGGCCAGATTCCATTTAATAATCGTTCGGGCCCAGTTGCGAAGCGTCTGAACAACAAAGGTCCCGTTTCGTATCAGGTCTGCCTCAAATCCGCCGTCATTCCACGTGCCGTCCGAACCCTCCGTGAAATAAATTGCTTTGTCGGGATAGGCATCGTGCACTGCACTCTGAGCGGAGACATCGCCTCCGTAATGATGGAAGGCCGTGCCGGCGATGTATGACCTGGCTGTTGCGTCGCTGAGCACTGTAAGAGGATAATTCGGATTGTCCCAATTGTGGTCCCAGATAAGGATTTTTGCCGCAATCTGATTTTGCTGAAACGCAGGCCCCATTACTTTGACCAGTTTAATCTGGTCGGCCGGCTCCATCCGGCAGCCCGGATAACTCCACGGTTCATAGTAGGGCTCGTTTTGCAGCGTTACCGCATCAATGGGGATTCCATGGGCCTCATAGGCCTGAACAAAACGCACAAAATAATTGGCATAGGTTGAATACACATCATCTTTCAGCCGACCTCCCCCGATATGGCCGCTGGTTTTCATCCAGACCGGCGGGCTCCACGGGCTGCCCATGATTTTCACATTTGGATTGATGGAAAGAATTTCCTGAAGGGTCGGAATGATATAGGATTCATCATAAGCGATGGAAAAATACGCCAGCGAATAGTCGCTTGTCACGCCCGCCGGCAGGTCATCATAACTGTAATCCTTCAGCCGAAAATCAGAAGAACCCATCGGCTGACGAAGATAACATAAGCCGATTCCCTCCTCCGGATCAAACAAATCAGTCAGAACGGCCTGCCGTTCGGAAGCAGTGAGAAACTCATGAATCAGCCAGGCGGATGAATCCGTCAGGGAAGCGCCGAATCCGTCAATTTCCTGATAGGTCACCGCCGGGTTGACAGCAATAGACTCCGCTCCGGCCGGCTCCACCCATTCCATCCAATCCTGTGCAAACAAGGCCAGATCGTGAATGTCAATTCGGCTGTCGCTGTTTAAATCGTATTGCGGCGCCGCCTGCTGCCATCGGCTTGAAAGAAACTGATAATCCTCGTAGTTGACATAGAAGTCGTTATTATAATCAGCATGATTGCTTAGAGTAACCGAAACCTCATCAAAATAGATGGCCCCGCCGATGCCGCTTCGCCAGTTTCCCAGCCGAAGAACCACCCGTCCGTAGGCCGTCTCAGCCGGTGCGGTAATAGCCCCGCTGATTCGAACCCACGTATCATCCGGCTCAATCGAAGAATCAAACACCGCAAGCACGGTTTTCACAATGGCCGAATGCCCTGCATCATAAAACTCCGCTTCAAGCTGCAGATTCCAGTTGATGGCCGAGGTATCTGCGCTGCAATCCATAACCTGCACACTGTAGAGATAGGTTGCCGAGGGAATCGCTGCATAGTCCTGCCACAGTCCGCAGCTGTCCCACCAGAACTTCATCCCCTTGCTGCCGATCACCCGGCCGGCGTCATTGTGATGCCAGCCGGCATCCCCCCAACTGTGCCAGCCCGGAATCGAAACAGAGCCCAATTGGCCAAGGTCGCCCTCCTCAAACCCTCCGTTGGTAAGCAGATTGTTTCCGGCAAAAACCGTGCACACCCAGAAAACGCTCAAAACGCCGATTGCCGACGCGGCCTGTAAATACTTTTTCATCATTCCAATCCCCTGAATAAAACAGCGATAGACTATAATAGACCCCCGGTCTATGCCGGCCGGGGGTCTTGAAAACCAATCAGATACCCGCCTTCTCCTTTGCCTTATCTTCGGCGTCTGAGAAGCAGAGAAGCAAGCCGCCCAAAGCCAGAAGCGAAATGGCGGTCGGCTCCGGCACCAGCACCGCATTTTCAAACCAGACACTTCCAGCCGCAGGCCAGTTGCAGGCCAGTTCGACTTTAATCTGGGTTGTGCCGGCAGGGGTCATTGCCGTTAAAGAATAACTCTCCCACGGATGGGGGATGTCGTAGTTCTCTCCATACACAGCCGGGTCAACCGTGTTTCGGCTCACTTGGCCTATTTCCACGCCTTCGGCATCCAGAAAGAACATAATCATTTTCCCGGTGGGAAGCCACCAGGCATCGGCACCGCTGAGGACAGTCAGCGTGTAGGTAACCCCTTCCGCTGCCGGGACAATCTGATAAAATCCGCCTCCGCCGTCCCATTGACCGCCGCCGGCAACCGCATAATAGGAGCCGTCATACGAGATTTCCGGCTTGTTTTCATGGTTGGCCCAACCCCAGCCCCACGCCCATGCAGTCCAGCCGGTCGGCGTTTCCTCGGAAGGGGGGTCATTGAAATCGCCGTTGGTAAGCAGATTGGCACTTGTCATGCCGGCGATGGCGGCAAATGCCGATAATACAATCAGGCCTTTCTTCATCGTTCCATTCCTCCAAAATTGTTTCAAATTTAAAATTTCTCCCATCCAATACTCTCTCTATACCGGAACGCCCGGTACAGCACACACTTCACAACCGCATAGTGCCTATGCTGTTCAGCTCTGTCTGCTATGCTGATTTTCAGCCGCTTACGGAGTACAGCCGGCCTTGACCGTCATGCAATCCACCCAACTGAGAGCCAATAGAGCCAGGTCCTCCATGTCGGTTTTGCAGTCGCCGTTGATGTCGCCATGCCCGTTGGGCCAATTCGTCTCAATGGTATTATCTGCCGGGTCTTCCATGGCGGCCTCAAGACAGGTACCATACACGCCGGCATGGACACCGTCCGTTCCAACCCCAGCCCCGTCTTCCACTTCAAGAATGAAACCATACCAGCCCGTCGCCGCCTGGCCGGGTACCGAATTGGTAACGGACACATTCACGGTTACCGTTCTTGCGGCAGGATCCCACGTTTGCGGGCCCATCGTCACCACTGTGGCTCCGGCTTTTTCATGGGTGCCCTCCACGTATTCCGCCCGAATGATGGGGCTCTTGCCGTCATCTGTGTAGGAGCCGGACAAGGTAAAATGTCCTTCCCCGTTGACAAGCCAGACATACTGATTGGCTCCCGCATCCACTGCCGGCGGCACATCTCCAATCTGGAAGGTCCACACGGGACCCTGAAAGACGATAGGAAAGCCGTTGTTGGGGTCGGTTGTGTCCACTCGCCATGTGTACAGGGTGTTGTCCATCAGCGTAACGCCGGCGTCCGCCAGGGTAACGCTGTTTTCGGTCAGGCCGACCGCAATCGGTGCCGAGTAGAAATTCGGATCGACCACAGGACCTTCGGCCTCCAGATAGACATCAAACGTAAAGACATCCTCCGGGTCATGGCTTTGCCAGGACAGACTGGCCAGCGTCAGATCAACCGTTGCCCCGTCAGCCGGATTCGGGCCGTATGCCTGACCATAGAGGGCTATATCATAGACGCAGGCGTTATCATAATTGACAGCGCCGTCTCCCCTCGAGCCGTACATCCGGATCAGGTATCGCCCATAAGCCGTCCCGGGCGGAGCCGTAATATCCGCCGTATAGAGCAGCCAGGTGTCGGTCGGATCATTTTTCGTGATTTGACCGAAGGCATCTTCCCGCAGCATGGCACCCAGCGCATTGTACCATTCCACCCGAAAATCGCCCGTTTTGTCGCCCTCTGTCTGGGGATTGCTGTCAGGGTTGCGCAGCGGATCGGCAGACGTATGCAGCATATAGCCGCTCAAACGGTACGTATGCCCCGCCTCCGCAGGAAAGTCCTGGTAAATCCCGCTGTCGCTCCACCAGAGTTTTACCGCTTTGGTGTCGATGACGGCCCCGGCATCATTATGATGCCAGCCGTTCGTATTCCACGTGAGCCAGCCGGGAATAGGAACCCGGCCGATTTGTCCGGTCTCGCCTTCCTCAAATCCTGGATTTTTCAGCAGATTGGCCCACGCAGCCCCTCCCGATGCTAACACGCATAAAATACTTACCCAAATCACGCCTCTTTTCATAAGACACCCCTTTCCTATAAAACTTTTCTTTTTTAGAAGGCCTGAGAGAATCCCAGGACCTTCAGAATTCACTTCTCCGTCCGAATGTTTATCGAGGAACCAGTTCAAAGACCGGCTCCGCAAAACCGCAGGTGTCCAGATGATTGGCAGGCCAGTTCTTTGCCAGCACACGCCCCCCATCCGTCACAAGCAGCGTCAGAAAGCGGTCTGAATCCGCAAGGGGCACATAAATCTCAAAGCCGTCTTCAGCCCGAAGCTGCTTTCGCGAAGCACGCAGCTGCCCGTCTATCAGTACCCACACATCCGCTTCGGCATAATCAGGCAGGTTCTTCCCTACGCGGAGAATCCCGGCAAAGGCGGAAAAAGAGGCAATGCGCAGCCCCGGCACCGTACGCCGCACGGCATCCAGGTCGATCGTCATCCCAAGATTGCTGTGCAGGTAGAGAGCCCCGGAATCCGCATTCCTTTTCCGCGATTGTTCATATTTCTGCTGGAGGGGCTCAAAAAACCTCCAGTCCTTCAGACAGCAGGCATTGGAGTAATACAACCCGCTGGTTTCAGGGCACCCCGTGAACCGATGGCCCGCTGTACTCACTTGAATTTCTCCGCCCCGGCTGTCCGGCACAAAAAGACTGTCTATGTACGGGCTTTCCTTGACGGCGGCAAGGGGAACAGGGCTTGGACGATACCCCACGACTCCGCTGTCGGTAATGGAGCCGTCCGCCGGATCATATTCTATGCTCTGCTTTTCGGCCGTGCCGAATCCGTTGCCGCCCAGCAGCAGGTCCGCCAGACAAAGAGTCCGCTGGCCCCGCCAGACAAATTTCGACTTCGAGTCAATATGTCTCGCCAGGGCCTGTTCATTCAGGGTGATTTCCCGGATCGCAGCACTCAGCGAATCAACCCGTCGGGCGCTGCCGGCCGCAAGCAGTTCCGAGATTTTTCGTTTTTGTTTTTCGCCGGCAAACAAGTTGGCCCGGCCGCGGTAAAGGTGAACATCCGTATTTCCGTCGAGATGACAGACAACGCCGAATTCCGTCCCAAGGTCAACAATTTTGGAATTGGGAGTCACCACGGAAAATCCGGAACCCTGTTCGGAAACGCGGGCAAACAGTTTTCCGTAATGAAGGACGATTTCTGAGGACGAGCGGAACAAAAATTCCGTCGGTGCTTCCAGGACGATATTGACCATCTCATCGGTTTGAAGTTTCACCAGACCGCGAGTCAATCGAATCGGCTTGGCATCGGCGGCCAGCCGGCCGCCGGCATGGGCAGGAAGACCGGCCGACCACTCGGCATCGATGGAATCCAAAACAGCGGCGACTTCGCTGGCAGGCCCGGGAGCCAGATGAGCATAGATGATAATCATCAGAATGGCCGCCGCACTCAGAATAGCCGCTGCCAGAGAATATTTGTTCACTGTCCGCTCCTGCCGCCGGCAGGGGGCTTTTTCCGCAGCAGGCGGGGCGGCGGGCTTCGCCGGCGGCGCAATTTTCATAGCCGCCGCCCGCTTTTCATACTCCGCAAAATCCCCCAGCAGCGCCAATTGTTCCTGCGGGTCCAGTTCACACATGAAAAAGTCCGTTTCCGTCGGCCGGCTGCTTTCCGGCTGCGAGAGGGGAGTCTGAGCCAGACAGTGAAAATAATTCAAATCCATTAAGACGTCCACGCAGTACTCCAGCGCCTCCCGCTTTCCCTCCAGCAGCGATTCCAGTTCCGCCATCTCATCCGGTCCGGCTGAACCGTTGCAGCAGTAAAGCAGCAGTTCCGAAATGCGGAGAAATTCACGGTCAGTCATGGCAGCATCTCCTGTTCTCGCAGAGAGCGCTTTACGCAAAGAGCCAGCGTATGATGAATCCTTGATAAATGCTTATACACATATTGAACCGACCGGTCCAGCTGAGCGGCCAGCGTCTTGACATCATAATTCAATTCATACCGGGCTTTCAGAAAACGCTGATCGGCGGTCTGAAGTTTTTCAATGCAGCGGCGCAGATGCTGAATCCGCAAATCCGTATGGCCTTCCTTTTGTTTGGCGATTTCCTGAATTTGCTCAAAAAGATTGTCGCTGAAAAGCACCTTGTCTTTGCTCTTGCTTCTTCGGTAATTCATAATGCAGTAATAGGCGACCTTCAGCCCCCAGCCGGCAAAGTCCGTTCCGATTTCAAAACGGTCAAATTTCCGCCACATCACCGTGATGGTTTCCTGCATAATGTCATCCGCGTCGTTAAAGTTGGGCACAAGAGACAAAATATACGAATTAATCCGCCGCTGATTGGCCATCACCAGCGTTAAAAATGCCTCCGTTTTTTGGCTGTTGGAATCCATCCAAAATCCCTGAACCGGCAGACTCCGCTTTCGAGATTCTTCCTATTAAATAACTTGCCGAAGGCCTTATTCTTCTACGAAAAATTTTAAAAAATGGCTGTTTTCTCAATCCTGAAGGCGCACAAGGGGCGTAGTGCTTTTTTTCTACCCAAAAGAAGTTAGACAATATCCATTGTTTTCGTCATACTCCACCCCAACCCCCTCCGGCAAGCCATTCCCCCGTTTTTTGCTTACTTTTTACACAATTTTTTGCTCCACCCCCAAAACCCTACCCCTTCCCTCTCCAACCCCGCCGCCCCCCCCCAATAAAGGATGGTTGGGGAGATGGCTTGGGAACTTGCCAAAGAACAAAATGTTAAGTGTCGAGGGATAGGTGGGCTGTAAGGCGTACGAGTTATTAGCAGACATTAGGAGGAAATGACATCAATTCTCCGTAAAGGTTGCTAAATATCAACTGAATATCATGAAACGTACATATTATAATTAGTCTCTCTGCCTCTATGTTGGCACAATCGATGTAATCCTCAAAAACAACTTGATACCCTTTCTTATCTTTTGGAATTATTTCATAATTCTCAATATTAGACAAGATAAGTTTGTGCTTGGCTGCTATCTTTTTTGTTTGTATCTGAACAAACTTACCTTTGTATTCATACTCGGTAGTATTGATCGTTACTGTCTTCTCAGTTGGGTTATACTCTACATCATCAACTTTAAAACCCGAATCATGAATAGTGCTTATTGCAGCAAGCAAGGATTCAGGGTCCCTTATTGTTTGTTTTGCCATCGCAATGCCTTTCTTGTATATTGTCATTTAGGCCATAATGGTATACGAAAATGACCTGTGGAATGTCTTCCTATACGAATCATAAACTGCAAATGCCTGTAATTATGCGCTCCTCCATGAGGGCCATGTACTGCGGTCTTCCCCAGCCATGGATTAAATTTAGCAGCACCCGCCCCAGCAGCCGCTAATGCTGCATCGCGCGAAACATGTTCCATTCCCTTGCTGAAACCCATCCATTCATATGTGTCATCTAACGGGTCACCAAACGGAATTACACCATCAATCCACGCACAAAAACCATCATTCATTGAATTTAAGACTTCGCCCGCCGCACTGTTTTCGAGTGCTTCAATTGCATCAATGATTTTCTCTCCTATACTCTTGTCATCATTTTTACACAATCCCCACGGATCAATCCAGTGGATGGGATTATTCCCGTAGTAGGCATACAGGTTCATCCCGTCGATGTATCCGGCCGGGTCGGCCTGGAGGAATCGGCTAAGGGCAGGGCGGTATATTCGGGTGCGGTAATAATCTTGTTCTTGACTCATCCAGCTTAACATTCAACTTGATCCACAATACTTTCAAATATTGGGAGTAGATTCTCGGCAACTATTTCCTTATGCCAGAAAGTTATTTTATCATAATCCGTGTCACAAAACCAAAATGCCTTTACAATTTCTTTTCCAATGAGGATGTCAAAAGACTTCTTGTCAAGAATGTCATGCTTCATTAAAGACTCAAGTTCACCTCCTATTTTATCCTTTTGTATAAGTATACCAACGATTACAAAGTCGCCCGGACTGGATTCTCTCAAGACACAAAAAGCATTCTCGGCCGGCCAAATAAAACTCAAGCGAGCTCGATTCCTTGAATAATACCCTTTTACCTTTAGAATCTCACTAATAAAATAGCTATCTATTCTGGTAAAATCAATCGACGCCAAAACAGAGGATATAAAAAGACTTCGTTCACCCATGTTCGCAAAATAGATTAATTGTAAGTATTTGTTTTTATATTTTTCGGACAGGCAATCACAGAATGAAGGTAAAAAATCGCTCATTCGGTTAATTATTGGGTCAAGAATTTCTTCGTCTTTGGTCCCCAAATATACTCGTCGTATCTCACAATCCTCGTTTTCTGCCTTTGTGGTATTTCCCAATTTTTTTATTAAGATCGCAATGGGCAGATGATAACCTCTCGAAAGATTATTTTCTTTAGGGAGGAAGAAAGAAATATCTCCCTCCATTGCTTTTGTCTGTTGTTCAATAACAATTTGAGTTCTAACATTTTTCATCAGTTAACTCCATACAAGATCTCTCATCGATCAATGTGGGCTTTTCTTATACATACAAGTTTCAAAATTTCAGCATCGTAATTACCAGCCTATAATAATAAGAGCCGGTACAATGCCTTCGCCTGTCGGACCACCTAACATTATATCATCTAGAATCAAGCTTCCTCCGACAATATAAGCACCAAGTGTAATTTTTTTTGCAATTTCACTTCCATCAGATCCAATTTTCTTTCTGTATTTTCTGCCTCTACGCCCCGGAGGAGTGTAATCATAATGATCACCGCCATGTTCACCGCCAGGATCAGGATGCGGCCTCCAAGTTCCTCCACCAGGATCTTTCCACTCTCCACCTCCTCGAGGATCATCTGTCGGAATCCACTCCCAATCAGGTGTCCAGCCCGGTGGCTTAGGAAATCCTTCGGGAGGATTTAGTGAACCAGTATTTAATTTATCCAAACCCCACGGATCAATCCAGTTCAGCGGATTGTTGCCGCAGTAGGCGTACAGGTTCATCCCGTCGATGTATCCGGCCAGATCGGGCTGTATATTCCGCATGCGGTAATAGTACAGTTCTGTGGTGCTGTCCCACCGCCGGCCGGTAAACAGATACGGATTGCCCACCTGCGAACGGTTATAGGTACCATCTACTAACACAGAGCCGTATACATCATACTCATATTCTTCGACCACGTCACCGCTGCTGTTTGATAAGGCAATGACATTGCCCTGTCCGTCATAGTGATAGAAATACCGCCCGCTCTCACTGCCCCCGGAATAGGTAATCATACAGACCGGTTCATCAATCCCCGGACCGTAGATAAACCGCTTCTTCAGAGTCAGCGTCTGGCTCACGAGTGAATATTCCGCAATCATCTGCGCCCCATCATACACATACACGGTTTGGGTTCCATCGGCATCCACCAAAACCCGCCGACCCATATTGTCATACGCATAGGATTCATCCAAAGTCGAGCCATCTACGGCCGTCCGCAGCCGTTCTCTCATCGCACTCTACTGATGGCCCCAATTCAGATACATTATCTTTTATGATATTGATTTATATAACTAATTAATTTATAAATAATCTCGCCCCTTTCATTTGGTGTATCATTCTTGTCCAGTCCAGATTCGCATAATTCATCAGCTAATTCTGAACAGATAGTATTAATTTGATCGGAAGTCATAATTTCAGGTTTTGAAATAGCATTGCTATATTCCGGAATTCTTTGTTTAATAATCTCTTTCAAAACAGATTCCATTTCAGATGTTATATCCATAATAGCACCTACTACTTATTGATCTTTGAAAAGTTAAATAAACGAGCGTATTCCTGCCGATAATAGGGGT
>CALMLO010000041.1 GCA_937868095.1 uncultured Phycisphaerales bacterium | reverse complement strand
CGGTAGAGCGCGTCCTTGGTAAGGACGAGGTCATGGGTTCAAATCCCATCAGCAGCTGGAGAATCAGGCATTGGCCGAAGGTGCCTTATGCTGCGGTTTTGTGTGAAGGATGCAGCGTTGGGCTGGTCCTTGCGGGCCGGAGATCATAAACCGTGAGATATAGATAGCAATGGGTCGAGAACGATACCTACCCTGCGCATGAAAAAGACTTCAGAAACAGGAGAATTAAGACATGGCGAAGGCAGTATTTGAACGTAAAAAACCTCATATTAATGTGGGAACCATCGGACATGTTGACCACGGCAAAACGACTTTGACGGCAGCAATTACGCGGGTGTGCGAGTTATGCGGCTGGTCCAAATTCAAATCGTATGATGATATCGCCAAGGCCTCTGAATCGCAGGGCCGCCGCGATGAAACTAAGATTCTGACGATCGCAACGGCTCACGTTGAATATGAAACAGAGAATCGGCACTATGCTCACGTGGACTGTCCGGGACATGCGGATTATGTCAAGAATATGATTACGGGTGCGGCCCAGATGGATGGAGCGATTCTGGTGGTTTCAGCCAGTGATGGTCCGATGCCTCAAACCCGTGAACATATCCTGCTGGCCCGTCAGGTCAATGTGCCCAGAATCGTTGTGTTTCTGAACAAAGTAGATTTGGTAGATGACCCCGAACTGCTGGATTTGGTGGAGATGGAAGTACGAGACCTGCTGAATAAATATAATTTCCCGGGTGATGATACTCCGGTGATTCGCGGGGTTGCCAGCCAGGCCATGCGTGCGGCGTCTCTGGATGATCCGGCCTGCAAGCCGATTCTTGAACTTTTGAAGGTAATGGATGAGTATATTCCGATTCCAGAACGTGAAATTGACAAGCCGTTCCTGATGCCGGTGGAAGATGTCTTCAGCATCAAGGGACGCGGAACCGTAGGAACCGGACGTATCGAGCGCGGGATAGTGAGAGTCGGTGATGAAGTGGAAATCGTGGGGCTGTCAAAGGAGACCCGCAAGACGACTGTCACGGGTGTAGAAATGTTCAATAAGACGCTGGATGAAGGCCGCGCGGGGGACAATGTGGGTCTTCTGCTGCGAGGGGTGGAAAAGAAGGAATTGCAGCGAGGCCAGGTATTGGCTAAGCCCGGAACCATTACGCCGCATACGCACTTCAATGCCGAGGTGTACGTACTGACAAAAGAAGAAGGCGGCCGTCATACGCCTTTCTTTGCAGGATATCGTCCTCAGTTCTTCTTCCGAACCACGGATGTGACAGGCACCATTAAGGAAATTAAAAGCCGTGAAGGCAAGCCGGTGGAAATGTGTATGCCGGGTGATAACATTGAAATGGGTGTGGAGATTATTTCCCCGATCGCTATGGAAGAAGGGCTTCGTTTCGCGATTCGTGAAGGGGGACGTACAGTCGGTGCCGGTGTAGTCACCAAGATTTTAGAGTAATCTGTCTGAGATTTCGGGGGTGCCGCCAGAAAAAAGCGGCACTCCCTTTTTCTCTTCCGTCCTGAGGGGAGGGTGAGGATAACGTAAGGTGATAATGAGGGATGTATGGCAAAGGCAATTAAACGGGAATATGTGTGGCTGGAATGCAAGGAGTGCGGGGATCGCAACTATCGCACAGAAGTGAATGTGCAGGGCGGAGCTCCGAAGCTCGAGCTGATGAAATACTGCAAGCGGGAGCGGAAGCACACGCTGCATAAACTCCGACGGAAATAAGGCATCGGGGTTTTGTCGAAGGCCAGTAGCTCAATTGGCAGAGCAGCGGTCTCCAAAACCGCAGGTTGGGGGTTCAAATCCCTCCTGGCCTGTTGGGTTTTTCTTGACGAAGGCCGAGCAGGCGGATGGAAATGATGGCGGAGAATAAGGAAGCCGAATGGGAATCAATAAAATTTACAAACGCGGACAGGGGACCTATACCCGATTGGGAACGGGCTTGGGAGTTTTTGTACTGATTGTGATTGGCTGCGCCGTTCTCTATCAGCATCTGGCCGGACAATCGATTCTGATTCAGACGCTGGTGCCTTCTGTTTTGTGTGTGGTATTAAGCTGGCTGACGTTCTGGGTGATTAATAAACCGGCGGTATCGGATTTTCTGATTGCTGCGGAGAGCGAGATCAAAAAAGTGAGCTGGTCCAGCCGGCACGAAATTATAGTTTCAACGATCGTGGTCATTGTGGTGGTGATTTTGATGTCGATTGGGCTGGCGGTTGTGGATTTGGTTTTCAACTGGTTTTTCGGCAGTGTGATCGGGCTGTTTTAGCCGCAGGAGCCGGAAAGGGCAAAACGGATGCAGTGGTTTGTATTGCGAGTCGCTTCAAATAAGGAAGAACAGGTCCGCGATGCGCTGGAACGCAAGTTAAAGATTGAAGGAGGGCAGTCGGTAGGGCGGATCCTTGTCCCAACCGAGCAGATTAAGCGAATCCGCGGCGGAAAGCAGCGCGTTCATAAACGAAAACTGTATCCGGGATATGTTTTTATGGAGCTGGAGCCGAAAGAAGACGGTCGGATTCCAGATGATGTCTGGTATGTTATCAAGGAAACGCTGGGGGTTGGAGACTTCATTGGGACCGAGGGGGTTCCGACGCCGATGCGGGATACCGATGTGGCTAAGATGCTTAAAGAGGCAGATAAACCGGAGGATACTCCCAATATTAAGGTGGAATTTGCCAAGGGTGATGTAGTTAAGATTCGGGAAGGGGCGTTTGAAAACTTCGAGGGGACGGTCGATTCGATTGATACGGAGCGGGGGATTGTACGGGTGATTGTCACGATTTTTGGACGGAGTACCCCCCTGGATATTGAATATTGGCAGATCGAAAAGGTCTGAGTAAATGAAATGAAAAATAGCCCCGCCCAGTTTGGTTTTGGCGGGAGCATCTGTTGATAAGCAAATCGAGGATCGGAACAATGGCAAAAGAAATTAAAACGGTCATTAAACTGCAGGCACCAGGCGGCCAGGCAACGCCGGCCCCGCCCATCGGCCCGGCTCTGGGGCAGCATGGGGTTAATATTGGTCAGTTCGTTTCTCAGTTCAACGAACGAACACGGGAGTTCAACGGAACTATTGTGCCGGTGGAAATTACGGTCTATACCGACCGGAGTTTTGAATTTATTGTAAAAAGTCCGCCGGCTGCGGTCCTGCTCAAACAAGAAGCTGGAGTAGCAAAGGGCAGCGGTGTTCCCAACAAAGAAAAAGTTGGCAAGGTTACGCGAGCTCAGATTCGCAAGATTACGGAAACGAAGTTTCAGGATCTGAATGCCTACGCTTTGGAAAAGGGTGATCGGATTATTGAGGGGACAGCACGCAGTATGGGTATTGAAGTGGTGGATTAAACGGTTTCTCTCCGGGGCTGAAGGGCCTGGGAGGGCGATAGGAACTCTTACAATTAGGGAAATGCGGACCACGGCAAACAGTGGGAGCGAATCTGAACTTTTCGCGAGGAAGATTATGAGACAACGAAGTAAACGGTATCAAAACGAAGCGAAGAAAGCGGTCCAAACTCCGCTGCCTATAGCTGAGGCGGTCAAGAAACTTAAAACCTTCGCCTCCACCAAGTTTGACCAGTCGGTGGAAATTGTGATGCACTTGGGTATCAATCCCAGTCAGCCCGAGCAGGCGGTGCGGGGGGCGGTCAGTCTTCCGCACGGCATCGGCAAGGCACGGCGGGTGATTGCCTTCTGTGAAGAATCAGAAGCCGAGGCGGCCAAGGCAGCTGGGGCGATTGAAGCTGGCGCTGACGAGCTGATTGCGAAGGTACTGGGCGGCTGGGCTGATTTTGATGTGGCGATTGCCTCGCCCAAGGTGATGGGCAAGGTTGGCAAGCTCGGACGCATTCTGGGACCCCAGGGCAAGATGCCCTCCCCGAAGAACGGAACAGTGACGGCCGACGTAGTCCAGGCAGTTCGTGAGTTTGCAGCCGGTAAGGTAGAGTTTCGCAATGATGCCGGCGGAAATGTCCACGCCGTTGTGGGCAAACTAAGTTTTGATGAGGCCAAGCTGATAGAGAACATCGAGGCGTTTATCAACCATATTAAGCGGCTTCGTCCGCCTACGATGAAAGGTACATACATCAAAAATGTGTATCTGAGTGCCACTATGAGCCCGAGTATCCCGCTGGCTGTCGAATAACTGAAAAGAATTCTTGCGGTAGAAGACCGTTTTGATGCTGAGGAGTGATTATGACCTATTATGTAAAAGGACTTATTCAGAAGGAATATGAAAAGCGCTTGTCCGAAGCGTCGGATTTTGTGGTTGTTCAGATCATCGGTTTGAACGGGATTGAGAACAACCGCCTTCGCGGGACGCTGCTGGAGAAGGGCATTCGCCTGATGGTGGTGAAAAATTCGCTGATGCGGCGGGCCCTTGAATCGTTGGGACGCGGAAAGGCCGCATCACTGTTTGAAAGCGGGCCCTGTACGCTTGTTTACGGCGGCGACAGCGCGGTTGATGTGGCCAAAGAATTGACAGAATGGGCCAAGAAGCTGCCTGTGCTGCAATTTAAAGGGGCTTTTGTCGATGGTCAGGTGATGATGGGAGCCGCAGCGGTTGCTGAACTGGCTAAGATGCCCAGTCGGCGGGAGCTGCAGGGGCAAATCGTTCGTGCAGCTTTGGGCCCGGGCGAACAAACGGTCGGAGCAATGCTCGGACCTGGACGTGTCCTTGCCGGGTGTATCAAACGGCTTATCGAAAAACTGGAAAAAGCAGCTTGATGAAATCTGGAATGGCTGTAGAGATTAACGAATGGAAAACTTATAAGTTTGGCTGGCCGGTTGTCCTGCCCGGCAGGTAAAAGGGACGGCGGAGTCCCGCTACCGGCGGCCGTATAAAGATACAGGAGTTTGAAACGATGTCTGAACAGAAAACTTTCAGCGAGGAAATTCGAGAATTAGGCGATAAAATTGTTGGTTTGACGCTGCTGCAGGCCAAGGAGCTGGCGGATTATCTCAAAGAAGCCCATGGAATTGAACCGGCAGCCGGCGGTGCGGTGATGGTAGCTGGGCCAGCAGCCGGCGGTGCTGGGGCGGCTCCTGCGGCTCAGGAAAAAACCAGTTTTAATGTGATTCTTAAGTCGTTTGGTGAGCAGAAGATTCAGGTTATTAAGGAAGTCCGGGCCCTGACGGGTTTGGGGCTGAAAGAGGCCAAGGATTTGGTAGATAACCTTCCCAAGCCGGTGAAGGAAAATGTGAGCAAAGAGGAAGCCGAAGCGGCTCGCAAGCAGCTGGAAGCCGCCGGTGCAGTTGTGGAAATTCAGTAGAAACTTTCTCGGAGTGTCGGCGACGAGAAGAATTGCAGCAGTATTCATCGCAGATTGGATTGTGCAGGCAGGTTCGGCAGATTCGGCAGGAGCCGGAGTGTCGAACCTGTTGCAGGTTTTTGCGCTGAGTTCACCTTTGTCCAAACCGTGCCAGTCAAAAGTGTTGGTTTTGTAAGAACAGATAGCCGAAGTCGGTTTCAGAATGTCCAACGGAGACAGGTCGAATGAAATCACGAAATGTCCGGGTTTTTGGGAAAATTGGAGACGCCGTCTCGATCCCGAATCTAACTGAAGTGCAGATTGCCAGTTATGAGCGATTTCTGCAGGCGGATGTCCCTCCTTCCAAGCGGAAGGAAGATGTGGGACTGGAGGCACTGTTTCGGGAGATTTTTCCAATCGTTAGCTATGACAAGACGATGGAGTTGGAGTATCTGGGCTATGAGCTGGAAAAGCCGCGTTATACGATCGAGCAGTGCCGCGAACTTCGGTTGACGTACGGCTACCCGCTGAAGATTCACTGCCGTCTGAAACGGAAGGATGCCGATGTGATTGCCGAACAGGCGATTTATCTGGGTGAAATTCCGGTGATGATTGGGGGCGGGGAGTTTGTTGTCAATGGTGCTGAGCGGGTGATTGTCAGTCAGCTGCACCGAAGTCCAGGTGTGGATTTTGTGATTGATAGTAAGGACGGCGCCAGGATTTTGCATGGGGCGAGGATTATCCCTGAACGAGGCAGCTGGATTGAAATGTCCGTGACCAAGAAAGATGTTCTGGTGATTCGGATCGACCAGTCCAGCAAGATTCCGGCGACGACATTCCTGCGGGCGCTGGATGAAAAATACGGCAGGACCGAAGACCTGCTGCGTTTGTTTTACAAAACTGAAACCGTCAAGGTTAAGAAACTGGAACCGACAATGTGGTCAGTTGGGCCGATTGTGGACACCGAAACCGGAGAAATTCTGGTGGAGGCCGGCTCTCAATTGGGCGATGCTGTTACGACTATCCAGGCCAGTTCACTGGAGTCGGTTGAAGTGATCCGAGAAGTCTCTGACCCGCTGATTCTCAATACTATTGCCGAGGATGGCTGTGAGAGCCACGAAGAGGCGCTGCTGAAGCTTTATACTCGTCTGCGGCCGGGAAATCCTGCCCAGCTGGATAAGGCCAAAGCCCTCTTTGAAGAAAAATTCCGCGACCCGAACCGTTATCGGCTTGGTGCGGTTGGACGTTTTCGTCTGAACCGCAAGTTCAAGCAAAATGTGGACGAGCGGGAAATGGTGCTTCGGCCGGAGGACTTTCTCAATACGATTCGATATATTCTGGCTTTGCGGAACAATGAGGGCGAGGTCGATGATATTGATCATCTGGGCAATCGGCGTGTACGGACGATTGATGAACTGGCAGCCGGCGAGATTCGCAAAGGCCTGCTGAAACTGCGGCGGACTGTTCAGGAACGAATGAGCATGAAAACGCCGGAGGAAATCGGCAGGATTGCCGATTTGGTCAACAGTAAGAGCGTCTCAAGCAGCGTGGAGTTTTTCTTCGGGCGAGGCGAGTTGAGCCAGGTGGTAGATCAGACCAACACACTCAGCCAACTGACGCATGAGCGGCGATTGAGTGCGCTAGGTCCGGGAGGTCTGAACCGCAAGCGGGCTGGTTTTGAGGTGCGCGATGTGCATATCAGCCATTATGGCCGCGTCTGTCCGATTGAAACTCCAGAAGGTACTAATATCGGCCTGATTGTCTCCCTGAGTATTTTTGCCAAAGTGGACAAGTACGGCTTTCTCGTGACACCTTACCGCAAGGTAAAGGACAAAAAAATAACCAATGAAATCGTGTATTTGCGGGCAGATGAAGAGATGGAGGCCATTTTTGCTCCGCCGAGCATGATCGATCCGGTCACGATGAAACTTCGGGATGGTCTGGTACTGGCGAGGGAAAAAGGCGATCTGACGCAGGTGGACAGTTCGCTGGTCAATTATGTGGACGTATCGCCCAAGCAGATTGTCGGGGTGTCAGCAGCCTTGATTCCGTTTCTTGAACATGATGACGCCAACAGGGCCCTGATGGGGTCGAACATGCAGCGGCAGTCGGTGCCTCTGCTGGTGACTGAGCAGCCGCTGGTAGGTACCGGAATGGAAGAAGCGGTGGCGCAGAACTCAAGTATGGTCGTGCGGGCTCGGCAGAGCGGAACGGTTACAGCGGTGGATGCCACACGGATTGTCATCAATGGTACCGATGAATACCGGCTTCATAAATTTGTGGGGCTCAACGAGCGAACCTGCCTGAATCAGAAACCGATTGTTTCGCTTGGTCAGAAGATTACGGCCGGTCAGATTATCGCCGACGGCGGCGGCACAAGCAATGGTGTTTTAGCGCTGGGGCACAATGTGCTGGCGGCCTTTGTTCCTTTTGACGGCTACAACTTTGAGGATGCTATTCTCATCAGCGAACGGCTGGTGGAGCAGGATGCCTACACAAGCATTCATATTGATGAGTTTACCGTGGAAGTGCGCGAAACCAAACTGGGCAGGGAAGAGTTTACACGGGATATTCCGAATGTAGGCGAAAAGGCCCTTCGAAACCTTGATGAGAACGGCATTGTCCGGGAAGGAACCCGAGTTGGTCCGGGCGATATTCTGGTTGGTAAGGTTTCGCCCAAGAGCAAAACCGAACTGACGCCTGAAGAAAAACTTCTGCATGCTATTTTCGGTCGTGCCGGCGAGGATGTCAAGAATGATTCGCTGGAAGTACCCAGCGGAATTGAAGGAGTGGTCATCAAGACCCGTCATTTTATGAGGCGGGGCGGCGGCACAGAAGAGCAGCGCAAACAGCAGAAGCAGAAGATGAAGAAGTATGAGGAAGAGATGATGGCCAAAGAGTGTGCCCTCTTCCGTAAAATGATTGAAGAGATAAACCAGCGGCTTGGGATCGAGATTGTGGACCCGAATACAAAGCAGCGGGTCGGTGCCAGTGAAGATCCGGCTGTTCTGTATGAACAGGTGGAAAATTTTGATATTTCCTGGATCAAACCGGCCAAACTGCGGGAGGAAGCGCAGAAGATTGTGGATCGCTACTGGCCGAATTTGACGGCTTTGCAGGAAGAGAAAAAGCACGAGCTGGACCGGCTTAAACATGGAGATGAGCTGCCCAGCGGCGTCCTTGAGATGGTGAAGGTTTATGTGGCGACCAAGCGGATGCTTTCCGTCGGTGATAAGATGGCTGGCCGGCACGGAAATAAAGGTGTGATTGCCAAGATTATGCCGGTTGAGGATATGCCTTTTCTGGAAGACGGTACACCTGTGGATATTTGCTTGAACCCGCTGGGGGTGCCCAGTCGTATGAATGTGGGACAGATTTTTGAGACACATCTGGGCTGGGCCGCTAAGGTGCTTGGTTTTGATGCGATTACGCCGGTCTTTGATGGAGCGACAGAGGATGACATTCGGACAGTTCTCGAAGAAGCCAATGAGCATGTCCATCGCCGTGTGAAAGAAATTGAAGAAGATAAGCAAGTTCCGCCGGTTGATGAACTTTTTACCCAAGTTCCTGCGATGCTCAAGACACGAATTTATGACGGTCGGACAGGAGAGCCGTTTGAGCAGGAGGCCACGATCGGGTATATTTATATGATGAAACTGCATCATCTGGTGGATGACAAGATTCATGCCCGTTCCACCGGCCCCTACAGTCTGATTACTCAGCAGCCGCTGGGCGGCAAAGCCCGTACGGGCGGCCAGCGGTTTGGAGAGATGGAAGTATGGGCGCTGGAGGCATACGGGGCGGCTTTTACCCTCCAGGAAATGCTGACGGTCAAAAGTGATGACATCGAGGGCCGCACCAAGATTTATGAGTCAATTGTCAAAGGCACCAACAAACTTGAAGCAGGTACCCCGATTTCCTTTGAGGTGCTTTGCAATGAAATTCGAGGTCTGTGCCTGAATATTCAGCTGGAGAAGAAGCGGCTGGGTTCAATACCGCTTTAAAGCGGGGTGATGAAAGACTTGACAAGAACAGAAAAGAAAAAGGACAGAAAACGGAGCGGGTCCTATTATGGCAGAAGCGATTTATGATCGGATCAATGATTACAGTGCGGTAAAGATTTCTCTGGCCAGCCCCAACGATATTCGCAGCTGGTCGTTTGGAGAAGTCCGCAAGCCGGAAACCATCAATTACCGGACTTATCGTCCGGAAAAAGATGGGTTGTTTTGTGAGCGGATTTTCGGTCCGGAACGGGATTGGGAATGTGCTTGCGGCAAATACAAAGGGACCAAGTTCAAGGGGACTATCTGCGATCGATGCGGGGTGAAAGTCACGCACAGTCGGGTCCGCCGAAAACGAATGGGCCATATCAATCTGTCAGCGCCGGTGGTACATATCTGGTTCTTTAAGGCCCTGCCAAGCCGGCTGAGCACCCTGCTGGGGATGAAGACTACCGACATCGAAAAGATTATTTATTTCCAGGACTATGTCGTAACCGATCCCGGCCAGAGTCCCTTGAAGGCCAGGCAGCTGCTGACAGAAGATGAATACCGCGATGCGATCAGCAAATATGGCAATTGCTTTCGGGCTTCGATGGGTGCGGAGGCCGTTAAGGAACTGTTGGTCAAGCTGGATTTGGCGTCTCTGAGCGAAGAGCTGCGTGCGGCTGTTAATGAAACCACGAGCAAGCAGAAAATCAAGGATTTGACAAAGCGGCTTAAACTGATCAATGCCATTCGGAGCAGCGAAAACAAACCGGAATGGATGGTGCTGGAAGTAGTTCCGGTTATTCCGCCGGATTTGCGGCCGCTGGTGATGCTCGAAAGCGGCAATTTTGCTACCAGCGACCTGAATGATTTGTATCGTCGAATCATCAACCGGAATAACCGGCTTAAGAAACTGATTGATCTGAATGCGCCGGAAGTGATTATCCGCAATGAAAAACGGATGCTCCAGCAGGCGGTGGATTCCCTGCTGGATAACGGTCGCTGCCGCCGGCCTGTTTTGGGCAGCAACAATCGCCCGCTGAAAAGTCTGACCGATATGATTAAAGGCAAACAGGGCCGCTTCCGTGAAAATCTGCTTGGCAAGCGGGTGGATTATTCCGCACGCTCGGTGATTGTGGTTGGCCCTCATTTGAAACTGTACCAGTGCGGTCTGCCTAAAAAGATTGCACTGGAGCTCTATCAGCCCTTCATTATCCGCAAACTTAAGGAACGAGGTCTCGCTGATACTATCAAAAGCGCCAAACGGATGCTTGAACGGCGAGATGAGCAGGTGTGGGATATCCTCGAAGAAGTGATTCATCAGCATCCGGTGCTTCTGAACCGGGCACCGACGCTTCACCGGATGGGTATTCAGGCCTTTGAGCCGGTTCTGGTAGAAGGCAATGCAATTATGCTGCATCCGCTGGTTTGCGGCGGTTTTAACGCCGACTTTGACGGCGACCAGATGGCGGTGCATCTGCCGCTGAGCATTGAGGCCCAGGTGGAGGCCCACACGCTGATTTTGTCCACAAACAATATCTTTTCTCCGGCCAATGGTTCCCCGATGCTTGGCCCGTCGCAGGATATTGTGTTAGGCAACTTCTTTATAACATTTATGTCGGAAAAACAGAAAGGGGAGGGGGCCTGCTTCCGTGACCCGATGGAAGCCATTACAGCACTGAATTTGGAGATTGTCAGTCCGCATGCTCAGGTAAAAGTGTGTCTGCCGGAAGGTAAAAAGATCGTGGGGGAGCGTGGTGAGGAGAAAGGCCCGGTTATCGTGACGACGGCGGGGCGGTGTCTGTTTAATGATGCGCTGCCTCCTGAACTGCCTTTTTATAATATAGTGATGGATAAAAAACGGCTGGGCCAAGTGATTCAGGATGCTTATGAAATAGCCGGTTGTCGGGCGACCATTCATCTGCTGGATGATATTAAGGAACTGGGCTTTAAGCAGGCAACCTTGGCAGGAATGAGCTTTGGTTTGATGGACCTGCGGATTCCGCCGGAAAAGCAGGCGATTATTGATGCGACACAGAGAAGGGTCGATCGCATTATGAAGAACTTTAATGCCGGCGTTCTCACAGAAGGGGAGCGCTACAGCCAGATTATTGATGCTTGGACCCATGCCCGAGTCGCGGTGACCAACGCGATGATGAATGCGATGAAAAATGATGTTCGAGACGGCAAGCCCTATTTAAACCCGATTTGGGTGATGCGTTATTCGGGAGCTCGCGGCAGCATTGACCAGATTCAGCAGCTGGCAGGAATGCGGGCTCTAATGGCTAAACCCAGCGGAGAGATTATTGAAACGCCGATTAAATCCAACTTCCGGGAAGGGCTTAATGTGCTCGAGTATTTCAGTTCGACACATGGTGCCCGCAAGGGGCTGGCCGATACGGCTCTGAAAACAGCAGACTCGGGTTATTTAACGCGAAAATTGGCCGATGTGGCTCAGAATGTTATTATCCGCGAACACGACTGCGGTACTCTTCAGGGGGTTACCAAATCAACGGAGTATAAAGGGGAAGCTGTAGCTGTGCCGCTCAAGCAGCTGGTTATCGGCCGCACGGCTCGTGACAATATCCGCAATCCCATTACGGATGAAATGATTGTCCGCGAGAACGAGGTAATCACGCCGGAAGCGGCGGAAAAGATTGAACAGCTGGGTCTGGAGGCGATTCGAGTTCGCAGTCCGCTCACCTGTGAAAGTTCGCTGGGTGTCTGTGCCAAATGTTATGGCTGGGATATGAGCACCGGCCAGCTGGTCGAAGAGGGGTTGGCTGTGGGGATTATTGCCGCTCAATCTATCGGCGAGCCTGGTACCCAGCTGACCATGAGAACCTTCCATACTGGTGGTATTGCTGCTGTTTCCCTGATTGAAACAGATCAGAAGGCGCCGCGTGATGGGATCGTCAAATATCTCGATCTCAAAGCCGTCGAGACCGAAGTGGAAGGCCAAAAGGTCCAGATTTCCCTCAAGCGAAGCGGAGAAATGCTGCTTGTGGATGAAAAAGACCGTGAGCTGGAACGATTTAAGGTTCCCTATGGGGCGATGATTTTGGTGCAGGAAGGGCAAAAGGTCAAGAGGGGTGACCGTCTGTTTGCCTGGGATCCGCACCGCGTGCCGATTTTGGCTGAAGTAGGCGGCATTGTGCGTCTTGTGGATGTGATCGAAGGCGAGACAATGCGTCTGGAGGAAGAGCGAAAAGGCCAGCGAGGCAAACCGGTGATTATCGAACATAAGGGCGATAAGCATCCGCAGGTGATTATTGAAGACAAGGATGGAAAGATTCTGGATGTGCATTATCTCCCTTCGAGGGCCCGCATCGAAGTAGAAGAAGGCCAGGAGGTCAAGGCGGGAACTATTCTTGCGCGTCTGCCTCGCAGTTCCGGCGGTACGCAGGATATCACTGGCGGTTTGCCGCGTGTGACGGAAATTTTTGAGGCCCGCAAGCCCAAAGAACCAGCCGCTATGGCGGAAATCAGCGGAATTGTTGAATTGAAAACCGACAAGCGACGCGGAAAGATGACGATTATCATTCGGAATGAAAGCGGAATGGAGAAAGAGCATCATGTGCCGCTGGACAGCAACTTGAACTTCCATACCGGAGACCACGTCCAGGCGGGAGATGCCCTGATAGATGGCCCGTTAGTGCCCCACGACATTCTGCGCATTAAGGGTGAAGAAGCTCTGCAGCGATACCTTCTCCGTGAGGTTCAGAATGTGTATCGATCCCAGAGTGTAAACATCAATGATAAGCATATTGAAATTATTGTTTCCCAAATGATGAACAAGGTTGAGATTGAAACGGTAGGTGACAGCCCCTTCCTCCCGGGCGAGGTAGTAGATAAAGCAGAGTTTCGTCGAGTCAATGCGGAATTGGCCAAGAGTCTGCGTGTGGTTGATCCCGGCGATACAGATCTGAAGGAAGGCCAGCTGGTTTCCAAAGAAGTTCTTGAGGCGGCTAATGAAAAGGTGGAAATGCTGGGCGGTACGCCGGCGAAGGGCAAGAAACCGCGTTCGGCAACGGCCAATACGCTTTTGCTGGGGATTACAAAAGCCGCCCTGCAGTCAGAAAGTTTTATTTCGGCGGCCAGCTTCCAGGAAACAACTAAGGTATTGACAGAAGCTGCTTTAGCCGGTAAAATTGACCACCTTGTTGGCTTGAAGGAAAATGTGATTTTGGGACATTTGATTCCGGCGGGAACAGCGTTTAGGAGCTATCTGGAACTGCGTATCAAGCATTTGGCTGAGCCGCCTGTGCCTAAACAGCTCGAAGAACTCCGTGAGGTCAAAGAAGCGGAAGCAGCCAAAGATCGAGCTATCAAGGCAGCGTTGGGTTTGGATTAAAAAAGAATCGTTCAATATGTGGAGCAAAAATGCCTACTATTAATCAGTTGGTTCGTAAAAGCCGAAAGAAAAAAGGCAAAAAAAGAATCTCAGATATCAGCGGAAGTCCGCAGAAACGGGGTGTTTGTTTGATTGTTCGAACGCAGACGCCGAAAAAACCGAACTCTGCTTTGCGGAAGATTGCCCGTGTACGTCTGACGAACGGCAAGGAAGTGACAGCGTATATTCCGGGTATTGACCACAATCTTCAGGAACACAGCACCGTTCTGATTCGAGGAGGACGTGTTCGAGACCTGCCGGGTGTTCGCTATCATATCATTCGCGGTGTCTTGGATGCGGCTGGCGTGAGCGGACGCAAGCAGGGACGCAGCAGATACGGAGCCAAAAAGGCCTGACAGCATAGAAGCAATAAGCAGTCGGGGACAAACGAAATAAGAGTAAAGGTGGATGTATGGCAAAAAAGTTTACAGCTTCCTATGAAACGTTGAAGCCGGATCCGATTTATCAGAGTAAGACGGTTTCGAAATTTATCAATTGTTTGATGTCAGAGGGCAAGAAAAGCAAGTCCAGTAAGGTTTTTTATGAGGCGATGAAAATTGTCCAAAGCAAAATGACAGATGTTCCGCCGCTTGAAGTTTTTGAAACGGCTGTCGAGAATGTCAAACCGCTTCTGGAAGTCCGCAGTAAACGAGTTGGCGGTGCCAGCTATCAGGTGCCGATGCAGGTCCGTCCTCATCGGCAGCAATCCCTGGCTTTTCGATGGATTATTGCTGCTGCTCGCGGCAAAGGCGGAAAGCCCATGCCTGTTCGCTTGGCATCAGAATTAATGGATGCCTATCGGAAAGAGGGAACAGCCATTACAACACGGGAAAATGTACACCGGATGGCGGAAGCCAACAAGGCCTTCGCTCATTTTGCTTGGTAAGAAGAGAAAGCCGACTGCCACGGTTTTTGAAAATGAAAACCGTGGCAGTTTTTTTATTCTATATGAGTGCGAGAGAAAATCGCGAATAACCGAAAGGAACTGTTTTCAACGATGTCTGCACAACTGGAAAAATTGAGAAATATCGGGATTATGGCTCATATTGACGCCGGCAAGACCACTGTCAGTGAGCGGATTCTGTATTTTTCAGGAAAGACATATAAAATCGGCGAAGTTCATGAAGGAACGGCCGTAATGGATTTTTTGGAGGAGGAACAGGAGCGGGGAATTACAATTTCCTCGGCAGCGACCAAATGTTTCTGGAAAGATCATGTTATCAATTTAATTGATACGCCCGGTCATGTGGATTTTACGGCGGAAGTCGAGCGTTCCCTGCGGGTTTTGGATGGGGCTGTTGCGGTTTTTGATGCCTCAGAAGGTGTGCAGGCCCAAAGTGAAACCGTTTGGCGGCAGGGGAAAAAATATAACCTGCCCTGTCTGTGTTTTGTGAATAAAATGGACAAAATAGGGGCCGATTTTGATATGTGTGTGTCCAGCATCAAGGAGAAACTTCAGGCCCATCCGGTGCCAATCCAGATTCCAATCGGGGCAGAAAGCGGCTTTGTTGGACTGGTCGATTTGATTGAAGAGAAGGCCTTCTATTATGATCAGGTTGAGGTAGGGGCCGATTGGCGGGAAGAACCAATTCCGGATTCCCTAAAAGACCATGCCCAGATTGCCAGACACGATTTGATTGAGGCCGCGGCAGAATATGATGAAATGCTCTTGGATGCTTATTTGCACGACCGGCCGATTTCGGCAGAATTGCTTTGCCGCGGTATCCGGAAAGGAACAATTGAAGGGAAACTGCATCCAGTTTTAGTCGGAGCAGCTTTGCGGAATATTGGGATTCGCCGACTCTTGAATGCTGTCTGCGCTTTTCTTCCTTCTCCGCTGGACAGACCCCCGGCTGTAGGCTATCTGGAGGGAAAGGAAGATCGGAAAGTCCAGATTGTTCCGGATGAGAAAAAGCCCTTTGTTGGCCTTGTGTTCAAAATTATAGCGGATAAGCATGGGGATTTATATTTTATGCGGGTTTATCAGGGGACTTTGCGCAAAGGCAGCCGAGTACTCAATACTACGCGAAACCGCAAAGAGAATATCACCCGCATTTTTGAAATGCATGCGAATGAACGTCAGATACGAAATGAGGCACAAGCAGGTGAGATTATCGCTGTTGTAGGTCTGAAAGAGACTCTTACAGGGGATACATTAGCGGATACTCATTATCCAGTTCAGTTGGAAAGCATTCGTTTTCCAGAAACTGTTATCAGCATGTCCATTGAGCCGAAATCTGCGGCCGACAGACTTAAACTTGGCGAGGCCCTTCGCCTTCTAAGTCGGGAAGACCCCACGTTTGAGCATACTTATGATGAAGAGACGGGGCAGACGCTTATCAGCGGCATGGGAGAACTCCATCTGGAGATCCTCCAGCATAAGCTGATTCGTGATTTGGGGGTGGATGTTCGTGTCGGCAAGCCGCGAGTTGCTTATAAGGAAACAATTTGCACCTCGGCTGAGGCAGAAGGCAAGTTTGTTCGTCAGACCGGCGGGCATGGCCAGTACGGGCATGTGGTAATACGGGTAGAGCCGAATTTGGATGAAAGCGGTGCCGTAAGTCGGGAAAATGTTTTTGTTAATGCTGTAATCGGCGGAACGGTTCCTAAAGAGTATATCCCAGCCGTAGAAAGCGGTATCAGGGAAGGCCTGGGAAGCGGACCGCTGGCGGGTTATCCAGTTGTGGGAGTTAAGGTTACATTACTGGATGGTTCTTATCACTCGGTGGATTCCTCGGATTTGGCCTTTGAACAGGCCGGTATTCTGGCTATTCGAGAGGCCCTTTCCAAAGCACAGCCGATTTTGCTTGAACCCATTATGCGGGTTCAAGTTATCGTGCCGGACCAGTATTTTGGGGCTGTTCAGGGGAATCTGATTGCTAAACGGGGGGTTATCACCAATGCAGAACTGCATGGGACAACGCGGATCATCGATGTGCGAGTACCTCTGGCGGAAATGTTCGGCTATTCTGGGGATCTTCGCGGTGCGACAGCCGGCCGGGGAAGTTTTACGATGGAACCGTTGACCTATGAGCGGGTGCCGGAACAAATTTCAGAAAAAATTCTTTTATAGTATTGACAGTTTTTTCAAAAGAAGTTATATATTCTGGTTTCGCGGCTTAGCGAGCAAAGAAAGGATTCCTTTGCGTATCGAGTTGGTGCCGCACATATCGAAAAAAACAAAGTTCGTTCATGGATGGTAGAAAGCCCGAAAGGGCAGCCGGAATATCGGGGTTAAAATGTGATTATCCTCGACGGCATGTGTCTGATAAAAGACACTTAATTTTGAAGGGAGGCCGTTTTTAGTGCCTTTCCTGCCTAAAAAGGGTTAAAAGCAGGTTTTTGATAATAAATCTGTTTTTTCCCCTAAATTTTCTTGCCTTTTTGAATGAAAGTGGTTATTTTGTCCCGCTTTCTATAATAAGGATATTGAAGGTAGAGAAACAATAAAGGGAAAGTCATGGCAAACGAGACAGAACGTATTCGCATCCGGATGGAGGCCTATGACCATCGGGCACTGGACAGTTCCGCTAAGGAAATTGTCGAACAGGCCCGACGGACAAATGCTCGGGTGAGCGGTCCGATTCCGCTGCCGACCCGGATTGAACGCTATACAGTTCTTCGCAGTCCTCATGTGGATAAAAAGTCCCGGGAACAGTTTGAGATGCGCACTCATAAACGTCTGATTGATATTTATGAGGCCAACGCCCGTACGGTTGAATCGCTGAATCGCTTGGTTGTTCCCGCGGGCGTTTTTGTTAAGATTAAAGCTTAATGAGGGCTTCCGCAGCATAGGATTGAGACCCGATAAGGATTCAGACAATGGCAATGTTGCTCGGTAAAAAAGTTGGGATGACCCAGATTTATGATGAATCGGGGCAGATGACGCCGGTAACGGTACTTCTGGCCGGTCCGTGCACAATTCTTCAAGTGAAAACCACTCAGACAGATGGATATTGTGCTGTACAGTTAGGTTTTGAAGATGTGAAACCTTCACGTGTGAAAAAACCCGAGGAAGGGCATGCTAAAAAATCGGGTACGACTGTCAAGCGGTTTGTACGGGAGTGGCGGTTTCCTCAGTTGCCAGAGGAAACCTATAAACCCGGCAGCCAGCTGGATGTGAAGATTTTTTCTGGTGTTCAGTATGTGGATGTAAGTGGGGTGAGCAAGGGTAAGGGGTTTGCCGGCGTAATGAAGCGTCATGGGTTTGGAGGAATGCCGGCTTCGCACGGAACAGAGCGGAAGCATCGTACGTCAGGTTCGCTCAGCGGTCATGGCAGCGATCGGGGGCATGGCGGAAATCTGAAGAAGGGCAAACGGATGGCTGGACATATGGGAATGGATCGTGTCACCAGCCGGAATCACAAACTGATATGGATTGACGAGGCAAACAACCTGCTGGCGGTTAAAGGGGCGGTTCCAGGACCTGCCGGCGGATATGTGGAAATAAGGACAGCCAAGACGAAGAAGTAAAGAGTCATCGCAATAGCGGAAAGCTGGTAAGAACGATGATTGACGTTGCAGTGTACAATCGAGAAGGACAGGAAGTCGAGCGGATTCAGGTGAATGAAGAACTGCTCGACGGTCAGGTCCGCAGCGCTCTGCTGAAACAGGCCATTGTAATGTATCATGCCAATCAGCGAGTGGGAACCGCGGCTACTAAAAATCGCGGGAGAGTGGAAGGTTCTACGCGGAAGATTTATCGGCAGAAGGGAACCGGAAATGCTCGAATGGGTACCGTCCGAACCCCTATCCGAAAAGGCGGCGGGGTGGCGTTTGCCAAACTTCCGCGGGATTTCAGCCAGCGGATGCCGAAAAAGCAGCGGCGTCTTGCGAGGGATTCGGCGATTCTGTCTAAATTGCAGAGCGGTCAGGTCGTGGTCGTGGATGAACTGAACTTTACGCAGCCGAAGACTCGTGAATTCGCACGTATCCTGAAGAATCTGAAAATAGACCGCAGCTGCCTGGTTGCCATTCCTCAGCAGGATGTGAATCTGTATAAGTCAGCCAGAAATGTGCCGAAAGTTGATGTGATGGTAATTTCTGATTTAAACGCCGGCGACATCTGCAGCAAAAAGAAGATGCTTTTTACCAAAGATGCTTTTCTGTCTGTTGTAAATCGCCAGAGTCCTCTGAATTAACGGGGTAAAGCCGTGAAGGAATACAGCATTATAGTTCGGCCTGTGATTACGGAACAGAGCATCCATTTTGCCAATGTTCGAAATGTTTATGCCTTTGAGGTGAATCCGAAGGCCAATAAACTTCAGATTCGGCAGGCGATCGAGAAGATTTACAATGTGAAAGTTCGGGATGTCCGCACGGCCCATATGAAAGGTAAACCACGGCGGCGAGGCCGACATTTTATTCATACTAAGGCATGGAAAAAGGCCTTTGTGGTGCTCCATCCTGATTATCGGATAGATTTGTACTAAGAGAAAAGGAAGTGTATTATGGCGATCCGTGTTTATAAACCGACCAGTCCTGGGCGGCGCAATGCTTCAGTGATTGATTACAAAAAAGAGCTGACGGCATTTCGTCCGGAAAAAAGTTTGTGCCGGAGAATCCAAAAGAGCGGCGGACGAAATCATACGGGCGAAACAACGGTTCGATTTCGCGGAGGCGGAAGCCGGCGGATTTACCGTATTATTGATTTCAAACGCAATAAGGATAATACGCCAGCCAAAGTTTTAACGATTGAGTATGATCCGAACCGAAACTGTTTTATTTCCCTGGTTCAGTATGAGGATGGGGAGAAACGGTATATCCTGGCTCCGCAGGGGATTCAGGTTGGCCAGACCGTGGAAAGCGGCCCTTCCGTTGAGCCGAAACTCGGCAATGCTATGCCTTTGGAATCGATCCCAGTCGGTGTTGAAATTCATAATATTGAGATGGAAGCCGGCCAAGGGGGTAAGTTGGCTCGCACCGCGGGCAGCTCTGCTCGTCTGATGGCCAAAGAAGGTGACTGGGCGACAATTGTGCTGCCCAGCGGTGAGATGAGAATGGTTCGCAAGGAATGCCGGGCAACCATTGGTCAGCTGAGCAATTCCGATTATCAGAATGTCAAAATCGGAAAGGCCGGTCGAAAGCGTCATAAGGGATTTCGGTCTCATGTTCGCGGCAAGGCGATGAATCCGGTTGCTCATCCGCTTGGCGGCGGAGAGGGCCGGGCGAATGGCGGACGGCATCCTTGTTCGCCGACGGGTGTGCTGGCCAAGGGCGGAAAGACGCGGAATCCTCGCAAGGTGAGCAGTCGTCGGATTATTCGTCGCCGAAAGAATAATCGGGGTATTCAGTTAGTGCTGTAGGCAGCAGAAGACGCAGCGGAGAGCTATAAGAAGCAAAAGGAAGTTCAATGGGACGCTCACAGAAAAAAGGCCCGTATGTAGATGAGAAACTGTACCGGAAGATTCGTCGTCATATGGAAACCGGCAGCAAGGAGCCCATTAAAACATGGGCACGCTCCTGTACTGTAATTCCGGAGTTTGTGGGGTATACGTTTCTTGTGCATAACGGGAAAATGTTTCATAAGGTTTTTATTACGGAAGATATGGTAGGTCATAAATTAGGGGAGTTTTCGATGACCCGCACCTTCCGCGGACATTCTGGTTCCAAGAAAGAGAAGTCGGTTTAATCGAGTCTTCTCAGAAGCCGAGAAACAAAAAGAAAAAACAATCGATTAAGGTTGTGTAGTTATGCTAAGTGCAAAAAAGTTTAATCAGGTTTGCCAACGGCAGAAGATGACCGCCCAGCAGCTGGCTAGTCATCTGGTTCGCGGCGGCCGCACTGCAAAGGAAGCGGTGTCGGCTATTCGCAATTGGCAAAAAGGACTGATGACTCCAAAACCGAATTCGGATGACGTCCGTCGACTAGCTGAGGCGCTGGGGGTTGAGATGCAGGAGATATCAGAGTGGCGTGCGGTGTGTCGGTATGCCCCGATGTCTCCGCGAAAAGTGCATTTGGTTACCCAGTTAATTCAGGGGCGTGAGGTTCAGGATGCTCTGGATGTTCTTCAGTTCACCCGCAAACGGGCGGCAGAGGCAGTCCGAAAGGTTTTACAGAGTGCTGTTGCCAATGCGGATGAGCAGGAAGCAGATGTGGAAAATTTGGTTGTGACAGAAGCACGGGTGGATCCGGCCGGCCGTCGAATCGGCACCAAAGCATGGCGTGCCAAAGACCGCGGACGTGCTCATCCAATTCGCAAAGAAGCCAGTCATATTGTTGTGACAGTATCGCAGCTATAATCGGAATTTGAGGCATTTATGGGTCAAAAGACATCGCCGATCGGGTTTCGAACAGGCATTACTCTTCCGTGGCAGAGCACGTGGTTTGCTCCGAAGGCCAATTATGGAGAGTTTTTGATTGAAGATTACAAATTGCGGGACTATGTGGACAAAAAATTCAACCGTCAGCCGCCGTATGCAGCAGTTTCGAAGGTGGAAATAGCCCGCACCCGCAATGAAGTAAAAGTGACTCTGCATACAGCCCGGCCCGGCATGGTGATCGGTCCGCGAGGGGCTGAAGTCGATAAGCTGCGGGAAGAGCTGGAAGCGATGATCAATCGCAAGGTGAGCATTAATGTGATTGAAATTAAAGAGCCCAATCTGGATGCGGTCCTTGTGGCAGAAGGCATTTCCGAGCAGATTAAGAGGCGGGCGGCCTATCGGCGGGCGATGAAAACGGCCTGTGAAAATGTGATGAACGCCGGCGCTTTGGGAGTCAAGATTATCTGCAGCGGGCGTTTGGCTGGAGCTGAAATCGCCCGAAGCGAGACGCAGAAGATGGGTTCGATTCCATTGCAGACTCTCGATGCTAATGTGGATTACGGCCTGGCGGTGGCCAAAACGACCTATGGAACCATCGGTATTAAAGTATGGATTTACAAAGGAAAGTTTGGAGAAGAGGTGATTGCGAAGACACCGGCAAAACCTCGCCGGTCATCGCGTCCTCGACGAAGTTCGAAGGAACACGCCAGCGGCAAGGCGGCTTCAGATGAAAGCTCCGCATCGGCTGGCAGTGTTGCTGAAAATCCAGGTTCGGAAGCATAAAGACAGATGGTAGTGAGGTGAATCATTTATGGCCTTGATGCCCAAACGAGTCAAATATCGCAAACATCAGCGTGGAACACTGAAAGGGGTTGCCACGCGGAAGAATTACGTGGCTTTTGGAGAATATGGTTTGCAGGCCTTGTCGGCACACTGGATTACGGGACGGCAGATTGAGGCCGGACGTGTAGCGGCTACGCATTATCTTCACCGCGAAGGAAAGGTGTATATCCGGATTTTCCCGGATCATTCGTACAGTGCCAAGCCCCTTGAAACCCGTATGGGAAAAGGAAAAGCGGAAGTAGCCGGCTGGGTGGCTCGGGTTAAGCCGGGGACGGTGATGTTTGAAATTGGCGGAGTCGAAGAAAGTGTTGCCAAGGAAGCGCTGCTGCGGGTTGCTCATAAGATGCCCATTCGCTGCCGCTTTGTTACACGACGGCACTCGCTCGGATGAGAAAAGGAAATCGGTTATGAAATTGTCGGAAATTCGAGACTTGCGAACAGATGAACGCCTGGAAAAACTCCAGGAACTGGAGCGGAAAGTGTTTGAGATTCGCTCTCAGGCGGTAACAGAAAATCTGCAGAACCGCCATGCTATCCGCAATCTTCGGCGCGATATTGCCCGAATCAAAACGATTATGCGTGAGGAAGAACGGAAGGTTCGGTAAAAGAATATGGAAGCAGGCAAGCAGCTGAAAACCAAACAAGGCACCGTAGTGAGCAGGAGCGGAGACAAGAGTGTTGTGGTGCAGATTAATTTTCTAATGAAGCACCCGCAGTATGAGAAGTATATCCGTCGCCGGACCAAACTGTCGGTTCACGACCCCGCCAATCAGGCCGGCGTAGGTGATGTGGTGGAAATTACTCCCTGCCGCCCCATCAGCAAGCGCAAGAGTTGGCGGCTGGTGAAGATTGTGCAGAAAGCGGTCATAGAGTAAAGGATGCAGCCGTGATACAGCAGGAAACCATGTTGGAAATCGCCGATAACAGCGGCGTGAAAACCGCCCAGTGCATTCGAGTGCTGGGAAAAAGCAGTGCACGCAAAGGCAAATATACCCGCGGAACGGCCAGCATTGGGGATATTGTCTGTGTAGCGATCAAAAAACGTCTGCCCAGCTGTCAACTGGACCGGAAGAAAGTGTACAAATGCGTCATCATTCGAACAAAATATCCGGTCCGCCGTCCCGACGGAAGTTATGTTCGATTTGACAGCAATGCGGCCGTGATTATTGATAATGAAAACAACCCGATCGGAACCCGAATTTTTGGGGCTGTGGCTCGGGAGCTGCGAGAAAAGAACTTTATGAAAATCATCTCGCTAGCCAGTGAAGTGGTCTAAGCAGAGGAAAGCTGAGAACATTTATGGCAAGACATATTAAAAAAGGGGATTTGGTTCAGGTGATTGCAGGCGACCAGAAAGGTGTAACAGGTCGGATTATTCGGATCATCCCGGACAAAGAGCAGGCACTGGTAGAAGGCGTGAATCTGGCGTACAAGCATGTGCGTCCTTCGCGGCGGAATCCGCAGGGAGGTCGTATTCGGATTGAGCGTCCGATTCATCTGAGCAATCTGTTGCCGGTTCATCCCAAGACGAACAAAGGCACGAGAGTACGTTTTGTCGTTGATGCGAAGGGCGCCAAGAAACGGCAGGCCTTGGACGGCACGGAAATCGGAATCGTGCGGAAAGCCAAGCAAAAGTAACGTAAGGTAAAGCAGATATGGCACGTTTAAAAGTATTATATAAATCCAAAGTCGTTCCGGCGCTGAAAGAAAAGTTCGGATATACAACACCGATGGCTGTGCCGCGTTTGGAGAAGATTGTTGTTTCGATGGGCGTTGGGAAAGCCACACAGGACAAAAAGTTTCTGGATTTGGCGATTCGGGATTTAACGGTGGTTACCGGTCAGAAGCCGCTGATTTGTACGGCCAAAAAGAGTGTTTCCAATTTCAAGGTTCGCCAGGGGGACAAAACGGGTCTGAAGGTGACACTGCGTCGGGAACGGATGTATGAGTTCCTGGACCGTTTGGTTAACCTGGCGATTCCGCGTGTGAAAGACTTTCGAGGTCTGAATCCCAATGGGTTTGACGGGCACGGCAATTATTCGATGGGACTGGAGGAGCAAAGTGTATTTCCTGAGATCGACCCGGCTCGCATCGAGGTCAATCAGGGAATGAATATTACGTTTGTTACGAGTGCCAAGACGGATGAAGAAGGTCGAGAAATGCTGCGTCTGTTCGGAATGCCGTTTCGGTCGTGAACCGGATGCAGATAAAAGATAAGAACGCGGGAGTCAAGTATGTCCACAAAAGCCCTGGAGAACAAGGCAAAAAAGAAACCGAAATATCGAAGCCGTGTCTATACGCGATGTGAGATTTGCGGGCGGGCCCGTGCGGTGTATCGCAAGTTTAGAATCTGCCGGATTTGCTTTCGAAAGATGGCCAATGAAGGCAAGATTCCGGGTGTCAAGAAGGCCAGTTGGTAAGGGGCAGCGGACTTGAAGAGTTTATTGGAGTGATTCATGAGTTTGAATGATCCGATTGCAGATATGCTGACCAGAATCCGCAATGGCGGATATGTCGGCCGTTCCCAGGTTCAGGTAAAGGCCTCCAAGATTTGCGAAGGCGTTGCAGCCGTTCTGAAAGAAGAAGGGTATATCCGGGATTATGACCGGATTGATGACGGCAAGCAGGGATTCCTTCGGGTTTTTTTGAAATATACGCCTGATGGAAGACCCGTGATCCAGATGATTGAGCGGGTCAGTAAGCCCGGCCGGCGAGTTTATTGCAGCGCGGATGATTTGCCGGTGGTTTTGAACGGGATGGGTATTTCAATTGTCTCGACCAGTCGAGGCGTTGTGAGCGATCGAGTCTGCCGTCGGGAACATATTGGCGGCGAATTACTTTGCATGGTGAGCTAAATGAGTCGAATAGGGAAAAAACCGGTTGAAATCCCCAGTGGGGTGAAAGTGGAGCAGGCCGGCCAGACCGTCAAAATCAGCGGTCCGAAGGGCACTTTGCAGATGACCTGTCGTCCGGAAATTCAGGTCCAGATTACGGAAGGAAAGATCCAAGTGGTCAATCCGGACACGGAAAGTCGTCAGAAGAGGGCCTTTCATGGAACCACCCGTGCCCTGCTGAACAATATGGTCAAAGGAGTCAGCCAAGGATTCCACAGAGAAATGCTGATTTACGGGACTGGCTACAGCGTCAAGGAGCAGGGAGGCAAGCTCGTTTTGACGGTGGGCTATGCCAGGCCGGTGGAACTTCCGATTCCCAAGGAAGTGAAAGTGGAAATAAAAACCCCTGCGACGAAAGGCAATGAAGTTCCGGCGGTGTTCGTACTGTCAAGCCCAAACAAACAGATTTTGGGACAGTTTGCGGCAGATGTTCGAAAAGTCAAACCGCCGGAGCCCTATCAGGGCAAGGGAATCCGTTATGCTGATGAACATGTAGTCCGCAAAGAAGGGAAGGCCTTTGCCTCCGGCGGATAGTTGGATCGTTAGGGAGTTGTTGGATGCAGAGAGAACGTATTGAAAAGAGCCGGCAGCGTCGTGATTTTCGTTCACGGGCCAAAATCTTTGGAACACCGGAACGTCCGCGGTTGGTGGTGTTTCGCTCCGGTCGGCATATTTATGCACAGATTATTGATGATGTAGCGGGTGTAACGCTGGTTTCCTCCAGCACCCGCAGCCGGGTTCTTCGGGATCATTTGAAAAGAGGCGACAATAAAGAAGCAGCCAAAATCGTAGGATCGGCACTGGCTAAACAGGCCATGGATATTGGAATCAAGGCGGTCTGTTTTGACCGCAATGGATATAAATATCATGGCCGAGTGAAGGCCCTGGCCGATGCAGCACGCGAGGCGGGTCTGCGTTTGTAGAGATGACAAGGATCGAAAGACCTTCAGAAATGGAGAACAGAGTTGGCTGAAGAAAGCAGACTTACGGTACAGGGTGAGCAGCCGCTGGAAGATACGGTGGTTAAGGTGTTTCGAAACGCCAAAGTCGTCAAAGGCGGGCGTCGGTTCAGTTTTTCGGCCCTGGTGGTTGTTGGGGATCGAAATGGAACGGTCGGAGTCGGATACGGCAAGGCCAACGAAGTACCTGCTGCTGTAGAAAAGGCCATTAAAGACGCCAAAAAGAACCTTCAGCGGATTCCGGTTGTCGGCGGGACGATTCCTCACGAAGTAATCGGCAAAAGCCGGGCGACCCAGATCATCATGATTCCGGCTAGTCCCGGAACAGGTGTCATAGCCGGCTCAAGTGCCCGAGCGGTACTCGAATATGCGGGTATTCGCAATGTATTGACCAAAATTAACGGCAGCCGTTCGGCCAAAAATGTGGTCAAGGCCGTGATGAATGGGCTGCTGAGGTTACGAGATCAAGAAACCATCGAGTCTATCCGTGGGGTAGCGGTGGAAGCAGTAAAAAGGTGGTGAGCAGCCATGCAAAGCGATGAAATTACAGCCAGCGTTGGAGCCAATAAGAAGCGCAAACGGGTAGGCCGGGGACGAGGCAGCGGACATGGCAAGACAGCCGGACGCGGCCATAAGGGCGATCGAAGCCGTTCCGGCTTCTCGATGCACCCGGCTTTCGAAGGCGGTCAGATGCCGCTGTTTCGTCGGCTGGCCAAGCGGGGATTCAGCAATGCTCGGTTTTCCGAGCGGTACGAAATTGTGAATGTCTCGCAGCTGGAGCGGTATTTCCAGGATGGAGACTCCATTACAATCACGCAGATGGCAGGAGTAGGTCTCATCCGCAGTGATCAGAGCCGGGTGAAGATACTCGGAGATGGCGAGCTGACCAAGAAACTGACTGTCTCAGCTCATAAATTCAGCAAAAGTGCTGAGCAGAAAATATCCAGCTGCGGCGGAACGGCACAAGTGATGGCCTGAGGAAGCAACTCGGAAGGACCAAGGATATGCTGACCACATTTGCCAACATCTTTAAGATACCGGACCTGCGGAACAAGATTTTGTTTACGCTGGCGCTGCTGGTGATTTATCGGATCGGCTATCATATTCCGGTTCCGGGGTTTGACCAGGAGCAGATTACCAAACAGATGGCCAACCGTGATAAAGAGACGCCCTTCGGTCGGGCCGCAGAAACCCTGCAGATGTTTACCGGAGGAACGCTCAGTCACAGTACGCTGTTTGGATTGGGTATTATGCCCTATATTTCTGCTTCCATCATTCTGATGCTGCTTGGGGAAATCTATCCGCCGCTGCGGAAACTTCGGCAGGAAGGAGCCACCGGCTATAAAAAGATTCAGGAATATACTCGCTATCTGACGGTGCCTTTGTGCATCATTCAGGCCCTGATGTTTATGCGGATGGCGGCCCTGGACGGTTATACCTATCCGGGGATGCACGGGCGAGCGATTTTAATGGGTGTGGTGGGAATGACCGCCGGTACTATTTTCCTGATGTGGCTGGGCGAGCAGATTGATGAATATGGAATTGGAAACGGTATTAGTTTAATTATTATGGCTGGCATTTTGGCTCGCATGCCGGCAGCGGTTATTGGAGTGATTGAAAAGACTGACTTTCGGCTTACCCCTGAGCCCGGAACTTACGGTATCTTAACAATCGTTTTTCTAATTTTGGCCTTTGTATTTGTGGTGGCGGGAACCATCCTGATTACACAGGGACAGCGCCGCATTCCCATTCAGCAGGCCAAGCAGGTACGGGGGCATCGGATGTACGGCGGTGCCAAGCACTACCTGCCGCTGCGAGTGAATCACGGCGGAGTGATGCCGATTATCTTTGCCTCGTCACTGATGATGTTTCCGCCGATTATTCTTCAGCAGATGGCCACTCATTTTCCGACAACGCTGGGGGCTTCGCCGATTATGCGGATGCTGATCGGGGCCTTTGGACCAATGGCTTATACATACAATGTGCTGTATATTGTGCTGATTTTCGTGTTTACCTATTTCTGGACAACCGTTCAGTTTCAGCCGAAGGATGTAGCTAAAAACTTGAGAGATCGCGGCAGCTTTATCCCTGGTTTGCGGCCAGGTCATCGGACGGCGGAATATCTGGAAACAGTGATGACCCGCATTACATTTTACGGGGCGTCCTTTTTGGCAATTATTGCTGTAGTCCCCAGCGTCGTGGCGCAGATATTGCACGTTGATTATACGGCCTCGTCATTTTTGGGGGGCACAGGGCTTTTGATTGTAGTGAGCGTCTCGCTGGATCTGGTTCAGCGGATTGAAGCCAATCTGCTGATGCGGAATTATGAAGGGTTTTCGTCCACCGCTCGTATGAAGGGGCCTTTTGCATGAGAGTGATTCTGTTGGGGCCGCCCGGTGCCGGCAAAGGCACCCAATGCAAGCGGATTGCGGAAAAATATGGATTGGCCCATCTGTCCAGCGGAGACATTCTTCGGGCGGAGCGTGCTGCGGGAACTGAATTGGGCCGCAAAGCCCAATCTTATATGGATTCAGGCGGATTGGTGCCGGACGATTTGATTATTGATATGATGATTGGAGCGATTAAAAAAACCGGTGGTAGAGGGTACGTTTTAGATGGTTTTCCTCGAACTGTTGCCCAGGCAGAAGGGCTGGATGCGGCCATGGAAAGAGCCGGCGAAAAGATTGATGTGATTCTTTCTTTGGAAGTGCCGGATGAGGCCATTCTGGAGCGAATGACCGGCCGCCGCAGTTGTCCTAAATGCGGGGCGGTTTATCATATTGTCAATCTGAGACCGAAAGTAGATGGCCAGTGCGACAAAGGATGCGGCCCGCTGATTCAGCGTCAGGATGACAGCCCTGAAGTGGTTATGAATCGGCTGAAAACCTACCATGAGCAGACGGAAGCGGTACTCGGATATTACCAGAAAAACAAGAGAAATATTGTCCGAATAGATGCCGATCAGCCGATTGATGAAGTGACTCGAGCGGTTTTTGAAGCCCTCGAAGCATTGCGTTGAAGTGGGCGGTTATGCCGATTAAACTGAAAAGCCGCCGGGAAATAGAAAAAATTCGCCAAGCGGGACTTGTAGTGGCGAAAGTTCTTTCAAAACTCAAAGAGGAAGCCAGGCCGGGTGTGAGTACCGCCCATTTGGATGCAATTGCCCGCCGGATGACCAGGGAAGCGGGAGCTATTGCCCTTTTTGAAGGGGTCCCAAATCCGTATGGCGGCCCTCCGTTTCCAGGGGCGATCTGTGCCTCCATCAATGAACAATTGGTTCATGGGATTCCTTCGCCGGAAGTGGTCTTAAAATCTGGAGATCTGTTAAGCGTTGATTTCGGTGTGAAGCTGGATGGTTATTGCGGGGATGCAGCTTTTACGGTTGGGATAGGGGATGTGTCTCCTGCTCATCGGCGGCTGATGGAGATAACCAGGCAAATGCTCCAGATTGCCATTGAGCAAATGGCTCCAGGGGTGCGTTGGAGCCGGATTGCGTCGGCTATGGAGGCCTATGCCAAAGAAGCAGGGTTTTCTGTGGTGACAGATTATGTAGGGCATGGCATCGGCACGGAAATGCACGAAGAGCCCAAAGTGCCCAATTTTGTCAGCCGAGAGCTACTTCGGGAAGATATTGTGCTGAAAGAAGGAATGGTTCTGGCTGTAGAACCGATGGTCAATATGGGCACATCGGCCGTCCGAACGCTCAAAGACAGATGGACTGTTGTAACGAGAGATCGACAGTATTGTGCCCATTTTGAACATACGATTGCGGTTGTGAAAGGCGGCTGTGAGGTTTTAACGCAAGATACGGACATTGCAGTCTGAGCAGCCGACGGGAGAAGACAAACAAAGGAAATATGGCAAAGAAAGATGCCATCAGACTGGAAGCGACGGTAGTGGAAGCTCTGCCCAACGCGATGTTTCGTGTGGAGCTGGAAAATGGCCATCGTATCCTGGCTCATGTTTCGGGAAAGATGCGGATGCATTTTATACGGATTTTGCCGGGAGATAAGGTGCTGGTGGAGATGAGCCCTTATGATTTGACGCGGGGCCGAATTATTACAAGAAGCTGAAAATCTGAGTTTACGGGAATAAAAAAATGAAAGTGCGAAGTTCTGTAAGACGAATTTGTGAGAACTGCAAGCTGGTTCGACGAAAAGGGGTTTTACGCATCATTTGTTCAAACCCCCGGCACAAGCAGCGTCAGGGTTAAGAAAAGACATTCTAAGCGACAGGAGTTGATATGCCACGTATTATTGGTGTTGATGTGCCCCATAATAAGCCGGCGTGGATTGCTTTAAGTTATATCCACGGTATCGGCCGCTACAGTGCCTGCAAAATTCTTCAGGAAGCAAAGGTGAACCCGCAGGTGCGAGCCGGGCAATTGACCGAAGATGAAATCAGCCGCATCACTCAGATTATCGACAGAGATTATCTGGTGGAAGGCCAGTTGCGAAGAAAGGTTTCTCAGGATATTGCTCGTCTAAAGGAAATCGGCTGCTATCGGGGAGTTCGACATCGTCGCGGGTTGCCGGTCCGCGGTCAGCAGACCCAGAGTAATGCCCGTACCCGTAAGGGCAGGCGGAAAACTGTGGCCGGCAAGAAGAGTGTCAAAGAGATGCGGTAATCAGTTTTTTCTTCGGGAAAGACGGAGACTGACCAGAGGAGTTCGATTTTTATGGCAAAAAGCAGTACCAAGAAAAAAATTCGGAAGAATGTGGTTCGCGGGATTGTCTATATTACCGCCACCTTTAACAACACACTGATTACTGTGACAGATATGGACGGCGATACTATTTGTCAGGATTCGGGCGGCAGCGTGGGCTTTAAGGGGTCTCGCAAGAGCACCCCGTTTGCTGCTCAGCGGGCGGCTGAGAAAGCTGCCCGAACCGCGATGCGGAGCGGTTTAAGAGAAGTGGAGATCCGAGTCAAGGGCCCGGGGGCTGGTCGGGAATCTGCGATTGCGGCGATTCAGCAAGCCGGCCTTCGGATTGCCTCGATTGAAGATGTGACGCCAATTCCGCATAATGGATGCCGTCCTCGGAAGCGACGACGCGTATAAGGGAATAACAGAAATAACCAAGTTGATTATTCAAAAGGGAAATTGACCCAATATGGCACGTTATCTTGAAGCTACCTGTCGGTTATGCCGGCGCGAAGGAATGAAGCTGATGCTGAAGGGCACGCGGTGCGAAACCGCCAAGTGTGCTATCGAACGGCGGGAAAAAAGCATGGCGCCCGGCATGCATGGCTGGCGAAGAGGCCGCCACAGCGATTACGGCGTTCGGCTGCGGGAAAAGCAGAAGCTGAAACGTTATTACGGGCTGATGGAAAAACAGTTTATGAGTGTTTTTCGGGAAGCGACTCGACGAAAGGGCAACACAGGAAGGACTCTGCTGGAGCTCCTTGAACGCCGCCTGGATAACGTGATCTTTAAACTCAATTTTGCTCCCTCCCGCAAAGCGGCCCGCCAGTTGATTGCACACGGGCATATTTACCTCAATGGGCGACGGGTGGATATTCCGGATCGGCTTGTGAATATCGGCGATAAGATTACGCTGAAAAATTCGGAACATTCGCGGAAGATCGTCAAGACCCAACTGGAAGCTAATCCGAATTTCCAGGTTCAGGGATGGCTTCAGCTGGATGCCTCCAAGCCGGCGGCGACAGTAGTGGCCCTTCCTACTCGTGAGGATGTGCAGCTGGCGATTGAGGAACAATTAGTTGTGGAGTTCTGTTCGAAATAATGAACCTTTCAAATCCGGGCGGATTCCAGAGAGTACTTTTTCTTCCCCTTTCGGCCCGAAGAGAAGTGCTGAGAACATTTGCCCGATGATGGAGGCCTTTGTATGAGAATTACATGGAGAGGTTTGGAACTGCCGACGCGGGTGCAGAAGGACACAGAGGTGTCCACTGACCGATATGGACGGTTTTTTATTGAGCCGTTTGAGCGGGGATTCGGTACGACTATTGGAAACAGTCTTCGCCGGATTCTGCTGTCGTCGCTGGAGGGCAGTGCTGTTGAGTCGATTAAGATTCAGAATGTCAGTCATGAGTTTACTTCTATCCCGGGTGTGATGGAGGATGTAACGGATATCATCCTGAATGTAAAGCGCCTGGTAGTGCGGATGCAGGGGGACCAGAAGCGAACGATGAAATTGTCAGCATCCAAAGCCGGCCCAGTGACTGCCGCCATGATTGCGTGTGATCCATTCATTGAAATTATTAACAAAGATTTGGTTCTGGCGACACTGACGGAGGACGTTCCTTTTGAGATGGAACTGAACGTCGGAAACGGCCGAGGATATTCGCCGGCGGCGGAACGGATTGCCCAGGCCGACCGGGCGGAACAGGAGATTGGGCGGATTGAAGTGGATGCAATTTATTCTCCTGTCTTGCGGGTGCGCTATAAAACCGAGGATACCCGCGTAGGACAGCGCACCAATTATGATAAACTGGTTATGGAAATCTGGACGAATGGAACCGTAATACCGGAACTGGCGATCGTAGAGGCGGGGAAAATTCTTCGAAAATACATCAATCCGATTGTTCAGTATGAACAGTTAGGTAAGGAAACAGTAGAAGAGCCGGTACAGGCTGAACCGCAGCAGGCAAAGGCGGTAAGCGAAGAGTTGGCTGCAAAGCTGGCAATGCCGATTGAGCAGCTCGAACTGACAGTCCGCTCGAGTAACTGCCTGGAGTCAAATAATATTCGAACTGTCGGTCAGCTGGTTAAAATGACGGAAGCAGATTTGCTGAAGATTCGCAGTTTCGGAAAAACCAGTCTGCGGGAAGTCCAGCGGAAATTGGACGACCTTGGTTTGTCGTTGGGGATGAAAGACGTTTAGAAAAGTCCTTTTCAGGACAGAAATTGAGGTGATTGTATATGCGTCATCGAATTGCAGGAAGACAACTGAATCGAACCAGTGAGCACCGTCTGGCTTTGCGTCGGAATTTGGCTGCGTCCCTGTTTGAGCACGAGACCATTTCTACAACGCTCGAAAAAGCCAAAGATGTTCGCGGATTTGCGGAAAAGCTGATTACTCTGGCCAAGAAGGGCAATCTTCATGCTCGGCGTCAGGCGATTCGCCTCCTTAACGACAGGGCGATTTACCAGGAAGAAGACGGCCAGATGGTCAAGACTGGAACTGTCATCGGAAAACTCTTCAGCGAGATCGGTCCTCGCTATCTGGAACGGCAGGGCGGATACACCCGGATTATCCATCTCTCAAAGCATCGGCTTGGTGATAACAGCCGACTTGTGCTGCTTCAGTTGGTCGAACAGGGCAAAGCAGAACCGGCGAAAAGCTCCAAGAAGGGATAATGCGTTTTTCAGGGGATTGGCAAACCACCCCCGTCTTTTTGGAGAGCAGCGGGCAGGAGAATTCAAAATGAATGACTGTATTTTTTGCCGAATTGCAGCAGGGAAGATACCCTCCAGCCATGTTTTTCAAACAGAGGATACATTGGCTTTTTTGGATATCGCCCCTATTTCGGAGGGGCATACTCTTTTGATCCCAAAACAGCATTGTTCCCGCCTTGATGAATGTCCTGTTCAGGTGCTGGAGCGGCTTGTATTGGTGTTGCCGCGGGTAGCGGCGGCTGTTCAAAAGGCCATGAGAGCAGACGGATATAATGTCCTGTGCAATAATGGACGTTCTGCCGGCCAGGTTGTGGAGCATCTTCATTTTCATATTATTCCGAGAAAAATGGGAGACGGCATATTTCACCGCTGGCCCTCATTTCAATATCCAGAAGGAAAGGCCGAGTTGCTGGCGGAGAAAATAAAACAAGAACTGCAAAAATAATTCCGCAGCGGTTGCGAACAATCTGAAAATATGATATATATGAAAAATAATTGGACGCGGGGTAGAGCAGTCTGGTAGCTCGTCGGGCTCATAACCCGGAGGTCGGAGGTTCGAATCCTCCCCCCGCCAGTGAAAAGGCCGGTCTGATAAAACCGGTCTTTTTTGTTTTAAATCCAAGAAGAAAAGCAAAATTGCAGTGTGGACAGTGTCATATTTCCTATCTTTATTCCAGAAAATGCTCTCCAGAGGATTTTCTGGAAACAGCGTTATTTTCTTCGTTTCCTAATTGTTTATATTGAATGTTGATTTTTTTTTGATTTCTGCTTATAATTTGCTTAGAGTTTGATTAAGCAGTGATAAAAGTGAGGGGCGGTTTTTTCTTGCACGCAAGACAGGGGAGTCTGAGAGAAAAAAGAGGGAGTTGAAGAGAGAATCCGTCCGAATGGTTTTTTCTGACGGGTTGACTAGAAAGTCGAATTCTGTTTGAGACGGCCATGTTCAAGGGCTTTATAAAAAAGAGGAGCAGGAAGAAGTCGGGCTGTGAACCTGTAAAAAAAAGCCCTTTTTCTTCTAAACAGCAGGACTCGGCAACTGATTCGCAAACTGTCTTCCGAGACAATCATTCCTCCTCTTCTCTTTTCCCGCAAATTAATCCGGCTGAAGAGCAGCAAGTTCATTCAGAAACCGAGGTTTCATCCTTTTTCCGCCAGGGAAAAGGAGACTTGACCTCGTGCCGCTATGAATTAAAGTACCGGATTTCGGAGGGCAAGGCCCAAGCAGTGAAGGACTTTGTTCAGCACTATTTATCGGTGGATAAATACGCCTTGATGTATCCGGATAGACAATATCCGATTTCCAGTCTGTATCTGGACTCGCCGAGTCTTGATTTATATCGAGAAACCATTGTGGGAAAGCCCAATCGATTTAAACTTAGAATTCGAACTTACAGCGACATATTTCAGAGCCCCCTATTTTTGGAAGTCAAACGTCGTGTCAATCGGGTGATTCTGAAAAGCCGTGCTCGTGTCGAGCGGACAGAACTGGAGGAAGTCTTGGAAGGACTCGCGGATGCGGACTTGCAAAGACGTTCACCGAAGGAACAGGAGGCCCTGCGCCAATTTTTGTTTTACAAAGAAGCACTGGGTGCTCAACCGACGATACTGGTACGGTATTTGAGGGAACCGTTCGAAGGAGAAGGTGAAAACCGTGTGAGAGTGACCTTTGATCGACATCTTTGTTACCGTCAGCCCCAAGGTCTGGAAGTGCCTCTCAATGGAGATGGATGGCAGTTGGCTGCACTGCCGTTTGTGGTTCTCGAAATCAAGTTTACAGACCATTATCCATTGTGGCTTGAGGAAATGGTACGGTCTTTTGGTTTGAACCTCTCCTCGATGTCAAAGTATGTTTCCTCTGTAACTCAATCTCATCAAGATCTGTTTTGGAATTATCTGGAGTGTTAGAGAATCTGAAATACATCTTGAACGATTATTCGGACCAGGCAGGGTTGGACCCGCTGTCTGTGATTTTATCGCTTTTGCTGGCCTTTGTTCTGGGGCAGGTTCTTGCCTGGATTTATTCGTTTACCTACCATGGTTTGTCCTATTCGAAATCCTTTGTGCAGTCATTGATTATCATTACCATTGTGGTGGCCATGGTGATGACCACGATTGCAGGCAGTTTTGTCGTAGCAGTCGGATTGATGGGGGCCTTGTCCATTATTCGCTTTCGCAACATCATCAAGGATACGCGGGATATTGCCTTTTTGTTTTGTGCCCTTGTTGTAGGAATGGCCTGCGGTTCGGGCCGATACACAATTGCGGTTATCGGTACGGCCGCTTTGGGACTGGTGCTGCTGTATTTGTACTGGGTGGATTTTGGAGCATTTCATTCGAGCAATGCACTGCTCCGGTTTACGTTTCATGGCGAACTAGGGCCGGAACATCCGCTTTTTGGGGTGCTTCGCCGTTTTTGCCGAACGATTGTGTTAACCTCTTCTCAAAGTCGAGGACCCGACCGTTCGCGGATGGACTATGCCTATCAGATTACGCTGCGGAAGGCATCCATGAATCAGCAGATGCTTTCGGAGTTGCAAAAAATGGAAGGTATCGAAAACATAAGTTTATCTGTTCAGGAGCAGATTCTTGAGCTTTGACAGGAAGTCGTTCCGAAAGAGGCGAGGGGTAGTGCCGACAAGACTGCTGCAGGTGCTGGTTTGGCTGCTGGCTGCTGCAGCGGTGGGATTTCTTTTTGTTTACCGACATTCTCGTTTTACGGCTGTCGGGATTGCGGAAGCCCAGACCTGCACCTTTACAGCCCCTGATTCGGGTTGGCTTTTCTCTCTGCCGGTTCATCTGTATCAGGAAGTTCGACAGGGACAGCGGTTGGCGGTTTTACGGGCAGTTCCTGAAGGAGAGATTCGTTATACCCAAGCCCAATTTGAAGCAGAAAAGGCCTCGGCTGCCGCTCAACTGGAGCATTTAAAAATTCAGGCAGAAATGCTTGAGCATCAAATAGTTCAGGAACGCTCCGAAGAACAGATAGAACAGCTCTATCGCGACCACCAGATGGCTCTGGATGTAGAAAAACTCCGCTTGCTGATTTTGGAAATCCAGTCTGTCGTCGAGCCCCTGAAGATTCAGCTGAAGGATTTGGAATTAGAGAAGCAGACCCTTTCCGATTTGGTCTCCAAAAAAGCTATTGAACCTTATGAGCTGCAGAAGGTTCAGACTGCAGCGGAAGCACTCCAGACGCAGATTGTCCAGGAAGAGCAGCGGATGCAGCAGGCCCGTGAGGATTTAGAAGCCGCCGGCCTCCGGCTGAAAGAATTTCGTGCGTCTTATCCGCTACCGGCGGATAGTGCTGTTTCTCTTGAGCCGCTTCGAACGGCTATTGCAGAGCAGGAAAAGCGTCTGGCGAAACTTTTCTCGCCGAGTTTTGATATAATCCTGGAAGCTCCCTTTGATGGAGTAATTTCTTCGATTTGCTATACCGCCGGCCAAACGGTTATGAAAGATATGCCGATTCTTACTCTTACGGCGCCGGCTGCTGATTTTGTAGTGGCCTGGGTTGAGCAGGAACGCGGCGGGCTGCTTACCCTTCGCCGGCCGGTTGAGGTAGTCAAAACCTCCGTGCCTCGGAAAATTCTTCGGTCGGAAATTGCTGAAATCGGGCCGACTCTCGAATTGATTCCGGAGCGGCTGTGGAAAAATCCTGCCTTGCCGGAGTGGGGACGGCCGGTTCGTATTCCGGTTCCTCCTCAGATGCAGCTGATTCCTAATGAACTGGTGGGTGTTCGCGGCATTTAGGCCGTGATGATTTTCTCAATGGATATCCTTTCTTTACAATCTGCTTGCAAGGGTTTTGGAGGGATTCATGGTTTGTGTATTCTTCTTGCAAGTGTTTTGTGCGGCTGCTCTTTGAAGCCGCAGGATGTGAGTCGGCAGACTGATGAGACGGTTTATTCGCTGATAGAGAGCAAATGGGATGAGTCTTTCGGCAGCAAGGCGGATTATCAGGTGGAACCTTTTTCGCCTCAGCTGCGTCAGGAGCGTCTGCAAGAACTCCAGGATACACGGATTTTAACAGTTTCCAAAGCCGTCGAACTGGCTGTAACCAGCAGCTATGAATATCAACTTGCCAAAGAGCAGCTTTATCTGACAACGTTGGACTTGCGGGATATTCAGCATTTGTATGAATGGACCCCTTTTAGCCGTACGACGGGAGGATACGTACTGGAAGGGGATCGGGAAGGATCGGGAACCCTTCAGGAAAGCGGCATCAGCAAACTGCTTGCCTCCGGAGCGGTTGTATCGGGGGGCCTTTCCGTCGGATATATGGATGTTTTGTCGGGAGACTTCCGCAGCGGACTGCAAACAATCTTCCAAACGGCTGTTACCATGCCGCTGCTGCGCGGGGCCGATCGCAAAGCAGTGCTGGAAGCTCTCACGCAGGCCGAACAAAATACCCTTTATGAGATTCGGAGTTTTAACCGTTTTCGTCAGACCTTTCTGGTTTCGATTTTGACAGAATATTACCGCCTCCTTTTGTATCAGACACAATGGAAGAACAGCCAGGAGTATTATATTCGATTGCTTTCCATTTCTGATAAAATAGCTCCTTTGACGCAGGCCGGGCGGCTGCCGGCTTTTGAACTTGAGCAGGCCGAACAGGACAAATTGCGGGCTTGGGACAGCTATTTGCAGACTCGCCAGATGTATGAAACGCAGCTGGATACACTGAAACTGATGCTGAATATCCCGGCGGACTGCTGTTTCGAGCCGGATCGAAATGAATGGGACGTTCTCCAGTCCGGCTTGCAGGAAATTCTGCTGACGGAAGAGGCCGCAGTGGAGGCAGCTCTGAATCAGCGGCTGGATTTGGCCAATGCGTTTGATCAGACTCTGGATGCCCAGCGGCAGGTGGAAGTATCTGCCGATGCTTTGAAGACAGATTTAACACTGGTTGGTTTATATAGCCCCGCCAGCGATAACTCGAGGCGGTATGCTTTTGGGGCTGACCCAGGCGATCTGCGGCGGATTCGGGATCGATATGAGGCCACACTTCGGCTGGACCTTCCGCTGGATCGGGAGGCGGAAAAGAACAATTATAAACGTGCTCTGATTGCTCTTTCGGAACGGCTGAGAAATCATCAAAAACTAAATGATCAGATTGTGCTGGAGGTTCGCAAGGCCTATCGCGATTGTTCGGCGGCCCGTCAGCGCTATCAAACTCAAAAGCAGGCCTTCGAACTGGCCCAGCAGCGGTTGGACAAGACGCTGGAACTTCTTCAATACAGCCGGGCAAACAGCCGGGATGTACTGGATGCACAGAAAGATTATTTTCAGGCCCAACAGCTGTTTGCTCAGTCCGTTTTTGATTATTCTGCAGCGGCTCTTGGCCTGTACCGTGACAGCGGAGTCCTTTGGGTTAAGCCGAACGGCCTGTGGGAGATTCGAGAGGCGGGAATTGCTCAGAAATAGAAACAAAGCTGCCTGTACCCCTTACCACTAGGGCATTCTTGCTGTCATTCCTTATTCAATTTAAATGGAATGGACCGTTCACGAGCCGGGTGTCGGCTCGGCGGCTGTCCAGTTCGTTGGATCATCGCCGGATTTTGCCGGATTGGATGGATAAAGCCGAGTAAGGGAATGCCCCATTCCATCGGCTCCAACCGGCCATGGGTCGTAATCACTATAGGTTACCTGGTCAATAAGAATCCACGAAAGGTCGGCTGGATTCAATGGATCATCCGACGCCTGCGGTTTTTCAAGAGCCAGCCGTTCTCCGCCGTTGGAAAGGTTTCCGGTCCAAGGGCCTAAGACATTCACACCCGCTGTAAGCGAACATCCGTAAAAGGTTTCGAACGCCCCCAATCGGCTGCTGTCAAGTATTGGATCAAAGGGAACGATTACGATTCTGTCGCCAGCTTTTAGAGAGAAGTTTGCTGGAAATACAAACGAAACGGCATTATCCAGCCGCCAGCTGCCGGAGCCGTCATTGCTGAAAAGATTAACCTTCGAACTAGTTGGATTCAGGATCTCAATATACTCTTCGGCCCCTGCATCATCTGTCGGATGATACATTATTTCCGAGATAACAACATTGGCCAGGGGGCATGCATTGGGAGCATTTCGCGTGCCGGGCATTGGGAACCAGTAAGAGCCGCCGTCAGGGTATCGCCCAAGGGAAATGTTATTCTCCTGTCCCTTGAAGCGGATATTGTCAACAACGCGGTCAACGCCCGTCAGATCCGGCAGATAGGACAGAAAGATGGTTTCGCCGGCTTTGTTTAATCCGAAACCGCTGGTAATAGGATTGTGAAAGCCGGTTACTTCATCAAAACTGACAAAATTGCCGGCAGGGATCGTTTGAGCCGGAATCGCCCACTTTTTCAGATTTTCAATCTCATCACTCAAATACCAATGTCCATCCAAGATAAGGGGAGAATCGTTGGGATTGTACAGTTCAATCCAGTCATTGCTGTCATACTCCGGATACATTGGGTCGCTGAAGTCTGTATGGGCCATAAACTCATTGATGAGCAAAGAGACCTCGGGGGCTGGATCAGCCGTGCCGGGCGAACCGCCGATATAGGTGCTTTGCCGCCAGCTGCTGCTATAGTCGAGGATTCCTTTCTGCTGATCTTCCATAGTCCACCAGCCGGCAGGGACCAGCGAGTGGCCCGCTCCATCTGCTGCCTGAGGCCAGCCAAATCCGTCATTGTAGGTAAAGGAAATAAGCATTCCATTCCATGTATCAGAAATATCGATGGTTTCGCCATCGTTGCTTAATTTGCCCGAATACGAACCGGCAATTTTTGAAGAAAGGCCCGGGTAACGCAGTTTGAAAGCCGCTTTGTTTCGGATAACCAGGACATAATCTCCCGGTGCCAGGGAGGCAGCCGCACTGCCGGCGAAAGAGAAGGTGATGCCGTTGGTGATAGAGACAGTACTCAAATCCAGTGTTTGAGTATTGCTGATATTAGTCAGTTCAAGAAATTCGAATTCCTCTTTGTCATATCGTCCGAGCGGATCCGGTGCAGGATGGTACATTAATTCACTTACCCGCAGATAATTCAGCAGGTCAGCACCAATAGCTGCGCCGGCGGTAAATTCAATCGGTTCAGACCAATGGCTCCACCGGCCGGTATTGTCTTTCATTCGGCTTCGAACCCGGTAGGTGCGGCCCGGCCGGACAACTGAACCCGGGATTTGAACGGTTTGGCCGGCAGGGTCGGTAATTTCTTCGCTGAGCCAGAGCGGCTGAATTTCATAGCGGTTGGATTCGGAGGCAAGGGCCGGCCGAACAGGTGCAGATGTACCGGCAGTTAAACTCACATCGATGGAGAAATCGCTGCTGTCGCTGCTCACCTGCAAGGCATGAACGGCAATAACGTTCGTGCCGTTGACCAGATAATCGGAGGGGGCGGTCAATGTTACTTTTTCGTAAGACTCGGCTTCATGGTAAGGAGTATTAGTCAGACTGTTGTAATATTTCTCCCCGTTGCTGCAGTAGAGACGAGCCACTTCCACTCCGTTGATCCAGATGATGCAGCCGTCATCCACCAACACATGCAGATTCAGTGTTTGAATCTGATTTATATCCTCAATTTCGAATGTTTTGCGCAGATATACGCTGGTGTAGTTCCTATACATATCATTTAGAACAGTATTGTCAACAGCGTCGCCATACCCAATCGGAGTTCGTCCAACCAGCCATTCCTCATCATTAAATCCGAGCTGCCTCCATCCTCCAAGAAAAGAGGAAGGTTCCCGAGTGCCCTTAAAATAGCGCCATTGGCTTTCCTGCTCAATAAGTGTCAAGTCGGTTGAAGGCGATGGAGCGGCAAACTCTGTACGATACTCAGCGATTCGCCACTGAATCGCCCCGAAGGTGCTGCTGCCCTGCGGATCGCTGAAGGGACTGGTCTGGAACCGCAGGTCATTGAGCGGATATCCTTCCGTGCCGATATAGGTAATGGTTGGCATATAGGGAATCGCCCCGGCATCTCCCTCTGCGGATGCTAAAGCATCCAGATTGGCTGCCGAGCCGGGCCAGGGAGGATCGCCAAACCATGGGTCTCCATCCCAGCTTCCGCCTTGCCAGGCAAATTTCTTCAGGTCGGCCACGATTGATTCCAGAGGACCGTCGTCTCGTGCCCCATCTGACAGTGGATTCAACCGCCACCGGTCCCGATCCGCCGGCACAAGTTCCGAAATAAAATAAGCCAATTCGTCGAGCATTCCGTTGATAATCTCCGGCTGCCAGTGGAGGTCTCTGAATTCCCGGATAAAGTTTCGATAGGCCTGTTTGATGGGGGCTTTTTCCGGCTGAATAGTCATCTGAACAGGCTGGCCTTCCGTAACATAGTATTGATCGAAAATGGCAGCCGTTCCATGGTCAATGCCTTGATTATAGAACGGCCCCCATGTATCGTCGACATCAAACGGAAGAATCCACAGGCGGCCCCAGTACTGGTTTTCGGCAGAGTAGTCCGGATAAAAATACCACGCCGAATTTTTTAGACAGTGAAAACAATCCGGCCCGGAAAAGACGTCATAATGTCTGACCGCCTCCACAACAGTGTGATAGCGTGCCCACATTTCCGTATCAAGAAAAGCATAAACCTGCTGGGCAGTGGCATTGGCGTTCAGATTCCACCGGATATTTTCATAATCCGAGGCATCATCCACGGCATCCGGCCCCTGATAGCGAAGCTGGCGAAGCCCTTCGTAGATTTTGTCTGAGAGCTTGTACAGATTGCCTTTGGGCATTCCGTGATTATCCAGAAAAGCGCCGTCGTAGTCTTCCCATGCCAGATAAAGCCCCCAGAAATCGCCTTCGTACTGGCCGTTTTGGGTTGCAGGGGCCTCTTCAGCCGCATCAATCACCCGGAAATGGAACCACCAGCCGGCCGGTGCGGGCACTCCGACCTGATTCCATAGGGTCATATCAAGAATTTCATTAAGAGCATAGCGGCCCTTAAGGCGATTGCCGAACATCTTGCCGGTGACCAAATGCTGCCATCGGCTGGGGAATTTGTTTCCGTAAAGGTCTCGGGCCTGGAAATAATGGCCGCGATTGAAACGGAACTTCATAGAGCGTTTGCCGCCGGTGCCGTAACTGTATCGGCCGTTGCCGCCGCGGAGCCGATAACTGACGTGGTCATATACTTCCCCGTCATAAACCATGGTTCCAGACCAATTATACACTTTGCCGGCTTCCTGCAGATTATAGTCGGTTGAACCTTGCTCGATTCGATCTGTGCTGTTGTATCCGTTGCATTGATAGATATCCTCTGTGCGGGTAATCAGATGATAGACCGGTACCGCGGTAAGGATTTCTGACGGATACACATGTCCTGGCCCTTCCGGATGGACGGAATCTTTGCCGGCTGTGTAATCCGGTACGCCATTGTAAACAAAACAGGCGAAGTTCAGCGAACCGTCATCGGCATAAGGTGTGCGAACAGAGAAGCCCTTTGTATCAGCGGCCTCGATACGGTACCGGATGAGGGTGCGATGATTCTGTGCCGGCAGGACAGCCGTATAAATATGGTCGCCGGCTATTGCGTCGCCGTCTGTGCCGTCATCCTTCATTGGAATAGTCAGCCAGTTGGCCGATGCTTCGAAGGCCGGATTTTGCGGCTGAATTTGATGCGGATTGGCAATTAAAGAAGCAATGGGTATCGGCAGATAAGCGGGAATATACTGTCCGGGCAGAATGATTTGAACTCGGAGATTGACTCCGGTAACGCCATCCGGATCTGTAATTTTTGCTGTGAAGGTAATGGGTTCATCGGAGCGCGGCTGGGCGGGCTGATGCCGGACCTGGCGGATTTGCGGCGGAGCATTATAGGCATAGACCGTGTTGGGGGCTTTGGGTGTCGGCGGGCCGAAGGCCGCTTCCGGCCGGTTCTGATTGTAGCCGGAGCTCCGCCAGCTGCCTCCTAAATCGTTGTCCAGATAGGGATTGATCAGCTCCATTGAAGCCCCCTCCCCATTGGCTGCTGTCGGCCACGGAAAATTGCTGCCGTAATTTACTTCGTCGATTTTTCGGCCTTCGGCATTTCGCAGAACAATACGTTCCCCTTCGTTGCTGAGTTTGCCTTGCCAGGGACCGTAAGCAGAGATGCCGAATTTCTGGGCAACGGCAGCAGGATTAGCCGCAATGACCGCAAAATCACCCGGCGCTATCAAAACTGGTTCTGAGAAGGTGTAGTCCACAGCATCTTCCAAATACCACCCCTTAAGGTTGATGGTCTGCGCGCCGGCGTTGTATAACTCAATAAATTCGACAGGTTCTTTGTTGGAATCCGGATGGTAATGAATTTCATTGATAACAAGCAAGGGATCTCGACTATTTTGCCAGTTGGCTGCCAGTGCAGAGAAATCTTCCAAATCTACAAATTGATCGGCATAAATGTCAGGGCAGTCATAGCCGCGGCAGTCTGTACTTTGGAGCCACTGTTGGGCGAAGAGGAGCAGATCATTCATTTCTACAATGCAGTTTCCGTCCAAATCGCCTTCCAGGCAAGCCGGGATTGGGCCTATCGTCCGGAATAGCCATACGTCGCCTTCCACCACCTGGCCACCGGCAAGGTGCTCATCAATCCGCCAGAAATAGTCTGTTTCCTGCTCAAGCGGTTCGACACGGTAAGTCGTTTGCGGATAATTTTCTTCTAAAATCTGCAATGCGGTCGGAGAAGTACCTAGAAGAATCCGGTGTCCGATGGCTTCATAGCCGGCTTCCCACGCGAGTGTGACGCCGGCAGGGGAGATGCGGCCAGTACTGGATGCAGGGGATGGATTGTGGGCCTTCAGATTTCCTGTTTGAAAACTCCACATAGGCCCGCTGAACACATAGCCGGATGCAGTGACCTCTTCTATTCTCCAGTAGTAGGTCTGGTTCATTTGCAGTTCACCGGCCGGAGTAAAAGTTCTATCGCCCGCTGACTTAATAGTTTGGTAGATTCCAGTGGAAGATGGATTGGCCGTCAGAACAGTGCGAAAATCTGTTCCCAGATAGACCCGATGACCGGTAATGTCCGCAGAAGAATCTGAAGTCCAGGTAAGCGTTGGCAAAATCCCGCATATACCCCCATTGGCAGGAAAAGGATCGGAGGGAACCGAATAGGTGGAGATTGGCGAATTCGGGCCGGCCTGGTAACTGGCTTGGGCCATAGAGGCATTAAAGGGGATGTTGTAAATGCGGAACTCATCAATAGAGCCGTTCAGAAGGGGATCATAAGTATAAAGAGATTTCCCGATATAGGCGAACGTATTGTGTACGTCAGCCAGCAAATAGGTAATATTGCTTGTTGATCCATCAAGAGAGCCATTGCGGAAAATTCTCATTTGCCGGTTAATACCATCATAAACACAAACAATGTGGATTTTGGAACCAGTGGGGAGAATCGTGGCATCGACTATTTGTTCCCCTGCACTATAACCAGGATAGCCGCCGGTTGAAATGGCAAAGCGAGAACCACCGCCGCCGGATGGACTGTAAAAAAGATAGTAGCCGCCCGTCGTGCCCATAGAGTCTCCAAAATCGAAAAGTCGATTCCAGCTGGAGGAAACAGTCAGGGTCAGCCAGGCCTCGAGGGTAATGCTGTGATAAGTATTGATGGCAATGTCTGGGGCGGGAAGCTGCAGCCACCCATTGCCATCCAAGACAAGGGCACCGTTAGAAATAGTTGCCGTGCCTCTCAAAAGACCATTTGCGGTCCCGATAGCATCATTTGCATTTGTGGCAAACGAATAGCGATGTACAAGCTCTGCTTTTGCTGGAATTGAAAGGCAGAATACAAGCAGCGGATAGAAGACTAAAATAGTTTGCTTCACAAAACCCTCCTATCTTATCTTAGATGAGAAAAAGGATAGTTTTTGGATACTTACCTTATATCGGCAGATTTGAACTTAACCTTAACAAACGGCAACTTTCCCCACATCTTGAATAGCTGTTTTCAAGAAAGCAACTAACTATATAATTGTATAATTTTTTGCCCCTTTTGTATAGAAAAAATTGCCTCAAAGGGAGAGATTTCGAAGATTTTTTATGTCCTCTATATGGACAATGTGTTGTTTTTCAACTTTGTCTTGTTCGCACTGGCTTTTTGCCTTTTTCGAGTTAAAATATCTGCCGGCAAATCAGGGGAAATAATAGATTATCTGGATTCAGATTAGGGAGAAATGGGGATGCGATTGGGCAGGGAGAACCAAAAGACAACCATTTTGTTCATTTTTCTTTCCTTTCTTATTAGCGGATTTGCACGAGCAGATAGTTATCCTGTTCTTTCGCTGGAAGGGAAGTGGCAGTTTGCTTTAGACCCGCAGGATGTGGGGCTTCAAGAGCAATGGTATCTTCAGAATCTGACGGAGGAGATTTGTCTGCCCGGCATTCTCCAATCACAGGGTTTTGGCAATCCTATCAGCAAGGAAACCCCTTGGGTTTTGTCTCTTTATGACCGATTCTGGTATTTAAGGAGGGAGTATCGAAAGTATGCAGAAGGGGATGTGAAGGTTCCATTTCTTTCGCAGCCGCCTCGGCATTATCTTGGGCCGGCCTGGTACCAGCGGGATGTTGAGATTCCTAAGAAATGGAAGGGGAGGCGGGTTGTTCTGTTTCTGGAGCGGACACGCTGGCTGTCCACTGTCTGGCTCGATAATCGGCAGATTGGTTCGGGCGACTCTTTGGTGGCCCCTCATTCTTTTGACTTGGGAATCCTCATGGTCGGTACTCATTGGCTGACAATTCGTCTGGACAATCGGATGCTGATGGATTATCGGCCTGATGCCCACAGTGTCTCGGATTCGCTGGGAAGCACCTGGAATGGTATTGCGGGCCGAATCGAAATGATTTCTACTGCGCCGGTCTGGCTTGATGATGTGCAGGCGTTTCCGGATATTCAGAACAAATCCGTTCGGTTGAAGGTCCAAATCGGCAACATCACCTCTCAGGCAGGAAAAGGGACGCTCACGGCAGAGAAGGTACAGGTGCCGGTTAGCTGGACGGCGGAAGGCGGACAAGCGGAACTGACCGTGCCGCTCGGCAAGAATGCTGCTTTGTGGGATGAATTTAACCCCGTCCTTCACCGATTGACGGTTAAATTGAAAGGGAAAAATGCAGATGACCGCAAAGAGATTCGATTCGGACTGCGGCAAATCAGCACAGATGGCTGCGATCTGCTGGTTAATGGACGCAGGAGCCATTTTCGAGGAACCCATTCGGGCGGGGATTTTCCGCTGACCGGCTATCCGGCGACGGATGTGGAATACTGGCGCGGACTTTTTCAAACCTGCAAAGAATGGGGTCTGAATCATATGCGCTTTCACTCCTTCTGTCCTCCTGAGGCCGCTTTTGAGGCCGCCGATGAGATTGGTTTTTACCTTCAGCCGGAAGCGGGAATGTGGAATGCCATCAGCCCGGGTACGGCGATGGAGCAGCGGCTTTACGAAGAGAGCGAGCGAATGCTCCGTGCGTACGGAAACCATCCATCATTTGTCTTGTTTTCTCCAAGCAATGAGCCGGCAGGGCGATGGAAAGAATCCCTTCCGAAATGGGTCCAGTTTTATCGGGAGAAGGACCCCCGGCGGCTTTATACAACCGGTACCGGCTGGCCGCTGATCGATGAGCCCGGGCCCGTAGAAGGGGCGGATTATCTGGCGGTGCATCGAGTCGGTTTACGTCCTGTCCGAGGCAACCGCGCCTGGTTTGGCGGAAACTATCTGGAGTCGGTTCGGGGAGTCAATGTTCCAATTATCGTTCATGAGCTGGGTCAATGGTGTGCCTATCCGGATTTTGACATTATCCCCAAGTTTACCGGCTATCTGCGGCCGGGCAATTATGAGATTTTCAGGGATTCTGCTGCCCAGGCCGGATTGCTCGGAAAGAACGAGCAGTTTGCCCTTGCTTCCGGGCACTTCCAGGCGGCTTGTTATAAGGAGGAAATTGAGGCAAACCTTCGAACGGCTGGTCTGGCGGGCTTTCAGCTGCTTGATTTGCATGATTATCTCGGACAGGGAACCGCCCTGGTCGGCGTGCTGGATGCTTTCTGGGACCAGAAAGGTTATATTTCCGCCTCGCAATGGCGAAGATTTTGCAACGAGACGGTTCCGCTGGCAGTGCTGAAAAAAAGGATATTTACTTCAGAGGATAATTTTGAACCGGAGATTCAGATTGCCCATTATGGTCAGAATCCCCTTGAGAAGGCGGGGCTCTATTGGCGGATTATAGATAAGAACGATCGCATATGTCAGGAAGGCGGCTGGACCGTTGACAGGATTGAGTTGGGCAGTGCTTTGCCTTGCGGGAAGGCGGCAGCAGACCTGTCGAAACTGGCGGCACCGGCAGAGTATCGATTCGTGGTTGGTTTGTCTGGAACTTCTTTTGAAAATGACTGGAAGTTTTGGGTTTATCCCACCCGGCTCAGCCAGCCGCAGGCAGATGTTTTAATTACCCGCTCTCAGACAGAGGCATTTGAAATGCTCAAGAAGGGGGGCAAGGTGCTTTGGATGCCGCATTACAATCAGCTGCGATGGGAAAGTCCGCCCATTGGCCGACTTCCGATATTCTGGAACCGGCTGATGGGGCCAAACTGGGAACGTTTCTTAGGGATTCTTTGCGACCCGCAGCATCCGGCACTGGCAGGGTTTGTGACAGACTATTATTACGACTGGCAGTGGGAGAATGTCTTTCAGCCGGCCTGTCGAGCGATTCATATAGGTGCTTTGCTGGCTGAGTTGGAGCCGATTGTTCAGGTTATCGACGACTGGCATCGCAATTACCCCTTGGCGGCGATTTTTGAGTGTCGGGTCGGAGAGGGCAAACTGCTGGTTTGTGCGGCGGACCTCGAGAGTAATCTTGAGCAGCGTCCGTCGGCTCGCCAATTGCGATACAGTTTGGTCAAGTATATGAATGGCGAGAAATTTGACCCGAAGGCCTCTGTTTCCATTGAACAATTGCAAGGGCTGCTTTTTGACAATCAAATTATGATGAAACTGGGCGCAGAAATTCACACCGAATGGCAGGCCGAACGCAACCCCGCTTCTAATGTGATTGACGGCAACCCAAACACCTATTGGTTTACAGGGAGAGCCGGCCGGGAGAAACAGCATCCTTACGAACTGACTGTCCGCTTTGCTGCGCCTGTGTCTATGCAAGGGTTGGTTTGGATGAACCGGCAGGATCATCGCGAGCATGAGGGGGATATTTGCGAGTATGAAATTTGCTTCAGCGATGATGGTCTTGTGTGGTCGGAACCTCATAGAGGGCGACTGGAATCAACATTCCATCCTCAGGAAATCGACTTTGGGCAAGTTGTCCGGGCAGGGCATCTAAAAATTCGCGCTCTTTCCGGTTTCGGAAACGATCGGACTGCTTCAGTTGCGGAGATAGCAGTGGTTGCAGCTGAAGAAACACCGGATGCGGAGCGGCCTCAGAAGCCGGCAGTGTATAAAAAGGCCCAGACGGCTACAGAAGAAATGTTTGAGGGCGGCAATGTCGATTAATTGTCCAAAAGAATGTTTGTACAGGGAGTGCTTATGAAATCGTATCGAAAACAGTTTCTGATAATGGCGGTTCTTTTTTGGCAGGCAGGTTCAGTCATGGCTCAGATAAATACGGTTGCAAGTCCCGATGGGCGGGTGAAGGCAGAGTTCTTTCTGGAGGATGGAAGACCTTTTTATACCCTGCGGCTTAACGAGAAGCCGCTGCTGGTTAAGTCTCCGCTGGGATTGGTTTGTGCGGACGCAGATTTTACAGAAAATCTGACCCTGAAGGGCTTTTCAAAGATGGAAATAGTTTTGAATGATTACACGATGCCGCTTGGCAAAAAAAGCCAAATCCGCTATCAGGCTCATCGGCGAATCGCGACATTGGAAAATCCGCAAGGGCGGACGGTGGAGATTCTTTTTCAGGTTTCTAACGATGGGCTTGCCTTCCGATACCATTTTCCGGCCCCGACGGGGCAACGGCTGACGGTTGAGCGGGAGGCGACGGGCTTTGCTTTTCCGGCGGGAACGGTCAGTTGGCTTCATCCGTTGCATGACTCCAAAACCGGATGGGAAAAGACCTTTCCTTCTTATGAATCCCATTACGAGATAGAGAAGCCCGTGGGACTTCCTTCGCCTTATTCTGCCGGGTGGGCCTTTCCTGCTTTGTTTCGGGTAAAAGATGACGGCTGGGTGCTTTTAAGCGAGACAGATGTGGATGAGAATTACTGCGGTTGTCGGCTGGGACAGCATTCGGACGGCGGCGTCTATCGAATTGCCTTTCCGCAGCCCAACGAGCATCGCGGACCTCAGGATCCTGTTGCTCCCTCGGCGGTGGTTCCGTTTTCGACGCCGTGGCGGCTGGTTATCGTCGGACAAGGGCTGGATGCAATTGTCCAGTCAACGCTGGCGACGGATTTGGCTTCTCCTTCGAAAATTCAGGATCTTTCTTTTGTAAAGCCCGGACGGGCGGCATGGAGCTGGCTGCGGTATGATACGGAGGGGACGAAGCTGCCGTATTTGCAGGAGTATCTGGAGATGGCTTGCAAACTCGGCTGGGAATATATGCTTGTCGATGCCGACTGGGATCGAATTGTCGGTTATGAAAAGGTTGCCGAACTGGCCCGCCAGGCGGACGAAAGAGGGGTGGGACTGATTTTGTGGTATAATTCCAACGGAGACTGGAATACGGCGCCGATGACGCCGAAGAACCGGATGCACCTGCCTCAGGTGCGTCAGGAAGAGATGACGCGCCTTGCCCAGATGGGTATTCGGGGCATCAAAGTGGATTTCTTCGGCGGCGACAAGCAGGCCACGATGCAGCTGTATCTGGAGATTCTTAAAGATGCGGCTCAGCATCATTTGCTGGTCAATTTCCATGGGGCTACCCTGCCGCGCGGCTGGCAGCGCACCTGGCCCAATTTGGTAACAACCGAAGCCGTGATGGGAATGGAATACTGTACCTTTGACCAGCGGAATATGGACAAGCAGGCCGAACATTGCTGTGTTTTGCCGTTTGCACGCAATGTTGCGGCTTCGATGGATTTTACGCCGGTTGTAATGAGCCGCCGTATTCGCGGGGTGCAGCGGGTTACGACGCCGGCTTTCGAGATGGCCCTGCCGGTGATTTTTGAATCGGGCATTCAGCATTTCGGGCTGGCACCCTTTGAGGCGGCATCGCTGCCGCCGTTTGCGGTTGAGTATTTCAAAATAATTCCAACCTGCTGGGATCAAACGCGGTTTGTCTGCGGCTATCCGGCCAAAGAAGTTGTATTGGCACGGCAGAAGAACGGCAGGTGGTTTGCAGCGGGCATTAACGGCGAAGCGAAAAACAAAACTCTCACGCTGGATTTGTCGTTTTTGCAGGAAGATTTCCGAGGGATTCTGATTACGGACAGCTCACAGCCGGACCAATTGGAAGCCAAAGAAGTATCAGCGGCGGAGGTTCGGAAGATGGAAATCACACTGCAGCCGCAAGGGGGATTTGTTTTGTATCCGATTGCAGACTGAGTGAAGGTGTGTTTTAACAATAAAAGGAGAACTCGCCGTTATTCAGCGAGTTCCCCTTTTCTGTACGCGGTGGGGGATTATCCGCGTCGCCGAAGTGAAATCAAACCTCCCAAACCTGCCAATACCAGAGTTGCCGGTTCCGGAATCACCAGAGTCGGTGCCGCATAGGTAGCGTGTTCCTTGGAAGCAAATTTATCTTCACAGTTAATTGAGTTGGTGCCGGTGGAATTAATAATTACCAGCGTAACCAGTTTGTTTGTATCCGAAGCAAGGAACTTGCTGAACAGCGTTCCCAAATCCGTGGTGTTGGAACTGAAAGGTATCGGATACGTTGGGGTTCCTCCGCCGGTACCGGGAGTTGTCAGAAAGCCCAGCCAGACTAATTTGCTTTCATCGAGCAAATAATTTCCGCTGTCCCACCCACTTGCCGGCTGCAGCATTCCGGGGGCATTTTGATAGCAAAGAGCCGATTCGGTCCACTCGTCGAGCGACTCATCGACCAAGCCATAGATGTCCAGCCGTCTGCCGGTTGAGCTCTTGATGTAGGTGGCTTCCAGCTGGAGGAAGGCGCCGACAAAAGTGGTTTCGGACGGGACCTCGCTTAAGTCAAATCGCAGATACGTGCATTGAAACCGGGAACCGCCGCCGTTGTAGCGGCTGCGGAGTTCGGAAGCACTTGCTCCTGCTGTGGATGTGGATCTGACCTGTGTGTCATTGCCGATATAGGTATCGGCTCCGCTTCCATACTCTGTGGTGATTACCAATGCCTCGGAGATGCCGGCTAAACCGATCAGCAGCAGCATCAAAACATAAAGTACTTTTCTTTCCATAACCAACCTCCAAAAATTTTTCATATTTCGGTTTCTAACTCTAATTCACACTCTCACACTTCACACACGCAAGAAACTTCTCAGGGCAGATCAGCCGACCTGCCCTGAGAAGCAAATGGGGCAAAGATTATGGACATATCAGACTGGAGCAGTTAAGCCATTGTGAGGCCATGACGGCTACGTCTTTCAGGTTCACGAAGCAGTCATCGTTCAAGTCTGCCGCGTAGGGGGTATATCCCGGCACCTGGTGGGCTGCATCGCAAGGATCGATACCGACGTATATGCGGACGGTATCCGAACCTGTCAATTCCGTATCGTTGGCCTCCAGCTGGAATTCATACCAGCCGGCGGAGGGGAGAGTAACCGTTGTTTCAATCTGGTCATCCGGATCGATGGCTATCGTTTCCGGCCCGCTGACTTGGGTCCACTTGACTGTGTATGTCCCGGCCGGCAGGCCGTCATCGGTTACTGTTCCACTCAGTGTGACAACCGCATCACCCCTTCCTTCGCCTTCCTGAACATAGGTCAGCTTCAATTTCGGACGATAGTCGAGATTCGCATTCTCTTTTGTGCCAATGCCGTATCCGCGATCGACGCTGTCGTCGTTGGCCAAGATAAAGGTAACCAGGCCGTTGTCTTCAACTCGGCTTTGCAGGAACGCTTCCAAAGGAGCCCCGCTGATTGTGATTGTATTGCCAACGCTGCCGTTTCCGCTGATCACTTCAGAGATGCCGGACACGTTATCGTCCAGATCGGTGATCCAGCCGTTGTTCAGCGCCGTGGTCATCGGCAGGGTGCCGTCCCATTCCTGTCCGGCATTGGTATCCATCAATGTCGCTTCACTCCAATTTTGGGGCGTGTTGCCCTCGACATTATTGAGGCCGTAAAGAGCAAATCGGCCATTGGTTGCGTTGTCATTGCGAGACGCACCGCCTGAAACCGTCAACGTCAGAACAGCATCTTTAATTGTTCCATGCCCCATCATAGTCAGTTCAGAAAGATTGAACCGCAGATAGCCGGCAAAGTCGACATTGCCGCCGCGGATGTCCATAAATTCGTAGCTGCCTCGAGGGGTTTCGTCGCGGAGATAGGTATCTGCGTCGCTGGTTGTATCGATGATTGTTCGGCTTAGCCACACATATTGGTCCGGGCCGGCATTGACAACCGGAGCGCTGTTGTTGGTGTTGAAAGTCCACACCTTGCCCTGTACATATTCCGGGTCGCGGCTGGTGTCATAGGTATCGACCATCCAGTAGTAAGTTTTGTATGTACTGAGGGCAGGCATCAGCACGGAATTGCCACTTATGCCGGCTGCCAGCAGCGGAAGTCCATAATGAGGAAGCAGGGCATTGGGTTCTTTGTCCCCAAAATAGACATCACAGGTAACAACCCCGCCTGGAAGATTGGGTTCGGGATTGGTCCAGCTCAATACGTCATATTCGCTGATGAGAACTTTTATATTGTTGGCCGGGACGGGATTCGATGCCCGCTTTACGGCATAACAATTGGGCAGAGTCAGCATTGGCGGATTGAAGGTGGCATGTTCTTTGGATGCCACTTCAGTTTCATTGTCTGTGCCGATGAAAACAAACGTAACAAAACCGTTGGTGTCCTTCTTGAGGAAATCTCCCAAAGGAAGGGCGGTGGTAGTGGAAGAGAAGGGTACCGGATACACGACACCATCCGGCAGGGCTGGAGTGGCCAGCGTGCCAAGAGAAACAACGGTTCCATCGACGAACTTATGATTTCCAAGAGTTGTCGGGGGATTCGGAACCATACATGGAGCTGTGTTGTAGGTGATTGTGCTTTCATTCCAGAAGTCGGCGGAGCCGTCGATCAGCCCATATACATCGACGGATTTTGAGCCCCCTTTTAAAAGAGTGGCATCGAAGGTGATGATGGCGTTGTCAGGTTCGCCGTCAATCCCATTTAGGTCAAACCGGATAAACCCTGTCTTGGAGCGGTTGTTTGCTACCTGTCGAAATGCCCGAATTCTTTCTTCGCCGCCGGTGACAGTGTCCGGACCTTGCTGACTGTCATTCGTCAGGTACGTGTCCGCGCCGCTGCCCTCTTCAGTGGTAACCACTACCTCTGCTCGGACAGCGAGCCCCATTAAACACAACAAAACAATTCCACACCACAAATGTCTTACTTTCATAACCGAATCCTCCACAAAATAAAGTTCACGTCAACTCATTCTGATTCCCAATGTTGTTTCTGCATCCTGCGGGCCGTTATTCGAGCCCCTGTACAATGGTTCTCCACAATTCAGGGTCCTGCATCGGGTCCGAGCCGTAGATCTGTTTGCCGAGGACCTCTGGGTTTTGGCGAAAACGAACGCTGCCATCTGAATAAAGAAGGTTTGCACCCGCATATCCACCCCGCAGGTGCGACATTCGTTCGCGAGACTGAAGAACATCCAGGCACATCGACCGGCTGGGGTGGGTTTGCGAGAGTTTCTTGGCGACCGCAGGGAATTGCCTGCTGCCGACCGTCATCTTTTTCTGAGACGACTGGGGCAGATAAGAATAACTAATCCGAACAGCGTTTGGATTGTCCGTATTGGCATAGGCCGGATCTACAGAAGGCCAGTCCTGCGGTCCCAGATAGGCCTCATAGCTGAAGGCCGTTCGTTTATTGCTCGGACAGTAAAAAATAGCGCCATCCTCAATCCATCCCTCCGTCCATAAAGGAGCCAAATTATAGCTGGCCGTGATTCGCTTGCTGGGCGGCTGCTGGGGATTGACGGTAAAGATAAAGTAAGTGGCGGCTCCGCCGGTTCGGGTCTCCGTGTAATAGGTCTCCGGTAAAGCATCGCGGCTGGCCTGAGCGTACATATGCAGAACTTGTCCAAGAGTTTTCAAATGGTCGGCGCAGGTCAGACGTCCGGCATGCTCTTTAGCCATTTTCAGCGAAGGCAGCAGGATACTCAGCAGCAGGGCAATAATGGCAATGACGACAAGCAGTTCAATCAATGTAAAAGCCGGTTTTCTCATGATTACTCCAAGGATAATTTGGGTTGTCCGAAGATGCACCAGTCATAGCCGATGGCGTTGCGGTCCAGCTGCGGATCGCGGCTTCCGCCGTCGGTGGCAATCAGAGTCAGAAAGCGGTCGGTATCGGCGATTTCAATTCCAACTGTCTCTGTATGTTCGGGCGTTAAAATCGCGTGGTATCGGACTTTGCCGTCAATAAGAATCCAGCACTCGGCATAAGCGGCCGTCATATTCGGCGGGGCAAAGTCCAGCATTCCGGTCTGAGCGGTGAAGCGGCGGATGGGATTTTGCAGGCGACTTCGAAAAACGCTCAAATCAAAGGTAATGCCGCTGTTGGCATGCAGACAAAGGAATGATTTATCCGGCTGACTGTAATCGACCTGCCCAACCTGCAGGGAGGAGGCCTTGAAGGTGCCGTTCTGTTTCAGCTGCTCTGTAGGCGAGTGAAGAATATCCGCAAAAAAATAACCGCTGGTGATTGGACATTCTGTGAACAAATGACCGGCAGAACTGATAATCTGCGGGCTGGCGCCGTTGGGGACAAAAACACCGTCGATAAACGGATTGGACGAAATGCGGTTGTAGGTATTTCCGCTTCGGCGGTCCCGCATTTCACCGGGCCGGTCGTCGGGACGATTGGAGGGATTGATGCCGTGTCCCCTTTGTCCGCTGCCCAGGCCGTCACCTCCTCCAACAACATCGGCCAAGTCGATTCGTTTTTCCTGCCGCCAGATAAGGTTGTTCTGAGACTGGATATCGCGTGCGAAGAGCCGTTCGCGGAGAGCGATGGGCCGAACTTCGCTGTCGTTTTCGCTGAACCGTCTGGCCTGGCCGGCTATCACGTCCAATGCCTTTTTTGTTTTATTGTTCAGGCCGGCAATCAGAACGGTTTTCCCCTCGAAAACGTGCAGCTCAATTTCTCCCTCCATGTCGGTATAGACGCCGAACTGCGTCCCCATGTCGATAATTTTTGATTGCTGAGTCTGAACGGCAAAGCCATTCCGGGCCTGCTGGATATTCACAAAGACGCGTCCATAGGTCATTGATAACTCGTCCGAATTGAGAAAACGAAACTCAGCAGGGGCTTCCATTACGAGATGAACACCATTGTCGGTACGGATTTTAATCAGACCTTTGATCAGCTGAATTGGAGCAGAGCCGTTAACCAGCCGTGTCCCTTTTTCGAGGGGCTCCTGCCAGGACCAGGCCGCTCCGAGGGCATCACTGACGGAGGCCACGCCCGCCGGCGGCTGCGGGAACAGCAGCGGATAGGCAAGAATCATCAAAAGAGCCCCCAGCGAGGTAAACAAAGCAAACAAGGACAGTTTGGACACTTGGGGTTTTGCCTTGACGACGGCTGGACGCAAGCTCGGCTGGGAGGGAATTTCTACAGGGGGCAGCTCGACGGCCTCGGCCTGGTTTTCATAGTCCCCGAGGATTTGGAGGATTTCGAGCGTCAATGTCGAACCGGATTGATCTTGTTCATTGCTGCCGCCGGAGACAGGGGAAGCAAATACGGGTGTGTGCCGGATAGCAGCCTGCAGGTTGCACAAATCGGTGCACAAATAGACATAGTCAACATACAGTTCACGGGCTTGGGGAAAAGTTTTCAGAAATTCATTCAATTCCTCAAACTCCTGACGGCTAATTACTCCATCCCGCAGGGCCCCGAGCAGATTGAAAAGGCGATTGAGTTGTACATTTGACAGTTCCATTTCTTATGAGTACACCTCCCGGAGGTTTCGTCGGATACACAGTAAGAGTTTTGCATGGATTTTATTGAACATTCGATAAAGGGCATGAAGCTCTTTGCCGGTCTGCTCGGCAACACGCCGCGTGGAGCTACCCGGCTCATAACGCATTTGAATCAGAGACAGTTCATAGTCTTTCAGCTGCTGAAGACATTTTCTCAGAAGCGGCAGACGTTCGTCCACATTGGGATTTTGGAGGTTTTTTTCGGCCAGAAGGTTGAGCATTTCCTCGCTGAAATAGAGTTTGTCCCTTTTTTGATTTTTGTAGTAATTTAAGATTTGGTAATGGGCGATTTTGAGTGCCCAGGCAGAGAAATTGCTCGTTTTGTCAAACTGGTCAAATTTGGACCATAATACAGCGGCCGTTTCCTGGATAACATCATCTACATCCGACCAGTTTGGCACCAGCGTCCGGACAAATCCGTAGAGACGCCGTTCATTGGCCAAATAGAGCTTAATGAAAAGCCGGTAATCTTCAGCATTTAATTTTTTGTTTTCTTCCATAAAACGACCGCTCGAATGAAACTTTCTTCATTTGGATATAGATGTTTTCCGAAAAAATTAGAGAATTTTTTAAAATTTTGCCTATTTTATTTTGTTTCGAAAATATATGTAGATGTACGGGCTGTTTTATGTCCAGATATTCTTTAAAAATTCTGATTTTTACAAAAATAATGAGACAAAATCCTCTTTTTTTCTATATAAATATGAGAATGGGTTCTGTATTGGGTAAGAAAAGATGTTTGTTGTCTTTTTTTAGGTTTGATAAGCAGTCATAGCAAACAAGGTCTATCTTCTATGGGGGGATTTATGAAAAGATGTCTTTACTCTATGTTTTTCCTCGTTTTTGGAGGTCTTTTTTGTTCACATTTGGTTCTGGCGGCAAGATATATGGAATATTTGGACAGGGGAGTGATTGCTGTCAGAACGGGCACATCTAACTATATCGGATGGAGATTGCTTGGAACAGACCCCGCCGATATTTCCTTTAATGTCTATCGAGATTCGGTTAAAATCACTTCTTCACCTATTACTAACTCAACAAATTATGCTGATACAGGCGGCAGCGTATCGAGCCAATACACTATCGTCCCTGTGATTGACGGCATAGAAAGGCCCGGTTCGGAACCGGTTGGCGTGTGGACGAGTCCTTATTTGACTATTCCGCTTCAGGTGCCGGCAGGCGGCACAACACCGGATGATGTTTCTTATACCTACAGTCCGAGTGATTGCAGCGTCGGAGACTTGGATGGCGACGGCCAATATGAGATTGTGTTTAAGTGGGATCCATCGAATTCGAAAGACAATTCTTATTCGGGTTATACGGGTAATGTCTATCTGGATGCTTATAAATTGGATGGTACATTCCTGTGGCGGATTGACCTGGGTATTAATATCCGTGCAGGGGAGCATTATACTCAGTTTTTAGTTTATGATTTTGACAGCGATGGGTGTGCAGAAGTAGTTTGCAAGACGGCGCCTTATACCAAAGACGGACTGGGCAGTTATGTTCTGCTTCCCGGTGATACACTGACTGATTATCGAAATACAGAGGGCTATATTGTGAGCGGGCCGGAATATTTGACTGTTTTTGACGGGTTGACCGGCGAGGCCCTGGCTGCGACGGTTTTTTACCCGGATCGACGTGATATCAGAGAATGGGGCGACAATTACGGCAACCGTGCGGACCGTTTTCTGGCCGGCGCGGCTTATCTGGACGGCGAGCGTCCGAGCATTATTATGGCACGCGGCTATTATGGGCCTAAGAGCGGCTATTCAGCCAGAAACGAGATTACGGCCTGGGATTGGCGGGACGGTCAATTAAGCATGCGGTGGTGGTTTCAGGCCCATACAAGCGGCCCTAACAGTGAATATGTTGGTCAAGGGTGCCATAGTCTGAGCATTGCCGATGTGGATGGGGATGGTTTTGATGAAATTGTCTATGGGGCGTGTGTGATTGACCACGACGGCACCGGTTTGTACTCTACCGGCCTTGGGCACGGCGATGCCTTGCATGTTTCGGATATGGATCCGAGCCGGCCGGGTTTGGAGGTCTGGCAGTGCCACGAGCCCGCTCCCTACGGCGCCTCTTTTCGAGATGCGGGAACAGGCGAGATTATTTTTCGCTATACAGCCGCCAAAGATACGGGCCGGGCCTGTGCAGGCGACATCAGGGCCGATTATCTCGGTTATGAAGTTTGGGCTTCCAATAGTGTTCCCTTGTCCACCTGTACCGGAATCAACTTAGGCAGCCATAATAATCCAGTAAATTTTATGGTGTGGTGGGATGAGGATTTGCTGCGGGAATTTTTGGACGACATAACAATTTCAAAATATGGTGTCGGGGAGCTGCTGAAAGTGACCGATTGCTCTTCGAATAACGGTACCAAAAAAGTCCCATGTCTGTCTGCCGACATTTTTGGGGACTGGCGGGAAGAGGTGATTTGGCGAACCAGCGACAATACAGCCCTGCGGATTTATACGACCACTATGGTGACCAACTACCGCTTTTATACCCTGATGCATGATTCTCAATACCGGGTGGCAATTGCCTGGCAAAATTCGGCCTATAATCAGCCGCCGCATCCGAGTTTCTACCTTGGAGAGGGAATGGATGCCCAGCCGATTCCGGATATCCTGGTTGTGAGGCATCCATGGCTGTATGGCGATTTTACGGAAGATGGTTTGGTAAATCTCAAAGACCTGCCCTATTTTGCCGATGTCTGGCTTGAGGAGGATTGCGGGTTGACGGCAGGGCTGGATTTGAATAGAGATTGCCTGATTAATTACTATGAGTTTGCTGTGCTGGCGTCCAACTGGGAGGGCGCGGATATGACTCCTCCGGCAGTTCCAACAGGACTGACGGCCTCGTCCTGGAATGGCTTTGTGATCCTGGACTGGGCGGATAACAGCGAAAGCGACCTGCTCGGATACAATGTCTATCGTTCACAGGTTTCCGGAAGCGGCTATATTCTGCTGAATTCGACCCCTCTGACAGAATCGAGCTGTCAGGACAGCAGCGTGGTCGATGGAACGACGTATTATTATGTCATCACAGCAGTGGATACGCGGCAGAATGAATCGGCCTATTCGAGTGAAGTCGCAGTTCAGCCGGATTCCAGAATTACAACACTTGTGATTCAGGAAAATGAGGCCGGCTTTGTTGCGGTAGTGCCCGGAACCATTGACAGCAACCATACCGGCTATACCGGCAGCGGGTTTGCCAATACGGAAAATGCTGTTGGGGCGTATATTGAATGGGCGGTCTCTGTGCCTCAGGAAGGGGTGTATGAGCTGCAGTGGCGGTTTGCTAACGGAACAACATCTGATAGAAGCGCAACTGTCACGGTGAATGACGTGACAGCGGTTTCTAATGTCAGTTTTGCCGGCCAGGGAACTAATAATTGGGACACATGGGTTTTATCACCGGTGGTTCGTGTCACTCTTGTGCCGGGCACCAACCAGATCCGGCTGATTGCAAAAACCAGCGGGGGTCTGGCCAATATTGACTGGATGTCGGTGACAGGGGTGTCTCCTTTGCCGGGTTCTTAAAAAGTTTTTTGTCAGGGAGGATTTATGGAAAAGCTTCTTCTGGTTTTTCTTGTCTGGCTGTCAACGGGCGTCTTTGGATATGCAGAGGAAGACAGGCGGGAGAAGCCGATGGAAGGGGAAATTGCCGCCAAGCCGCTCTACCGGGACCCTGTGTATGACGGAGCGGCAGACCCGGTTTTATGCTGGCATCCGGAAGAGAAAAAATGGCTGATGTTTTATACCAATCGTCGGGCCAACGCAGCGGAGGCCGAAGGGGTCAGCTGGGTGCATGGCACACCTATTGGAATTGCCGAATCTTCCGATGGCGGGGCCTCGTGGACCTATCGCGGCACGGCTAATATCGGCTATAAGAAAGGCGACGATACCTACTGGGCGCCGGAAGTTATTGAACACGAAGGCCTCTGGCATATGTACCTGACTTATGTGCCGGGCATCTTTCGGGATTGGAACCACCCCCGGCAGATTCTTCATTTGACCAGCCGCAATTTGATAGACTGGGAGTATCAATCAACACTTTCCCTTTCCTCCGATCGGGTAATCGATGCCTGTGTGATTCGGCTTGGCGACGGCAGCTGGCGGATGTGGTACAACAATGAGCGCGACGGCAAGTCGATGTATTATGCCGACAGTCGGGATTTGTTTGTATGGGAGGACAAAGGAAAGGCGCCGGGACAGTGGCGGGGAGAAGGTCCGAAGGTGTTTTGGTGGAGGGGCTTTTACTGGATGCTTGTGGACACATGGGATGGATTGGGAGTGTATCGCTCGGAGGATGCTCTTTACTGGACGCGTCAGCAGGAAAACCTGCTCAGGGACCCTGGGACGGGGCCGGACGACCAGGTGAAAGGGGGCCATCCGGATGTGGCAGTCAGCGGTGATCGGGCGTTTGTTTTTTATTTTACCCATCCCGGTCGACGGGGCGAAGAGGCCCGCAAAGACGGCTATGAACAGCGCCGCAGCTCCATTCAGGTTGCCGAACTGTTTGAAAAAGACGGCCGACTGAGTTGTGATCGAGATCGTCCCGTGCGGATTTGCTTGCGAGGTACTTCAGTAGGGCGTAAAGAAATGGAGGCGGTCTATGAACAGGTCAAAACGCCGTATAAATATGGAATCGTTCTGGAACCGCCGGCCGGGAAAATGGCGGATGGACCGACGGTTTTCCGACACCAGGGACGCTGGTATATGGTTTATTTCCAGCTGGAGAACGATCCTGTCGGATACACGACTCACCTGGCGGTCAGCGATGATTTGCTTCATTGGCAGCCGCAAGGGGTGATTTTGCCGCGGGGACAGCAGGGCCAGTGGGATTGTGCCCAGGCAGCCGGCGGTATTGCCTTTTATGATTATCGATGGGGCGGGTCGTATGGGCTGGGGAAATTTGACGGCCGATACTGGATATCGTATCTGGGGGGCGAAAAAGAGGGATACGAAACCCCGCCGCTGTCTATTGGGCTGGCGTGGACGGATGACCCTGCGGCCGTTAAAGATTGGCAAAAATTACCCGCTCCTATTTTGCGTCCGTCTGATGCGGATGCCCGCTGGTTTGAGAAACGGACGCTTTTTAAGAGTCATATCATTCACGACCCAGAGACAATGACCGGCACTCCTTTTGTGATGTTTTACAACGCTGCCGCTTTAGAGGGAGGAGAGCGGATTGGAATGGCGGTTTCAGGCAATGGAATCATCTGGAAGCGGTTTGGGCCTGGGCCGGTGTTGGAAAACCGCTCTTCCGCCGGAAAAGTCGGCATCAGCGGCGATCCTCAGATTGCTAAAATCGGCGATGTGTGGGTGATGTTCTATTTTGGGGCATTTTGGCGGCCGGGGGCCTTTGATACTTTTGCCTGTTCTTATGATTTGGTCCATTGGACGAAGTGGAATGGGCCGGACTTAATTGCTCCTTCTGAACCCTGGGATCAGAAATACGCTCATAAGCCATGGGTTGTTTATTGGGATGGAATTGTTTATCATTTTTATTGTGCGGTTGGCCGGCAGGGTCGGGTCATTGCCTTAGCAACCTCGCAGGATTTCAGGGAAAAACCTGATAGGAATAGACAAGATGATTCGGCAGAACAAGATAGATAACTCTGACAGCAAGGAGTATTTATGAGTCTAAGGAAATTTGCGGTAATGTTGGGATGTTTATTGACCCTCGGCGGGTCTGTTTGGGCGGCGGAGTTTAATGTCTGCGATTATGGGGCAGTGCCGGATGGACAGACCGTCAGCAGCGGGGCCATTCAGAAGGCGATCGATGCCTGTGCGCAGGCAGGCGGCGGGACGGTCGTTTTTTCGCCTGGGACGTATCTGACCGGCTCCATTTTTCTAAAAGACCGTGTGGATTTTCGGGTGGATGAGGGTGTGCTGATAAAGGGGGTTGAGGATGAATCGGCGTATCCGGAGGTTTATACCCGCGTGGCAGGCATCGAAACAGACTGGCCGGCAGCCCTGCTGAATGCTCATCATGTGTCGAATGTGAAGATTTACGGCAAGGGGACCATTGACGGCTCCGGTTCCATGTGGTGGGACAAATACTGGACAATGCGGCGTGAGTATGACCCCAAAGGGCTTCGCTGGGTGGTGGATTACGACTGCAAACGTCCGCGCCTGATTTTGATTTATAACGCCGTTAACGTCCAGCTGGAAGGGCTGACGCTGCGGGAGCCGGGCTTTTGGACGGTTCATATCTGCTACAGCACTAATGTGGTGGTGGACGGCTTGACCATTCGGGCCAATCTGGATGAAAAGGTCGGCCCCAGTTCGGATGGGATTGATATTGATTCTTCCTCCAATGTACTTGTGCAGAATTGTGATATCGACTGCAACGATGATAATTTTTGTCTGAAAGCGGGGCGCGATGCGGACGGATTGCGAGTCAATCGGCCTACTTTTAATGTGATGATTCGGGATTGCATCGCCCGGCGAGGTCATGGCCTGATTACTTTCGGCAGCGAAACCTCCGGCGGGATTTACAATGTAGAGGCCTACAACTTGAAGGCCTACGGCACGAGCACCGGTATCCGCTTCAAATCAACCCAGGGGCGCGGCGGAACAGTTCGGGATGCCTATATCCACGATATTCAGATGCACAATGTGCGGGAGGCCGTCAAACTCGATTATGACTGGTATCCGGCTTATAACACCGTGCCGGAGGCCGTCCGCCGGCAGCTGGAGGCAGAGGGCAGGGAGTTTCCCAAACATTGGAAGGCGCTGATGCAGCCGGTTCCCGAAGAACAAGGGACTCCCTATATCCGCAATATTACAATCCGAAATATCAAGGCGGTGGATTCGGAAACGGCCATTTCTGTCAACGGACGCAAAAATCAGCCGGCTGGTTCTTTCCTGCTCGAGAATATCGAGATAACCGCCAAGAAAGCAGGCGTTATCAAAAATGCAGAGAACTGGATTTTCCAAAATGTGAAGATTCAGGCCGAGGACGGTTCCAAAGTCAGGTTTGAAAACTGCCGGAATATGATGGGGCTCGAATGAAACGAAAAAACCAGGGATGGTCGGCGGCATGGCAGATGTTCATCTTGTTTGCTGCTGTATTGTTTTTTGGTGATAAAGGTTGGGCACTCGAGGCCGCCGGAGTTTTCGGCGACCACATGGTTCTTCAGCAGGGCAGACCGATTCCGGTTTGGGGAAGGGCGTCTGCCGGTGAAGAAATTACGGTGTCTCTGGCTGAGCAGAAGAAGACGGTTTTGGCGGATGCGTCGGGTCGATGGCGGATTATACTGGAGTCGATGCTGGCCGGCGGGCCTTATGAACTGACTATTGCGGGAAAGGCCGAAACTCTCTGCTTCGAAGATGTTCAAGTTGGCGAGGTATGGCTGTGTTCCGGCCAGTCCAACATGGATATGACCGTTGCGCGCGAGGATCGTTATTGGTGCGGTGTGATGAATGAAGAGGCGGAGGTGGCGGCGGCCAACTGGCCGGCTATCCGCGTTTTTGATGTGCCATTCCGTACCAGCGACGAAGTTTTGGAAGATGCGGAGGGCTGCTGGGAAGTGTGTTCGCCGCAGACAGTGGGGCATTTTTCGGCGGCGGCCTACTTTTTTGCTCGGGAAATTCATAAGCATCTGAATGTTCCCGTAGGGCTTTTGACAACGGCTTATGGGGCCAGTACGGCGGAGGCCTGGCTCAGCCGAGGAGCTCTTGAAGCAGAGACAGAACTTCATTTTCTTCTTGAGGAATATGCCCGCAAGTGTCAGGAGTTTGACAGCGGTGCTGCTCAGAAAAAGTATGAAGAGGATTTGGCCTGGTGGAAGGAAGAAGCGGCTAAAGCCGAGTCCGCCGGACAAAAGCCGCCGCGCAAGCCCGCCGCTCCGAAGAATCCGCATTTGGACCAGCACAGTCCCTGTGTTTTGTATAATGCGATGGCGGCCCCGCTGGCTCCTTATGCTGTTCGCGGGGTTTTGTGGTATCAGGGCGAGTCGAACATTCCGACGGCACATGTCTATGACCGAATTATGGAAACATTGATCGCTGATTGGCGAAAAACGTGGGGTCGGGGCGATTTGCCGTTTCTGTATGTGCAGCTGGCCGGTTATGGGAAGCCCCCTTCTGAGCCGTGTCAGGGCGGGGGGACCGCCCGTGTCCGTCACGCTCAGACGAAAAACAGGAACATTCCTTATACGGCGATGGTGTCGGCGGTGGATATTGGAGAATCGGGAAATATTCACCCCAAAAACAAACAGGAAGTAGGACGCCGTTTGGCTTTGGCGGCGCGGGCGCTGGCCTATGGCGAGGCAGTCGAATATTCCGGCCCTGTGTTTGAATCCATGGAAGTGGAAGGGGAGTATGTCCGCATTCATTTTACCCATGTGGATGGGGGGTTGGTTTTTCGGGATATTCAGCCGAGCGGGTTTGCGATTGCCGGCCCGGACGGTCGGTTTGTGTGGGCTGATGTGGGGGTAGAGGGCGAGACTGTCGTAGTTTGCTCGCCCGAGGTTAAACAGCCGGTTGCGGTTTGTTATGCATGGAGTGATTTTCCTTATGTAAGTTTGTTTAACCAGGAAGGGTTGCCGGCTATTCCCTTTCGAACGGATGATTTTTGATTGGTGATGGTGTTTTTTTGACTTTTCTATTGGAGAGTAAAATGGGCAGATTGACTGGATACACTCAAAAAGCGGCCGTGATGGCGGCAATGGTACTTCTGACGCAGGGATATGCAAAGTGCGCCCTGGATGAAATACGCTGGCCGACTCCGACTGCCGAAAACAAACCCTGGACACGCTGGTGGTGGTTGGGCAGTGCGGTCGATGAAGCCAATTTGACATCGCTTTTGACGGAATACAGCAAGGCCGGCATCGGGGGAGTGGAAATTTGTCCGATTTATGGAGCTAAAGGATACGAAGACAGGTTTATTGATTTTCTTACTCTGAAATGGATGAAAATGCTGGCTCATACAACAGCGGAGGCCCAGCGGCTGGGAATGGCGGTGGATTTGACAACCGGAACCGGCTGGCCGTTCGGCGGACCCCATGTGACCGAGCAGACAGCTTCAATGAAAGTGCTGTTGGAGCGCTATTCAGCCCCGTCTCAGGAGGTTTTTTCGAGCTCGATACCGAAAAATCCAAAGGCCCGGCTGATTTGTCTGATGGCTGTAGAGGCCAAGGGGCAGCGAATCGATTTGACTTTGCAGGTTCAAAATGGGCAAATCCGATGGCAGGTTCCAGAGGGGAACTGGACAATCTATGAGCTGGCTTCCCGCTGTCCTGTGCAGAAAGTCAAGCGGGCGGCTCCAGGCGGCCAGGGTAATGTCGTTGATCCGTATTCGGTGTCCGCATTAAATGCTTATCTGGCCGCCTTTGACAAGGCGTTTGAAGGGTATGAAGGGAAGATGCCGCGTGCTCATTTTCACGATTCCTTTGAATATTTTGAGGCCGACTGGACTGCGGACTTTCTTCGGGAATTTCGGCAGAGAAACGGATACGACCTGCGGGAGCATATCGAAGCCCTATTCGGTGATGATTCTGCAGAAACAGTCGCCCGCGTCAAGTGTGATTACAGACAGACCATTTCCCATCTGCATATCGCTTATATTGAGCGGTGGACACAATGGTGTCATCAATATGGAAGTCTGTCGCGCAATCAGGCCCATGGTGCCCCGGCAAATCTGATTGACCTGTATGCTGCTGCGGACATTCCGGAAACAGAAATCTTTCGCTCGGTGGACAGCGGGCAGATTCCCATGCTCAAGATGGCCTCTTCAGCAGCTCATTTGAAAGGGCAAATCCTTGCTTCCTCGGAATCGTTTACATGGCTGAAGGAGCATTTTCAAGCGTCATTGGCGGATACCAAAGCCGCGGCAGATTTGCTCTTTTTGGCAGGTATCAATCATGTTTTCTTCCACGGGATTCCCTATTCGCCGCAGGACGCACCCTGGCCGGGCTGGCAGTTTTATGCTTCGGTGAATTTTGGGCCTGACGGCGGGCTCTGGCATGACCTGCCGGCCTTTACAGACTATCTCACTCGGTGCCAGTCTCTCCTTCAGGCAGGCAGGCCCGACAATGATATTCTGCTCTATTGGCCGGTCTATGATCTGTGGCAGGACCCGAAAGGATTGTATCTGTCTTTTCCGATTCACAATCAGGAGCGATGGTTTTCGAAAACATCCTTTTATCAGACGGCGATGATGCTTTGGTCGAAGGGATATGCATGGGACACAATTTCTGACAGTTTTCTCCAAAAGGCCGCTGTTGAAGAAGGGAAAATTCTTCTCGGGGGAAACAGATACTCGGTGATTCTGGTTCCCTCCTGTCGTGTGATGCCTTTGGAAACCCTTAAGGCCCTGATTGGGCTGGCTGACAAAGGGGCTGCCGTTCTGTTTTGTTCGGAACTTCCGTCCGCCGTTCCGGGTTTGAATGAGTGGACACAAAGGCAGGAAGCAATGAAGGAGATGTTAGGAACACTTCAATTTGAAAAGGGGCCGGACGCTTCTGTGCAGCAATGCCGTCGTGGTTTAGGGCGGGTGGGGCTTGGGCCGGCGGAGTCGCTGCTTGAGTCGTTCTCCGTATGCAGGGAAGAGTGTGTGGATGCCGGTATTCAGTGGATACGTCGAAGCTGTTTGGAGGGAACGGACTACTTCTTTGTGAATCTTACCTCTGAACCAGTCAGCAGCTGGGTCAAACTTGGCAGGTCTGCCCGTTCCGCCGTTTTGATGGATCCTTTGATGCCGGATGCCATAGGAGCGGCCGCTGTTCGGCAGGAAAAGGGGCAAACCTGCGTCTATGTGCAGTTGAATCCGGGTCAATCGATATTCGTGCGGGCATTCAGTGATAAACAAATTGAAACTCCTCGCTGGAATTATACGCAGCCGAAGGAGGAGCCAGTGAGCATTGGGGGGATATGGACGGTTGATTTTCTGGAAGGCGGGCCCACTCTTCCGAAATCCCGTCAAATCGAGCGGCTCTCTTCCTGGACAACATGGGGAGATCCGGAAACCGAGTGTTTTGCAGGCAGTGCACGTTATTCGATTGAATTTGAAAAACCTTCTTCGCAAGCCGAGGAATGGCTGCTTGATGTGGGGACTGTTTGTGAGAGCGCTCGAGTCCGGCTTAATGGGCAGGATGTGTCCGTTCTCTGGTCGCCTGCTTCTGTCTGCCGCGTTGGGAAATTTTTGCGGGAAGGCAAAAACACACTTGAAATCGAGGTAACCAATCTGGCGGCTAATCGAATACGGGATTTAGACCGTCGGCAAGTCCTATGGAAATATTTCTATGATATTAATATCGTGAATATCAATTATAAGCCGTTTGATGCCTCCGATTGGCCTCTGCGAGATTCCGGACTTTTGGGGCCGGTTTCTCTCATCCCTTTGGCCGTATTTCATCCATCAGAAGAATCTCTGTCGCCAATTGTTAATAAAAGACCTGTCTTGTTTATTGTTGGCGATTCGACAGTCAAAAACAACACGGCAGGATTGCAGGGCTGGGGAGACCCGCTTGCTGATTTTTTTGATTTAACGAGAATTTCTGTCTGCAACAGGGCTTTAGGAGGGCGAAGCAGCCGGACCTTTTTGACGGAAGGGCTATGGGAAAAAGTGCTCGGTGAGCTGAAGGCCGGTGATTTTGTGCTGATCCAATTCGGCCATAATGACGGTGGGCCGCTGGAAACGGGTCGGGCTCGCGGCTCCCTGAAAGGAATTGGCGACGAAGTTCAGGAAGTAATTCTGGAAGCCACAGGACAGAAAGAAGTTGTGCACACCTATGGCTGGTATCTCCGTAAATATATCCGCGATGCAAAAGCCAAAGGAGCAATCCCTATCGTATGCTCTCTTGTGCCGAGAAACATTTGGAAAGAGGGACAAGTGGTTCGCTCAGGTGCTGATTATGCTCGGTGGGCCGCCCAGGTTGCCCAAACAGAAGGGGCGTATTTTATTGACCTGAATGAAAAGGCGGCCTGCCGATATGAAGAAGATGGCCAGGATAAGGTTACTCGTGAGTACTTTTTAGAGGATCATACACATACAACCCCCGCCGGAGCTCGGGTGACTGCTCAGATTGTTGCTGAAGAAATTCGGACACTTTCAGATTGTACTCTTCGTGAATACCTCAAAAACTGATTTGGAGCGTTTTAACCCCTAATAGTAATTATGCTATATCTTTTGTGTCTTGTATAAGGTGTTTTTGAATTGTTTTTGAGATTTCCAAACAAACCTTGACATTCATTTATTAGACTTTATAATTTATCTTTTGCCGACGCTGACTTTTTGGCACAAAAGGATGAGCCATGATGGACAGAGGAAATACAAGTCGTGCGTTTGCATAGCGTTACATGCTGTGTAGGAAAGCAGTGCAGGGTGCACGAACGGCTTGTCGGAATAGAGAATAATTCTTCAGGGAACCTGCAGAGACGGCAGAGATTCCGGGGGGCAGACAGTATGGCCGACTAAAAAAAGGGAAAAACCGGTCGGCCCAGAAGAGGTCTGAAGTCGGGAAGCGGGCCGTGGATTTGCGGGGAAAAGTGGTAACCTGAAGGTTTCCACTTTTTTTGTTTTATGGAAAAAGGAAGCGGAGCTTATGAGTCAAGAATTGTTACGAATTGTCGAGAATATCGCTCGCGATAAGAATATTGACAAAGAATCCATCTTTCAGGATTTGGAATCGGCGATGGTTTCGGCAGTCCGCAAACACTTTGGTGCTCCTCCGGAAAGTGAAATTACGGTGCATATCGATCGTAAATCCGGTCAGATTACTGCCTTTAAAGATGGTGAGGAAATCGACATTCGAAGACTGGGACGAATTCCGGCTCAAACGGCTCGTCAGGTGATGATTCAGAAACTCCGGGCTAATGAACGGGAAAGTATTTACACAGAGTATGTGCAGCGGAAGGGCGAGATTGTAAATGGTGTTGTAGGCCGTTTTGAAGGTGGGGTACTGGTGGTCAATCTAAGTAACCGCGTCGAAGCAATTTTGCCCAAATCTGAACAAATCACTGGTGAAACCCATCATCCTGGCGAACGAATCCGGGCGATGATTCTTGAGGTACGGGATACCTCCAGCCAGGTCAAGATTGTTCTTTCTCGAACGCATCCGGATTTTATCCGTCGGCTTTTTGAGCTGGAAGTACCGGAGGTCAGCGAAGGGACTATTGAAATCAAAGCGCTGGCTCGTGAGGCCGGCTATCGGACCAAAATTGCGGTAGATTCCACCGACGATAAGGTAGATCCTGTCGGAGCCTGTGTAGGGGTACGGGGCAGCCGAATTAAAAATATTGTAGATGAATTGGGAGGTGAGAAGATTGATATCGTCCCCTGGAGCGATTCGTCTCAGGTGTTTATTGCTAATGCACTTCGCCCAGCCAAAGTTAGCGAAATAGCCATCTGTTTTGAACTGGGACGGGCTACTGTGGTGGTGGCTGAGGACCAGTTGAGTTTGGCAATCGGCAAGCACGGTCAGAATGTTCGTTTGGCGGCTCGTCTTACCGGTTGGGATATTGATATTCTGACTCCCTCAGAGTATAACCGAGAGGTTGAGCGGCTAACGTCCTGCATCAGCCAAATAGAAGGCATGGATGATGCCTTTGTTGATAAGCTGCTGGCTTTGGGGATTATCTCGGTTTTAGATCTGGAGGAGGTCGGGAAAGAGCCGTTGGTGGAAGAACTGAAAATTACGGAAGAACAGGCCTTGCGGATTATTCAGAAAGCAGAAACAGCTGCCAAAGAAGCAGCCGCTGAAGAGAAACTGACTCAGGCGGAAGGCCTGCTCCTGCAGGAAAAGTCCCGCAGCGAAAGAAAGCGAAAGAGTTAAACAGGCACAAACTGTTTAAAAGCCGATAGGTGATTCTCCGGTCCTGTTTGTGCGGGAGATGGAAACTTGGCAAAAGCGGTAACAAAAGTTTATCTGCTGGCGAAGGAATTAGGTGTCAAGAGCCAGGCAATCGTGGCTAAATGTCAGGCCGAGGGGCTGGATATCAAAAATCATATGTCTCCTTTGACCCCCGGCCAGGCAGCTACTATTCGGGAATGGTTCAGCGAAGGTGAGCCAACAACGGCTCTGGAAACAGCTGAACGGGTAGATTTAGAAAAGGTTCGTATTCCCCGGCGGAAAAAAGTGTCCGTACCGCCGGAGAGCACGCCGTCCGGCATTGAAGAAACTCCTGCGGCGGAGGAACAACAAACAGAGCCGCAGATGCCTGAGATGCCTGACGTCGAGACGACGATAGCAGAACCACTTCAGCCGGTGGAAACGCTGACAGAGGTTATTCCTATTGTACAGGAATCTGCTGTACCCGCGGAAGCAGAAGCAATTGCCGAGCCGCCGAGAGCAGAGGAGAAAAAAGAAGAGCCCGTCGCTGCAGCCCCTCCGCCAGCGCCGGAGCCCATTCTTCCAGCAGGTCCCAAGCTGGAGAAGCCGCGTCCAGCAAAACTCACAGGACCGACCGTAATTCGTGTGGAAAAACCAGAGACGGAATCCCCCCGTGTTAAACGGCCCCGTCCGCCAGTAAAAGGGCGTTTTGATAAGCCGATTTCCGAGCCGCTGATGCCGCCGGCCGCAGAAGAAGCTGCACAGGCAGGAAAGAAAAGTACGGATAAAACGCATGGCCGGCGGAAACATCGCGGAGATGAAGAAGACTTGCGTGTTCTGAAAGGGGGTGCCAAGCGAATTCGGGAACGGGATTTGGAAGAGCGAAGAGCTCGTCTGGCAGCGGCAGAGGGGGAGCTGGTTCGCAATCGTCCGCCCCGTCGAATCGAAACTAAGACCAAGCAGGAAGAAGCCGCTGTGTCGGCGGAGCGGCCTGCCAAAGTTGTGGTAACCGAGCCCATTTTGGTCAAAGACCTTTCTGCTGCGTTGGGGGTAAAAACCAGCGATATTATTGCCAAACTGCTGTCGGAAGGGGTCATTGCAAGTGCCAACCAGTCCATCTCAATTGATACGGCGGAGTTGATAGCGTTAGAGTTTGGTACAGAATTGGTGGTCGAGCGAAAGCGAACTGTTCTCGAAGAAATTGAAAGGGAGTTTGAGCAGCGTCCTCGGACAACTCTTGTCAAACGCCCGCCCATTGTTACGATGCTGGGGCATGTGGACCATGGTAAAACCAGCTTGCTGGACCGAATTCGAAAGACTTCTGTGGCTGCCAGCGAGGCGGGAGGGATTACCCAGCATATTGGGGCCTATCAAGTAGATCTCGGCGGCAAGAAGGTTACCTTTTTGGATACGCCGGGCCATGAGGCCTTTACCTCCATGCGTGCCCGCGGGGCACTGATGACCGATATTGTTGTGCTGGTGGTGGCCGCCGATGATGGAGTAATGCCGCAGACAGTGGAGGCCATTCATCATGCCAAGGCAGCCGGAGTGGAGATTCTGGTGGCTCTGAACAAAATTGATCTGCCGGGGGTTGATTTGCACCGCGTCTACGGTCAGCTGGCCGAACATGATTTGACGCCTGCGGAGTGGGGCGGACAAACGGAAATCATCAAGACCAGTGCCTTAACAGGGCAGGGAATCGAAGACCTGATTGAATATCTGGATTATGTTGCTGAATTGAAAAATTATCAGGCCGACCCTACTTTGCCGGCGATGGGATGGGTAGTGGAGGCCCGTATGACCCCCAGCCGGGGAGCAGTGGCAACCCTTTTGGTCAAAGAGGGGGAGTTGAAAAAAGGGGATATTGTTCTGGCTGGCGGTGCTTACGGCAGGGTCCGTACAATTACGGACAGCTGGGGACGCCCTGTAAAGAAAGCCACACCTTCGATGCCGGTGGAAATTACCGGCCTTGACGGGATTCCACAGGCGGGGGATAAGTTTTACTGCCTTGATGATATCAATACGGCCAAACAGGCAGCGGAGGAAATTCGCACCCTCAGTCGGGAAGAGTCGCTGGCGAAGCGTTCACAAGTTACCCTCGACAATCTCTTCAGCCATATCGAAGCCGGCAAAATCAAAGAACTGAACCTTATTGTTCGGGCAGACGTCCAAGGGTCAGTGGATGTGCTGGTTCGCTATCTGACTGAACTGAGCACGCCGGAGGTGAAGGTGAAAGTAATTCACGCTGGCGTAGGCGGTATTACAGAAGGCGATGTCGTGCTGGCTCAGGCCTCGGATGCGATTATCATCGGGTTTAACGTTGTTCCTGAAGACCGGGTTCGCCAGATGGCGGAAAACTTGCGGGTAGATATCCGCCTGTACAATGTGATTTACCGGATTACAGAGGATTTAAAAGCTGCGATGAGCGGGCTTCTGGAACCAGTTGAGCAGGAAAAGACGCTCGGCCGTCTGGTTGTTCGCAATACCTTCCGAATTTCCGGGGTAGGGACGATAGCCGGCTGTTTTGTCGAAAACGGCGTGGTAACTAAAAATGCAAAATTGCGTCTGATCCGCAACAATGTTGTTGTCAAAGACGACTGTACAATTGAATCACTGCGTCACTTTAAAGATGATGTGCGGGAAGTGAAGGCCGGATTGGAATGCGGAATTAAAATTGCCGGATTTGACGATGTGAAGACAGGCGATGTGCTGGAGGCCTATGAAGTGGTGCAGGTAGCTCGCACTTTGTGAGAGGCCAAAAACAAGTCTTCAAAATAATAATGGAAATGACCATGGCAAGCCGCAGACTGGAACGAATAGGACGAGTCATCCGCGAATCGGTCAGTTCGACAATTCTGACTCGTCTGAATGATCCCCGCATTAAAGGGCTGGTTACTGTGACCGAAGTGGAGGTGGCAGCGGACTTACAGCAGGCCACTGTCTATTTGAGCATCAGCGGGGTTGATGAAGCGGCTCAGGAGTTGACTCTAACGGCTATCCGGCATGCTTCCGGTGTATTTCAGGCGGTTCTTGGAAAAGAGCTGCTTTGTCGTCATATCCCTCATCTTCGTTTTGAAGCAGACCGTAAATTCTATAAGACTCTGGAAACACTGCGTCTGATTGAACAGGTTCGGCAGGAATGGGACGAATCGGATAGGAAGGATTCCTCACACAAGGAGACCGGGGAATGAAAAACAGCAAGGATTATGGTCTCAAGTTGAAAAAGGCCTTCCAAAGCTGGGTTCGGCAGGCAGCCGACAGCAAACCGGTTGTCTATGAAGATCCGATCGAGGCTCTAATTGTCGGTCTGATCAGTCAGGTATATCCGGAAAGCGAAGCCCGCAAGATTTACAAACGCATCCAGAATCATTTTGTGGATTTCAATGATTTGCGGGTCGCTCGCGGCGAGGAAATCCTTGATGTGATGGGAGACCATAGCCCCCAGGCGCAAGAAACAGCCCAGGTATTGACGCGGATTCTAAATCAAATTTTCGATCGCTATGATACACTCACTCTGACTTCGCTGAAGGGTCAGGGCAAACGTCAGGGACGGAAAGCCATTGAAACCTTGGACGGCATCAGCCGTTTCGCAGTAGATTATTGTTTTTTGACATCCTTGGACGGCCATGCCATCCCTTTGACAGAAACGATGAAAAACTTCCTTCGTCAAGAGGGGTTAGTTCATCCGGAGGCATCGGATGAGGAAATTTACGGCTTCCTGGAACGTCAGATTCCGGCAGCGAAGGATTGGCTCTTTTATTCGCTGTTAAGGACTGCCGCCGAAGGAGGCCTGAAAGCGGAAGAGAAACGTCGTCCTTTGGAGACCAAAGGCGAAAAAAAGAAAAAAGCCAAGTCTAAAAGCAAGGAACAATCATCAGAAAAATGAGTCCAAAGAAAACAGAGCAGGCTTTTGCAGAAAAAAAAACAAATGAAGGCAGCCGCTCTTCCGCTTCTATATTGAAGTTGGGGATTCCAAAGGGCAGCCTTCAAAATGCCACTGTGGATTTATTTGCACGAGCCGGTTTTTCAGTAACCGGAGCCGATCGGAGTTATTTCCCGCAGATTGATGACCCTCAAATTCAGCTGATTTTGCTGCGAGCCCAGGAGATAAGCCGTTATGTGGAAGCCGGTGTGCTGGATGCCGGTTTTACAGGGTACGACTGGATTATGGAAAACAATTCCAATGTCCATGAGGTCTGTCCACTTGAGTACAGCAAGGCCACTTCCAGTCCGGCACGATGGGTTTTGGCGGTCCCCAATGAGTCGGCGGTTCAAAAGCCCGAAGACCTGGAAGGGGGGATTGTTGCTACAGAGCTGGTCGGCGTGACAAAGCGGTATTTCCGACGCAAGAAGATCGGCGTCAAAGTGGAGTTCAGCTGGGGGGCAACAGAGGTGAAGGCCAGACTGGTTGACGCTATTGTGGAGCTGACGGAAACAGGTTCCTCCCTGCGAGCTAATAATCTGCGCATCATCGATACCGTCCTCATTTCTACTACACGTTTCATTGCAAATCAGCAGGCATGGAAAAACCCGTTCAAGCGGCAGAAAATTGAAAGTCTGGCGATTCTTTTAAAAGCAGCAATCGATGCTAAAACCCTGGTCGGAGTGAAAATGAACGTTTCCAAAAAGGATTTGCCGACAGTGCTTCAGATTCTGCCTGCTGAAAAGAGTCCTACTGTGTCACCGCTGGCGGATTCGGAGTATTCGGCTGTAGAAATTGTAGTCGATGAGAAAGTCGAACGCGATTTGATTCCGCGTTTGAAGCGGGCCGGTGCTTCGGGCATTATTACCTATTCGCTCAAAAAAGTGATTCATTAAGTTGTCTCAAAAGAACCAACGTTCAAAACAGGAAGACACATATGTCAGGACATTCACACTGGGCGGGTATCAAGTATAAAAAGGCAGCCAATGATGCCAAGCGGGGAAAACTCTGGAGCAAAATTTCCAGAATGATCATTGTAGCGGCCAAGAATGGCGGAGGGGATCCGGAAGCCAATCTGGCGCTTCGTTATGCCATTGACAAGGCGAAAGCCGCCAATATGCCTAAGGATACAATTGAAAAGGCAATCAAGAAGGGCACCGGCGAGCTGGGCGGTGTGCATTATGAGGAAGTACTGTATGAAGGATATGCCCCCGGAGGGATTGCTGTAATGGTGGAGGGGTTGACTGACAATCGAAATCGAACTGGACCTGAGATCAAAAAGATTTTTGAAAAGCGAGGCGGTTCATTAGGAGCCAGCGGCTGTGTCAGCTGGATGTTTTCCAAAAAAGGACTGATTACGGTAGATGCCAAGGCAATCGGAGAAGATGATTTGCTTGAAATAGCCTTATCGGCAGGGGCGGAAGATTTGCAGAATACCGGTCAGCTGTACGAAATTACCTGTCAGCCGTCGGTCTTCGAATCGCTTAAGAAGGCCCTGGAGGCACAGAAGATACCCTTGTCTTCCGCTGAAATCGCTATGGTTCCTCAAAGCAATGTGAAGGTTGCGGATGAGGAAACAGCCCGAAAGATTCTCAATTTAATGGAAGACTTTGAGGACCATGACGATGTCCAGAATGTCTATGCCAACTTTGATATTCCGGACACCATTCTAGCCCGGATTGGGGCATAGAATTCAGGTTGGTTTAAGGAGAAAGTGAATTCGTTTCTTTTTTAAGGCGGTTTTCGGTGCGAGATTCAAGGAAATCCCGCGCATATTGGTAGCGTTTTTCTCCCAGCCGGCTGAACATGGGGTAATTGGGGTACATGTGTTCAAACTGTTTGCGATAGGCCTCTTCTATTTCTACGGCCAGCGAGTACCACCGGACGGCTTCTTCGATTTGATTCATTTGTTCAGCCGCCATGCCGAGCTTGTAAGCCAGCCGGTCACAGCCGGGGAAACGGCGCCATGCCTTCTGAAACCAGCAAAATCCTGCTTTCAGAAATTCCTGCCGTACGATATCTGAGTCTTCCGTTTCAGCCCGGATGATGAACAGATCGCCCAGGGCTTCCATCAGCCGGTAATCATCCGGATTTCGTGTTAAAGCCCGTTTAAAGGCCTTTTCCGCTTCCTCGAATAAAGTTTTATCAACATTTCTTTTTTGCTGGGCCTGCTGAAGCAGCATCTGACCGAGGTACCATGCCGGCTGCGGCGAGAGGGGATCTTTTTCTTCAGCCAAGCGGAGCAGATGAATACTCTCAGCAGGACGGCGGAAGGCCTGCTGAATGGCAAGCCCTGCGCGGAAAGGAAGAAATACTATAAAATACGAGAATCCGGCAAAAACGGCAAGGAGACAAAAGAAGGCAATCCAACGGAAAGACGGGGCAATCGGACGGCATGGCCGATGGGGACATACAAATGCCCAGAGGGTTCCCAGACAGAGTGCGAGAGCGGTCAAAACCGCTGTTTCGAAAATTGCAAAATCAATCAGATTATGAATCAGCACGGCCAAAACCGCCCATCCTAATGCCGGCAGGAGTGACTCCCGCAGGATTTGCCAATCTGTCGGTTCTCGCCCTGCCAGAACAAAAAGCCCCAAGGCCAAGAGCATAACTCCTGCCGGAGCCAGATAGGCCACGATATAAAAAGCCCCGTTTGCAAGCGGGTCCGTTTCCGCTGCCGGTCTTTCTGAGATCCATGGACGAATCAGCAAAAGTGTCATTGCGCAGACCGCTAAAAGAAGAAGCCCTGATGGTGTTGAAGGTCCTTCCGCTTTGGGATATTCGGGCTGAAACGATTCAGACTGCAAAGCGGTTCTCAGCGGCAGGAGCAGAATGACCGTAAAGACCAAAGCGGCTGGAAGGCCGTACTGAGCAGCTAATGAAAGAAAAAAGTTGTGCGGATCGCGTATCAGTTCTGGAGCTGCCGGAATCTTGTAAAAGGGGTACCAAATTGAAAAATTGCCGCCTCCAACCCCCAGCAGCGGATGGTCGGCTATCATTTGAATGGTACTGACCCAATATTGCCAGCGAACAAGCATGGCATTCGGGCCCGGCAGCCGACCGTGTCGAATCCCATACGCGGCGGCAGCAGCAATGATTGCAGCCGCAGACAGCAGCCCCAGGGCGGCCAGAATCTTTCGATAAGGCCAAAGCCGTTTTCCCTGCCAAACACAGACGGCCCAGCCGGCCAGACAGAAACTTCCGGCAGTCAGAGCTCCTCGGCTTCGGCAGAGGAGCAGGCCGTAGCCAACAATCACAGCGGCTGAAAAATAAAGGACAATCTGAACGCTTCGATTCTGAGAAGGGCTGTTTCGAAACGCATAGACCAGAAGTCCCAAACAGCCGAACAAACTTAAAAGGAGAAAGGAACCAGTTGAATTGCTGGTAGTCAGAAACCCCCGAATATCTTTGGAGTGAAGACGATGTTCAAATTGCCAGTGTTGGAGTGTCCCGGGTTCAATCCCTAATTCGTCCAAAACTTTTTGCGGATTTTGTTCATAATTTTGCAGAACCGCCTCGTTGTCTGTAAGGGCCTGTTCTCGACATTGATAGACTGCGGTAATTCCAAGGGCAGCCAAAACCCACAGGAAAAGGATGATGCGGTCCGGTTTTCGGAAGAGTTCAGCAGACATTCCGGCAATCAGCAGCGGAGCTGCCAATGTTGTCAGATCTGTTAGTGCATCCCGCTTGTTCGAAGCGTTGAGGGCGGACAAAAGCCCTAATAAAATAAAGATGCTTGCCCACAGAATTAGGCGGCCGCAGATGGACTGCGGCGGCGGCCGGAAGAGACGGCTTGCCTGCCACAAAGAAAAAGCAGCAATGAGAAGAAAAGAAAGCAGAAGACTGAGAACCGGCGGCGGAAGCAGAAGTGAAGGATTCGGAGGAGCCGGATAGGTAACCTCGATAAAGACAGACCGCAGAACGAGTATTCCTAAAATCAGAAGCAAGACAGCATTCTCCCCAATAAGAAGGATATTATGATGCCTTGTTTCAGAGATGGATAAACTCGCTTTCATTTTGATTCGGCAGGAGAGGTCGAATTTAAACGACCGCTGGACTCGAGAACAGCAATAATGCCGAGTACCATCAGCGTCTGGAGGAAAACAAGCAAGGCTCCGACTAAATCTGTTTTCTGCAAAATGATGGCCCCTATGGATGTGCAGAGGGTTGCCAGATAAAGAGTCAAAGCCACCTGTCTGTCCGTAAGTCCTCTTCGGCTGAGGCGATGAGAGAAATGCTGGGTATCCCCAATGAAGGGGCTTTTCCCTTGACGAATCCGCAGGAACACCACGCTGGTCAAATCATAAAGCGGAACGGCCATAACGACTACCGGCATAAAAACCGCACTGAGAGGGATTCCGAGGGCGGGGATGTAATAGGTAGTTCTCAGGGTAAGGACGGCGACAAAGAATCCGACAACTAATGAGCCGGCATCCCCCATAAAGATTTTGGCAGGGGGAAAGTTGAACACCAGAAATCCAAGCAAGGTTCCAAGCAAAAGCACAGCCAATCCGCCAATAAAAACCTGACCGCTCCGGATAGCCGCTGTAAGCAGAACAGCAGAGACAATCGCGGCTATTCCCGCAGAAACACCATCCATATTGTCTAAAAAATTGAAGGCATTGGTGAGGATAACGATCCACAGAACAGACAAAATTGTTGTAATGAGTTTGTTGTAGATAAAAAACTCCAGCCGGATATCTGCCGCTGCTGCGGCCACCGCTGCTGTAAGAATTTGTACGGCAAGTTTGAACATGGGACCGAGCCGTTTTTTATCATCCCATAACCCAACTGCATGGAGAACAAATGCACAACCGAGTACCAGTATTAAATCGCTGCGTTTTGCAATTATCCCTTCTAAATAGGGTTCGAGGGTCGGCCAAAGACGGCTGATTTGAGAGGAGCCGAATTGGGCTGCTGTCAGAACAGCAGCAAGCAGAAGCAGCAAGGTCCAGAAGATAGCAATGCCGCCGCCAAGAGCAACAACCGATTGATTGTAGCGGTCTATCCGTGGACGAGCCGCAAAACCGATGCGAATTGCCAGCCGCCGCATCAGCGCAGTTAAGCCGGCGGACAGAACAAAGGCCGCTGCAGCCAAGAACAATCCTAAGAGTAAAAACAACTTCATCTTGTCCTTTTCTGATGGTAAACTTACAGGATACTTTATCAAGGCCTATTGTTTAAGAAAAAAATTGTCTATAATAGATTTTAGATTTGCCGGCTTTTCAAGACAGCATCTGTCTGCTATAATTATAATTTATACTCAAAGAAGGGAGTAAAAGTATGGAAGTAATGAAGGCAATTCGTGAGCGTTATTCATGTAGAGCTTATCGCTCAAACCCAGTGGAAAAAGAAAAACTGGAGCAGATTTTGGAAGCGGCCCGGCTGGCTCCGTCTGCCCGCAATCTGCAGGACTGGCGGTTTGTGGTAGTGACGGATGAACAGAAGCGGAAGGAGCTGGCTGCGATGGCCTGCAAACAACCCTTTATAGGTCAAGCCCCTGTTGTGATTGCGGCTTGCTCTGTGAGCAATTATGTGATGGGTTGCGGCCAGCCGGTTGCGCCGATAGATGTTTCGATTGCTTTGGAACATATGGTTTTGGAAGCAGTCAGTTTGGGGCTGGCAGCCTGCTGGATTGGCTCTTTTAGTCCGCAGAAAGTTCGGCAGATTCTTCATATTCCCGCCGAAGTGATTGTTGTAGAATTGCTGACTCTCGGCTATCCGGCAGATGAACCGAAACATACAGACCGTTTGCCGATAAATCAGATTGCCTCTTTTAATAAGTGGAGTTTTTAATTCCAGAGAAAATTCGTTGCTTTTTGAGAGCAGCGAATGTATATTGCACATCTGAGTTTTTGGGCGGGGCTGTCGTATAATGGGAGTACACCGCGGTCGCATCGCGGGGATGCGGGTTCGATTCCCGCCAGCTCCAGTCGTTTTCTTCATTGTCAGCCCCTAATTGTTTTGTTTTTCCGAAGATATTTTGTCTCTGAAAAAGGGTCTGCACAAGAAAGATTCAACAAAAAATCGGGACACGAAGAGTCTCTTTTATGATTTTTCAATTGCTTCAGGCCGAGTCGTTTGCTATAACTGTCATCGATTATAGGGGATAGAAGGATATGGCAGGAAAGATTGATGAATTGTTGGTACGGCGCGTCGCCCAGTTGGCCCGACTGGAGCTGAGCGATCAGGAAATCGTTCAATTCAGCATGCAGCTATCGGCTATTGTAAATTATATCGAAAAACTGAATGAACTGAATACAGATGAGGTTGAACCGCTGGCGCATTGTCTTCCAATCTGCAATGTGTTTCGGAGTGATGAAGTTCTTCCATCTCTTACTCAGGAGCGGGCATTGGCAAATGCGCCCGATGCTGAGAACGGTTATTTCAAGGTTCCCAAGGTCCTCGAAAATGGCGGCGGGGCGTGATTTGAAATGGAGAAGACGAGATGAAGGTAAAAATTTTTTTGGTGCTGTCAGTTTCAGTCGCTGTTGGACTGTATGCGGCCGAGGGGAAGAGAACGTTGAATCAACAGGATAAATCGGAGCGGCAAAAGCCCCAACATTTAGAGCGGCAGGTGACAGTAACGCTGGATTATCTGCTGTATTTGCCCCCTGATTATGAGCAGAAAGACTCTTGGCCGCTGATGGTCTTTCTTCACGGAGCTGGGGAACGCGGCAGCGACCTTCAGAAAGTTAAAGCACATGGGCCAGCGAAATTGATTGAACAAGGCAGGGATTTCCCCTTCATTATTGTAAGCCCTCAATGTCCAGCAGGGCAGTGGTGGCCGGTTCTTTCACGAGAAATCATATCTTTAATCGATGAAATGATAGAATGCTATAAAGTCGATCCAAACCGAGTCTATCTGACAGGATTAAGCATGGGCGGCTATGGGACGTGGGCTGCTGCCAGCTCTTTTCCCGATCGATTTGCCGCCATTGTTCCTATCTGCGGCGGAGGAAGGCCTTTTATGGCTGCTTCGTTAAAGCGGGTTCCGGTCTGGGCTTTTCATGGAACCAAGGATCCAGTGGTGCCGCTGGCTGAGTCGGAGAAGATGGTAGAGGCAGTCAATCGAGCCGGGGGGCATGCAAAACTTACAGTGTATCCGGAGGCAGAGCATGACTCATGGACGCAAACCTACGAGAATCCGGAATTGTATGAGTGGCTTCTTTCGCATCGCAGGCAGCAGGACTGAAGCATGGAATGGACAGTTCGAGCTTTGCAGGAGCAAATTTCCGCCGGCCAAATCCGAAGTGAGGAAGTGGTAAAAGCGTTTTTTGAGCGGATTGACAAAATTGAGCCGCAAGTGGGGGCATTTTTGACACTCCTGAAAGAGACGGCCTATGAACAGGCCCGGTCTGTAGATGAGAAGATTGCTGCGGGGCAGCCGGTAGGGCCTTTGGCGGGTGTGCCGCTGGCGATTAAAGATAATTTGTGCATGACTGTTGGGCCTACAACCTGCGCATCGAAAATGCTTGAACATTTTTACAGTCCTTACAATGCACATGTAGTCGAGAATCTGAAAGCCGCCGATGCGGTAATTGTCGGTAAGACGAACATGGACGAGTTTGCCATGGGCTCAAGTACGGAAAACTCGGGACTGAAGAGAACCTGCAATCCATGGAATACTTCGCGTGTGCCGGGGGGCAGCAGCGGAGGGTCTGCGGCTGCTGTAGCAGCTCGAATGTGTGCAGCGGCCTTAGGGTCAGACACGGGCGGTTCTATCCGGCAGCCAGCAGGATTTTGCGGTGTTGTTGGGCTGAAGCCAACCTATGGACGTGTTTCGCGATATGGGTTGGTTGCGTATGGCTCCAGTCTGGATCAGATTGGGCCGATTACGCAAACCGTGGAGGACTCCGCGATTTTGCTGAATGTGATTGCCGGGTACGATTCTCGAGACAGTACTTGTGTTTCGGAAGACATAGCGCCAGTTCCCGATTATACGGCGGACCTGGAACAGCCGTTCGAGGGGCTTCGGATAGCTGTGGTTGAGTCCCTGCTGGAAGGTGCACAGATCGAAGTCCAGCAGGTAATTGCAGAGGTCCTGAAGATTTATGAGGCCCAGGGTGCTCAGCTGGTTCCGATTCAGATGCCTCATTTTGATTATGCAATCAGCGCCTATTATGTAATAGCAACAGCCGAGGCGTCCAGCAATCTGGCACGATATGACGGGGTTCATTACGGCTATCGAAGCAGCCGAGCCCAGGATTATATAGAGGTGTACTCCAAATCCAGAGATGAGGCACTCGGGCCGGAGGTCAAAAGGCGAATTATGCTTGGAACATTTGCCCTCTCGAGCGGCTATTATGATGCATATTATTTGAAAGCCCTGAAGGTGCGGAATCTGATTCGAGAGGATTTTACTCGGGCATTTGAGCAGGCGGATTGTCTGATGCTGCCGGTTAGTCCAACAACCGCGTTTCGTCTGGGTGAAAAAACCGCCGATCCGCTTCAAATGTATTTGGCAGATATTTATACGATCGCCGTGAATCTGGCAGGAGTGCCGGCAGCGAGCATCCCCTGCGGGCTGGACCGCAGCCGTCTTCCTATCGGGTTCCAGATTGTGACGGCTCCGTTTACAGAGCAAACCCTCTTGCGAATTGCCCGCATGTATGAACGATGTACCTGCTGGCACCAGCAGCTGCCTGAGATAGCCCAGTAGAAGAATGATGAAAATGAGCGATTCCTATACGATAGTTGTCGGATTGGAAATTCATATACATCTGGCCACACGGTCGAAGATGTTCTGCAGCTGCGAACTGGTGTATGGTCAGCCGCCGAATACACGGGTTTGTCCGGTGTGCCTTGGAATGCCGGGGACGCTGCCTGTGATGAACAAAACAGCTGTTGAGTATGCTGTTCTGACAGCAATGGCTCTTCGGTGTCAGATCGCTCCTCTTACAAAGTGGGACCGCAAAAGCTATTATTATCCGGATTTACCTAAGAATTATCAAATTAGTCAATATGATCTGCCTATCGGCAGCAGTGGTTATATTGAAATTTCGCAGGAGGATGGCGGAACGAAAAAAATTCGTATCCGTCGGGCTCATCTGGAAGAAGATGCCGGAAAAAATATTCACGATGCAGGGGGTTACACCGCGGTGGACTTGAATCGGGCCGGTGCGCCTCTTTTGGAAATTGTGACGGAGCCGGACATGAACAGCCCTGTTGAGGTGCGAGCACTGGCCGAGGAACTTCGCCGTATTGTGCGGTTTTTAGGGGTATCGGAAGGGGATATGCAAAAGGGGCATATGCGGTTTGAACCCAATATCAATCTTCATATTCAGCGGAATGGGCAGGTGTTCAAGACCCCTATAACAGAGGTAAAGAATCTGAACAGTTTTCGTGCGCTGGAGCGGAGCATTGCTTATGAAGCGCGGCGGCAGTATGAAGAATTTCTCGAAATAGGCCGGACACTTCAGATGGGCAACAAGAAAACATTTGGCTGGGATGATGAGCAGGAGATCACTGTCCTTCAGAGAGAGAAGGAGGAGGCCCATGATTACCGGTATTTCCCAGAGCCGGATTTGGTGCCCGTGCGTCTGACGCCGGAATGGCTGGCGGAGATTGAAAGCCGTTTGTGTGAATTGCCGCTGGCGATGGAAAGACGCTTTCAAAGGGAGTACGGGCTGAGCCGCTATGATGCAGGTGTGTTGACGGCAGAGCGTGCAACAGCAGAGTTTTTCGAGCAAACGATGCGATTGGGAGCCGAACCCAAACGGGTATGCAATTTTCTGACCCAAGCGGGTCTGAAAATTGCCAACGAACTGTCTGTTCCGATAGACCGGCTTCGAATCACTCCTGAGACACTGGCCAAACTGGCTCAAATGGTTGAGAGCGGGCTGGTCAGTACTACGGCGGCGAATCTGGTTTTTGAACAGATAGCGAGGGAGGGGGGAGAGCCGGAAGTGATTGTCAGGGAGAAAAACCTGCTCCAAAGCAGCGACGGCGGCCAAATTGAAGTCCTTGCGGAAGCCGTGATTGCAGAGCAACCGCAGGCCGTGCGCGATGTAGTAGAAGAAAACAAGAAAGCCAAAAAGGCCCTCGGTTTTCTGATGGGACAGATAATTCAGAAGGCAGGCGGACAGGTCAATCCCAAACTCGTTTCCCAAATCCTTCAGCAAAAACTCAACGCCTTAAAAGGCAAGCCATAAGGTTTATTTGTCAAAGAGGGACAGTTAATGGCAGATCGTCCCACTCGACCAGCCAGTTATGAGCCAGAATTGCAAAATCTGAGATAGTTACATTCGCATCTCCATCCAGGTCAGCGCCGCCGCACAGTCCGCAATTCAGAGCCAGCCATTGGGCCGCAAAACCGAGCAGGTCCTCCATTCCCTGTGTGCCGGAATAAGTGTTCATAACGTTGATTGCCATAGTAACTATGTCAAATATTCCCATTCTGTTTTCGACGCGAACCGTAAATATATTCTCACCAACATTCGAATGAAGCGGAATGCCCGAAAGAGTGTCGTCGCCGGCCACATTCAGCCAATCCGGGCCGTCCTCTTTTTGAAAGGTAAGCCCGCTCGTATCCTCAGGAGATTCAACATACCCTGCCAGGGATTGACCATCGTACTCTCTGAGCTCAATGCCGTCCGCATTGTAGAGCAAATCACTAATAAACGAAGGGGGCTGACTCAACGCAGCGATTTCAGCGGCGGACAGCGCATAATCATAAATACGGAAGTCATCAATACGGCCGTTAAAGAGCGGATCGGGCCACTATAGTTAAGGGCAGGGTTGAAATCCGCCGGATTCAGCAGGATTTGCCCGGCAACTTTCGGCTCTCCATTCAGATACAAAACGCCACCTTTTTACATGGTTGTTCGGACACCAAGAAATACCTGCTCTATTATACCAGATTACAAACAGAGCCTTCCTTTTTTCTAATTCAAATACCCATTTTTAATCTGAAATGTTTCCTTCAAAACTTTTTTGCTTGCAAATCAAATAGGGGTAAGTTATTGTAAAATAAAATCTTGTGAATGATATGGTGAAAAGAAAGAACATTCTGGACTTGTTGGAACTCAAGCAAACAGGCCGTAAAATTACCGCAGTTGCCTGTTATGACTATACGACTGCCCGGCTGGTCAGCCGAGCGGGAGTAGATATGATTTTGGTGGGTGATTCGGCAGCTGAGGTCTTATTGGGTTATGAATCAACCCTGCCGGCTACAATGGATATGATGGTCATGCTTACGGCAGCTGTCCGAAGGGCGGCTCCTGAAGTCTGCCTGGTTGCCGATATGCCTTTTTTGTCATATCATACCTCGCTGGCCGATGCAGTTCGAAATGCAGGCCGTTTCGTCCAGGAAGCTGATGCCCAGATTATCAAGATTGAAGTATCCTGGCCTCATATTGACGTTGTTAAGGCCGTCAGCGACGCTGGAATGTCTGTGATGGCCCATCTTGGGATTCGCCCACAGTCTGTTACGAAATTGGGACGGCTGAGAGCTGAAGGGACTACTGCTGAACTGGCATATGAATTGCTCGAATTGAGCGAAAAAATGCTGGAGGCGGGCGCCAGCTCACTTCTTTTGGAAGGCACGGCACGGGAGGCAGCCGCAATCATCACACAGCGAACTCCGGTTCCGGTGATCAGTTGCGGCTCAGGTCCCGATTGCGATGGGCAGATTCTGATTGTTCCAGATATTCTCGGGTTGAGCAGCGGGCCGCTGCCGAAGTTCTCCAAACGATTTACGGATTTGGATCGGGCTGTAGAAGAAGCCGTGGCCTCCTATGCTGAAGAGGTTCGCAGGGGATCCTTTCCGGACGATTCGCAATGCTACCATATCAAGACAGGGGAGCTGGAGAAATTGACACAAAAGCTTGCCTGCCGAGACAGGAATCAGTAAACAGACTATGCCAACTGCGCAAAACAGTGTCGGCAATCCCTTCGAAAAGGTTTGCAGGCCGATTCTTTTTGTTGAGGCCGACTTGCTGCGGCTGTACCCGAGTTTTTTTCGCAGTACGCTGGTTGGTCTGATAAGCTCGACGTGTCGACCGGCGCTGGCAGGGCCTTTTCAAAGCGATTTTTATAAAGTGCTTTGTCCCACCATCGAGGTCTTCGAATATCCGCGATTCTGGCAGATTTGGAAGCATGGACGGGGGATGAGATGTTTTTTGGAAGCTCTGCAGCAGTATCGCCCCACAGTGCTGCATGGAGTTTGGCCAGCTCACGCACGTCTGCTGAACTTTCTTTCTCATCAGATTGGTGTTCCTTATGTTTTGTCTTTTTTTGAGTTTCCAACGGGGATTCGCCGGCTGATTTATCCATTCGAAGGTGCAGCAGCATTGCTGGCAGCCAGTGAGCCGATTGCCGAATCCTTGCGGCACAGCGGCTCAAAAGGAGACCGTCAGATTTATACTGTTCGGCCCGGCTGCTATGTTGAGGATACGTGTACCTGTTTCGCAGAACCCAATCGTCTGCCGAGTTTGGTTTCCGTTTATCCTCTGAATAAGGCGGAAGAGGTCGAACCTTTTCTTCATGCCCTGCGGCATCTGCGGCTGGACGGTTTTGAGTTTTTTGCAGCGATTCTCGGTTCCGGCCGAGCAGAACACACTGTTCGGCGAAGAATCCAAATGCTTGGCCTAAGCTCAATTATGAGCGTGGTTCCCATAGAAGAATCCATTCATGATGTGCTCTGCGGTGCGGATATTTTTGTCTATTTGCGTACACAAAAGCGGTATGATCCGCTCCTGCTGGAGGTGATGGGAGCAGGACTAGCCGTGGCAGGGGCTGCCGATTCGATTGGTCATCTCTTGCAGGACGGAAGAACAGCGGTCTTATTTGAGCCGGATGACGAATTGAGCATTTATGCCGCTCTTAAAAAACTGCTGAGTCGCCCGGAATGGGCCAGACAGCTGGCCCTTGCAGCACAAGACTATGTTCGGCGCAACCATCCTGTCAGCGGAATGATCGAACATCTGGTGAAAATATATCTTTCGGTCCAGAATCCAAATCCGTAACGGCTATCGGTAAAACTGGATTCTGGAAGCAGCCGCTACAAAAAGAGTGCTAATAGCCGATAACAGCAATCCCCAATTGATCGGCCAGGGCGAGAGTCTCGGGTTTGTCAAGGATCAATACTTTTTGTTTTTCGACCACAAGGCAGGCCGCCCCATGCCGATGAAGAGCTTCAATGGTATCTTTGCCCACACAGGGAACATCAAAGCGAAGGTCTTGCTGAGGCTTGGCGGCTTTTAAGAGGGTCCAGCCGCCTTTTTTGCACAACTGGCCGGCACGTTCAATCATTTCAGCGGTACCTTCGATGGCCTCGACCGCTATAATTTCCCGCTCGCGGACAGCAATGGCTTGGCCGATATCCAGTCGCCCGAGTTCTTTGACCAGCGGCCAGCCGAATTTGATATCGTCCCAAATGGAATCAGCAGGACGGCGCCGCGTCATTAGACCCTCCGAAGCCATATGTTCTTTACAGTACATCGTAGAGTCCTCCAAGATTATGCCGCTTGCAGCGAACTCCTCAGCGATAGCTCGCAATACATTGTCATTCCGCCTATCTGTATTTCGCAACCGCCAATACCAGATGCGAAGAGCACGCCAGTCCGGCAGATATTTCAGAATGCGAAATGGGGTAAAGATTTTTGCTTTTTCGACTCGCCCAGCCATAATGGCATAATGAACGCCATGCTTTTTTAATTTGCGGAGCCAGCCACCAGGACGGGCAATCGCACCCCAGAAAAAAACATCCACGTGTTCCGCCAGAGAGGGTTCGGCGTTATCCGCAAGCCCGACGCAAATGACTCGCAGACCTGCTTTTTTGGCCCCATCGGCTACGAGAAAGGGAAAGCGTTCCTGGCCGGCAATCAGCCCTAAGACCTGTGGATGTTGATTATCCATTTTCTTTTGATAAGTCAGCCAATCGTCGTTCAATTTCTTTCAGTTTCTTCCTCATTTCCGGAAGAGATTCTAAAAGAGCATAAGCCCGTTTTGCCTTGGTGATATCAATGGCCGGCGTTCCGCCGACAGTTGCTTCATCCGGTATGTCATTGATGACACCGGCTTTGGCTGCGATTTTCACAAGATTTCCAACCCGAATATGTCCAACCACTCCAACCTGGCCACCCATTACAACATGATGGCCGATGATGGCTGAGCCGGCAATGCCGACCTGAGGCACCAGAAGACATCCTGAACCAAGTTTCGTACCGTGACCGATGGCCACCAGGTCACCGATTTTGCTGCCTCTGCCGATGATGGTATTATCGAGTGTGCCTCGTTCAACAGCACAGCATGCCCCGATTTCCACATTGTCCTCCAGGATTACTCGTCCGATTTGCGGGATTTTGTGGTGCTCTCCCTTATGGGTTGCAAACCCGAAACCGTCCTGTCCGATCGAGGCATTGGATTGAATAATGACCTTGTTTCCAATAATTGTACCATCATAAACAACGACATTCGGATAAAATATACATTCGTCTCCGATTTGAACGCGAGGCCCTATAAATACACCAGGATAAAAATAGCAATTTTTGCCTATTTTTACATCCTCGCCAATCGTTACCCCGTGGCTCACCTGACACCCTTGGCCAATCTGGGCAGTTGGGGCAATATGGGCATTTGGACTGATGCCCACCTGAGGATGTTCACGATGGCCGTGCAAAAGAACCAGGATCTTCATAAAAGAATAGTAGGGATCTTCTACAATTAACTGAGCAGCAGGGCAGTCCATTTCCTTTGGAACAATAACCACACTGGCTTTGGTCTTCTTAACAAGGGGTTCATATTTTGGATTGCTCAAAAAGGTAATCTCTCCGCAACCGGCCTTGTCGAGTGTTGAGGCCTCCCGAATCAGAATGTTTGGGTCGCCAATAAATCGGCCGCCCACATATTCGGCTAATTCCTGAAGTGTTTTTGTCTTCATCTTTTTCTCTGGTTTTTGAATCCTTTTGCCAAACTCTCGATAACAAATAAAAAGCCCTTTCTGTTATCCTTTTTACAGGTATAAGCTCAGAAGACACAAAAACTTATGGCTGTTTCCTGTATGGGAAATGATAACAGATTTCTTATTCAGCAAACAATAAATTGTCTCGTTATTATAGACAAAGAATACCAACAGTCAAACTAAAGAATTTCAAACAGTACACGAAATGCTTCATGAACAAGGGGCTCGGAGAACTGCCTGAATAAACTCGGTTCCACAGTCAGAATCCGGACTTTGGAGCCCACCGGCGCGAATTTGCGAGGATTGGTTGGACCAAAAATTGCTAAAGTTGGTTTGCCTAAGGCGGCCGCCAGATGGGAAATGCCGCTGTCATTGCCGACATAGCCATCCGAACAGACAAGAACCTGGAGAATCTGGGTCAAGGACAGATCCGAAAGAGTAGGGAAGCGATCAAATGCTTTCAGGGTCTTTTCCGAAAAGCGTTCTTTTTCAGCAGGTCCAAGGAGGAAAATCACTTCATGTCCTTGCTGTCGAATCTGTTCGGCGAGCAAAAGGAAGTTTTCAGCCGCCCAGCATTTCTGAAGACTCCCGCTGCCGGGATGAATCAGGATAATCGGCCGGTCGGGATTGATTCCAATCTGGCTGATCTGCTCACGTCCGGCGGGAAAATCGCTCGAATGGGGTTCTATCAGTTGAGAGGGAGGTTGCCGCTCCTCGAAGGGAATCTGGTTTTCAGCAGCGATTCCCTCAAGATAAAAACGCCCGATAGGTCCGTCATAAGACTCCTTGTCCAGTGGAAGAACAAGAACCTGGGCAGACTGGCTGCAATGTATGGTAAACAGCAGATTCTGCTCAAAATCTGGATTTTCACAGCCAAAAAAACTGACAACTTGCTCGTATCCGGAAAAATAATGAAGCAAGGGGTCATGCTCTTCCAATTCAAAAGAGGCCGACTTTTGAAAAAGTCGGTGAATGGGGACAGCATCAAAAGAGCGGATTCTGTCAACAGCCGTGCGGCCGGGGTAAAACTCGAGGTATTCCGTGCGGCCGAACCAATCGACTTGCTCTATTCCGAGCCGTTGTTTCATAAAGGAAGCGGCTGGAAGTGCCAGCAGACAGTCGCCGATGGCACCTGGGTGCAGAATCAACCCTTTTCGATAAGAATGTTTGCTGAACATGACATTCCTCTATTCATTCATTGCCTTTTCAATCCAGCCGCCGCCGGCAACCTGAAGCGGATTTTCGCCGGCAAGATAAAAGACCGCCGCTTGACCGGCTGTGACGGCCGAAACCGGCTTATCAAAAACTACTTCCGCTGAATCATCGCTGCGAGGAAAAACCACTGCTTCAGCACCGCTGTGATTGTAGCGGATTTTCACCAAAGCGTGAAAAGGTTCTGCCGGAGTCTCGATGAGCCAGTTTATCTGTTTGGCGAGTAATTTGCGGCTGTAAAGGTCTTCTCGGCTGCCTAAAACAACAGTGTTTGCAGCAGCATCAATGCGAATGACATAGGCCGGTTTTCCGAGAGCGATTCGGAGCCCTCGCCGTTGTCCGATTGTATAATGATGGATTCCCTGATGTCGTCCGATGATGCTGCCTTCTCTATTCACGACAGACCCCTCCCGGACAATCTGGGGGCGCCGCCGGGCCAGTACCGTCGCATAATCGTTGTCGGGAATAAAGCAGATTTCCTGAGAGTCCTCTTTGCTGTGTGTATGCAGGCCAAACTCCTCAGCCATCTGGCGTGTGCTGTTTTTGCCGTATTTTCCCATCGGCAAAAGGATTTTTTCCAGCATTTTCCGACGGATCATCGACAGCACGTAAGATTGGTCTTTAGCAGGATTCAATGCCTGATACAGACCATATTGTCCGTTTCTTTCGAGGATTTGGGCATAATGACCCGTGGCCAAATACTCAGCGCCGTGTGCTTGGGCAAACTCCCATACGAACCCAAACTTTATAATCCGATTGCACAAAACGCAGGGATTAGGGGTTTTCCCTTGCAGATAACTGTCGCAGAAATAGTCAAGGATTTGTTCAAAACGGCTGCGGAGGTCCAGTACATAAAAAGGAATCCCCAGCCGCCGGCAGACTTGTTCGGCATCGTCCTGGGCGGTCTGCGCCTCGTCATGGGTAATCATAAAAACACCCGTACACTCGTAACCCTGCCGGCAAAGCAGGGCAGCCGCGGCAGAACTATCTACCCCTCCGCTAACCGCAACAAAAACACGCTTTCTGGCCATTCAGCCCTATTCTTCTTTCTTCTTAAAGAGCCCATGAACGGCCTCACCGACACCTTTGCCAAGGTCTTTTCCCCCTTTCAGAAGGGTCTGTCCGGCTTCAAGGATCTGCCGTCCGGTTTCTTTGACCGCATCATTGAGCGAATTGAGCATATCCGCCGGCAGAAGGTCTTTGCCCTGCTGAGCAATCCCCGCTGCTATGGCCGTCAGGACTTTGGCTGTCAGTTCGCCAACATTGACTTTGTTGTCTTTGCCGACATCGGTCATATGAATAGGAGCCAGTTTCAGCGTGATAGTATCAGCTTTACCAGGAATAGGGATTAGTTTGACTTTGACCGCTGTTTCCTCGATTAATAGGTCTTTAATAACCAAACCTTTCCCTTCTGTTTTTTCGGCGGCCTTGGGCTCGGCCTCTGGTTCGGCCTTCGGCAGATTCTTTAAAATTTGCTGTAGGTTGTTGGTCAGGCCCTTCTGTTCGATTACCAGCTCAACCTTACTGAGATGCAGCTGTTCAATTTCTACTGTATCGCTGAATAGACTGCCGGTATTGAGCTGAACATGCCCGAATCCCATGGTCAGCAAATGCGGATGCTCATATCCTTCCGGGTTGCTGATTTGGAGATCTCTCATTTCAAGCAGGCCCTTCCAGGGAGACAAGGAAACCGCTTCGACCCGAACAGGTACTTTCAGCACCGCAGAGCCGGCTGTCTGGATGGCGGTTTTGACTGCCCAACCTCCAAATAATTTTATTGCCAGTGAAAGAACGGCTGCTAACAAAACAAGGACTAAAACAATGATCCATAAGACATTTTTCTTTTTGGTTGTCATGGACTTGCTCCTTATTTCAACAGTGCTTCCTCAACATCCCAACCGAGTGATTGGGCAATTTGGGCATGTTTTCGACAGGCAGGTTTATCATTCAAATAATAATAACAGACTGCTAATCCATGATGAGCCGCTGCATAATTGGGGGTAAGGCGAATAGCGGCTTGATAATTGGACAGGGCCTTATCGTACCGCTTTTGGCGGAGAAAGGCAACGGCCAAGTTATAATAAAGGCCGCTTTGAGGGCTGATTTGAAGGGCTTTTTGATAGGCGAGAACAGCTTCGTCTATGCGTCCGACCTCCAGAAGAGCATTGCCGAGATTCTGAAGAGCGGCGGTATTTCGCCCATCGCGGATGAGTACCTCTTGGTAAGCGGCAATGGCTTCGGAATATCGCTTTTCCTGATGGTATGCGCTGGCCAACCCAAACCAGGCGTAGAGGGCCATCACATCATCTGTTTGTGCAGCGGCCTGGAATTCTTCAATAGCCCAATCCGTTCTGTTCATTTCGAGGTAGACATTGCCCAGTTCAACTCGAGCTGCGGTCAAAGCAGGATTATAAGTAAGGGCCTTTAAAAGCATTTCCTGAGCGGCGGACAGGTTTTTCATCTCAAAGTACAGCCGGCCCAGATGAAGGTAATTATCTGCTTCCTCTGGGGCCAATTGAACGGCGGTCTGCAAATGTTCCATTGCTTTATCTGTCAATCCCTGCAGTCGATAAATATGGGCCAGATTGCGATGGGCCTCGGTCATGGCAGGGTCCTGCTGGAGGGCTTGCAGGTATGCCTGAGCCGCTTGCCGAAGCTGATTTTGCTGCAAAAAAGCATTCCCGAGATTGTTCAGTGTTTTGGAATCATTCGGGAGAATACTCAGGGCCTGGTGGTATTCATAAATGGCCTGCTCAACCTGTCCTTTCAGCAAATAAATATTCCCAAGATTGGTGCGGGCTTCCGGGAGAGTAGGGTTAATCTGAACGGCCCGCATCAGTTCCACTAAGGCCTGGTCGATACGTCCGACGGCTTTGTAACTGTTGCCCAAATTGTTAAAAAAACAGCCAAGCGTCTGACGTTTGTTAAGATTGGTCATATAAAGATTATGTCCCGCCGGCGGGCTGAAGGTGCGGCGGTAATAATCGTCGTCCGCCGTGCCGCCCCCGGCTGTCGTTTCAATGTTCAGCCGGACATTGCCGTCATCGTAGCGGACAAAGAAATGACCGGGCACAACCACCCCGTAAAGCGGCAACCCAAGTCGCTCCCCGATGGCCAAATACAGGACTGACAAGCTAAGACAATACCCTCGTTTTTGATCCAGAACCACATGAAGAAACAAATCGTCCGGATTGTCGGCTGTTTTGACACTTTGAAATTTCAGTTCCTCGAAAAGATAACGGTTAATTTCGGGAATAGCATGATAATCTGCCGGCAGTTTCTTTTCCTGCAGACGCTTCTGAATTTCCTCTGCCATCAGGTCAATTTTGCGGCGGTAGGCATGCAGGGTTTTCGTCGTACCCCAATTGCGGGAAATAATCAGTGCGGCTGTTCCTAAATCAATTTCTTCAGCCGGTAAACGCAAAATCCCCTCTACGGTATGGACTCGAAGCCCCGCCAGTTCAGAATTCGCTAAAGCGGCCTTCGACGGAGCCGCCAAGGGCAGCATTCCGATAAACACGGAACCAAAAATGACCATCCAACTACTGAATCTGCTCATCTGCCTGAACATCCTGGCTGAATGCCTGATGAACTTGCTGGGCGGTGACGTCGGCTACATGGACCGTTTTGACGGGAGAGGCGGCTCCTGTTGCAATTGTAATCTGATTTTTGCGGACTCCCAAAAGACGGCTGAAATACTCAAGAAGCTGCTGGTTGGCTTTTCCTTTTTCCGGCGGGGCGGCTATTTTGACCTTCAGTAGGCCTTCGAGGACCCCTGCAAGTGCTGTTCGGCTGCTGCCGGGCACTACCTTGACCGTAAAACGGACACCATCGGCTGTGTTTTCTATCTTCACCGCGGATGATTTAGGGATTTTCACGGTAGTTTTTCCCGATTGAAAACTGGACATAGCGGTCAATTTGATCTGCCAGAGTGTTGACAGACTCAAACTCAAAATCCACGTACTGGTCTGCAAGCCACTGGCCGCTAAGCGCTTTTTTGAAAATCTTGACCCGTATGAAGACTTTTTCGTTATCAGGGGACTCCATGGGGCGTTTCTTTTGTTCCCATAATTCAACTTTCCACTCGTCGCTGACCAGAACCAGACAAGAGCCGGTATGGACGGCTGTCGGGAAAAAATCATAAAGCGAATTCAGAATATCCATTTTCCGCCTGTTTATATTCCTGCTGCAGCTCTTTTTTGCTCTGAAAGTTTACTTAAAAAGTGATTATACCGCCTCTGCAGGATTACTGCAAGCCGCCCGTCAGTTCAGAAATGTGAGAAATGTGGTGTTCTCGGCAGTAAGTTTCAAGGCCGGCCAAGATGCGGGCGGCCGCATCGGGCTGGACAAAAGTGGCAGTCCCTACCGCCACCGCCGACGCACCGGCCAGCAGAAATTCAACAGCATCGGAAGCGGTACGAATTCCTCCCATCCCGAGCAGGGGGATGCCGGCAGGGCGGGCCGCTTCGGTATAGACCTTATGCACCAGATAGACCGCAATGGGCTTGATGGCCGGCCCGCTCAGACCGCCGGTACGGTTGGCCAGAACGGGCTTTCTGGATTCAATATCAATGACCATGGCCGTAAATGTATTGACAAGACTGAGGGCATCGGCACCGCCTTCAATGGCAGCGCGAGCAGTGACCGCAATATCCGTGACCGATGGCGTCAGTTTGACCATCAGGGGCTTGCTGCCAGATGACTTTTTGGCTTGGCGGGTAATCTGTTCAACCTGGGCAGGATCGGTCCCGAAGGTAATGCCGCCTTCTTTAACATTGGGGCAGCTGATATTCAGTTCAAAGCCGTCAATGGCTTTCAAGGGAGCCAACCGGTCTATGACGGCAAGGTATTCACTGATACTCTGGCCGGCCACGTTGACAAATACGGTTGTCTGGAGGGACTCAAGGATAGGAACCTTTTCCTGAATAAACACCTCCACGCCAATATTTGCCAGCCCGATAGCATTCAGCATGCCAGCATCGGTCTCGACGATTCTTGGTGTTGAATTGCCGGGCCGCGGCAGAAGGGTGATACTTTTTGTAATCAGCCCGCCTATCGTGTCCAAATTCATAAACTCACCAAGTTCGTCAGCATATCCGCTTGTGCCGGAGGCCAAAAACACCGGATTGGACAGAGTAAGGCCGGCAAAAGACACCGACAGACAAACGGAACTTTCGGACGGTCTATCCATTACCGGTTCTCTCCAAAAATGACTGTTTGACTGTCAAAGACCGGACCGTCTTTGCAGCAGAGCCGATAAAGAGGCGACTGGTCGGGATTGAGGGTTCGTATCTGTACCGCACAGCTCTGGCAAATACCAATACCGCAGGCCATCATTCGCTCCATGCTTACTTGGCAGTGAATTTGGTATCGCTGAGCTATGTCAGCACAGGCAGCCAGCATTGCTTCCGGACCGCAGGCATAAATAACCGTCTGCTTGACAGGGGGGGTATGCGTTCGGAGCCATTCTTCAAGCAATTCTGTTATAAATCCCTTGCGGCCGGCTGAGCCGTCGTCAGTTGCCAGACATACGGGAATATTGAGGCATTCAAATTCTTCGAGGGCAAGTCCGGTTTTATTGCCGATTTTCACTTCAAAAGGGAGAAAATCAAGTGAACGTGCCCCAACAAACGCAACTGTCTCGACCGATGAATACTGGCGTTTAAGAAAAGAGGCCAGGTGAAGAATGGGTGGGGCCCCCATTCCGCCGGTGACAAGAAGAGCATGTTTCATAGGTTCCGGATACCAAAACCCATTCCCAAGAGGACCAAGAATGGAGATCACGTCGTTGGTTTTAAGGGAAGTCATCCGAATTGTTGCTGGACCAAGAACGCGATAAATTATCTCGAGTGTGACATAAGTCCCTTCTATAGAATAAGTTATAGAAATATCAGAAAAACTGAACGGCCGACGGAGAAGAATGGTCCTTGAGGCCTGATCCCGCAGATTTTCTGGGATTACCTCCTGCGGAGGAACTGATACACTGCTTACATCAAATTCAGCAAACTGGCCGGGAATGGCTTTAGAAAAGAGACGGCTTCCTTTTGCATCCAGTTTTAAGAGAAGCTTCCAAAAATTCGAACGAATTGGCCGATTACTTAGAACCGACGCTAAGGCAATTCCTTTGGAGTCAGGGGCCGTTTCTCTTTTCATAAGCGGCTATTCTAAAAATACTTATATTTTTCAAAAAAAAGCTTCCGGAACATTCATCCACGGATATTCCGGAAGCCCGCCACGGCAAAGAAAACCGCTATTTCCAAAGTCCAACACCGTCCTCACTCTTTAGAATTTACTATAATAGAAGGAAATCTGCTTGTCAAGAAACTAAAAAAATATTCTTTATAAGCAATCCAGATATAGAATACCTCAAATAGGGTATATCTGGAAGTCGTTTCAGGTCAATTTTTCTTCCTTCTTGTATTTTGAACCGATGTTAGATATAGTAAATTTAAAAGGAGCGAGGAGAGATTTTCAAGATTTTGGACAGCCGCTCAATAGAATCGCATTTTAGAGGTGTAAAATGAAAAACAGGGCGGTCATTTTAGCAGTTGAAGGAGATGAAGAACAATTTGCCCTCCTCCAAAAAAATCTCCAGTGGAGAAAACAGCAATATGAAATTATCCGTTTTTGCGATGTTCAAGGGTTTTTGAATGCCCTGAACGGGCTGACGACTGCGGAAACAGTCTCCCGCCGACCCTATCTTCTTTTCTTGGACTTTCAAACACCGCAACTGGACGGCCTGAAGATACTGGATGCAATTAAGTCCAAACCGCAAACAAAAAAATGCCGGTTTTTGGCCTGATCGCAGCAAATGATGAGCAACTTCTTACAGAATGTTATCGTCACGGATGCGGTCTTTGTTTTTACAAGCCGAGTGTATACGACCGACTTGTGGATATGATGCAGCGGCTCGGAGACTTTTTATCAATCATAGAATTGCCGGAGCTGGCCGCCGTGCTTGGATGGGGACAAAGCAATGACCAAAGAAACTGCAACGGTGCTGATTGCTGAGGATGATTTCGGTCATTTTGCATTAATTCGGAAAAATCTTCAGCGAAGTTGTGTTTTGAAAGAAATTATTCACTTCCGAAATGGAGAAGAACTGCTCAAGTTCTTATTTCGGGACGGGCATCGAACAATTGAAGAGGGACGATATCTGATTCTGCTTGATATTCGCCTGCCCGGCAAAAATGGTATTGAAGTTTTGCGTCATATCAAGCAGGATATGAATTTGTGTTCAATTCCCGTCTTTATGCTTACCACTTCTTCGAATCCGGCGGATATCGAACGCAGTTATGAATTGGGCTGTGCGGCTTATATCAATAAGCCAAGCAACTATACTGAATTTATCAGGGCTGTCGATTACCTGGGGCGGCTGATTTCGCTGCCGGAGCTGGACTGGCCTCCCTTTGTCCCTCCTGCAACCCAAAATCGGGATTGACCATCCGCGTTTTGCCTTGTTTTTTAATGTGATCTGGCCTTGATTCCGATTAGAACCTATGGTAAATAGCCATTCCCTATGAAGAGAAACTGTTTTATCTTGATATGGGTGATTTTTACAGGTGCCTTGGCCGAGGGGGCTGCCGGCAAAGAGAGTCGGTCTGTGTCGGAGCTGCTTAAGACAGTTCATTCACCCAAAGAGAAAATCTCCGTTACTGTGGCACGGGCCGATACAGGACAAATCATCTTTTCCTACAATGGGAAAGAGCCCATGATTCCGGCCTCCAATATGAAATTAATTGTTTCGGCGGCGGCTCTTCATTATTTAGGGCCGGATTATGTCTTTGAGACCCGAATCGGCCTGCTTGGTGAACATTTAATTGTCATTGGCGGCGGCGACCCTCTTTTGGGCGAACCGGGACTTCATGGTTCATCTGCCCTTTCCATTTTTGAACAAATTGCTCAAGACCTTCTCAGCAAAGGCATAAGAAACCTTGCAGATATTATCCTGGATGACAGTTTTTTCGACAGCAACCGAGTTCATCCGCAATGGCCGGCCGACCAGCTGAATCGATGGTATGCCTGTGAAGTATCTGGGCTTAATTTCAATCGGAATTGTATTCATCTGACCATCCGGCGAGGGAGTAAAGAGGCCATTATCGAACTTGACCCGCCGACGCAATATGTGACAATTCTAAATCAGGTAAGTCTAATTTCCTCCGGCAACAGTGCTGTCGGCGCTTATCGAACCAAAGTCCCCAATGTTCTGATAGTAAAGGGGAAACTGAATAAAAGCACTGGGTTTGATGTGGCCATTGAAAATCCGGCCGGTTTTTTCGGAACTCTCCTTCTCGAAAAACTCACGGAAGAAGGCATTCAGGTGCAAGGGAAATTAGTCCAGAAATACATCAAAACCGATCCGGATATTCAGGTTTTTCGGGTTTTCAGCACTCCCCTCACGGAAGTGCTTAACCGCTCGAACAAAGATAGTCTCGGCCTGGCGGCGGAAACGCTCGTAAAAACCATTTCCGCAGAGAATACGCAGGGGCGAATCAACGGTGAATGGCCGCACGGGCTCCATTTGATTCGTCGCTACCTGCTGTCGGCGGGCATTCCGCAAGAACACTTTGTCCTCAAAGACGGCAGCGGCCTCAGCCGCGAAAACCGGCTTACTTCGGAGGCCATTGTGAAAGTACTCGCCGATATGGCCGGCAAGCCCTTTTGGCCGGTTTACGAATCTTCTTTATCACAGGGGGGGATAGACGGCACTACTGAAAAATACTTTCGAGAACCGCCATATCGGGGGCGTATCGCTGGAAAGACGGGTTTTATCAATGGAGTAAGGGCTTTTTCAGGAATCTGCCACAGTCCGCAGGGAGATTTTCTCTTCAGCATCTTGACGGAAGGGGGGAACAGCGAACTTCGCACCAAAATCAACGACATTACAAAAGCCATTTTTGACGGACGCCTGTAAAGTCAGGGTCTCATGGCAATTCTCCAGTAACCTCTTCAATAAGATCCCGCCGACTGATAAGTCCAAGTATTTCTTGAGAATGAACCGGAGAAGTTTCAGAGACTACCAAAGCGATGGGCTGTCTTTGGTGGCGCATCTGATGAAGTGCGGAAATAACCGAACAGCCGGCTGAAATCTTCATCAGCGGCTTGATAAAAGTGTCCAGCGTCTGAGAAGCCGCAGAACTTCCAAGAACATCGTAAACTTCGATATAACCAAGGACATGCTGAAGGGTTTTGTCATAGACCGGCAGGCGTGAAAAAGAGCATTGTGCAAAGCGGGCCAAAAGCTGCTCGATGGAGGTATGAAGTTCTATCGCTTGGACTTCACGCCAAGGAGTCATCACCGAGGCAACCGGAAGAGAAGGGGTTCGAATCAGCCGGTCCATCATTACTTTTTGAACATCACTTAAAAGACCTTCTTCCCGTGTTTCGTGAAAAATCTGCTGTACCTGTTCCCGCTGGGTTAAATCGACCGCCTGCGGCGTATCAATGGACGTGTGAAAGATGCGGTTGAGGCGTCTGGAAAGCCACTTGAGAACCGCTGTAAGCCCGCTGCGGGTAAACAGATTATAGACAAACCATATCAGAGGAGATAGAGCAACCAAAAAGGAGTCAGCTCTGTAATAAAAGAGATTTTTGGGAAGGATATCGACACACACAAACAACAGAGGGGTCATCACGGCGGTCGAATACAGTTCGGCCATCGCCGGATTCCTTAATCGTGTATAAAACAAATAAGCCGCCAAACTAGTGGCAAAATAATTGGCCAGATTGTTGCCCATCAGCAAGCTGAGGATAAGCCCGTGGCTGTCCTGAACAACTCCCCACAGCAGTCGATGAAGGGGTTTTTTCTGCTCGGCACCGAGGCGAAGCCGGGAGCGGCTGAGGCGGTAGGTTCCGGTTTCAGCACCAGCCAGAATTCCGCTTAAAAAAATCAAAACAGTAAGAATTGTCAAACTCAGAAACAGATTCATTGCGGTTCCTTTGAGTTTTCAGGAACACCTGCTGACTGCAAAGAGAGAATCAGGGAACGGATACGGTTTTTATGGACGCTTTCGACAGTAAACTCAAGATTTTTCCACCGGACTTGATCACCGGGACGGGCGACCCGCCCCAGCAGGGCTGTTACAAGACCGCCAACGGTAGCCAGATGACGGTACTCCGGTTCGATTTCCTCCGGCTCAATCCACTCATAAAGCGGAAGTTCAGCGGCTAATCGGTACCTCAATGGACCGATGACTTGAACGGGTTCTTGTCCTTCGGGCAAATCAGAGGATGAAACCAACTCATCAAGCAAGTCTTGAAGTGTTACTGAGCCGGAGATGCCGCCGTATTCATCCACAACAAGAGCAAACTCTCTTTTCTCCTTCCGAAATGTTTCGAGCAGTGATTCAGCGGTTTGCTGCTCCGGAACAAAAAAAGCCGGATGGAGCAGGGGGGAAATTGAGCTGTTTGGCTTTGCCAGAAGATCACGCAGTGAAAGGACGCCAAGAATATTGTCAATTCTTTCTCGATAAACAGGCAAATGTTTCTGTCGGGCTGCCGCAAACTTCTGCAAGACGGCTTGTTGCGGCGTCTTTTCCTCGCAGGCGGGCATATCCACACGTGGAACCATAATATGCCGGACCTTCAAAAAACCTAAATGGACTATTTCCATCAGAATCTGGTTTTCATCTGGGGTCAGCAGCCCTTGACGGGTTGAGGAATCAAATAAAAGATTTAGATAAGCCGCATTAGCAGGGCGGTGAGGCGAATGGCACCGGCTGCCGAGAAACAGCCGACAGAATGGACGGACGAGGCAAAAATCCAATCCAGCGGTAATAGGCCCTAAAACCTGAAAACTGAGCCAGCAGGGTAACGAGGCCCAGCGACAGAAACGCGGGGCATTGGAGTAGGCCAGAGATTTCGGGAGCATTTCGCCGAAAAGCACTAAAATTACAAAAAAAAGGAGGGCACAAAAAGACCCTGCGATGGGGCTGAAGTCTTTGCTAATCTTAAACGAGAAAACGCTGGCCAGGGCAAAAAACGAGACATTTACCAGCATATTGCCAAATAAGATAGCGGACAAAAAGCGACTGGGCTGGAGAAGAAGCTGATAAACAAGCCGCTCCGTTGATGAGGACGACTTTGAAAACAAACTTAACTGACGTTGAGAAAGATGAAAAAAGGCGGTTTCGGAAGCGGAACAAAAAGCGGAACAAGACAGCAAGACTGCCATCAGGAAAATCCGCCATAGATATTGCCACCCGGCTGCCACGATAAATTTCCCTTACTCGTTATCCTCAGGAGTATAAGAGATTAGGGCTTGTCCGGCAACCAAAGAGTAAAAATGGTTCCATGGCCGGGCTCAGATTGTACCTGAATAGTCCCGCCGTGGCTATCGATGACATGCTTGCAAAAAGCCAGGCCGACGCCGTGTCCCTTTCGGCGGCCGTCTTTTCCGTCTTTGGTGGTGAAAAACGGTTTGAAAATATCTTTTGTCTGATCGGGCGGAATCCCGCAGCCGGTATCTGAAATATGGATCTGCACCCCCTCCAGGTAAGGATTGGCCCGAACAGTGAGCCGTCCGCCTCTATTGGCAAACATTGATTCGCGAGCATTTAAAATTAGATTGATAAGAACCTGCCGCATGCCAACGGGATCCATTGGAATAGAAAGTTCCTCTGGAACATCTTTTATCACTCGAATCCCATCTTTTTGAAAATCACGGGCTATCGTAGAAAAGGCGTCTTCGACCAACTGTCTGATTTCATATCGGATTTTCTTTACTTCTTTCTGGCCGGCCAATACAGGAACTTGCTGGAGTATTTCAGCGGCTTGGTTTCCCAGCCGGACCGCCTTTTTTAATGCCTTTTGTACTAATTCGGAATCATCGGATTGCTGAAGGGCAATCTGGGCATAATTGGTAAGCGGGGTAAGCAGATTGTTGATTTCATGGGCAACCATCGCCCACGCTTTACCGACAAGAGACAGTTGTTCCAATTGTCGGATTTGTTCGGAGAGTTCCTGATTTTTTCGTTTTACCAGTTCGATTTTTCGATGCAGACTTTGGCGTTTTTCAATCGTATTCAACTGGTTCTTCCTATTTTAACATAGCGGAAAAACAAAAATCCTTGTCATTTCTTACAATAAAAGATACTCTATCTCTGTCAAATAATATCGGTCAAGTTGTGTTTTTTCTTGAAGATTGAAGAGATGGATTATCAAAGCATTCTTGACGAGTTGCTGGAGCTGCTTTCGAGCCGGCAGGTTGTGATTCGACAGGAAGCGATGGGAGGAGGCGGAGGCGGATTCTGCGAAGTACGCAATCGACAGGTTTTCTTCCTTGACTGTCAGGCATCGGCGATGGACTGCGCGATTCAGGCCGCAAAGGCGGTTTTAAAAGTGGTGGAGGACCCTGAGGCCATTTTTCTCAAGCCCGCCGTTCGAGAATTTCTTGACAAAGTCCGGCAAATGGATTGAATTATTTTTGTTGTTTTTTAGATTGGATAAATATGATGGACATTGTCGACAATAAATTGCCCTTGGTTTTGGTGGTAGATGATAATCCTCAAAACCTTGAGCTGATCTTGGCTTGTTTGGAAGATGTTGAGTGTCGGACAATTTCTGCCGCAGACGGCTATACAGCTTTGGAACTGGTAAAAAGTCATCAGCCGGATTTGGTGCTCCTGGATGTAATGATGCCGCGAATCAGCGGGTTCGAAGTTTGCCGTCGGATTAAAAGCAATCCCGAGACGGAAGACATTCCTGTGATTATGGTAACCGCCTTGAATGAATTGGGAGATATTGAACGAGCCATCCAGTCCGGAACGGATGATTTTCTAAGCAAACCCATTAACAAATGGGAACTGGTCGTTCGGGTGCGTACCATGCTGAAATTGAAACATCTGACCGACAAACTGGAGCGTACGTTGGCTTACTTTAACGAGATGGACAAGCCCTCCAGAACAGACCAAGCGGACTAACTTCTGCTTAAATTGGGAGACTTTTCCTAACTCTGTCCCAAAGCCAGCAGAGGGGTTAAAGTGTCCCCTCCAAAATGATTTCTATCCCTTTGTAAATAAAGAGGTTACAAGGCCTTTCCCGTTTGTATAGTTCCTTTTATCCCGCCAGCCGCTACATTCGCTAAAATTGACTGTTTTCACGGTTTTTGAGGTCCTTTTTTGAGTATCGAGCTCTTGGATTCCTTAACCCCCAGAGGGGGTGTGTCGATAACACCTGCAGAAGATTGCAAAGGGAAAACAACATCGATTCAACTGAGAATGGTGCTTTCTTATGAGTAAACTGCTTGAGATTTTTGGAAAAGCAATTACGGTGGATACCGCTGAACTGATATGGCACTGGTTAATGACACTCCGCACTCAGCATCAGCCGGCTCCTCCTCCGTGGCAGAATGAGCTGGATGATGTGCTTGAGCATTTAGGCAGGCATGAATTTCGGCCGGCAGGGGAAAAAATGAAGGGGTATTTATTCGAATATCCGAATTGTGTTTTTGGACACATGACCGCAGTTGCCCTTTGTTTGTATCGTAATGATATCCAGGCCGCCTACGAGCAGCTCCAAAGCGTCTATCTGAGACAGCCGAACAATACAATGGCTCTGTATGCAATGGGGTACTGCCAGGAGCGAATGGGACATCTGACCGAAGCAGTCGAATTTTATCAGGACTGCATCAAATTCAAAAGCCATCTTCAGCTGCCGCGTCTTCGGATGGCGGCAATTTATCTGCAGTCGGGCCGTCTGGATAAAACCATTCGGGAATATGAAATGCTCACCACCGAACACCCTGAAGACATCAGCGCTCACGTTCTGTTGGGCAATTTATATCTGATGAACGGTCGAGCGGCGGAAGCAATTGATACCTTCAATATGGCAATTTTGTCGCATCCAGACAATTTCAGAGAAGATTGCCCCAGCGAGGAAATCAACAATCTGCTCGAAAACGGCTGTTATGAACAAGCCCTCGAAAATATCCTTGGACTGATGGAACAGACAGGACCTCAGCCGGATTTGTATCTGCATTTGGCGGATATATATAGTCAAAGCCAAAAACCCGCAGAAGCGATCACTCATTACGAGAACGCGCTGCGGCTTCAGCCGAATTACCTGGAGGCAGCTATCAAACTGGGTACCCAGTATCTTCGCAATCATCAATATACGCTGGCAGCGGAACAGTTTAACCAGGCGGCTGAAATCAATGACGAGATTGTGGATGCCTATATGGGACTATGCCGGGCGCAATACGCTGCTGGACAAACTGAGGAAGCGGAGCAAACAATTGCATTGGGGGCAGCGATTCAGCAGAATAGCGGGCTTCTTTATTCAGAAACCGCCATTCTTTATTTTCAGGCCGCCTTGGATGCTCATCGGATTTTGCATGGTGAAATTGAAAAAACAGCTATCCAGATGGAAGATGTACTGCTGGCCCACCAAAAACAGATTGCTAAGCGGGTCAGTTGTGCAGATGTATATTATAAATACGGGATTCTGCTGATGAGCGGCGGACATTACGAAGAAGCCGTTGGATTTTTCCAAAAAGCAATCGAAATCAACAACACCCATTATCGGGCAAATACGAAGATGGCTATGTGCTGTTTCGAAATGGGCCGCACTCAGGAGGCCCTCCAACTCATAACAACTCAGACACCGGTGGATCAGAATCTGATGCAGCTCCATTACCGAACAGCCATCCTGTTCTGCGATCAAAAGCAGTTTACACGTGCCATGCGGCATCTCAAAGCCGTCATGCAGCAGGAAGACAGCTTAGGTCTTTATCAAAATATTGAATTAGTACTCGAAAATTTAGGACTGATTGACAGAACCTTAAGTACATGGAAACAGCTTTCAGAGATGATGGAAAATATCCTGCCGCAAGCGGTCACATCCCAATAAAACAGGCCGCTGGAGTAGTTTTCACATAACTTCTTTTAGAACAATTGGATACGGAATAACCGCCCTCTCGTGAATGCAACATAAGATACATTATGGGACGTAATAGGGGGGCGGAAAAATAAAAAGGCCCGTCCTGATTTTCTACACTCAAGCAGGCCCTTTGATAGCGAAACCCCTTTTAACGAAGCGATAAAGGTTTGTCCAGAATCTCTGAAGCCGCCACTAAATAACGAATCTGGTTCGGATTTTTCAGTATTTTCCGCAAATAGACGATATCTATCCCTTTGGATGCTTCTTGATCGATTCTTGTTGCTGTTTTCACCGATCGTTTTTGAACTTCTATCGGAGCTGTTCTGGGCTGCACCGGTTTTGGCTGGGTAATGGGGACCGGCCGGGAGACAGCATCTTTTCGCTGTCCTGCGAGCTGAGCAACCGGATAAAGAACCTTTAGCGGCTTAAAAGGACTTATTTTGGGCATCGAAGCTGATGTATCCTCGCGAGATACCAAAGGCGACTTCTCTGCCATTTTTGCATAAGGCAGCCGTTGATGTTGACGAGCTTCCATCTTTTGAGGAGCCGGACTTTCTTTAATGCCGGCAGTTGATTTTTGCTCCTCAAGGGCTTGCTCTTTCTTTTTTGCTGCTGCGGCATGAATCAGGTTTGCAACAGCAGAAAACAAAATAAAGATGCCGATAATAACAATTTCAAAAATATCCCCGGCATCAGCCAGAACAGAGCCAATATATCCACAAAAGCTCATTCCTTATTCCCCTTTCTTTTCGTCCCCGCCGCGTGCTATCGAATCCCGCATAGAAGTATCGGCATTGATATTCTTCATTCGGTAATAGTCCATAATTCCAAGGTTTCCTTTCCGGAATGCCTCTGCAATGGCTTTGGGAACTTCGGCCTCCGCTAGGACTACTTTGGCCTTGTTTTCTTCCACAAGAGCTTTCATTTCCTGTTCCCTGGCTACGGCCATTGCACGCCGTTTTTCTGCTTCTGCTTTGGCACGTTTTAAATCCGCTTCGGCCTGGGCCTCCTGAAGTTTGGCGCCAATATTCTCGCCGACATCCACGTCTGCAATGTCAATGGAGAGAATCTCGAAGGCAGTTCCCGCATCCAGCCCCTTGGCCAAGACCGATTTGGAGATTTTGTCCGGATTTTCGAGAACCATTTTATGGGTGAGGGAGCCTCCAATCGTTGTCACAATGCCTTCGCCGACACGGGCAATAATGGTTTCTTCCGTGGCTCCGCCGATGAGTCGAGCAATATTGGCCCGCACCGTTACCCTCGCCTTGGCTTTCAGCTGAATTCCGTCTTGAGCCACTGCATCAACGGTTTCCTTGCCCTTTCGGGGATCCGGGCAGTCAATAACTTTGGGATTGACACTGGTCTGCACAGCGTCCAGGATGTCGCGTCCGGCAAGGTCGATTGCCGTAGCCACTTTCCAGGACAGGTTGATATTGGCACGGTCAGCGGCAATCAGAGCTCGCACCACATTCGCCACACGCCCCCCTGCCAGATAATGACTTTCGAGCTGCGCGGTGGTGAGTTCCAGTCCTGCTTTGCAGGCCATAATCCGACATCGGACAATGACACGGGGGTCCACTTTGCGGAAGGTCATCCCAATCAGCTCCAAAAGGGAAACGTGGGCACCGGAAAGCCAGGCCTGGAGCCATAAACTTCCGTATTTCAGGACAACCATCAGAAAGGCCAATATAAAGATGCCGACAATCACGAAAAGTACGATTTTGAATTGAATCGGAATTTCAGACAGAAGAATAAAATGTTCCATTATTCGTGCCATAACTACTCCTTTCTAAAAAACACCATCGTTATTGCTATCATTATAATAAAAGCGCTTTTTGAGACTTTTTTTACTCTTTTTCGTCCACCGGCCGAACGGTCAGCGTAGCCCCCTCTACCCGGATCACCTTAACTTTTTGATTAACATCCACGAAACCTCTTTCAGAGACACACTCGAGACGGCGACCGTCAAAATCACAGATGCCGACGGGCCGAAGCGGCGTACGGACAATCCCGACCTTGGAAAGCATCTGCTGAAGGTCCTGACAGTCGGGGACTGCATCCCCCCTGCCTGTATCGGGTTTGCCGAGAATCATTTTGCGACCAATGGAGGTTTGAGGAAAAAGCCGATAGGTCCAGAACCAAATCAAGGGGATTAAAATTGCCGCTATACCAACGCCTATCCATCCAGCCAAAGTGCCGTATGCAAAAAAAATGGCGATTCCTCCTGCCAGACAGGCAAGGGATAAAATCGTCAGAATCCCAAAACTCGGGATAAAGATTTCAAAAACCAAAAGGATTGCACAAGCAGCAAAGAGAAAAACTGCCAATGCCAGCCATAATATATCCGCTATCATTGCTTTTTCTCCTGCTCTTTGACAATTACTCGATTTCCTGAAATATTTTGAATAACAACCGTCCGGCCCGTCTCAATAAACTCTCCTTCAGAAACCACGTCCACAATCTTGTCCCCGAAACGGGCGGTGCCGGCCGGCCGACAGGTGCTCACAACTATCCCGATGTCGCCCCGCTGTAAGGGAGTTTCTTCGCCTTCTGGCAGGCCGGTCGCGCTGATAGACAACGAGACGGAAGGAACCGATTCGGTTAAAACAACTCTTTTGAAGAGGGTGCCTTTGGCAAAACAGTATTTGGCCAGCAAATAGGCAATGATGAAAAAGAGCAGAAATCCCAGCGAAAGACCGGTCAGGTTATCCAGAAAGACCTTCCATTCGCCGTCTCCCTTCGGCCAGGGAAATTCGTCCGGAGCATTTTTAATCATCATCCCCAACAGCCCCGCAAAGATGCATAGAATGCCGGCTGTACCGGTCAGGCCGAAGCCGGGGATAACAAAAATCTCAATCAGCAGCAAAATAATCCCCACCGCCAAAATCGCAATTTCAACCCAGTTGGCCAGTCCGATCAGATATTTGCTGCCGACCAAAATAACCAGACACGTCAGTGCCACAGCACTGGGCAAACCGATGCCGGGGGTGTTCAGCTCAACATAAATACCCAGCAGGATCCCAAGGACAAGAATACTCACAACGAGAGGAGAATTCAGAAAACGAACCAGTTCTTCAGACCAAGTCGTTTCTAACTGCGGGATGGGGCGTTCAAAAACTGCGCCGTCTCTTTTTTCTAAAAAAGCAATCGCCTCATCCAGATCAGCCGCAACCGCCCGGGCAATTCCGTACTCGAGGGCCTTGGAGGCGGTTAGGGTCAGCAGCTCCCCTTCCTTGACGACCAGTTTGCGATTTGCCAGGTCATACGTATTCGGATCAGCGGGCAGATATTCTTTTTCGAAATACTCATTTTGCCCGGTTTTTTTGTTCCGGACTTGCCAGACTTCGAGATTCTGGCTGACCATCGCTTTCAAAAGAGCTTCCGGATACCCATTGGCTTGAGCTGCCCGGCTGAAGGCGGCACGGACAAAACTTTCGACCTTTTCCCGCTCGGCTCCTTCGAGCTGACCGCCCATCGCCAGCGGGGCGCTGCAGCCGATTGTCGTATTTTCCCGCATAATGATGTCTTTGCAGGATACACTGATCATCGCACCGGCACTGATGGCTTCAGTGCTCACATAGGCGACCGTGTGTATTTTTTTGCCGATGTCAAGAATGAGATATTTGCTGATGTTGTCGGCACTTTCCACCAGTCCGCCATAGGTGCTGATGTCCAGAATCAGATAGTCAGCTTTCGCCCGAACAGCTTCATTGCCCCGCCGCACAATGGACCGATAGAGCCCGTCATCGATTGTCTCATGGCATGTAATCACCACTGCTCGCTTGACGGGAGGAGGGGAATCGGACGCGGCAGACAGAACAGCTGCCGCCAGCATCAGCAGAATCAGTCCTGCTCGGCCGGCCGGCGAAAGCCCTGCTATCTTTGAATAAGGCCAATGGCCTGAAAAGAGGTTCATCGTTCGACTCCTTGCACACATCTTTGCCGTATTCTATCCGACAAACCTGAAAAGACAACGAAAAACTTTCGCTTGAAAACCTCTTCACCCCCCTTCCCGCAAAAAAGCTCCTTATTTTTCCCCTACCAGGACTTCTGCAATATTGAAGGCGTGGTCTTTGATGCGGCGATAGGCAGAAAGCATATCCGTGTAAATCAAACTCTTGAGCGGACTGGCCAGGCCCTTTTCGACACGTACGAGATGCTTGGCCCGGTACTCCTTCATATACATGGTAATGGCTCTGGCCTTATTCTGCGCTTCACTGAAAAACTCCTTTGAAGCATTATCTCCTTCGAAAACGGCCTGAATCATTCGAAGATACTCCATCACTTTATCATGGAGAGAGTGGATATCCTCCAGCCCCTCCGGCGTGAAGACCAAATGATTGTCCCGCATCTTAAGACGCAGCTTCAGAATCGCTGCAATATAATCGCTGATCGACTCGAATTCATCAGCCATTCGAATCTGCCGGAGACTGCCGTCAATCACCTCGTGGGGAATATTTCCGGAAAGAATATCTCCCAGAAACTGCACAATCTCCATTTGAATGACATCCAGATCGGTTTCTTTCTGAAAAATTTCATCTACCATTTGACGGTCCGGCTCTTCATTGGTAAGCACGGACCTAAGTTCATCCATCATTTGAAGAACAGTCCGCCCCATCCGGATTACTTCCTTGAGAGACTGCTGAATCCCAATAGTTGGCGTATCGAGCATTCGCACATTCAAATAAGTCAAACGGCGTTTTTCGGCAGCCGGCTTTTCCCGGACAAGCCAGGACACAATCCGAGCCAGTACCCCCGCCCAAGGCAGAAAAACAATCGTATTAAAAATATTGAAGAGCGTATGGGTCAGGGCGATAGCCGGCTGAGAAAAAGGATATCGGACTGTACGGTCTTTGATATAGACCGGCTGCTCCGGTAAGTTTCTTTTTTTCACCGCTTCCATAAAGTCGGCGGCCAGCATAAACGGCTTATTCGGCAATTGAGAATTTGGGTTGGTTATGGCCTCCGAGGAAATCCTGACGATGGCGGACGTGGGGATTCCAACTTTTTGGGCATAGGTATAGACAATCGGGTCATCTTTTTCTGAAACAGCCAAAGTCTGAACTGTCCTGAGTTTTCGATCTGTAATAATTCCGTTGATCATTTCAAGGTACAAGGGGAAAATCACGCTGACCCAGCAAACACCGAAAACATTAAACAGGGAATGGGCATAGGCAGCTTTGCGGGCATTGGCGTTGGCTCCAATAGAGGCCAGCAGCGCTGTTACCGTCGTTCCAATGTTTTCACCAAGAATCAGTGCCGCAGCGGCCGGAAAACTGATAATCCCTGTGTCAGCCAGACCAAGCGTGATACCAATAGTAGCGGCTGAAGATTGAATAATTCCTGTAAAAAGAGCTCCTACCAAAACACATTTCCAGATTCCTAAATAAGTATCTGGGTGAAAACGGAGAAACCAGTTGGTGAACATTGGCGAATCTTTAAGGGGTGAAAACCCGTCTTTCATCAGTTCCAGACCGAAAAAGACCATTCCCAGCCCCATCAGAAACATGGCCGTAAAACGGACCCTCTCGTGCTTGGAAAACAGATAAAAAAACGCCGCTACCCCCAGCAGCGGCAGCCCATACTGGCCGAGTTTGATTACTAAAAGCCATGCCGTAATGGTGGTTCCAATATTAGCCCCCATGATAACGCCGATGGCCTGAAGAAGCGTCATCAGCCCCGCATTGACAAACCCAACCACCATCACTGTGGTAACAGAGCTGGATTGAATAATCATGGTTACCAGCAGTCCCACCCCGCAGGCCATCAGCCGGTTATTTGTAAGCGCCCCAATTAATTTGCGAAGGCGCTCTCCTGCTACGGCCTGCATCCCCTCGGACATATTTTTCATTCCGAGAAGGAAGATTCCCAGCCCCCCGAAAACTTGACAAATTATATGAATAGTCTGATCCGTTTTTGCTCTCTCTTGTATTGCATTAACTTTGTATTCGCTAACAAATGCAGGGAGATAAGGCAGAAACTTAGAAAAATAAAAAGCGGCCCCCCTCCCTTGTCAAGAGAAAATGGAAAAAGGGAGTTTGATAAAAGTTTTCTATCGTTTTGCCAACCGCCTTAATATATCAATCCCCCTCTCGATGTCTCGGTCTGCAGCTGCATAACTGATGCGAAAATGGGTATCTTTTTCACTGAAAACGTTACCGGGTATAATTAAAACATTATTCTCAATCGCCGTTTTGACAAATTCCGAAGCGTTTGCAGCCCAATCCGGTTTCTGGACAAAAAGATAAAAAGCCCCCCCTGGCTTTTGCAGAGTATAGTACCCCTTCAGACCCTCTACAAGGCGGTCGCATTTTTGGCGATATTGCTGAATATAGGGACGATTGTCATAATCAAGAGCGGTAATAGCCGCAATTTGAAAAGGGGTAGGTGCACAAACAAATGAATACTGCTGAATAATATTCATACATTCCATCAGCGGTCCCAGAATGGGACTGCAGGCTGCGTATCCCACCCGCCAGCCCGTCATCGCTGCACTCTTGCTGAAACCCCTCAGAAGCAGGGTTTTTTCGTAAAATCGCCCTACGCAGGGATTGGGTTGTTCATAACAGAAAGCATCATAAATTTCGTCAATCAGAAGAATCAGGTCATGCTTTTTGGCAATTTCTGCTATAGCCAGGACTTCTTTTTCTGTATAGACTGTACCGGTTGGATTAGATGGCGAATTCAGGATAATCATTTTCGTCTTTGGGGTCACTGCAGCGGCAATCTGGGCTATAGGCAGTCGGAAATCAGGATAACTGTCGACAAAAACGCAGCGCCCGTCCAGCAGATTGGTTAGTTGTTTATAGATAACAAAATAAGGATCGACGATAATCACCTCATCCCCCGGATCCACCAAAGCCAAAAAAGCCAGGAGCAGCCCCCCGCTGACACCGCTGGTAACCATGCATAGAGGGTTATCCCAGCCGGTATCCTGACGGACTTTTTCCTGAACCCTTTCGAGCAGACGCGAATCGCCGCTCGTCTGGGAATACCGATTCCATCCTTCCTGAATGGCGAGGATTGCCGCTTCTTTGATGGGGTCAGGAACGTCGAAATCCGGCTGCCCAATCGAGAAATTAACCGGATTCTGAAGGGTGCCTGCCAGAGCAAACGCCTTGCGAATGCCGCTGGCATCGATTTTTCGAGTTCTCTGAGCCAGATAGTCTGTCATCTAAAAAATCCGTTTATGAATCGAATCCTCAACCGTATGAAAATTGTCAAACCAAGGCGCCCGGTCAAAATCAACAATTCAGCTCTTATTTGGAGCCAGCCGCTGAGGGGGCAGCACTGGCAGCGGTTTCCTGCCCTTCCGCTGTTTCTTTCTTAACAGCGGCTTTCTTGCCCACACTGCTTTTGCGATGAACGACCTTCGGGAGCCCCATTACTTTGCCTTCTTCCCAGCGTTCTTCCTTCTTGAGGATTTCAATTCTTTCTCCCCGCGAGAGCACATTGCGGTGTCTCTTTAAGGAATCTTTCAGTTTCAAAGAACGATCGATCGACATTGTGTACTCCTCAAATTCTCACAGACTAATTTGTCTTAACTTTCATCCCGTACGCATCCTGAAAAGGGGTGCGTCCAAAATTCTCATAACCGTCAGGGGCTTTGTATTGGGCCCCAAGCGACTTAATTTTATTAAGCATTTGCTGACCGTCCGTCCCTGCCTTTAGGGGTGACTCAAAGCGGTCCTTCGTGACTAGCAGATAGTAGCTGCCTCGCCGCATAATTTCCGTTTTGATTCCGTTGGCTTCAAAATATGCCTGTACCGGAATCAGGTGTTCTCGGTTTGCGTAGGTTGCAATAACAATGACATGGTCTTTTTCCGGGCCAGCTTGTTTAGGCGGTTCCTGTGCCGGCTGGGCCGGTTTCAACTCCGCAGGCAGAGTGGGGCTCGAAGAAGGCGTCTGAACCGATTTGTTGTCCGTCGGTACGGCAGCCGGCGTTTGAACGGTCTTAGCAGGCATCGGGCTCTGCGGAGCCGCAGCGGGTTTAGACGGTAGAGGCTTAGGCTTGGCCGGATCTGCGAAAGTCGTCTTTTCGAGCACGATCGGCTCAGATTGCACCCGCTCTTTACTTTTGTTTACCCAAAATAAAAAAGCAATCACCAGAAGAAAAACCGCAGCGATAACAAAGGTGCCCTGATTAAATCGGTACGGTTTTTTCTGTTCAGCCCGCATTGGTCTCATACCCACCATCGCATGCTCTCTGTCCGGCTGCTTTGGAACCGGCGGAGCTGGGGGCTCTTGTTCGGCACGACTGCTCTGCATCATCCGCTTCATCCGGGCCTGACCCTGTCGGATGGCTTCACTCAATGCTTTATGGTCATACCGTTTGGCTGCCATTTTCTTCGTTTTGCCTTTCGAAGCAGACTTCTTTTTTCCTCAATTCTCTATAATAATATTTTGAAACTTTTAATTTTTTACACAAAAAAATGCAATTTGAAAAGGAAAAATTTGGGATTTTTAGGGTGAGAATTGCCTTTTCCTGCTTGACAAACACCCATTCTGGGGCTATAAGAACTTTCTTCTCAAAAATTTACTTTACGAACAGCAGCGGCTTTGGTACTTAAAAGTGTGCTTTTTGATGTAAACTCAAAAAGTTTTCCTCTCAGAAGATGGAACCTTGCGGACAAAGAGGATATTTTTTGTTTATTTCAGAAATTGAGCCAGGAGAAAGTGAATTATGCTTCCAACGAAAAAAACGAGTAAGTCAAGGACACGCACGCGTCGGAGCCATCATCGTCTGAAACCGACGAACTATTCGTATTGTCCGCACTGCGGCCAGGCCAAACTGCCCCATGCGGCTTGCAGTAAATGTGGATATGTAAATCCCAAAACCACCCTAAAACTCGGCCAAGAGTCGGAAAAATAATATTATGCGGATTGCCATTGACGCAATGGGAGGCGACTATGCTCCGGCTGAAATTATTGCCGGTGCATTAGAGGCCAAGGAAGCCCTCGGTAAAGAGGATGAAATTATACTGATTGGCGATGAGGCAATTATTCAGGAGCATTTGGTTCGTCTAAAAGCCAAGCCGGATACATTCCGAATTTTTCACGCCCCGGAAGTCATCGGTATGAATGAATCTCCGGTAGAAGCAATCCGCCACAAGAAAAAAAGTTCCATTGCCATTATGGCTCGCGCTGCTTCCCATCGACAGGTCGATGCCGTGCTTTCAGCTGGCAATACAGGGGCATGTGTTGCGGCCTGCCAGCTTCGGATGCGAAATTTGGAAGGAGTCCTTCGCCCCGGTATCGCAACTGTCTTTCCGACCCTCGGGGGGCCGGTTGTTGTATGCGACGTCGGTGCTAATATTGTCTGCAAGCCAATCCATCTTTATCAATATGCCGTTATGTCGTGTGTCTATGCGGAAGAAATGCTCGGTATTTCCAATCCTCGCGTCGGTATTATGAATATTGGCGAAGAAGAGGCCAAGGGAAACGATTTAGTCAAAAAAACCCGTGCTCTTCTCAAGGCCGACCCCCGCATAAACTTTGCCGGTAATCTGGAAGGACGGGATATTTTTGAAGGTCACTTCAGCGTAGTAGTTTGTGAGGGGTTTGTTGGGAATGTGGTTTTAAAAACCGCAGAAGGATTGGTCAATATGATTTTCCGGGCCATCAAAGATGAATTGAAGGCTCATTGGCTGTTGGCTCTTCAGTTTAAGAAAGTAATGTCTAATGTTTTCAAAAAGTACGATTATAATGAATACGGCGGTGCCCTCTTGCTGGGCGTCAACGGTACGGCGGTAATCTGTCACGGCTCCAGCAGAGCCAGGACGATTAAAAATGCCATTCTGGCCAGCCGCAGGTTTTCGACTCAGCGAATCAACGAAAAAATTGTGCAGCGATTGTCTCAATCAACGGTTTTTGCCAATGCTCAATAATCCAACTACTCCTTCGTTTTTACCATTGCGTGCCATCATAGCCGGTACCGGTTCGTGCGTACCGAACAAAGTGATGACCAACGAAGACTTTATGAAGATTGTCGACACATCGGATGAATGGATAACCAGCCGCACCGGTATCCGTGAGCGGCGGATTGCAGGGCCTGGGGAAACGACGGCAACCTTAGCCGCCCAAGCTGCCCGAAATGCACTGGAACGAGCGAAAATGACTCCGGAGGAAATCGAGCTGATTATCGTGGCTACGATAACACCGGAAATGGTGTTCCCATCCACTGCTTGTTTTGTTCAGGCCATGATAGGGGCGAAAAATGCCTGGGCATTCGATGTGTCTGCCGCTTGCAGCGGATTTGTTTATTCTTTATCGATAGCCCAGCAGTATCTCAGCTCAGGACGCTATCGCACGGCGTTGATCATCGGTGCCGAAACCCTCAGCCGGATAACCAATTACAAAGATCGCAGCAGCTGCATTCTTTTTGGGGATGGAGCCGGCGCTGTCGTTTTAAAGGCCGCCGCAGAAGGACCGCAAGGGGTCATGTACAGCACCTCCTTCTCAGACGGAACCGGCTGGGAAGCCCTCAAATGCCAGGCCTATGGTTCAAGAAATCCGGTTAGTGTACCGCTCGAAAATCCCGACCTGGTGTATATGGATATCAACGGGCGGGAAGTCTATCATACGGCTGTGCGGCGAATCGTTGAACTGGTTAATGAATGCCTTGAAAAATGCCGGCTACAGGTCGAAGATATAGCGATGTTCATCCCTCATCAGATGAATGCACGAATTATCGAATCTGTGGGCAAACGCCTGCGTTTTACGGATGACCGGATTTTTATTAACATTGATAAATATGGGAATACCTCGGCCGCTTCTATTCCAATCGCCTTGGATGAATGCTGCCGCAGCGGAAAAGTCAAGAGCGGCGATATTGTGCTTCTGGTCGCTTTCGGAGGCGGTTTGACTTGGGGTGCAAACGTAGTTCAACTGTAATTCCCCTGATTTCAAGGAAGAAAATGGCATGAAAAAAACCGCATTTTTATTCCCAGGACAAGGCGCTCAAGCCATCGGCATGGGGATAGACCTGCTGGAGAAATGGCCATGTGCGGCTGCTCTTCTGGAAAGAGCTTCAGAAATTTTAGGTTATGACCTTAAGCAATTGTGTGCCGAGGGGCCCGAAGAAAAACTGAACTCAACTGTTTGTTCCCAGCCGGCTATTTTTGCAGTTTCTGCCATGCTCTTGAAGGTTTTAGGGGAAGTATCGCCTTCTCTAAAGCCGGATGTAACAGCCGGTTTAAGCTTGGGAGAATACACGGCCTTGTATGCAGCAGGACTGATTTCCTTTGAAGACGGTTTGCGGCTGGTTCAAAAACGGGGCCAGGCCATGCAGGAGGCAGCGGATGTCTCTTCAGGAGCGATGGTAAGTATTCTTGGACTGGATGAAGAAAAAGTCCGCCAACTGTGCAAAGAAGCCGCCTGCGGTCAAGTCCTCGAGCCGGTCAATTTCAACTGTCCCGGACAAATCGTCATCAGCGGCCATAAAGAGGCCTGTCTTCGGGCTGTCAAACTGGCTGAACAAGTTGGCGCTATCAAAGCGGTCCCCTTGGCCGTCGCAGGGGCTTTTCATACAATCCTTATGCTCCCTGCCGCACAAAAATTGGAACAAGTCCTCGAACAAACTGAAATTCGCGATCCGGACGATGTGCAGGTTGTCGCTAATATCGATGCAGAATATTACCCTTCTGCTCAAGCCATTCGTCAGGGTCTGGTCAAGCAGCTTATTCAGCCCATTTTATGGCAAAAGTGCATGGAACGGCTTATTCGGGACCAGGTAAGCGTGTTTTATGAAATTGGACCGGGGCGAGTACTCACCGGTCTGATGAAACGGATTGACCGAAAGGCAAAAATAATCAATATTGGTTCGGCACAATCTTTTGATGCCCTGCCGAACGATTAACATGTCAAACCAAGTGGGAGATTAAAATCGATGGCAGAGCAAAGATTAGCAGTTGTTACGGGCGCTGCTCGGGGAATTGGAAGAGCCATTGTCCTTGAACTGCTTCGGCAAGGTCGGAAAGTAGCTGGCCTTGATTTGAACGAAGGGCAACTTGCGGAACTTACGAAAGTGGTGTCCGAAAAGGGCTTTTCTGTTATTACCCGAGTTTTGGACATTACAAAGACAGATTTATTGACCCAAGTCCTCGAAGAACTCGCTGAGGAACACGGCGGGATTGGAATTTTGGTCAATAATGCCGGTATCACTCGCGACAAACTGATGATTCAAATGGATGATGAAGATTTTGACCGTGTTATATCGGTAAATCTGCGTGCCGCCTTTGCGGCGACTCGGGTGGCCGCTCGTTCTATGGTTCGCAATAAATTTGGACGTATTATCAGTATCAGCTCCGTGGCCGGAATCATCGGCCAAGCCGGTTCCGCCAATTATGCTGCCAGCAAAGCCGGTTTGATTGGGATGACCAAGTCCATTGCCCGCGAACTCGGCAAAAAGAATATAACAGCCAACTGTATCGCCCCTGGCTTTATTATGACGGACATGACTCAAGTGCTGCCCGATGCCGTCAAGGAGGGCGCAATGGCTGTGATCCCCCTCAAACGATTTGGTACCCCTGAAGATGTAGCCCGCGCGGCGGCTTTTCTTGCCTCTGATGAGACGGGGTATATTACAGGACAGGTGCTCTGTGTTGATGGCGGCATGGCTATGTAAAAAAATTGACTAAAAAAGGATTGAAAAGGGATTTTGGTCTGGTTATATTACCGCCGAAATCACTGAAATCAGATATAAACGGATTGGAAAACACAGAACGGACAAATACTCAGTAAGGAGTCAAACCAGTGGGTGCAGATATTGATGTTCAAGCTATTGAGGCGAAAGTCATTGAAATCGTCAGCGAACAAATGGGCGTGGACAAGTCGGAAATTACTCGCGAAACATCTTTTATCAATGATCTCAATGCAGATTCGCTGGATACGGTCGAGCTGGTCATGGAGTTTGAGGACGAGTTCGACCTAAGCATTCCGGACGAAGAGGCCGAGAAAATCCAAACAGTTGGGGCGGCTATTGATTACATTGTTGAGATTATGAAGAAAAAAGGCGCCGAGGGCCAAAGCAAAAAGGAAGAGGAGTAAATTGCACACCCATGAAATTGGAGCGTCGTGTTGTTATAACAGGGCTCGGGTGTATTACTGCTTTGGCAGATTCGGCAGATGCGCTTTTTGAGGCCCTCTGTCGCGGTGAAAGCGGAATTTCCACTATTGAATCATTTGATACATCGACCTTCTCTGTCCATTTTGGCGGAGAAATCAAAAACTTCAATATTGACAACTATGTCCCTTCCCGAGAAGGCCGACGAATGGATCGGTTTACCCAGATGGCTCTTGCGTCTGCCATTCAGGCAGTTTCCGATAGCGGGCTTGATTTTGAAAAGGAAGACAAGGACAGGGTCGGTGTCATTGTAGGTACGGGAATTGGCGGGATTAAGGAGATTGAAGAGCAATATCTTCGTCTTCTTGAAAAAGGCCCCCGAAAGGTGTCCCCCTTCTGTGTTCCTAAACTAATGGGGAATGCCGCCAGCGGCTGCATATCGATTCAATATGGGCTCAAAGGCCCCAATATGTGTGTAGTTACTGCGTGTGCTTCGGCCGCTCATGCTATTGGAGAGGCCTTCTACAATATTCTTTGCGAACGCAGTGATATAGTGATTACCGGCGGCTCAGAGGCCGCATTAACTCCGATCGGACTGGCTTCATTCTGCGCACTCAAGTCCTTGAGCACGCGCAACGAGGACCCCCAGCATGCCTCCCGACCGTTTGATGTGGAGCGAGACGGTTTCGTTCTCGCCGAGGGTGCGGCGGTTCTTGTTCTTGAAGAATATGAACACGCAAAACGGAGAGGGGCAAAGATTTACGGAGAAATGCTCGGTTATGGGGCTACCGGGGACGGCTATCATATCACCGCCCCGCTCGAGGACGGCTCCGGAGCTGCCAAAGCAATGAAACTGGCCTTGCAGCAAGCCCAGTTGAATCCAGACCAGATTGACTATATTAACGCTCATGGTACGAGCACCGAATTGAACGATGCCGCTGAATCCTTAGCAATCCGAACCGTCTTTGGAGAACATGCTTACAAACTGTCGGTCAGTTCTACAAAAAGCTGCCTGGGACATTCCTTAGGTGCCAGCGGTGCAATCGAGCTTGCAGTCTGTGCCAAAACCATTGAAAAGGGACGCATTCATCCGACAATAAATCTGGAAAGAGTCGCTCCGGAATGTGACCCAAAAATCGATTTTGTTCCTAAACAAGCTCGTGAAAAAAAGGTCCGCTATGTTTTAAGCAACTCGCTTGGCTTTGGAGGTCATAACTGCAGTTTAATTATCGGAAAAATCTGATTTTTCCGGTTTGCTTTTTGAAAATAACCAGAAGCCCCGGGGTTTACCCGGGGTTGTTTTTTAGATAGAAGAGCGATATTCTCCTCAATAGTCAGAGATATAAAGAAGATGCTGATACTTCGGGACATTGGGTTGCTGATAGTAGGGCTAAGTTTGCTTCTGAAAGGGGCAGATTGGCTTGTGGAAGGTTCTGTTTCGCTGGCTCGACGTCTGGGTATGAGTCCCCTTATTATCGGGCTGACTATTGTTGCTATGGGGACTTCGGCTCCTGAAACGGCAGCCAGCATCGCCGCTGCCTTGGCCAATTCTGGAGATATTGCGATCGGGAATGTTTACGGTTCCAATATAGCCAATCTGGCTCTGATTGGAGGGCTATGTGCGGTTATTCGGCCGATTCAGGTGCAGAGAGCTTCCCTGCGGCGTGACATGCCATTGATGATCGGCACTGCCTTGTTTCTGTGGCCCTGTTTAAAAAATGGGCAGCTCACTCGCCCCGCCGCTGCTTTGCTAATCTTCGTTTTTGCTGTTCTTCTGTCTTTCATGATCCGGAGTGAGCGAAAACGGTTTTCGAGCGGTAAAGAATTAACTTTGGAAGAGAGAATTCACCTCAAGATGCCTTCCAAACCCATAGGGCCGAGTATTTCTCAGATTCTTCTTGGAATCCTTTCACTGGCAGGCGGGGCAAAACTTACAATTTGGGGGGCATCCTCTTTAGGCCGCCAGGTCGGTCTTTCTGAAGCAGTTATCGGATTGACCATCGTCGCTGTCGGAACCTCCCTTCCGGAACTGCTCACCTCCCTGGCAGCTTCTTTTAAGCGGCAGGATGATTTGTCTATTGGAAATTTGGTCGGCTCCAATATCTTTAACACCCTTTTTGTAATTGGAGTTTCGGGATTGGTCCGCCCTTTTCAGGTTCACCCCCGCTTTTTAGGCGTGGATTATTGGGTTATGATAGCTGTCAGCGTATTATTTACCTGGTTTGCTTTTTCTCGCGACAAAATCAGCCGGCAGGCAGGAACCGCCCTACTTGGAGTTTACTTGTCCTATCTTATTTATCTTCTTTATTCAAATAACATTGAATGAGTGTAAATATCCTGAAAAGCCGGCTGGCGGGCAATTTCAATATACTCGATTTTTCCGGCCAATTCGGAGGCAATCTGTCTGCATTGCCGATTGAGCAAAATCATCTGGGCACCGCTGCCGGCGGCATTGCCGATAAAGCGGATTTTTTCTTCTTTAACAACCGGCAAAAGTCCAATTCGTATCGCACTGCTTTTTTGAATATAATTGCCGAAAGCACCAGCCAGAAAAATGGTTTCGACCCCTTCGATAGTTATTTCCATTTTCTGGAGCAAAAGGACAATCCCCGTATAAATAGCAGCCTTTGCCAACTGGATTTGTCGGATATCTCTTTGCGTCAGCAAAACAGCTGGTTTATTTGAATGCTCCTGCCAGGCCAGAACAAAGGCCGGCTGCTCTTCAAACCGAATCAGCCGTTCTGCGAGAGCAGGCGGAAGTTTCTGGCGAAGGGAAGAAAAGTCGCCGAAAGCACCGGTGGGTGTAAGAATACCGACTTCGAGCATGACAGCCACGGCGTCAATCAGACCGCTTCCACAGATAGTTCGCGGCGGCTCTGTTCCAATGACGTCCAGAACAATGTCCCCATTTGCAAGCAGAACTCGCTGGACAGCCCCCTTTTGAGCCCGGCTGCCGTAAAGAATCCGCCCCCCTTCCAAGGCAGGTCCGGCCGCACAACTTGCTGAAAGCAGCTGATTTTTATTGCCAAGAACGAGTTCTCCGTTTGTCCCGATATCCACAAGAAGGGAAATCGGTTCGCGGCTATCCATTCCTGCTGACAAAGCAGCGGCAACGGTATCCGAACCGACAAAACCGGCAACATTTTCTACTGTATAAAGACGGCCGACAGGATGAATGTGCAGTCCCGCCTGCGAGGCAATTTTGTCACAGCAGTCGAGGGAATAGGCACAATAAGGGGCTTGCCCGAGCGAGTAAACAGGATAGCCGAGCAGCAAATGGTTCATCGTCGTGTTCCCCACCGCGGTGATTTCGTAAATACTATCATGGGGAATCACTTGTTTTCTGCACAATTCACTGATCATTTTGTTTAATTGAGCCGCCAGGCATTGCTGAAGCCGGTTTAGCCCTTCAGGGGTTTGGGCATAAAAGATTCTTCCGATGACATCATCGCCATACTGAGTTTGAGGATTGATGGCAGAAGCCGTTTGCAGAAGACGGCCATCTTTAAGATTCATCAGGTAAAGAACCAATGTGGTGGTTCCGATGTCAGCAGCAATTCCATAAAGGCGGTCTGTCGTATCCCCCTGTTCAAAGCAAAGTACATACGGCCGGTCTTTTTCGAAAATCAAAACGGCTGTAATGCCTTCCGGACAATTCAACAGTTTGTCCGATACAGAAGCATCCGGATGAATCTGGACTGGACTGGATAAAATCCCGGCAAGATATTCGATTGTTTGGCTTAAAGAGACAGGGGTTGGAAAAAGAAAATACTTTTGAAAACGGGGGTCTATTGCCTGTTCCTGCCGAATTCCATGTTCGAAAATTTGCCCCTGAAGAGGACGGCTTTCGGGCGGAATTGTGACTGTCAGGTCTTCATAAACCCCGTATTGACAAGCCAGCACTTCTTTGCCGGACGGCTCCAGAAAGACGCGGCATTTCCGGCAGACCCCGCTGCCGCCGCACGGAGAATACAAGGAAAGACCCGCCTGGGCTGCCGCTTCGAGAAGTGTGATTCCCGTGTGAACTTGGACGGTGTGCTCGTCCGGGAGAAAAGTTATGGTACAGGATTTCACCTTGCATCCACTCTCTATAAAAAAGAAAGCGAAATGAATCGCAGAATCCGATTCCATTCCGCATCTTTTTGTCTGAGCATAAGTTCAGACGTCCCCAAAACAGCTGCCCATCAGCTGATTTTGTGGCGAACCTTCCATCTTGCACGCCGCTTTTTGCTTCCAATTTTTCGCCTGCGTCTCGGTTTTGCCATTCGTTGCTCCTGCAAATGATAATTCGTATCAGTTGTCAGAGGTATCCTAAAGTGGTATGATGAAAAAATCAAGAACGCAATTTCTTTTTTCGGAGGAACCAAAATGATTCAGTGTAAAGATTGTGAACTGTTTGAAATAGACTCTTCCGGGCGACGAATCTTTCGTTGCGATCCATTTGTGAATATAAAAGAGCCGGAATGTCTTGTAAAATGGCAGCTCCTTCGTCTAGATCTCTTAACTTCGATGTATCGCGGAATGACTGCCTGGCAGGAAAAATTGGGGCCCCTCCAGGACAAGCTTTTCAAGTATTTCAAACGAGAGATTGAAGATCTGGATGAATCGGACAGCTGGAAATTTGATCCAGATGAGCCGGAAGACAATGATGAGCCCCTTCTTTAGTCGAAGAGAACCAAATCTACAAGACATATCACATCTTATAATAGACAATAAGTTGTCTTTTTTCACAATAGGGCAATAGAAGGCAAATTCCAAACGTCTAACCCTCAGGAAATTGAAAAGTTAGATGAGTGAGCAGCCGGACATTGTAGAGCTTCTTGAGGAATGCAAACGCGGAAATCCGGCTGCATTTGGCCGACTCGTTGATTTGTATTCGGGCCGCTGCTATGGTTATTTTTACCGCTTGACGGGCAATCGTGATACCAGTGAAGAGCTGCTGAGCGATTTATATATGCGGCTGCTCGAGAAAATCAGCTCTTTTGAAGGCGGCTCTTTTGAAAAATGGCTCTTTACAATTGCCTCCAATCTGTTTCGTGATCGTTTAAGAAAACAATATCGCCAGAAACGTCTTCTTGAGGAAAAGGCCGCTTTGGACGAAATAGAATCTGAACCGGCCAAAGAAATCGATGGCGACTTATCGGACCGATTGCAGCGGGGACTGAAAATGCTCGATGCGGAAACGGCGGAGCTGATTATGATGCGGTTTTACGGGGATTTCAGTTTTAAGGATTTGTCCGAAATGCGTCAAGAGCCCATCGGCACAACCCTTTCCAAGGTGCATCGGGGACTGAAAAAACTGAAAGAATGGATGGAAGATTCCAATGAAAGAAAGCAGAGAACAACTTGAAAAACTTCTTGGCCGTTTTTATGACAAAGAACAGGCCGCTCGGGCTGCCTCCGAGATTGAAGTTGGAGATGCGCTCGTAGCGGGGGGTATGTCACCTTGGCCTCGGCCTGAAGTAATTGCCCATATCAAAGCATCGTTGGAGCAAGAACTCGCTGTTCGAACCAAAAGAAAAATTGTTTCTCGTCGAATTCTGACAGCCGCAGCAGCGTGTCTTTTGGCTGCAATCAGTATGCTGTGGGTTGTCGGTCATCATAGGATTCTTCCTTCTGAGTCGCCCGTTGTGATTGGCACGACTGTTATTCAGGAGTTCTTCTCTGATGATACCGTATCAGAAATCTCCTCAACATTAGATGACATTTCCAAGCAGATATATGATGAAGAAATCGCCGAAAAAAATGATTCGTGGGAAACAGACGCAGGCAACGAGATTGAAGAAATGACACTTATAGCCCAAGCTGATTTCTGGAAAGGATAGAATTGATGATTTTTCCCTCTTTGAAGGCCCCTCGGGCAGGAATTCTGTTCTTCGTGCTTTTGTTTTTATGGAGCGGGCTTACAGCGTTATGCGGTCAGGAGCCGTCAACGGATATCTGGACAGAGGACGAACCGCCGCCTCTGGAAGAGCCATGGTCTGGGCGACGGCTGGAAAGTTTTCTGTCCCGTCTGGAACAGGAGGACCCAAATCGAGCTGCGGAATTGCGCCAGCTTCGTCAGACCAATCCGGAAAAATTTCAGGAAATGGTGCGGTTAGAAATGCAGCGGCGTTTCCGGCCTGGGGAACAGCCCCAACCGCCGGAGCCGACAGAAGGACCGCAAGGGCCTAAGGAATTGGGACCGGGGCCGGAAGGAGCAACTTCGATGGGGCCTGGCGGTGGACGATGGCTTGAACATCTTCAACGGCGTCATGAGGAGTTTATCCAGTGGCTTGAAAAGAATAATCCAGAATTGGCAGCTGAACTGGAGCAAATCCGCGAAAAAGACCCGGGGCTGTATTTTTCCCGTGTAATGGAAGCACGGCGGAGATATGAGCCGATTCTGCGTGCTGAAAAAGACAATCCCGAACTGGCGGAAGTCCTCAAAGAAGATTTGATCCTGCAAAAACAGCGTGATGAACTGCTCAAAAAACTGCGCGGCACTGAAGGAGCCGAGCGGGAACGTCTCTTAAAAGAACTCAAAACCATTATTTCGCAGCGGTTTGACTTGATTGTCCGCAAGAAGACCCTTCAATATCAGGAACTCGAAGAGCGGATTAAACGCCTCCAAAAGGAAATTGAACGGCGTCAGGCGGAAGTGAATAAACTCAAGCAAAGCAAAGAACAAGCGGTCGAAGAACATCTTAAAGAGCTGACAGCTCAGGCCGAAAAGATAAACTGGGATTAAGAAGAATGCTCAGAAGCGGCGGGACCTTTGTTCGCGTCGGGTAGCTTCCTGAAGGGTGCGTTTCTCTCGGGCTGTCAATGAGTGAAGCCCCTCTTGATTGACTTTTTCAAGGATACGGTCCACTTCCGCCTCAAAACGCTGCTCCTGTTCGAGTTTACGGTGCCAGCTTTGTTTTTTTCGAGAAAGACGAAACTTTGTAAACCAAGGTTTGTAGAGAACATAAATCGCCCCGGCAGCCAACCCTGTCAAATGGGCTGCTTCACCTCCCGCATTTTGGCCTGTGGCAAATCTCAGCAAACTGAGGATAAACATAATCATAATTAAAAAGATCATGCGAACCGGAATCAGTCCGTAAATAAAAACAATCATATTGGGAAACAGGAGAGCTGCAGCCATCAGGACGGCATTCAGGGCTCCCGAAGCACCGGCCATCGGTCCGGCAGGCAGAATATGGAGAAAGACCAGGAGAGTATAGACGACTCCTCCGGCTGCTCCGCTGAGCAGGTAGAAACGCAGGAAAGTCCGGCTGCCCCAAAGATGCTCCAGAATGGGGCCGAAGAAATACAGTACGAGCATATTGAAGAGAAGGTGGAGCATGTCCCAGTGAAGAAACTGATAGGTAATCAGCCGCCATACCTGAAGAGCCCATAGCAGATTTTTCGGATAGACCACACCCCAACTGAACAGGTATTTGCCCAGCGTAGGAGAAATACAGAGAACAAATACCGCAAAATTAAGAATAAGCAGCCATTTGACCACACTGAGACGCCGAAAGGCCTCGCCCAGCCGAACGGTACTCCCTTCGTGCCAGCCAGTTTTTAAATAATCGCGATCATTCAGGCCCATCTTGTCACTTTCATCCTAAAGTCAGATTTTTCAATAGTATCATCCAAAAACAAGATGGTTTCAACTGGAAAATACCCGCTGCTGGAGCCGTGTCAGCGAAGGAATCAAAAGCCGGTGTACCTGCAAAGAAAAAAACATAAACTGGGCCGGGGTGGATTCGAACCACCGTAGGCGCTAGCCAATGGATTTACAGTCCATCCCCTTTAGCCGCTCGGGCACCGACCCAATCCGAATATTGCTCAGTTTAGAGGTTTTTGTGATAATTTCAACAAAAATCTTTACGAACCTCACAAAAATGAGGTTCTCCGGCAAATAAAAAAAGCCCGGCGAAAACCGGGCTTTTAGGATCTCAATTTGTCCCTGTTACCATTTGCCTGATTTCCGAATTTCGGCCTTGGGGTAATCCTTCAAACAATTTTCCGTTTTTTGGAGTTCTTCTTCGGGCAATGCATAGGGCGTCAGTTTCCCGGACAGATAGGCCTCATAGCCGGACAAATCCATTAAGCCATGGCCGCTGTAGTTGAAGAGAATAACCTTTTCTTTTCCTTCTTCTTTGGCTTTTTGGGCTTCTTGAATAGCACAGGCAATGGCATGGGACGTCTCGGGGGCACAAATAAAGCCCTCCGTCTGGGCCCAGGTGAAAGCCGCTTCATAGCACGTGACCTGGTCGATGGACCGCGGTTTATGAAGACCTTCCACGATGCACTGGCAAACGAGAGGGGCCATTCCGTGATAGCGGAGACCTCCTGCGTGGATAGGAGGCGGGACAAAGGCATGCCCGAGTGTAAACATCGCCAGCAGCGGTGTCATCCCTGCCGTATCGCCAAAATCGTAGGCAAACGGCCCACGGGTCATTGTTGGACAAGCGGTTGGCTCTACAGGGATAATCTCTATTTCAGCCCCGTTGATTTTGTCGAGAGTAAAGGGAAAAGCCAAACCGGCAAAATTACTTCCGCCGCCGGCACAGGCAATCACTGTATCCGGCAGTTTTTCGCCGATGCTTTTCAACTGGGCCTTGGCCTCCAGCCCGATAATGGTTTGATGAAGCATTACGTGGTTGAGAACGCTGCCTAATGAATAGCGTGTTTTCCCTGTGGGGTCAGTAACAGCTTGTTCAATCGCCTCGGAAATCGCAATGCCAAGACTGCCTGGGGTATCAGGAAACTTAGAGAGAATGTCTCGTCCGGCCTTGGTTTCGCTGCTCGGACTGGCTACACAATTGGCTCCCCAGACCTGCATCATGAGCTTTCTGTATGGTTTTTGCTCAAAACTGATTCGAACCATAAAGACCTTGCACTCGAGGCCCACCAATTTACATGCAAAGGCCAGCGCTGAACCCCACTGTCCGGCGCCGGTTTCCGTGGTGAGTCTTTCGATTCCGAACTGCTTATTGTACCAGGCCTGCGGGACAGCCGTGTTGGGCTTATGACTGCCGGGGGGGCTGACGCTTTCGTCCTTGTAATAGATTTTAGCCGGCGTGCCCAAATACCGCTCGAGCCGTTCGGCCCGCCGCAGCGGAGTTGGACGCCATTGATATAGAATATCGAGAATTTCCTCAGGAATATCAATCCATCGCTGAGTACTCACTTCCTGTTCAATCAAATTCATAGGGAAAACAGGAGCCAGCATATCCGGTGTAATCGGCCTGCCGTCGGGAGCCAGCGGCGGCAGCGGCGGAGTTGGCAGATCGGCGGCGATGTTGTACCACTGCCGGGGGATGTCTTTTTCCTGGAGTACAATCTTGCGATTCATTGGTTTCTCCTCTTCTTTAAGTATCGATTAGAAATTGAATTGGGGTTCTTCAGAATTTTCGCACCGCGAGTAATTTTGCATAGACTGATTTGTAAATCGGCGGCAATCTTCCTTTGGGGGAACCCTTCTGTAAGGCGATGCATCAGTTCCCACCGCATAGCCAAATCATGAAATTCAGCTGGAGTAAGAATCTCAGTGAGAAACTGCCTCATTTCCTGAGGGTCACGGATTCGGCACAGCGTCTCCATGAGACTTCCCATTCCTCTTTTTTCCGCTGGTTTTGTCTTTTTTGACATAATAGATATTTATAGTTTCTATAAAAAGAAATGTAAAGAGGAAAGGTTGAAACATTGGAAAATGTCCCTTTATCCGGCGTAATTGTGAAGACCGGTAAAAAGACCAGACAAATTCACCCAAAGGAGTGTACAAAGAATTGCCGCAAACCCGAGAAGAACCATCCACATATTGATCTTCACAAAACGGGTCCCCCATAAGGCCCGCCAGTGAAAATAGGCCGCATAAACCAGCCAGCATGCCAGCGACCAAAGCTCTTTCGGGTCCCAGCCCCACCAATCCCCCCAAGCGATTTTTCCCCAGACGCTGCCCAGAATCAAACCAAATGTTAGTAGCGGGAATGCCAAACACACTAATTTATAGGTTTGCTTTTCCCGCTGGAGCGGCGCGACGCTCAGCCCCCCTGCTGCCTGAACAGCGGCCTTGGCCAAGAGGACATAAGCGAGCATATAAACGACCACATGGGGCCCAAACAGCCAACTTTGGAGAGCAGGCGGCAAAGGACGAGGATCTTCAGAAAAGATAAATCTGACGTGAAATAATAGGCACAAACCAAGCAGCCCATCTGCAAAGATTGATAAGGGGTCCCGCATATTCAGCGATTTTCGACAGAAAAACGACATCGGGCCGATAAGTGTTCCCAGTGCAAGAAAAATTTCAAACATTGTCTGCAGCGGAATATGGCCAACCTGGACCCACCGAAGAAACCAAGCAGCCGCAGAAAAGGAAAAGGCGAAAACAAAAAGGATCTGTCGACGCTTGAATCTGAAAAATAGTTCGCTCGCCGCTGACAGGCCATAAAAAGCCATTGCTGCGTAAATAAAAGCAATCAGCATGGATAATTTAATTCCGATAAAGCCGCTCCTTTTTCTTCAAAATGTGCGACAGCAACGGCCTGAACCAGCATTGTCCCGCCGTTCCAAGAGCAAGCAGGCCATAACCGAAGAAAACCGCAGTCAGGCCGCTGTTGTTGACCACGCCAATTACGCTATAAAGCCCCTTTTCATCTTGCCCCCACGAAGACTGGTAAAAAAGATATCCTTTATAAAAAAATGGGCGATTCACTTCAATGGTACAGTAGATAGGCTGTTGGTCGGCTTGCCAAATGGAAATTTGGCTTCGATATTGCCGCGGCCATTGGGGGGCCTGATATTGAATTCTAAAGCGATGTTTGGGAAGCGAATGAACAGCTCGCCGCTGCCAGACATAATGATATTCTTCCTTGCCGTCAGGGGGCCTCAGCTTAATTTCAAAGCCGGGATCCGGCTGGCCCGGCGGTCCCTCCTCCTCAGCAGGAACCGGCCTGCCGTCCTGAAAGATAATTTGAAGATGCTGAAATTGGCGGAGTACTTCTAACTCAATTCCCCCGTCAAAATAAACAGGGCCGCTAGTCTGGATAGGAACCATATAAAGGAAATCGGGGGATTCTTTGTCTTGGATTATCAAAGATGGATTGTCGTAATAGAAGACGTCAAAATTCTCCAAATGCAGGTCAAATGGAAGGCGGCCTATCTCTTTTCCTTGAGAATCATAAACTCGGCTGTGCTTTTCACCAAGAGGAAGACAAATCAGACCTTTGGAGATGACTTCTCGCCCGAACAAACGGTTGCAAAGGGTGATCAATTTTGGGGAACCCCATATCCCACCTAAAAAAACGAAAAGTACTCCCAAATGGATCATAAGAAGGAATGGTTGTCTCCATAACTTCGAAAAAAGAAAAAAACTAAAAAACAAAAAAAAGACCCATAAAAACCAGAATAGACATAGCGGAATGGATTGAAAAAAAACAGATGCCTGTTGGTTTAAAAGGAATGCTCCATAGACGGAAAGGATTACCCAGATGAAAGATAATACTATTGCTGCTGTGAGTAACCACCGTCGTTTTTTCATTGCCGTATGCTCGAATAGCCGGAGCTATTATGTGAATCTAATCATTATTTTCAATTAAAACTTTGAAACAACCTCATAAATAACCATATACCGTTATTCCATATCCGCATACTCTTGAAAAATGGTATTGCTTTTCTAAAATGAGAGTTTATAATGTGCGATTCATCCGATTTTGAAAAAGAAAAACTGTTTTTGAAAACAAGAAGGGTCTCATTCTGAGGAGGCCCGCAAAGGACATTGATGTCAGGAGCAGGTTTTATGGCACCCTTTATACAAGCAGAAGCGGAATTGTTTGAAAAAGAGGCCCCTTCACCGGAAGTAATGAAAAAACTTTGGCTTGCAGCAAATTCGAGCGAGCGGTCACGTATGGCTCTTCTCGAAAAAGCCCGAAGTTCGGAAAATCCGCTGGCTTGCGGGCTGGCCTATCTTTTCTGCGGCCAGGCCAGCCAAGCCGCAGAAACCCTTGCCAAGGCGCCAGATAGTGTGCAGAAATATTTAGGGCTTGGGTATGCTTATCGGCAAATGAAACAGTATGACAAGGCCATTGAGTCCTTCGATAAGGCGGTACAATACAACGCAGATCCTATGATGGCAGGGATGGAGAAGGCGGCAACATACCGAACAGCCGGCGAGCTCGAAAAGGCCGCTCAAACCCTTTCCGAATTCGGCTCTATGGAAACCGTCAGCGCTGAATATCACTTCCAGACCGGTAAACTGATGGATGCTATGGGAGAATATGAAAAGGCAATGCAAAATTATCAGACAGCGCTGGAATTGGATCCAGCCCATGGGGAGGCCCGGTTTGCCTTGGCATTTGCCTGCGACCTTCGCGGCGATGAGGAGGCCGCTATTCGTCATTACCAGGAATTGGTTCAGCAGCAGCCCACCCATGTTAACGCCCTGCTAAATCTGGCAGTACTGTACGAAGATATTGGGGAGTATGAACAGGCGCTGGAGTGCGTCGAGACAGTTCTCCGTTCACATCCGAATCATCCTAAGGCCCGCCTGTTTCAGAAAGATATTGCCAGCTCGAAGGTGATGGTTTATGACGAGGAGCGGGAAAAAAGAAAAGATCGGCAAAGCAAAATTCTTGAAATCCCAATTTCTGATTTTGAGTTGTCCGTTCGCAGCCGAAATTGTTTAAAGAAGATGAACATTGACACACTGGGAGACTTGCTGCGAACAACGGAGGCAGACCTGCTTTCTTATAAGAACTTTGGGGAAACTTCCCTGACGGAAATTAAACGAATTCTGGAGTCGAAAGGGCTTCGATTGGGGATGGCTCTGGAAGAAAAACCGGCGGGAACACCCGAACCCCCGGAAATTTCGGGGGCCAATCCTGAAGTTCTGTCCAAATCAGTCGATGAACTCGAATTGTCGGTTCGCGGACGGCAGGCAATGGCTCGACTCGGCGTTAAGACACTTTTAGATTTGATCGGCAAGACTGAGGCCGAGCTGCTTGGCTGCAAGAACTTTGGGATAACCAGTCTCAATGAGGTCAAGGAGAAACTCGCCAAGTTTGGTCTGAGTCTGCGAAAACTGGAATAGAATCGTCCAAAGACCGGCACGAAGGCAGCCTGACGAATTTTGAAAGTGACAAATCCATATCTAAGACGCCTCGGGAGGCGACAGGAATGGGCGAGGATTCTGGCGGCAGGACTGCTGTTGTGCGTTGGATGCCGGCAGCGGCCTCAGGTGAGTATAACCAGCGGCATTGAAGAACCCGAAGATTGCTGGGTACGTGTTCTGCTCTTTGGCAATTTAAAGGAATGCACATTGTCCAGTTATAGTAGTCTGGAGATTGAAGACCGCGAAACTGCCGGCCGTGTCCGGTTCGGGACACCCTATCAGACTATTCCGGTTCATTGTGAGCCGGAAGCACTTTGGATCGGGGAGCACCGTTTTCAGAACGATGTGATGATTCGGACAGAAACACCGTTTGTTTTTGAGTTAAATGGGCTTCCATTCCGAGGGCATCTGCAGCTTGTTCAGAACGCGGAAGGCGGTATTTCAGCAGTGAATTACGTTCCACTGGAGTCCTATTTATGCGGCGTGGTGCCGGCCGAGATGCAATCTTATTGGGAACCAGAGGCCTTGAAAGCTCAAGCGGTTACCTGCCGCACGTATTCCCTCTACATCAAGCACCGGTTTGGAAGCGGCCGCCGGTGGGACTTGAGACGAACGCAGGCCAATCAGGTCTATCAAGGACTCTTGGCAGAAACAGCACCAACGAACAAGGCGGTTTCAGAAACAGCCGGTCAAGTTCTTGTTTGTCCTGATGCCCAAGGGCGATGGCGGCTCTTTCCGGCCTATTACAGTTCCGTCTGCGGAGGACATACAGAGAACAGCCGAAATGTTTTTGGAGATATTGTTCGAGCCCTTGGAGGTGTGCCCTGCCCATATTGTCGACAGACAGCACGCTCCGAGTTCTTTTTCTGGACGGGGGTTTCTTTTACCCGACAAGCCCTCACCGAACAGCTGCAGCAGCGGTATCCGGTGTTGATTCAGCTGGGTGAAATCCAGCAGGTTGAGCCGGCTCAAGTATCCGAAAATGGCCGAGTGACCTCCGTGCGGCTGACTGGGGCCAAGGGACAAATCGCCTTTTTACGGGGAGAGGATTTTCGGCTGGCCGCCGATCCGAGCGGTCAAAAACTTAGAAGCACTATTTTTACCATTCGGACCACGTCCCAGGGCTTTGAGTTTGTGGACGGGCGAGGATTCGGACATGGCGTCGGCCTCTGTCAAAACGGAGCACAGGCACTGGCAAAGCAGGGAAAACTGTATAGGGAAATTACAGAATATTACTATCCGGGCAGCCGGATTGTACGGCTGGCGGAATACTGATGACGATGAAACGCTTTACGGTTTACGCAACTGATCCTCGAAGCCGAGCTCGTTGCGGCGAGTTGATCACGGAACACGGCTCTGTCCAGACGCCGGCTTTTATGCCCGTCGGGACACGCGGATGTGTCAAGGGTATTCTGCCGCAGCAGCTCAAGCAAACAGGAGCTGAAATGATGCTGGCTAATACCTACCACCTGCTGCTTCGACCAGGTGTAGAGATAGTTGAATCGCTTGGGGGGCTGCATCGGTTCACCGGCTGGAATGGACCAATTCTGACTGACAGCGGCGGCTATCAGATTTTTTCCCTCAGCAGCTTAAATCGGGTGGGCGAGGATGGGGTCGAATTTGCAAGCCATATTGACGGCTCGCCGATTATGTTGGATGCTCCTTCCGCTACGACTATTCAGAACCGTCTTGGGGCAGATATCATTATGTGTTTTGATGAATGTACACCCTACCCTTGTCCGCTAAACCAGCTGGAAAAAGCGGTGGAACGGACGATCCGCTGGGCTGAAATGTGCCGCCAGGCGCATCGAAATCCGAAACAGATGCTGTTCGGGATTGTCCAGGGAGGAACCCATCTGCCGCTGCGCCGCCGGTGTACGGAAGCGCTGACAGCAATGGATTTTGATGGGTACGCCATTGGCGGGCTGAGCGTGGGAGAAGGGCACGAGGCCATGGTTGAAACGACCTCTTTCACTGCCCCCCTGCTGCCGCAGGAGCGGCCGCGATACCTGATGGGTGTCGGGATGCCGGCAGATATTGTTGCAGCGGTCCGAGAAGGTATTGACTTATTTGACTGTGTTCTGCCGAGCCGAAACGGCAGAAACGCCTTCGCCTTTACCGAAAACGGACCGATCCGGCTGCGCAACAGCCGCTGGGCACAGGATCTGGAACCGATTGAAAAAGACTGTCCTTGTCCGGCGTGTCAGACTTTTACACGAGCAGCGATTCGGCATTTTTTCAACGTTGGAGAAATGCTCGGGCCAATCCTTGCGACAATTCATAATTTAACGTATTATCAGCGACTGATGAGCAGGATACGACAAACGATACGGGATGGTTTGTTCGAGGAATGGTCCTGCTTGTTTATTGAAAAGCATAAGAAAGAAACCCAAATGGACCTTTTAGAATCTCAAGAGAGGAAGGAATGTTCATGAACTCGATTTGGATGCTGGCCGCTGCTGAGCCGACGGCCGAACAACCAGAAGTCATTACTGCCCAGCCGCAAGGAGAAAACAAGCCGGAAACCGTTATTTCCGATAAAAACGGCTCACCGAACCCTCCCGACGGTTCGGAATCTCCGCGCCCAAACCCATGGGTACAGCTGCTTCCGCTGTTCATTCTTTTGATTGTGATGTATCTGCTGCTGTTTCGCGGGCCGCGCCGCAAACAGCAGGAGCACCAAAAAATGGTCTCCTCCCTGAAAAAGAATGACCGGGTGCGGACGGTCGGCGGCATTTACGGAACGGTAGTGGAGGTACGTCCTGACGAGATTATCCTCAAGGTGGATGAATCCACCAATACCAAAATTCGGGTCATCCCTTCTGCAATCGCAACTGTCATTTCGGACGAAAAGAAATCGCTCCAATGAAAAAAACAACTCCCAATAGGAATCCTTTATGAACAAAAATCTAATCTGGAAGATGGTTCTGATTATTGCCCTGACGCTTCTGGCGGCTTGGGTGGTTTATCCTCCTCAGGAGCGGCTGAAGCTGGGAATCGACCTGGCGGGCGGCACAAGTTTGATTTATGAGATCGACACCACCGGCCTTTCGCCGGCAGAGCGAAAGGGTCTTGCAGAAAGCATGATTCCTATCCTGCTGAAGCGGATTGACCCGACGCATATGGCCAATATTGTGATGCGTCCGCAGGAGGATACCCGCATCGAAATTCAGCTGCCGATGGCCAGCCCGGAAACTCGCCGCAAACGGCAGGCCTTTCAGGAAGCCCTCCAGGAGCTCGAACAGGACAACCTGAATCTGCTGCAGGTTAAAAAGGTGCTTTCTCTTCCGCCGGAAGAACGGCAGGTCCAACTGACCGCGATGGCTAAAAACAATCCGGAGCGGCTGACCGTCTTGACATCTTTGGCCGAGGCCTATGACCTGCAAACCGCAAAAAAGAAAGAGCGAGATGAGGCCTGGGCCCAGATGGAAAATCTGCTCAAACCATTAGAAGAGCAGGGGCTTCCTGTCGAGGCAATTCGTTCGAATGCTCCTATATGGTACGAGCAGCCCAAAGAGCAGCAAATGCAAGCCATGCGGGAGTTTGTCAAACGGCTTAAGCCAGCGGAGCCAACTCAAGACGAACTGACCGCCGAACAATCTGCTTTGCTGGAAACCCTTCAGCAATATCTGTCTGCGTATGGCCGCTGGGCAGAGGCAGTCAATGAACTGACGCGTCCGGAAGATGGAGCCAATGCACGCTGGGACAAGGCAGTTGCCGCCCTGAAACAGCTGAATCTGGATTTGAACCATCTGCAGGATATCCTTGAGCTGCCGGCCAATTCAGCCCGCCGGCAGGAGGCCCTGGATGCCCTCAAAAAGCAGTTTCCCGATCGGCAGGAGAAACTGGCTAAGGTTGAAAAACTTTATGAAGAGTACCGCAAGGTTGCCGGAATGCTTGATGACCCGGAAGACCTTAAGCGGATGCTTAAAGGGGCCGGCGTGCTTGAGTTTCGGATTCTGCCGACACCCAATGACGGCAAGACCAATATGGAAGAAATCCAGGGATATCTGGAGGCCCTTCGTCTGAAAGGTCCCCGTCAGGCGTCAGACTCCAAGTATGTATGGATAGAAATTGAAGACCCGGCCAATTGGCCGGAAGGGTTGGGGATCGTCGGCACTTTCGGCGACAAAAAATACGTATTGGCCAGCAATCAGCCGCAGGAATGCATGCTTCACTCGCCGGACAAAAAATGGAAGCTGCGGCGGGCGTATCCTACACGGGATGATAAGGGGCTCCGGGCCATTGGTTTTACGTTTAATCAAGTAGGAGCCAATTTATTCTATAATCTGACGCAAAATAATCTCAATCGCCCTCTGTGCATTGTTTTGGACGACCGGGCTCTTTCGGCTCCAACGATTCGAAGCGCTATCAGCGCCAGCGGCATTATTCAAGGACAGTTCAGCCCAACCGAGCAGATGGATCTGGTAAACAAACTAAATGCCGGCTCATTCCGGGCCAAACTGTCAGATGTGCCGATTTCAGAAAAAACCATCGGTCCTTTGCTGGGCTCCGATAACCTCAAGCAGGGACTCCGAGCCGGTTATATCGGCTTTTTTGCCGTGACGGCGCTTATGCTTTTCTATTACCTGATCGCCGGAGCTCTGGCCGATATTGCCCTCACGCTTAACCTGCTTTTCATTCTGGCGATGATGGCGGCTTTCAATGCCACCTTTACCCTGCCTGGCATTGCCGGTTTAATCTTAACCATCGGCATGAGCGTCGATGCCAACGTGCTGATTAACGAGCGCATTCGCGAAGAGCAGAAGCGCGGCTCCAGTCTTCGGGCAGCTATCGCTGCCGGCTATAGTCGTGCCTTTCGCACCATCTTTGATTCCAACCTGACCACTTTTGCTGTGGGCTTTATTCTTCTGATGGTGGCCTCCGAAGAAATCAAGGGCTTTGCTATTGTTCTGATGCTCGGCATTATTTCCAGCATGTTCACGGCCTTGTTTGTGACTCGACTTATCTTTGACCTGCTCATCAGTCGAGGGATTCTTACTCGGCCGCTGAAAATGTTTGCAATTCTGCAGAATGCTCGGGTTGACTGGATGGGAAAGCGACCGATTTTTCTGATCATTTCAGGAATTCTGGTAATCGGCGGCTTAATCGTTTTCTTCACGCGGGACGAAAGCGTCAACAGCAAATATGATATTGAGTTTACCGGCGGCACCAGTGCTCAAATTGACCTTAAGCCGGGGACGGCCTATACACGGAAGATTGTCGAGGACAAATTCCGGGAATATGCCGAATCGATCGGCAATCGCGCACTGGCAGCAGCTAAGGTTTACAGCATCGGCGACAGCGGCCTCCAGTATGAAATTACCACGACGGAAACGAATCGCGCCCGAGCTGAAATTGTCTTTCAAGAGGCCGGTCAAACCGTTCAAAGCGTTCAGGATGCGATTCAAGCGGCCTGCCGAAAGCTGGACCAGACACTTCCCAGTCTGGAAGTCCAGCAGATGGATGATGTTCGCTTTCAAATTACAACCCGACGCCTGAATCTCTCTGTTGTCCAGGAGGTTTTGCAGGAAGCATTCGGCGAGAAGGCATCTATCGCCAATCTGACTGTAGACGAAATTGTAACCGACGCGATTCGAGCAGCCTTCAAAGACCTGCTGGCGGTCAAAGAAAATCTTAAGCCGGAAATTGTTTCAATAACCAAAGTGCCGGCTGGAACACCGGAGTTGGCGGATTTTGCCGGCGGAATCCAGATTCATGTAAAGTTGGGCGTACCGGCAACAGGCAAAGAAATCCGGGATCGGCTGAACGATATAAAGTTCAGACGGGATATGAAGCATCTGCAGTCCTATCCATTTCAGATTCTGCAAACCGACCTGCTGGAACTTTCAGACGACCAAACGGTCAGCGAATTTCTCTATGTGAGTGTGCATCCGGAGGCGGCTTTCCGAACGCTGTCTGAGGAAGAGCAAAACCAGTTTACCAGCAATGAAATCAGCCGGCTGACAGAAGCCCTTTCGCTGGAGTCTTCTTTGGCTCGAGTGACCCAAATTGATCCTTCCATTGGCGCTGAGGCGAAGGTGCGTGCCCTGCTGGCGATCCTCCTTTCGCTGGCGGCGATTGTTCTGTATATTGGTTTTCGGTTCGGAAGCGTCCGCTATGGAATGGCAGCAATTATTGCCCTGGTGCATGATGTATGTATCACACTCGGCTTGGTAACGGCCTCGACTTACGTAGCCGGAACACCCTTCGGACAAGCCTTGGGCATCCTGGATTTCAAGATTAATCTTGAAATGATTGCTGCTTTTCTGACGATTATTGGTTATTCGCTGAATGACACAATTGTGGTATTCGACCGAATTCGCGAAAATCGCGGCAAAACATCGATGCTTACGCCGAAGCTGATTAACGACAGCATTAATCAAACTCTCTCCCGCACCCTGATGACCTCGTTTACAACGTTCCTGGTGTTGGTGGTCATGTACATTTGGGGCGGCACAGGGATGCGAGGATTCAGCTTTGCCATGTCGTCCGGTGTTGTTATCGGAACTTACTCATCAATTGCGATTGCATCTCCTATTTTGCTGTTGAGCAAAAGCAGCAAGGACAAATCTTAAAGGAAGTCCTGATTTTAAGCAACAAGCGGGCCGAGGGGTTATCCTTCGGCCTGCTTATTCTTTTATCACAGTGGGAAGCCTTCTTAAAATCGGAACAGATAGCGGACGCCGACCATTGTGGGCTCTTCAATCCAGCTGCTCTTGTCCGGATAATTCTTTTTATAGCCGGAGGAATAAGAATATCGCTTATTGTCTCCAACAACTGGAATATTCTGGACATAAAATGTCAGTTCAGCGGCCTTGCTGATGTGGTAGGTAAGGGATAGATTGGCTGTTATTTCCATCTCATAGGCGTTGTGTTTTTTGATATCTCGAATTTCTTTCGCTACGCCCCCTGCTTCCGCCAGTGCATTCAGACCATCCCTGCATCCTTCAAATCCCCAAAAGGTCTTCAAGTCCCCATGGAGAGTGAACTTGCCGTCGAAAAACCGGATGTTCGTAAAAAGTTTAGTGGCGTGGTTGGACCAGTTGTTCAGGTCATTTCCTTTAGAACGGATAATCACACCGGAGCCGGCATCCACATAATAGTCTGAATAACTGATGCCGGACGCATCCATCCCCTTGTCAAGCTGCCAGTCCAGCTGCTTGACAAACGAGTGATTGAGCCCCACATTCCAGTTTTCTTTTTTGTACTGGGTCTCAAACTCCAGGCCGAATGTTTTCAGCTTGCCGATTGGGGCACTTCGTCGGGCATTCCAATCCCACGCAATCACGGCATTGCGATTTAGAAAAGTTGACATCTGATAGGCCCAGTGCTGACTGGCTTTGCCGGAATAAATCAGTTCAAAGGTGTCCAGTTTTTCGGGTTTATTGGACATCCCCATTTCGTGGCTCATATACAGCTCTTCCTGGGTATTCATCCGGACCGAACGCTGAGCAATGAATTTCAGGTATTCTTCTTTTCTGAGTTCGTAAATCCAGGCAAACCGAGGAGAGAACATATAATCTGTATAGCTGTGCTTGTCCACACGGGCGGACCAGAGTGTGCTCATTTGGGGGCTGTGCCTGAGATTGACTTCGCCGAGAAAAGCGTAGGTGCTTGTCTCCCAGCCCTTGCCGACCGCAAAGTAGCGATCGCTGCTTTCGTCCACCTGTCGTGTGCCGGTTCCATAAGCTTCTGAAGACGGGCCGCTGATAATACCGTCGGACAGCCGTAAACCGTTATCTTTATCTTTTCCCCAGGCGGGCCGAATCAGATCATAACTGCATTCAAATCCGACGGCCGCTTTGAGCCAATCATCAGCAGGTTCATAATTAAGCATAAAACGAGCATAATATTCCCACTCAGACCAAATCCAGCCGATGTTTTGCAAATTGTCTTTGTCATTATGCTCAATTTTTTTATCCCATTTCTCCACATTGTGAACGTCGATAGAACTTAGTCCAAACGTGCTCTTGAGGATAAACTCATCGGTTAGAGGGGCAAGATTTTCGAGGGCCAACTGGAAATAACGGTACCGCGTCTGACGAAAATCCTTATACTTTCCATTGAATTCATACTTAACTCCGGAACCTTGCGCCAGCTCGGAGGAGGTATTGGTATACCGTGCCCAAAATCGCCAGTTCTTCCAGAAATTTAAGTCCAGATGGGCCTTGATTTGCGGTTCATTGTAGAAATCCGTCATATAAGTAAAAGGCGGACGAGGCCGGTAAGGGGATGTCGAATATCCTTTCACATATCCGCCTCGCGTCTCGTTTTCAACCCCGTATAAGTCCGGTGTAATGCCGGCCGTATCCACCACACTGAAATAACTGTACAGTGAAATTTTATCTCCATCATAGCCATAGCTGATGGAGTTTCCGATACTGTCGTACTTATCCCAGAATTTGCCGGCCAGCTGCAATCCGGGATAATCTTTAGCTTTTTTTGTGGTGATATTGATTACGCCGGCAATTGCGCCTGGGCCGTATGTCACCGAGCCCGGCCCTCTTACAATTTCAACGCGCTCAATGTCTCCCAAATCCCAATTGAGCAGTTCCAGACGTGCCCCGTAATGGGCTTTGATATTTACATTGATGCCGTTGACATTGACGAGGAATTTGTAGGGCCGATCAGCGATAATGCCGCGAACACCCGGAACCGGTCCGACGCTGTGGTTCATATACAGTGCGCCAGGCACATAAATTTCAATCAAATCGAGCAGATTGCGGGCAGGAGTGAGGGCAATATCTTCAGCGGTAATCACCGTCACACTGGCCGGCATTCGGAAAGGGTCTTTTTCTGTAATGGAGGCAGGAACAAACACTTCGACATTCATCAGTTCCGACAGAGACATTTCAAAAAAATCTTCCTGTGTCGAATTTTGAGTCAATGCCTCTGTCGAAAAGAATCCCAGGGTCCCCAAGGCAATCCCCCGCAACAAAGATGAAATCTTTTCGGCCGCTTTTTTCATTCATCAACTCCTTATTCTTTCCCAACTGGCAGCCAAGAAATACTCTCATTTTTCTATCGGATTGAAAAACAAGGGATTTAACTCGAAAACCGAAAGAACAAGACATCCGAAGTCGTCTATGTGCGTTTGCAGATAAAATTGTCGATAAATGGCTTTGAGGGAGGGATTTCAATAAAATTATTTTGGGAGGCAGGTTTTTTGCTTTATAAAAAAATGAAAAAGGGACCTTTCTAAAACAGAAAGGCCCCTTCAAGGAAACATCAGTACTCTTTACAGCAGCCGGATTGTCCTGCGTGATGCTGCCTTTTGGGTCAAAGTCTTCAGCCGGCAACCGCAAAAACTTTTTCTGCCGCTTGCCCTGTTTATTCGCAGCCGGGAATTTCCGGCGCTGGGCCGCTCACGTGTAAATAGTCAATGTTGGCACAGCCGTCGTTGTTCGCCGCCTCCAAACGAATCGTTTTCAGTCCTGCTGTCATCGGCACCGCAACGGAAACTTCACTCCAGGCATTCCATGCACCGGTTGCGGGAAAATTGATGGAGGGTATGGCTTCAGTACCGTTTACCAGCAGGTGGGTGCTTCGATCGGTCGAGCCGTTGGCAAAACGCCAGGTAAAACTGTAGTCACCCGCAGAAGCAATGTTGATTTTCCAGTTAATCCCCGCGCCGTTGGCATTCTCCGTGTCGAGAAAACCGACGCCGGTAAAGCCGTCGTGCTTGCCGTAGTCAATAAGCCCTTCAACACCGCAGAATCCCATTGCCTCTTCCTGAAGCAGAATGCTGGGTCCGGCATCGCTGGGGACAGCGCACGCCTGAACCGAAAATCTCGACTCATTCCGGCTGGTATCGACAGCAGCTACTGTATAATAGTACATCATTCCATTGGCGACATCAGTATCAATATATTCCATTCCAGACAGAGGCGACCCATTCAGGGGAACATAATCAGCCCCGGAAACCTGAGAACGGTATACATAGTATCCGGCCAGGTCTTCTTCGGAATTGGCCGCCCATTTCAGAACCGCTTGCCCGTCATCTCCTAATGCCCAAAGAGCCGCCGGTGCTGTCGGAGCTGTTGTATCCGACAGCCCACAAAGCCAATTGCCGGCAAATAAAGCCCACTCATGCATATCAACAACGCCGTCTCCATTAAAGTCGGCATTGTCAATATTTTCATTTTCCATCCAAAAATCCGCCATGGAAGCAAGGTCATCCCAGTCCACAATTCCATCGGAGTTGAAATCTCCATATAAAGTCAACATCCAGTGAGGAGGATACCCTTCCTTCCCATCGGCCCCTGCCCCCCACCGAACAATAGCGGGGACAAGTTCACCCTTATCCAGCGCATATTCATAAGGCGGGACAAAGATAGTATCATAATGATTAACGGCCCAGGTCGGCTCGGAACAGTTGTCAAAAATATTTCCCTCATTCCAGCCGATCTCGCCATCCGGATAACCCGTGTCAGCATAGTAATTTTTCCACGGCATCCATACCTGCTCAAAATAGTTGTTTTCGACTCGCAGATGCGATTCGACCCCTACACCGATGCAGTAGCCGCTCGCCAGGAGTTCCCTGTCGTAATAATTGTTATAGACGTGCACTTGGCCGTATCGTACCCGCGGCATCCGCTCCTTGCAGAGGGATGACCACCAATTGTGATGCATTGTAACACGCAATTTGCCGCGGTCTCCCGTTTGCTTATCGCTGCTGCCGATTAGGTTGACAAAATTGTGCCCTGTATCAGAGGTATAATAAAACTTACACCAGGAAACTGTCACCAAATCAGATTGATTGGTAATATCCAAACAGCCATCTTCACAGTCATATACTGTACAATGCGTAATCAGGACATTGCTGATTTCCTGCTTGAGGCTGATACCGTCGCCTTCACCTTCACCATTGGGATTGGTGATGTTCAGCCGTTCGATAACAATGTTTGAGGAACGGTTTCGAAACCCCACCTGCCCAATTAGGGTAGCGGAAGGATTTAGCCCTCGAAGGGTTTTGTTGGAGTATATTTCCAGAGAGGAGCCAATAGAGAGAACCCCATCAATCAGAATGATGTAGGGGGTCTCCGGAATCTCGGCGTAATACTCCAGGTCAGCAGCTGTTGTCACCGTTACAACGGTGCCTCCTTGGCCGCCGGTTGCCGCACCACCAAATCCATCAGATGCCGATACCACCCCGCCGCAAACCCCCATAAACAAGAAAACATACAAGACTTTTTTCATCTCCATTCCTTTTCGTGCAAAGGTTCCCTCACCTCAACAACCCCCGTTTTGATATTTCACACCCTACTCCTGAGCCGCCTGTTGTCCTTTTTATAAATTATCTCCAGTTTCGACATATCGAACAAGGCAAACTCGCGCTCAAAAAAAGATGATTTTGCGCAAAAGCCGGTTTATCCGCATTCCCCCTTTCTTCGCCTTGTTTGAAAAATGAAACAGGCAAAACCTTGCAAAAGAATCAACGTTCATTATAATACCGGCAAGTAATCGATTACTGGACGCCGTTAAACAGGAGACAGAAATGTATCTTCTCGGTTATGACTCGGGAACCTCCTCCATTAAGGCCACCCTTTTTGAAGCTCAAAGCGGGAAAATTGCCGCTTCTGCCGCCTCACCTAAACAGGAAATGGCCATCGAGGCACCTCGGCCGGGCTGGGCTCAGCAGAATCCTGAGGATTGGTGGAACAATCTGAAAGCGGCTACTGCAGAGGTCTTACAGAAATCCGGTGTCCCCCCATCCGGTATCAAAGCCATCGGGATTACCTACCAGATGCATGGTCTGGTGTGCATTGATCGGGAAAAGCAAGTAATTCGGCCTGCAATTATCTGGTGCGACAGTCGGGCTGTTGAAATTGGTCAAAAGGCCGCACACCAGCTGGGACCCGAGTGGTGTCTTAAAGAATTGCTCAATTACCCAGGCAACTTTACGGCCAGCAAACTCAAATGGGTGATGGAAAATGAGCCGGACAATTACAAAAAAATCTGGAAGATTCTCCTGCCGGGCGACTGGCTGGCTATGAAAATGACCGGCCGGGCGGTCACAACCGCCTCGGGGCTGTCGGAAATGATTCTGTGGAATTTTCACAAAAATGCGCCGGCAGATTTTGTAATGGACTATTTCGGGTTTCAGTCAAACGTCCTCCCTGAACTGGTTCCTACCTTTGGTGTTCAGGGCGAACTTACTCAAGAAGCAGCTGCCGAAATGGGCCTCAAGGCCGGCACGCCAGTTACCTATCGGGCCGGAGACCAGCCCAATAATGCCTTATCGCTCAATGTGCTCGAGCCGGGTCAAATTGCCGCCACAGCAGGCACCAGCGGCGTCATTTACGGTATCAGTGACCAGCCCGCCTTTGACCCAAAATCCAGAGTCAACGTCTTCCTGCACGTGAACAACAGCCCCCAACAGATTCGCAATGGTGTTCTCTTGTGTATTAACGGCACCGGCATCCTGAACAGCTGGCTCAAGCACACTATCGCTGCTGGTAGAGATTATCCGGAAATGAATGCCCTGGCCGGCCAGGTACCCATCGGCAGCGAAGGGCTGGTGATTCTGCCATACGGCAACGGAGCCGAACGCACCCTTGAAAATCGCAATCTCGGCGCCTCCATCCACAACCTCAATCTGAACCGGCATCGCCTCGAACATGTCCTGCGAGCAGGACAGGAAGGTATTGTTTTTGCCTTGAACTACGGATTGGAGATTATGCGGGAAATGGGTATTCGCATAGATACCGTGCGGGCAGGCAAGGCCAATCTGTTCCTCAGTCCTGTTTTTTCACAAACATTTGCTTCACTGACCGGTGCCATGGTGGAACTATACAACACAGATGGTTCGCAAGGGGCAGCCAGAGGTGCTGGAATCGGAGCCGGCATTTACAAAAGTTTTGCAGAGGCCTTCCAGACACTGAAAAAAATCGAAACCATCGAGCCCAATTCTGCACAGGCCGAACTTTGCCGCCAGGCCTATGCCGTATGGTTCAATATACTTCAAAAACAGCTCGGATAACCATTGAAGAAAGGAAACGAAAATGACGGAATATTTTCCTGAGGTCAAAAAGGTGGAGTATGAAGGCCCCGATTCCAAAAACCCGCTGGCCTTCAAGCATTACAATTCCAAAGAAAAGGTGATGGGCAAGACCATGGCCCAGCACCTGCGTTTTGCTGTTTGCTACTGGCATACCTTCAAGGGACTGGGAGCTGACCAGTTTGGAATGAACACAATTGTTCGCAGCTACAATAAGGCCTCTGATCTCATGCAGCAGGCAGAACAAACACTGCAGGCGGCTTTTGAATTTTTTACCAAATTGGGTGTTTCATTCTGGTGCTTCCATGATAGGGATATCGCACCGGAAGCAGACAACCTGGCGGAAACCAACAGACGGCTGGACAAGATTGTAGCAAGAGCCAAAAAAATGCAGTCCGATACAGGCATCAAACTGCTTTGGGGCACAACCAACGCCTTTGCTCATCCGCGGTTTATGGCCGGCGCTGGAACCAACCCGGACCCGCATGTGTTTGCGTATGCAGCCAGCCAAGTTAAGAAAGCAATGGAAATCACTCACGAGCTGGGCGGCGCGGGCTATGTCTTCTGGGGCGGACGGGAGGGATATGACACTCTGCTGAATACGGATATGAAGCGGGAGATGGACCATATGGCAATGCTTCTGCAAATGGCGGCCGATTATAAGAAAAAAATCGGCTTCAAGGGACAGTTGTATATCGAGCCAAAACCGAAAGAGCCGACGAAGCATCAATATGATTTTGATGCGGGCAATTGCTACGCTTTTCTGCAGAAGTACAATCTGACAGACCATTTCAAACTCAATATCGAAGCCAACCACGCAACCTTGGCCGCCCATACATTTCATCACGAGCTGGCCTTTTGTGCTATCAATGGTCTGCTTGGCTCGGTGGATGCCAACCGGGGTGATTTGCTGCTCGGGTGGGATACAGACCAGTTCCCTACAGATCTGTACGATACCACCCTGGCAATGTATATCATTCTCAAAGCAGGCGGCTTCACAACCGGCGGTCTTAATTTTGATGCCCATGTTCGTCGACAGTCAATCGACAATGTAGACCTGTTTTATGCTCATATCGGAGCAATGGATGCCTTCGCCCGAGGGCTGAAAAATGCGGCACGCCTGTTGAAGGACAAGGTTTTCGAAAAATCTGTCAAAGCACGGTATTCTGGGTGGGATACCCCCTTTGGTCGGGATATCGAGGCCGGCAGAATGAACTTTGAAAAACTCGAAAAATATGTCCTCGAAAAGGGAGAGCCAAAACTTCGTTCCGGAAGGCAGGAGTTGCTCGAAAACATCCTGAATGAATATATTTAATCGTAATAACGATCCAAGACATGAAAGGCCCGCTTTTCAGTGCGGAAGAGGGGAATTTTGTCAGAAAAACGAAGGTTCAGACTGGTTTTTTTGTTTTTTCTTGATATTTTTGATTTTTGTGGTACTTTTTATGACCTTTTCAGGGGGGCCTTGAGCCCCCTGAAGGCGGAGGCGTAGCTCAGCAGGTAGAGCAACGGCCTTTTAAGCCGTAGGTCCTGGGTTCGAGTCCCAGCGCCTTCATTAACTTTAAGTAAGTCTGTAGGCAGCATCAAATTGCCTTAGAATCAGCAGCAAAGGGCTTATTTGGGTTTGTGCTGCTTGCGAAGGGCTTTATTCAAACTCTTCAGGAAGTACTTTTCAACCACCGCCTCCCAACTCATGTGGCGAGCTAACTCATAACCGCTGCGGAGCAACTGATTGAAATCATCATCCTTTTTTGGAAGCCGTGCGCAAATCTCCAAGGCAGCCTTTTCGCTTACCTTATATTCAATCTGGTCGCGGAACTGACGGTCAATCTTAAGCAAGTCCTCCAGGGACATTCCCCGCTGGCCGTTCAGATTGGTATAATCCACCTCGATCACATTTGGGACTTTTTGACCATTCGTAACCGCTCGTACAAATCCTGCACAGCCGCATAGACTGGTTACCACACACAGCCCTCCGAAACATAGCGGTTCTAATTGAGCGATGCCAAACGGTTCATAAATGCTCTGGCCAAATTCAACATCAGTTCCTTTGCGAATATCCATAAATTCCATATCATAAGGCATTCGTTGGCCGCAGCATTGCCGGTTAAAACCAAACTGGTTGATGAAAATCACTTTGATATTGCGGCTTCGGAGATTAAACTCCTGAACTCCCGCATAGAAGGCTGCTTCTCCGCTGGTTAGGTCAGGCAATCCTTCGCGATGAGCCGCCGGCCAGTGATAATCCTCTTCCATCTGATAGATATCACGTTCACGCCGCTTATGGGTTTCTGTGCTGAGCACAATAAGGACACCAGTCTTGTTTTGGGTGCAAAATTCCCGATCAAGGTGCTCAAGCACCCGAAGATCACGCCACAGTCCCTTGCTGATTACCAAACGAGTTACATGAGTAAAGATAAAGTCCGGCTTCCAGCCAAGGAGATTTTTGCAGTACTGAAGGAGGCGGTTTCGCGACTCGTATTTTTCAGCCAGCCCAATTTCGTAAGCAGGAATGCCGTTGTAGGTCAGGTCGATATCAGCCAGTTTAAATTCCGGCGCTAAAAACCGAAGTTCATCCACTACAGAATCACCGACGGCCAAAATATTGTCGCAATGGCGAGATGCCTCAACCAGAGCATATTTGAAAAAGTGGGTTTGATCGCCAAAAATATCATTAATATACAAATCGTGCTCACGAGCTTTTCGGAGAACATTATAAAACATGGTATCATGGCCGCTATGGTTTTCTACAATGCGGCGTACCGGAGCCACTTCATGGGCATAGAAAACCGTCTTAAAATCGTATGAATCAAGAATTCCCGCCAGCGCAGTTGGCATCCCCATAAACTCGTGAGCAACCAAAACTGTGGGCGTGTCTTTCTCCGTGGCGCCGATCACCCGCAAAACTTCCAGAGCCGGCAACGCCAGCCGCACATACTGCTCGTACTCCCACAAATTCTCATACAGGTCACTGCGAATGCCGAATTCCCGAAACATCGCTCCCTTTAGCTGATTGACCGGATTGACTTCCAACCGAGTTATATCGATCAAAATCACTTCAGGTGTGCTTTTGATTTTGGTCATTGGGTCAAAAAATGTTCGTCTTCCATAGACAATATCGACATTGAGCTGATCTTCAATTCGCCGAAATCCAGCGGCATAATTGTTACGGGTGCGACCATCTAAGGAAGAATAGAGAACCTCCCCTCCGGGCCCGAGACGGGAATCGGCACCCACATCCCGGAAAAATAGCGGACTAATTAAAATCGTTCTGCCTGCCGCATTTAAGTAGGCCTGACTAGTGAACAAACCCTCTAAAACCGCTCCAATACCACCAATTTTCCCAATTGCTTCATGGGTGATATGAACAATTGTCGGCCGCTGACTCATTGTTTCACCTCGTTTCTGCCTTTCCAAACATAATATCTCATTTTCCTCTATTATAATTATAGCAAACAAAGATTACAAAAAACGAAACATCCATTTACGGAGCAATAACCCCCCTTCTCCTCGATATTTATCTCTTTTTTCATCGGTCTTTTAAGATAGAAGGTTCACAAAAAATAGCCGGCATTCCAAGACCCACAATATCCAAAAACATCGTTTTCTTTATTGATGGTCCGACAAAATTTCCTCATACTCACTGCAATATTCTTTCCTTCCGCACTCCGGACAAAAAGTCCCCCGCCATACCCTGTCGAATTGCTCCATCATTTCTTTGACTAAATTCGTTTCTGTTGTAATGATCCCGTTCTCAAAGTTTCTTCGATTATCCGATTTGCCTCCCATGCCTGCCCCTGTCAGATTGGCGCTGCCGCAATAGCCAAACTGTCCATCCATAATTATCATTTTAAAATGAACCCTTGGGCAAAGCATTCTTTCTATCCCTTCAAAAAGAATCGGATAGCGGTCAAAATCCTGCTGAAACCGCTTGCCCGGTTCTTTTGCATACAAAAGCCGAATCGAAACGCGCCGCTGGACCAATTCCGCAAGCATTTTCAGAAAAGGAACCCACCGCCCTCGTGAAAAAACATGCAAATCCTTTATATCGCTGGTACCCATCCAAAGAAAGGAGCGAGCCGTCGGCACTCGTTCCAGCAAAACTTTTTCATACAGACAACGATCGGTTAGGTATTTGACACTCATCAGGACGAACCCATTTGATGAAGGCGAAGAAAAGCAGCGGGTAAATAATCGATTATGTCCATCGCAGTCATAGAAATCTCCCCTTTTAATTGGGCAGCAATATCGCCGGCAAGACCATGAACATAAACCCCCAGAACAGCCGCCTCAAAGTTAGCCAGCCCTTGCCCTGCCAGCGATGTAATCACACCACTGAGCACGTCTCCCGAACCAGCAGTAGCCATTCCCGGATTGCCGGTTGAATTTATATAAAATTGTTCAGAATCAGCCACAACGGTATTTGCACCCTTCAGAACAACAACGCCTCGGACTCGCTGGGCCATCCTGCTGGCTTGCTCGATACGTTCTTCGGGTATTGATTCTCGCATAAGCCCCTTCCACAGACGGGCAAATTCGCCCGGATGAGGAGTTAAAATAAAGGATGCTTTTGTTCTGTCCGGCCAGCTGCCTGCCGCGGCCAGCACGTTTAAGCCATCCGCATCGATAATCAGCCGTAAGTTTGGCCTTGAAAGCAGATGAATGAGCACTTCTCGGGTACCCGGCCCCGTTCCTGCGCCCGGCCCAAAACAAATCACATCGTTTTCTTCCGCCAAAGCAGTTGCTGTCGATACTGCTGAACAATCCATACGGCCCGCAGGATCTTCCGGCAAAACAGCTGTTGTACAGCAAAGTTCCGAAGCAGCGACAATTGGCTGAATACATCGAGGCACTGCGACGCGAACCAGCCCTGCCCCACTGCGGAAAGCCGCTTTAGCGGCCAGAGTTGGCGCCCCGCTGTACCCTGCAGACCCTCCAATAACCAGCACTTTCCCAAACGTTCCTTTATGGCTGTCCCGCGGACGAGGGACCAGTGAAGGAATCTGTTTGATTTGTTTCATTATTGCTGTCTCCAGCGGCAGCCATTTTCCGATGCATCAGACAAGCCGCCACGGCGGCACCAAATCCATTATCAATATTAACAACCGTAACACCCGCTGCACAACTATTTAACATCGTCAAAAGGGCTGATAAACCTTCAAAACTGGCTCCATATCCCACGCTTGTCGGTACAGCAATGACCGGACAATCCACCAGCCCCCCTACCACGCTGGCCAGGGCCCCTTCCATCCCTGCAACCACGATCACCACATCAGCCCGCCGAATGTCCTGAAGACAGCTGAAAAGACGATGCAGTCCTGCCACTCCAACATCACAAAAAACTTTTACCCGGCTGCCGAACAGTTCCGCCGTAAAGCGAGCTTCGGAGGCCACAGACCAATCAGCCGTTCCGGCTGTCACAACGGCAAGATAGCCGCTTCGAAAATGAACCGGTTTTTGCTGAAGAATAATGAGTCGAGCTTCGGCCTCATATCGAAGATTTGGGTGGTTAATTGTCTGTTTTAAGTAATGAAAGACATCCTCTCCCGCACGGGTAGCCAGGACATTGCTGCCGGTTTTCGATAACCGAAGAAAAATCTCCAGGATTTGCTCATTGGTTTTGGAGGGACAAAAAATTACCTCCGGAAAGCCGCAACGAATGGAACGGTGATGATCAATGCGGGCGATACCAATATCTTCGAAAGGCAGCCGGCAAAGCACCTCGACCGCTTCCTGAATTGAAAGATGTCCAGCTTTGACCTCCTCAAGCAGTTTTTCAATAGATTGTTTATCCATCTTCTTACCCTAATGACGGCTTCGGCTCCAGGGTCAGGTCGGCAAAAAGTCCAGCTTTGTACTTCGGATAGGCCAAAGAAGCAGCCATGGCGGCATTGTCCGTACAAAGGGGTTTGGGGGCCACCAAGAGGGTTAATCCGCAATTCCGGCAAAAAACTTCCATGGTTGTTCGAAGAGCGCTGTTGGCTGCAACCCCCCCACCCAAAAGGACTGTGCGGGCACCAATTTTCTTGACTGCCCGACGTGTCTTTTCGATCAGCACATCAATCACAGCCGCCTGAAAAGAGGCAGCAATATCGGCAATTTCTTGCCGTGTCATTCGGGGAACCCGACTGGGACCTTTCATATCCTGTCCCTGGCAATAGTAAAGAACGGCGGTTTTCAGCCCGCTGAAGGAAAAATTAAGGGAGTCCTTTTCCATCAGCGAGCGAGGAAAGTTGACCGCCTGCGGATTTCCTTCGCGGGCGATTTTCTCAATAGCCGGCCCCCCAGGATAGCCAAGGCCGAGAATAGATGCTACCTTGTCAAATGCCTCCCCCGCAGCATCATCAATGGTACTACCCAAAAGCCGTAAATCAAGGGCTGACTGAACGTCGTACAAAAGCGTATGTCCGCCAGAAACAATCAAAGCCGCCGCCGGCATATCTATGGATTCCTGCCCCATAATAGCCGATTGCAAATGGGCATGCACATGGTTGACGGCAATTAGCGGTTTTTTCCATGCCCAAGCGAGGGTTTTTGCTGCTGTCACTCCAACCATCAGTGCGATTGATAGTCCTGGCTGATTAGCCACAGCAATAGATGATAAGTTCTCGGGTTTCACCTGAGAGCATTCCATCGCTTCAGAAACCACAGGCAGAATCCTTTCTACATGGGCACGAGAGGCAACCTCCGGTACAACCCCGCCATAGCGTTTATGAAGGTCCGTCTGCGAGGCCACAACCGAGGAAAGAACCTGGGCGCCATCGGCCACAACCGATGCAGCCGTCTCATCACAACTTGTTTCGATTCCAAGAATTATGACTTTTTCACTGTTCATTTTACCTTCAGCATAATGACAACATAACCCTATCGGATTGCGGTTCATCTGTCAATCGAAATGCTCATTCTTGACGCAACCCCTCTTCATCCTTATAATCCTGATGGATAATTTTAGATGAGATATACAAACTTGATCAATCCTGAGTAACCGTTGGAATCGCGACAGACACCTGCATTTGAATATATTCAAACTGCCCAGGCTCTTGAGAAGCTTCTGGGGCATATCCGGAATGCCTCTCGAATTGCCCTGGACACCGAAGCGGACAGTTATCACCATTACTATCCAAAAGTTTGTCTTATTCAAGGGTCAACCGAAAATATCCATTTTATCATCGACCCGCTTGCCTCAATTGACTTATCACCATTTTTTGAGATTCTCACCCCCAAACAGCTGGTTTTGCATGATGCCGGCTATGATTTGCGTATGCTCAAGGCCGACTTTGATTTCCGGCCAAAAGGCGAAATATTTGACACGATGCTGGCGGCTCGACTAATTGGCCTGGAGCAAATCGGTCTGTCTGCCTTGTTGAGCGAGTTTCTCGGCGTTGAAGTTTACAAAAAAAACCAGCGTGCCGACTGGTCAAAACGTCCCCTCTCTGAAGAACTTTTGCAATATGCGACTGACGACACCTGTTATCTACTAAAACTGTCCGATATTCTTGCTTCAAAACTTGCGGAACTCGGACGGCTCGAATGGCATCAGCAAAGTTGCCGCTGGTCTGTTAAGTTAGCTCTCCAGCCAGTGAAACAAAACCACAATCCCGATGAAAGATGGCGAATAGCCGGTGTCAGCCGCCTTAAGCCCAAAGAAATGGCTTTTGTGAGGGAACTTTGGCAGTGGAGGGAAAAAGAGGCCCAGAAGGCTGATGTGCCTCCCTTTCGCATTATGTACTCCAAGCAACTGCTGGCCTTGGCAATCTGGGCTGCTGCTCAGAAAAAAACGATTCAGCTCGATCCGCATCGGCTGCCGCGAAGCTGTCGCGGGGAACGGATGATTTCTTTGAAAAAGTCAATTGAAAGGGCCTCTCAATTGACTTCGGACAAATGGCCTGCCCCCAAAAAACCGCAGACGGGCCATCAGCCGACAGTTGAGCAGCAAAACCAAATTGAAACGCTTCGAAAAAAAGTTGCACAGGCGGCTGCCAAATTGCGTCTTTCTCCTCAGTTGATTGCTCCGAAGGCGGTTTTAACCAGCATTGTTTTACGAAAGCTGGACAGTCCTAAAAAACTGACAGATTCTGGTCTTATTACCGGTTGGCAGGCGGAATTAGTTACACCCATTCTGGAGGAAATTTTCAAGGGTGAAAATAGAGCCGGCCGATCTCTCACCGAAGACGATTTTTTATAAGCAGCATTGCCTGTTTGGTAACACTTTTACAGATTCTCGGCAAGGTAAAGCGGAGAGGAGTCTGCCGGGCAAATTTGAAATCGGGACATGGTTCCTCGGGTAACGGGTCTCCAACAACTGTGATCTGCTCGACTGAAGGACAGCCATATCCTATCATCGAAGCCGTCTGAAGGATTGGCAGAGTTGACGGGTTTAGTCCAATTAGCCGACAGCAGGCGTATTCACAAGCGATTGGGTCTTGGCCGCCGATAAGGAGGCCCAGCGGTTTTGCACTTCCGCTTGTGGGACCTTGCCCTTCCATGGCTACAATACCGTCAATTAAGGTTATAGCCGGGGCCAAATGGCGGTAAATTCCGAGCAGAAGCCGACAGAAAGCCGAAGGCTGGCCGCCCCGCAGAAAATGCCAGACAGGTTTTTCCTTACCAACAACGCAACCGAACATGTTTTTGACGGCAAAGGTTGCTCCCAACTGCTGGTGTGCCTTGAACTTAGGGACATTGATAATCACATCCGCTTCCAATGCTGCTCGGCTGATTCCTACACGGGCGCCGTCGATACAAACGCGGACGGCTTTGTTTAACTGGACAATCTCGACCCCCATGGACTCAAGTACTGTATCAATTTCAAGGGCTTTCAGGCAGCTTCGAACATTGCCCCAGGCCGGCGAATCCCCTACGGCCGGCTTGCCGCCAACTTCTTGAATCATTCGAGCCAGTTCTGTAATTACAGACGGGTGGGTTTGGGCTGGTTTGCTCACATCTGCCGGTACAATCAAATTGGGCTTGATTAAAACACGGTCTGAAGGTCGGATGAAAGAATGAATCCCCCCTGCCAGCTGCCAAAACCGTTCAAGTGCTGCGCGGACCTCGTTCTTTTTGTAGGAAGAACACCGGCAAAGAATTACCGGATACTTCTTCTTGATTGACTCTCTACGATGTGTGGAATCCAAGCCAGCGGCCGCCATCATTCCCCCGCCTTTTGACAGATGATCAAATAAAGCAGCCGTGCTGATTCCTGGAAGTGAGCAGGCAAAAAGAAACGGCTGAAAATGCTCAATTCTTCTTCTTTGGGCACAGTGAGGACAAGAAAGTCCCCTTCTGCCATTGTAGTGAGCAGCCGTCCTTCTCGAAAAGAGAGGTTCTCAAACAAGGCGTTTCCCCCGCCGCCATTCAAAAACACGCCTGGCTGAAAAAAAGGTTCGATTCGCACTGAAGCAAACCCCCGTTGGGGAGTATCGGGTCGGGCCCAAAGCATCAGCGAAAGTCGCCCGCCAGGCACCTGTTTGGCTATAGGGGTCTTGCCGGCGCCAAAATAGAAAAGGGTCCGGCCCGGTTCCACAGAAAAGCCGGTTATCTCCCCTGGGTAATTCTGAAACATAAAAAGTTGTTTGGTACCAAGCTGCTTGGCTCCTAATTTATTGAGAGCATCTACAACTTCAGCCGTCTGTTCAAAAGTCCCCGCCGCTACCCATAATCCGTTGGATTCAAAGGCCTCGGAGTCCGAAAAAGTGGTTTTTTTGATATTGAGCATCGACAAGGTCTTTGGGACAGATTGTGCCTGTTCAGAAGAAAGACGATAAGCAACAACCGCAAAGCCGCACTGTATTTCCACTATGGGATTTTTAGAAGGAGCCAAATCAGTGATTTTCAGGCGGGATATTTCTGATGATACCGATGGCGAGGAGGTCGGCGGTACCTCACAGCCTAACCCGCTCAAACAGACCACACTTAAGAAAAATCGGTAAACTCTTTTCATGAAGGTGATAAACTCTTCTGTGCTTTTCCGCCAAGGTTTATTCATCGGTTTCGATATTGGCGAATGCGAAGAAGGTATTCAAGGTATTCAGTCGGTCCTAAGGGCTGGTATTCGGCAACCGCATAAGGCGTTCCGTCCGGCTTGGCCAAATAAATTGTCGGGAAAAGGTTGCGAAAACGATACAAGCCGGCCAACTGTTCATTTTGCCTGCGAATTTGGGGAGACTGTTTCGAAGGATCACTGGGAAAATCGACAAGCATAAAAACAAAGTATTTCTCGGCTTCTTTGGCAAAAGTTTCGTCCGAAAAAACCTCCTTTTCCAGCTTTATGCAGAAAATGCACCAGTCCGAACCGGAGAAATTAATCAGCAAATCCTTATTCTCCTTTTGGGCAACTGCTTTCGCCTCTTCAAAATCGGTATACCAGCGAACCCCCGTCAAAAGGGGCTCCTTGGAAGAAGGGGTTTTCTCCGCCGTTTTCTCAACAGAAACAGGATCAACAGGGATTGATATTGTCGGGTCAGGAGAGGCGGCCTTCGGCGGGCTGGAAGGTTCTTTTTTGCATCCGATGCTGAAAATCGCCAATCCTGCTGCTGCAACAAGAATCGCTAAACCGGCCAAAGTTTGTGTTTTCATCTGCTTTTTCATTTCCAGTATTCGCCTTATTTTTAGGTGGTACCGCCCTATTGGGCCAGATAACTCCAGAATTATACCCTTTTGGTAAGAGTCTGAAAAGTCCCTATCCAATTTCCAAAACAGCAATTATCAACAAGTTGAGATTCTTGAGATTTTGCAGCAAAAACGGATATTTTCCCTCAATTTCAGGCCTTGACACTTTTTCCAATCCCAGTACAATATTATTTGGAGAATGATATTTTCTGTTCAGGACAAAGAAAGGACTTTCCTATGGAAATACTGGCTTTAATCGGACAATGGGAATGGATCGTCATCCTGATTATCGCAGTCCTTCTGTTCGGCCGACGGTTGCCGGAGATTGCCCGCAGTGTCGGTAAAAGTATCACCGAATTTAAAAAGGGAATCAAGGAATCTGAGGACGAAATCCACAAGGCAATAGAGGGAGCAGACAAAACTATTGACAAAAAGCCAGGCGAGGAGAAAAACAATACTTTGTAATTTTCCGAGTATTTTCTGAAGTTCTTCAAGTTCGCCTTAACCGCTAAGAGGGATTTTTCTCATTTCTTTTCAGCCGCTGCGGTGTCTCCAAAAACGGCAAACAAGGATGCTTATTTCATAAAGGAAATACATAGGAGCGGCCATGGCAATCTGAGAAAAGACATCTGGCGATGGTGTGGCAGCAGCGCCAATTAGAAATGAAGCCAGAACCACGTATCTCCTGGCTTTCCGGAGCGATTCCAAAGAAATCAGCCCAAACCGCTCGGCAAATACAATCAAAATCGGACTTTGAAACGTCAGTCCAAATACCAGCGACATTATCAAAATAAACGACACATAATTTGACAGGGTCGGATGATAGAGGAGATAGTCAACTCCCAGATTGAACCGAACAAAAAACTTCAGGGTTAGCGGTGCGACAAGCAGCAAAAAAAACAGCACCCCCCCAATAAACAGCACCGCACTGATTGGAGCCGCAATATATACATAGCGGCGCTCGTGACGATAGAGACCGGCAGAGATGAATGCCCAAAGCTGATAGAATATCCAAGGGGCAGAAATCAGCAATCCGAGTACAAGGGATGCTTTCAAATAAACCATGAACGGCTCGGCAACCTGGATGGCCTGCAGGGACGGCTTCAGATTCGAGGTTTCCAGCGCCTGTTCAAAAGGCAGGAGTATCAAACGCAAAAAGGAACGTCCCCAAAATAAAGCCACACCCATTCCCACGATAAGTCCCAGCAGGGAAAGGATCAGTCGAGCCCGCAGCTCTTCGAGATGATCTCCCAAAGTCATCGATTTCAGTTCTTCCTGTTCCATTTCTGCCGGTTTCTGAGAGGTCATTGGCATACTCTTTCACAGCAGTCAGTGTATCTGTTTTTTCTGCTGGTAAATCCCTTTTCCAAATCAGTGAAGCAGGATAGAATGTTTTCCTGATGTATGATGCCGTAAAAATTCTTTTGGTTGTCGCTGGAGGTCTGCTTTTTGCGGGCGGACTGGGAGGGTACTTTTATGTCCGCATCCGGCTAAAACCCCGCTGGGAACAAATCGAAGGGATCTACTGGGAATTCGAAGAAGAACATCCCGTCCTCCGACGTTATCACCGCGGTCTGCGGCTGACGTTGACAATGATTTTTCTGGCGATGCTTTTTCTATTTCTGGCATTGGTTCTTTAATCAGCCCTTAATACAGACCAGCGGCACCAGCTTAGCCACCTTTGCTGCCAGGCCGGCTTTATCAGAAACTTCCACAACTTCACTCACATCCTTATAGGCATCGGGGGCCTCCTCGGCCAATCCGCGCATTGACCTGCTTCGGATCAGAATTCCTCGTTTGTGAAGATTTTCCATAATCCCTTTACCATGCCATTGTTTGGTTGCAGCCGTTCGGCTTATCTGCCGGCCCGCTCCGTGACAAGAAGAACTCAGCGACAGCGACTCGGCCTGCGGGGTTCCGACCAAGATATAGGAGGCAGTACCCATCGTGCCGCCAATCAGGACCGGCTGGCCTACGGGGCGGTATTCGGCAGGAAGGTCCGGGTGCCCGAGTCCCCATGCCCGGGTGGCCCCTTTGCGATGAACAAAGAGCCGGCACCGCCGGCCGGCAACTTCCTGTTCCTCTTCCTGACAGGTATTATGGGAAACGTCATAGAGCGGGCGAATTGCCACCCCCGGCAGCTCCCGCTCAAAAACCTCACGCACCAGATGCATCAAAATCTGACGATTGGCCAAGGCACAATTGATACCGCTGCGCATTGCGCCCAGATAACTTCGGCCAACTTCTGAACGAAGCGGCGCACAAGCCAGTTCCCGTTCAGCCAAATCAATGCCGGCCTCCCGCGCCGCCAGCGTCATCTTCTTCAAATAATCGGTGCCGATTTGATGCCCCAGGCCGCGAGAACCGCAATGAATGCTGATTTTAATGTCCCCTACTTCAAGGCCGAATGCTTTGGCTGTTTTGGAGTCATAAATCTCTGCAACCTTCTGAATCTCCAGATAATGATTGCCGGAGCCCAGCGTTCCCATTTCTTCCAGCTGGCGTTTTTTGGCCTGGTCAGACACCTTGGAAGGGTCTGCGCCAGCGACTCGTCCGCCGGATTCAATAAATCGAAGATCTTCCGGCACGCCGAACCCCTGCTCGACCGCCCAAACCGCCCCGCCGACAAGTACCTCATCCAATTCAGGAATCGAGAGGGAAATTTTGCCTGTGCTTCCCACACCGGCAGGAATATTCCGAAAGAGGGCATCCGCAATCCGCTCCCGATGCGGCAAAAAATCCTTCTCTTTGAGGCCGGTATGCACTGTCCGCACGCCGCAGGCAATATCAAACCCCACGCCGCCGGCCGATATAATTCCCCCTTTGTCGGGGTCAAAGGCAGCGACCCCGCCGATGCAGAAACCATAGCCCCAATGGGCGTCCGGCATTGCATAGGAATAGCCGACGATGCCGGGCAGACAAGCGACATTGCTTACCTGCCGAGCCACCATGTCATCCATTTCGTCAATCAGCCGCTCGGATGCAAAAATCAATCCATCGACAAGCATCCGACCGGTACGTTCCACCAGCCAGCGGTATTGATCTCTGCGTTTGACCAGTTTCCGATCCATTGTATACCCCTATACATCCACTACACATTGGGCAATCCAGCGTCCTTGCTCGTCGCGGTACACCTTCAGCATCTGATAAGTTGCTGCCTTGACCTCTACTGCCGCTTCGTGCCGCTGGGGATCCATTGGTTCACCCCAGGCGGAAGCCGTGAGCGTATCGCCGGAAATCTTCACCTCAAACCGTGAAAAAAACATCTTACGGATATCCGATTCGCACAAAATCTGGTTGAGCCATTCGACAAAGAGCAAATCCAGCCCTTCGACCTGTGCAGTAATCGGCACCTGCACAAGCGGCTGAACCTTCTGCGGGCTGCACATCACCGCCATGAGGGCATACGCCCCTTCGGCAAAGGCCTCTTCGACCGTGTTTCCAATTCCGCGGATGCCGATATCCGCCTGATGAGGAAAATGCTCCCACATAGCCGCCTACTATGGATATTCCTTTCTAAGGGTGATTGTCATCTGCTAATATCGATAATGCTCCGGTTTGTAAGGCCCATCGATAGGGACTCCGAGATATTCGGCCTGCCTGGGGGTCAGTTTGGTGAGTTTGCCGCCGATGGCTTCCACATGCAGCCGAGCCACTTCTTCGTCCAGCTTTTTGGGGAGGGTATAAACGCCCGGCTTGAGGTTTTCCGTGGCGAGCATAATCTGTGCCAGGCATTGATTGGTAAAGCTGCTGCTCATTACAAAGCTGGGATGTCCTGCGGCACAACCTAAATTCACAAGCCGACCTTCGGCCAGCACGAGGAGCGACCGTCCGCTTTCGAGCATCCACTTATCGACTTGCGGCTTAATGGTTTGTTTTTTGCACTTGGGATTGTTCTCCAGATATGACATCTGAATTTCGCTGTCAAAATGCCCAATATTGCAAACGATTGCCTCGTTTTTCATCTGCTCCATGTGGGCGCCGGTAATCACATCACAGCAGCCGGTAGCTGTGACAAAGATGTCGCCGACCGGAGCGGCTTTCTCCATTGTGGTTACTTCGTAGCCTTCCATCATTGCCTGGAGTGCACAGATGGGGTCGATTTCCGTAATGAGGACCCGTGCGCCGAACCCCCTCATCGACTGGGCGCATCCCTTGCCTACATCCCCATAACCGCAGACAACGACGACTTTGCCGGCTATCATCACGCCTGTTGCCCGCTTGATACCGTCGGCCAGCGACTCCCGACAGCCGTACAGGTTGTCAAACTTGGACTTTGTTACAGAGTCGTTGACATTGATGGCGGGAAAAGGCAGCTCGCCGGAGGACTGAAGCTGGTAAAGCCGGTGAACTCCTGTGGTTGTTTCTTCTGAGACGCCTCGCAGATTCGAGGCAATTTGCGTCCATTTGGTTGGGTTTTCAGCGTAGGCCGCGGCCAGGCGGTCCATGATAATGCTGAATTCTTTGTTGTCATAGGTACGGGTGAAAAGTTCGGGGTTTTTCTCTGCCCGCATTCCCTGAATTACCATCAGCGTCGCATCTCCGCCGTCGTCAACGATCATATCGGGGCCGCCGCCATCCGGCCAGGTGAGGGCCTGCTCCGTGCACCACCAGTAGTCCTCGAGGGTTTCGCCCTTCCATGCAAAAACGGCGGAACGGCCTTCTTTGGCAATGGCGGCTGCGGCGTGGTCCTGGGTGGAAAAGATATTGCAGGATGCCCAGCGGACCTTGGCGCCGAGGATTTCGAGGGTCTCAATGAGCATCGCCGTCTGGATGGTCATGTGAAGACTGCCGGTGATTTTCAAGCCCTTGAGGGGTTTGGTTTGGCCATAATTGCGGCGTATGGCCATCAGGCCCGGCATCTCTTTTTCGGCCAGTTTGAGCTCCCGCCGGCCCCAGTCGGCCAGGGAGATATCCGCTACCTGATACGGCAGCGATAAATCAAGGGGGCGAACTTTCTTTCGCTTCGCATTTTGTACTGTCTTCATCCGGATTCCTTTCTCATTTTTTATGGCGGTATCATAATGCATTCGCCCTGCCGATGCAAATCTTCGTGGGGAAAGTCGGCGAAATTGGAGGGTACCTTCCATGGTTTTGCCGATTTTTCCAATTCCTGGGGCGAATGCATCCCCTTTGGCTGGGGGGAAAAATGAGATAAGGGGGTTTTGTGGGTTTTTGTGCTGAAAATGGGGTTTTTGGGGAAATTTGCGCACCGCGGCGCACAGTCGGCGCGCATTTTAAAGCCACTTAAAAACGGCCGTGCGCATTTTAAAGCCGGATTTTGGACCTGCGGAGGCGTCGGCGCGCATTTTTGAGCCAGTTGAAAAGGGCTGCTGAGGGGGTTTGGGGGAAATTGCTGAGAATTCAATTGAGATGCAGATTCTTGAGCCAGAGGGGAAGGGTTGAGGGGTTGCGGGGAAAATTGCTGAGAATTCAATGGAGAGGGAGACTTTTGAGCCATCGGCTGGGGCGGCTTTTCATTTTCGAGGTCGTGATGGATTTTGACCAGGTCCATACCGGCCTGACGGACAATGTCGTATCGGCTAGCGTGTGCGGTGATGCGGGCGAGGGTGTGGACGGCCTGACAGGCGGCGCGGGCGGCTTCGATTCGGGTTTCGAGGCGGTACTGGGCCATGCGGATTTCGACGGCGTGGAGGAAGCGGGGCTGCTGGAGCCAGCTGTGGAGGAGACGCGGGGTGATGCGGCCGTCGGCCATGGCCTGTTCGAGGGGACAGCCGACGTCTAAGACGGTTTCGAGAAACCACTGCTGCTTGCGGGTGAGGCGGGGCGGGTTTTGGGGGGCGGGATTGTTTGTCATAGGGGACTCCTGTTGAGGGTTGGTGTTGGACGGTTTGTTTTGGGGGGAGCGGCAGAAGGTTCGATAGGTCTGCCAGATGTCGAGGGAGGCGCGGCGTGCGTGTTTGGGGTTTTGGGTTTCGGTGAAGATGAGCATGGTGCCGAGGGAGACGGGGATGCGGTGGAGAGCGACGAGGCGGGCCTGGCGTCGATAGCCGGTTAGGAAGGTGTGGAGGGTTTGTCGGAAGAGGGGGCTTTGGAGCCAGTTGTGGAGGATGAGGGGTCGGAGGCGGAGGTTGGTTCTTGCCTGGGTGAGGGTTCGGCCGTTGTGGAAGATGTCGGCGAGGAAGGCCTTTTGTGTGGGTGAGAGGCGGCGTCGGGCGGGGCGAGGGTTGTCGGCGGGCGGAGGGCACGGCTGGGCGGGGTGTGTGCGGGGAATAAGGAAGGAGCGGGGCTGCGATGGGGCGGGGCTGTACTGGGCGGCTGCCTGCATTGGTCTGGTTCCTCCGTTGAGTGATCGGCTCTCTACCT
>CALMLO010000040.1 GCA_937868095.1 uncultured Phycisphaerales bacterium | reverse complement strand
ACTTGAAGGAAGTTACTACAATCCGGACTATGTCCCCGTCCTCACACTCGAAGGACCTTTATCTTATAAATAGGAATGGTCAATGGCGAATGAGGATTTTTACGGCACACGCCGGCGGCTTGCGCTGGCGGCGGCGTGGGCAAGTTTATTTCTGTTCGGCGGTTTGAAAGCAAGCGGCTTGGCGGAGCATATCAAGGTTGATTTGGATGCTCGAAATGATGCCACCGCGGCTGGTTTTCTGTCCTGGCTGCCTACGGATGGTCCTGTCAAAACCTTCGGCGAAATTACAGTTACGCTGCGTCTGGTTGACTTGCCGCCGAATACGGAATGGAAAATCGGCTGGTATAACAAAGACGGTCTGAACCGTTATGAACTGGCGATGGATTGTCTTTATGCTCATTTTGATGATGGAACGGTTTCCCGTCCAAGTTTCAACGGCGGTACCATCGAGATGACGCTGGAGGGGCTTTCGGCAGGCCCGCACACGCTTATTACTTACCATAATGCTCCCTGGCCGGTTTCCAAATACAATCGTTCCATCTGCCCCTTATCGGTGTGGGTGGATGGGGTGGAGCGATTCACCGTTCAGCCCTCGCAGTATGTTACCAATGATGCTGACATGGTGAGTACCTTTTTCATTGTCTCTGCTTCCGCCGGTGTTCCGGTTCAAATTCGGTTTGTTCCAATCGGTGATCCGTCTACGGAGCTGTGCACGGCTGTTCTCAACGGCTTTGAAATTGACAATCCTGCCTCGGTGGACAGTTATGCCTCGCAGCCGGTTCCTGAAGACGGCGACCGGCATGTGTTTGCGCATAATGATGAGCCGGCTGCCGGCAGTGAAGGAACCGGATTTGTCGATCTGTGCTGGTGTCCTTCGGTCCTTGCCGCGGCTCAGGATTTCTATTTCGGGACCGATGCTGCTGCTGTTGCATCCGCCGAGCCGCAGACTGCGGGGGTTTATCAGGGGCGTTTGAGCGGTACGGATAATCAATGGCTGGCTCAAAACCTCAACAGTCGGCAGGTTTATTATTGGCGTGTGGATACCATCCTTGCCGATCAGTCTGTTACAAGAGGCAATGTGTGGTCATTTCAGACCCGTCATTTGGCCTTTCGTTCGGCGGATGGATACGGCCGTTTTGCACGCGGCGGCCGCTACGGTCGAATTGTGGAGGTCACTACGCTTGCTGATTATGCTCCGGGCAGCGAAGCAGTTCTGGAAGGTTCACTCCGGAAATCTATCGAAATAGAAAAGGGAGCCCGAATTATTGTTTTTCGCGTTGGAGGGACTATCTTTCTGAAAAACAAACTGACAATTCCTGCAGACGGCGGCAATGTCTATGCAGCGGGTCAAACCGCTCCCGGAGAGGGCATTTGTCTGGCTCGGTATCCCTTCGGGATGCTCGGCACCGAAGATGCTGTCATCCGCCATATCCGCACGCGTGTGGGGGATTATGCGCAAACGTCTTTGGATGGAATGGGTATGGCCAGTTCCAATCACTGCATCATCGACCACTGCTCTATCAGCTGGAGTATCGATGAAGGCCACAGTTCCCGCAGTGCCAAAAATATTACGTTTTCGCGAAATATTATTTCCGAAGCTCTGAATAATTCTTATCAGTATGCTGCTCATTCTTTTGCTGCTTCCATCAGCGGCCATATCGGCAGCTATCATCACAACCTGCTGGCCCATTGTGCCGGCCGGAACTGGTCGCTGGCCGGCGGTCTGGAGCCGAACGGCCAATACGCCGGATACTGCGATATTCGGAATAATGTAGTTTATAACTGGCGTCATCGGACCACCGACGGCGGCGTGTTTCGCTGCAATTTTGTCAATAACCTGTATCTGCCCGGGCCGGCTTCCACCCATTTTCTGCTGATGCGTCCTGACGGCGACCAGATGGGAACCGGCAATCCGCAGATGTTTTATATTGTCGGCAATAAGATGGAGGGATACCCGCAATATGATGCCGACAACTGGCAGGGGGTGGTTCCTAATTATGCAGCCGTAGAACAGATTCGCAGTGATGTGCCTTTCTTTCCTTCTTATGTGGAAACTGAGCCGGTCGAGCAGGCCTATACAGATGTGCTGGAGAATGTGGGAGCAACCCGGCCGCAGCGGGATGCGATCGACCGGCGCATCATCCGGGAGGTTCGTGAGCGTACTTTTACCTATCGAGGCAGCAAAGACAATCTGCCCGGTATCATTGATTCCCAGGAGGACGTCGGCGGCTATCCGATTTTGAAAGGCGGCCCGGTTCCGGAAGATTCAGATCATGACGGCCTGCCGGATTGGCGGGAACTGCAGATGGGGCTGAATCCAAACTCGCCTGCAGGGGATTATTCTGATACCAACGGCGATCCGGACGGTGACGGTTTTACTCACATGGATGACTATCTTGAATATCTTGCTGAGGGGGGATTTCAATTTCCCGGGTATAATTGTACAAAAGGGATTCCGGCGGATTTGGATGATGATTGCCATGTTCATTTCTCTGATTTGACAGAATTGGGACGACTCTGGCTGACGAGAGCGGCGTTGGCGGATTTGAATGGCGACGGTCAAGTGAATCTTGGAGACCTGGTAGAGCTGGCTGAGGACTGGCTGACTTGTAATCGGGAGCCCGCCGCGGCCTGCTTCGCCGAATAATTCCTCCGGTCCTAAGCGATGAGTTGAATCAGA
>CALMLO010000039.1 GCA_937868095.1 uncultured Phycisphaerales bacterium | reverse complement strand
GTTCAATAATCCGCACAATCGAATTAACCGGCCACCACGGCACCCAGTTGCGAATATCAGCGGCTTCTATATCGCTGTATCCCTCATAGCCAATCGCCCGCTTGACGGTGATTTCATCGCTGCCATCCGGTATCCACTGTCCGTCTGAGACGGTTGCTCTTTTCACAAGATAATAATCCTTTGACGTGTCATATTCCGGCTGCTGCGTAATCAACGCCCACGTAAAAGACGCCGTCCCGCCTCCGCTCTGCTTCAGCAGCGTCCAGCGATACTTTGTCCAGACGCAAGGATAATAACTGTTTATCTCATAATCAGAAGCCGTCAAATCCGGCTGCGGATAAACGTTTACATTCTGCTGATAGACAACCCAGTTATTCTGACCGTTGAGCGTATAAAAATCCGCCGTCAAATAACCGCTTTCCTGCGAAATAACTTTTGCCCAGCGGACGGCAGAAGGCATATTCACATTCGAAGGCGTCCTGGTCGTGATGGTCTCGACTTTCTTTTTCAGCCGCTCTCGACGAAGTTCCTTCGCCGTCTCGTGCATCCGTCGGCGATTTTCCAAAAAGATCCGGTATAGATTCTGGTCAAGAAAGAATATCATTATGACAACTCCAGATAGTTGAAGTTCTGATAAATCGCAGGCCGGATATATTTGGCGCTGACTTTATTCCCTTCATATGGCGTTGTGGAAACATCACTCGGAATCTCTCCGGTGTTGGGGTCTGTGTATGCGATATATCGCTGCCAGAGCCCGCTTTTGTCCATCTGGAAATTGTAGACGACCCGAAAGACCTTCTGTGCATTCAAGCCATATTCCTTGTGCATTTGAACCGATATATTCGTACAAAGCCAAGTCCCGGCTGGATGGTTCGGCATCAGCGTCCAGTTGCTTTGATTCAGCGAGCCGACAAAGTTCCATTGACGCTCTGCGAACAAATGATAGACATTGACTTCCGATAGCGGAACTCCGCGGGCATAGCCGGCAAGAACATCGGCATACAGCGTCGTCCATTCAAAACGTACAATCTGCAATTGCGGCTTCGGTTCGTAAATAATATCTCTGACGTTCTGCGGCTGGCTTTCCTTGCCAGCAAAATCCGGATTCGGATAATTGTCCGGATATTTATACTGTATGGTGTTCGGATAGAGAGTGCTGTCCTGCGTACTCACCGAATAGGCCGAATAGGATTCCTTTTCAAGAGAATCTGCGGAGAGCGACGCTTCGTAGTTTTGATTGTAAAGGGACTTTCGATAGATGGCGGATACCTCTGCAATATTCGGCCCGATTGTTCTGGCTCTTGTCTCTACACAATAGGCATCATCGACGGAAGGGTGCTCGTCGCCATACTGCGGGATTCCCGTAGTATTCAGAGCCTCCTGAAGCATCGCATATCCGCTTCCAGTCAGTTCGGAGACGATAAAGGTTCTTGTATATTCCTCGTATTCGTAGGTTCTCGTTGCATCGCCGCCATCAATAATGTCTTGTATTACCGCCATCTAATTTTCCCTTTGTCAAAATGCTATCGGATAAGCAGACCTCCAAGCCATCGAAGATTGAATCGGCAGCGGCTGCTGTGTGATTCCCTTAAATGGGTTGAGTGTCTTCAGTCCAGCCGTAAAGGCGCTGATAAATCCATGTGCAATCCACTTGCCGAGTTCTTCGGCATAGGGACGCAGCGCCTGAAACGCTGAAGCCAGTTCGGATTTGACCGCCGTCATCAACTGCGACAGCCCGCCGCGTTCCAATGCAGAGACAAGCGTCAAAACCAGATTGACAATCCGCATCAGGATATTGCCGACAACTTCGCCATATTTTTCAAACCGGGCCTGATTCTTGTAGAGATAGTCCGCCATCGCAGACATCAGCCGCTGGACGGCAGGCGCAAGACCTTTTCCGAATGCTTCCATTGTGTCTGTTATCTGTTCCCGAAGGATAAAGAACGTATCCGAGAAGATTCGGTTTGTTCCGGTCAGGTCTATCTGAACCTTTTTGTATTTTTCGAGCATCAGCATCAGCCGCAGATAGGCCTTTTCGTTTTCGTTCAGATACTTTGTCAGGTCCTGCGTATCGCGCCGAAGCCAGCCAAAGCCGGCTAAGAAGTTTGCGTTTGCTTCCTCATTTGCCCGCTTCAGCAGAGCGGTCTTCAGGAGTTCGTCGTTGAGTGCCTTTTGTTTGATTTCTTCTTCGGTAATCACAAGTCCATATCGGCGGAGAGTCCGAGCCATTCCATACAGACCATTCTGGACGGCGAAGATATATTCTTCCAGCTCGCCTCCGAACATCGCCCGCAGACCCAGAATCATCTTTGCGGTTTCTTTTGTCAGATTCTGTGCTTTCTCGCCGCCGCCCGCTATTTCTTCAATCAGCAAATGGAGATTTGCAGTCAGGTTTTGCAGAGTCCCAGAGCCGATACGAGACGTCTCCGAAATCCCTGCAATCCACTTGTTCATCGTTTCAGCGGAAGCACCAAAGACGGCGTTGAAGAGCCGGCCTGTCCGTTCCATTTCCGAGAACGCCCGGACGCTCAAAGCACCGAATGCGAGAAACGAAACGGTCGCAATCCTGATGGTCTGAATGAGTTTATTCAGCGCATAACTGACCACTCGAAGAACGGCGTTCCCGATTGACGAAGCGATTTTCATTGCCAGCCCGCCGGCGGTCGAAAGAGCCGACGTCAACGGATTCAGATTCGCCACAATATCGAATGCCGCAGATCCTATCGCCATGCACTGCCTCGACTGTTGAAAGTTCTTGCCATTTCCTTTTCCATTTCCCGCTTTGATATTCCATTTACGATTGCCATATCCAGCAGCACAAGATGAAACTGATTATATTCCATTTTCATCAGTTCGCTGTACCGGAACGCTCCGTTTGTCGAAAGAACCAGCGCAATGACCGTCTGATGTACAGTCAAAGGACTCAAGTTTTTTTTTCTGATTCATCCGCTGTTTCCATTCCGGAAAGAGCAAATGTTCCAAGTAGCCGCTGCATCGCCGCCATCAGTTCGTCCGGACTCATGCTTTCGCCGATTTCCGATGGCTGAAGCGACGGATTCTTCTTCTTCAGCGAAAGATAGAGCAGATATTCAACCGCAGAGAAATCTATCGAGTCCGCATGGTTCAGATTTGCAAGCCGGATTCTTGAGACTTCGTCGCGAACTTTCTGCCAAGCATCAGGCGGCAGTTTATCCCCGTAAATGGCCTTCAGTTCGGCGACAAGTTCGTCTCGTTTTTTGTTGCGCATCCACTGTTCCCATGCGATAAGGTCGGCGACGGTCAAGGCCGAATAGTCATCGTTCTGAAATATCCGTTTCATAGTCATTTCCCTTTTAGGATAGCGGCTCATATTCTACTTCGCCGGTAAATGCGAAAGTATAAGTGATTACTTCTTCTTCGTTCACATCGACGGTGTGTTCTATGTTTGTAAGAATCGCAGTTCCACCAAAGAAGTTAGCAGATGTGCTGGATGTTCGATAGAGCTTTATCGAGTATTCGTTATCCAGATAAAGCAATGGGCTTCCAGACGCAAGGGCGGTAATGGTTGCCGTCGCGGATTTCAAGCCGGCCAGTCGCGACCGATAGAAACCGCTGTCCATTGCAGCGGATATGTCGGCGGCCTCGCATCGAAGGTTCAGCGTCCATTCGCGAACGCCTGTCAATGTCGTCGAATCGATTTGTGCAGACGCGGACTTTCCGGAGAACGCGTTGCTTTGACCGCTGGCAGCCGTTCCGCCTGTTGCCGTATAGGTCAAGCCAGATGAGCCGTTTCCATCGAATGTAAACTGACAGGTTGCTTCTCCATCGTATGGGACGGTTTCGCTGTATTCCGTCAAAAGAGCCATTCCCTGCAAATAGGGCTCCGTTGCACCCCCGAACGATAATTTCAGATCCGCAGACGTTCCAAGAACCGACAGCGGATTGAATCCGGTTCTCGCAAGACCGGACGCGTTGACCGAAAAATCTTTCAGCCCGGCCAGCCGCTTTTGCCATTCATCGCCGAGCGCGGATGCGTTGATTTCATCCTGCGTTAATGTAAGCGTCCAGTTCCGCAGATTGTAGATTTCCGACCCGCTGAAGAGAGCCGATGCATTTTTTCCATGCCAAGGCGCAGCCATTGTTTAGCTCCTTAATAAGCGATTTTTATTTCAAATCTCATTATAACTATCATCAAATCGTCTTCTACGTTCATTTCACCGGCAAACGTTCGCCGGCAGGAAAGAACGTGTTTATTGCTGATTGTACTGTTTAGAGCCGTCCAGTGAAAGACTGTATCCGCCGCCGAAATCAGAGAAGCAAGTACCGACCCGCCATCTTCTTTATTTGTGTAAAACGTCAAGACAATTTCGCTGCGTTCAATCCGGCTTCCGGCGGCTCCGCAGATTTCCTGTGGCTCGCTTTCTTCGATTCGGTAGACCGCATAAGGCAGGATGACCGTCTGTGGCGCCTGAACGTACCAGAGCCCGCCGGTCAGAACGCTTGATAAGGCGTTGTTGTTTTGATAGAGCGTATAAAATATTTCAGCCGCTGCGGTCACCATCGCTTTGTCCTGTTAATGTAGCGGATTCCGTTTGCAGAAGCATTTTTCAGAATCTGACTGATTTTTTTTTTGCATTCTCGAACGGACGGCTCCAGCCAAGGCCGGCGCGCCATGTTTGCCGTCCCAAGTTCCAGATAGAGCGCATAGTCAACCGTCGTACCGATTCTTCGTGCGTTCTTTTTGAGTTTGTCGACGTCTGCACCGACTCTGGCCGTGATGGTTCCCCTGGATGACCATACGTTGTATGCTATCGACGAAGCAAGGACGCCCGTATCTCTGCGGGGCGGTTCGCCTGGCCTGGATGGCCGATGCGGTTTGCCGCCTCCTTTGCCGACCTTGCGTTTGATATGGCCCTGCAAATATATGGCTGACTTCAGCATCGCTTTTTCAAGTTCTTTGTGCATGGCGTCAAGAACTTTTTCTTTTTTCAGATTGACTTTAGGTCTCTTCATTCTTTCCTTCTCAAATCAATCTGGCCGATTCTGCCGAGCCCGGCGGCGTCGACTATTCCGATTATCTCGTATCGCTGGCCGTCGATTTCAACAATGTCCGAATGCGTTATGGATGCAATCATCGATGTCCAGACGCAATAAAGACGATAGAAGATTCTTGCCGTGATTTTCCCTGCTTCGTCGATTTCCTGAACGGTTTTCGGCTGAACCAGACACTGGAGCGATGGAATCAGAGTGCTGTATGAATACGAAGCGCCGCCGACCGTTCCGGCTGTAATCGAAGGCCGCAGGACTTTTGCAGTATGTATCAGCAGATTCAGCATATCAGACAATCCATCGCTTCCATTTATTCAGCCGGCCCTGAATGTCTTTCGGCAGAATCTCATAAGCCGTCGAGCCGCCTTCTCGATTCGTATAAGAATAATCTCCGATGCGTTCTGACTGAACCAGAGTATTCAGCGACTGCTTGTCCAGATACATTTTTATCAGGTCATAACCGATTTGCAGCAGTTCCGAAGGGATGGATGAATAGCCCGCCGAATAACGGATTCGTACAGTTCCCGGCGATAGCCGCCGCCATAACTTAATGATCCCATTGTCTACGTCAAGCGTGATTTCACCCGGCTGGATTGGATTGTAGACGCTGACTGTGAAATAATCAGTCATCACGTCCGCAACCAGCAGCGATTCTTTTAGACGTTGCGAAGAAATGTCTGCAAGGTCTGTATTTACCCATTCAACGGATGCATTATAAGGCGGCTGCGATAGAGTCTCTGCCAAATTCTGAAGCGTCGGATGACTCATAAAAGAAAGAGTCTCTGTATTATCGCCTTCGACTGACTGCAGATAAAGAACCATCGAATCCGAACCTATCTTGCATCCGACAGAATTATATCCTTCTTCAATTTTGAATCGGAAAGCCGGGCTTGTATCCTTTGCGATTTCGAAAATGGTGTCAATTGGATAGTTCCGCAGCAGGATATGATATTGACAATTTGCCAGACGCTGGTATTCGATATGCGTTTGAAGTTCAAATTGCCGCTGGCAGTATTTCTCGATTTCTTGTTGAGCCGCCGCCGCTGCCTGCGTGATTTGTGTGTCTTGTTCCGTCCCGCTTATCCCGGCCCATTGTTTATAGAGAGTCGCAGTAAGCCAAGCCATATTTGATGTCTCCTGCCATTGCGTTCGCGTCTTTTTTCAATTCCTGATTGACTCGAAACAGATAGCCGGCCAGCCCGCTCAAGGAGACTATCAGCAGACCAACTATCAATTGAATCATGGCGTTCCGCCAGTCACGCTGAAACGATTTATGCTCGGTCAGATGATTGAGAAGACCTTCGCATGGCTGTTGAAGGATGGGCCGCTGTTCGACGGCCACCATCCGCTCAGTCAGATTCATCAGGTATTTCATGATTCCGTCAATCTTTTCTTCAAGCCGCAAAATATCATCGCGCAAAAGCTGGCTGTTCTCTCTGGCCGTCATGGTCGACTCCTTCTTCTTATCAGTCAATGATGTTGTGCTTTATGTTTCCGTCTGCAATCTCTAAAATTCCTCTTCGCTTCGGCAAGTCCGAAGAAGAGGTCGAACCGTCATAGACAAGAACCAGATACAGGCCGTCCGGCAGCGATGAAGGAATCTCCAGATAGAATGCTTGAGTCAGCCCGCATAGCTGCAAAGCAGATACAAGCGTATCGGTCCATGTTCCGACCGATGAGACAAGTTCCTCCGCCACCGCATCGTAAATCTTCTGTTGGCAGATTTCGATAAACTGTGCCTGCGGTGTGGTGAGCGAATCGGTTTCTGTGTTTACAATCAGCAGTCCGTTCTTGAAGACGTTGAATCGTTCAAGGTCAATCATGTTTTGTCTCCAATAGAGTGTTCAAGTTCAGACAGGAGGCAGGCCGCCGTGTTGACGGCCCGCCGTCCCGTTCTGTCAGAGAATCACGCCTTCTCGTTCAGTTCAGCGTTTTCTTCGTATCGCGGCTCTTCGATGATGTAGAATCCGCAATGATAATCATTGTTTGTTCCCGGACTTCCGACGTTGACGCGCAGATAGGAGAATCCGTTGTCGGCGTCCAAATCAGAGGAATCAATTTCGATGACATAAAGCGTATTCGCCGTGTCAAGGTAAAACGTGTTGCTGGTGACGTTGTTCTCGGTCAATGCGCCTGTCGTCGAAGCAGCGGAATACATTTTCGAAAAGGCCAATGTCTTTTCGCCGGTTCCGCTCGTATCCTTAGCCTGCGACAGCGTGACGGCTGCTGTAGAAGAGGCGACCCATGCACCGGTTTGAATCACGACTTTCACCTTGCGATTCTTTGAAACGTTGACCCAGCCACCTGTAGCGGCGGCTCCCGTGTAATTCGCAGGCGCGTAGGCGTATATCGGTTTTGCTTTCATTTCTTTTCTCCTGTGTTAAATAGGTTTAATTAACTCCGGGTTTGCAGAACAACAAACGGCGACAGCGTATTGGTGCTGTATTTGGGCTTAATCGCCCCTTTAATCCAAGGCTGTGCGTCATAGCGAACGATGTAGCGAAATGCGATTTTGTCTTCCGCGAATGCCAGATGAATGGATGAAGCAGTCCGAATCCCGCCACCGGATTTTTCTCCGAAGAGAATCCATGAAGGACTGCACAGAATCAAGTCGCCCTTCGTTCCGAGTGTCTGGCACAGTTCTGTGAGAATCAGCGGCGCGCCTTGCAGCGTCATTTCCGGCTGGCCTGTCAGACCATTCGTATACTGGCCAACAAGGCCGGCGGCAATCGTCGTGGACGTTCCGGTCGGCAGACGCAGCGTGGCCAACTGCGGATAGGTGTCCTTGTTCGCAAGCCAAATCGCATCGCCAGCCGAAAGCAGGCGAGACCACATTTTCAGAATGTTCTCGGTGACGATGGACGCAGCCGCCTGCCCGCTTTCTTTCGAGACGGTGACCGTCGCCGGCGCCTTCAGAATTCCGAGCGGCTTGCCGACGCCGTCTCCGTTGATGATGTCGTCGTCGATTTGTCGAGCCAGCGCTTTGGCAAACATATCATTCAGAATCGGTTCGAGCGAAATCGGGCTGTCTTCAAGCAGTTCCGAAGACACTTTGCACAGGGCGGCGACTTTGTTCAGTTTCAGCGTCACCGTCCCAAATTTCGGGCTTGAATCGTTGATGGTCTCGCCTTCACCGACTCTGTAAACGACCACGCCGCCGTAAACGCTGTTGGAACGGTCGGATTCATCGACGGTCGGGATGTCAATCGTATTCGTCGCCATCGGCACGTTCACAACGCGATTCAGGAAGATTGATTCTTCAAGAGCCGCCGACATCAATTGAGCACGAAACTCGGTCGGCACAAGATAGCCGCCGTCGCTTCCAACCGTTTCGCCGAGCGCCCGGTTCTCTTGTTGTTTTGCACAGTAGGCCATCCAGTTCCGAAGTCTTTCCGGCATCTGTCCTTTGCGAATGGATGCAAGATACACGTCTCTGGCGAATTCGCCAAACGACCGATAGCCGCCCGTCTTTTCAAAGACGTCCTCGTTCCGGCCTGAGTTCTGCTGAAATTGCGATGCATTTCGGCGAACGATTTCTTCAATCATTTCCTGCAGTTCTTCTCGGCGAATGGCGATATTCTCCGGCGCCGACATCGCAACCGGCCGAGCCACGTCGCCGGCTTGCGGCTCATACTCTTCAGCAAGACCCCTTCCTATCATGTCTTTGGCGTTATCGTCATCGACGTTGACGATGAATCCGACAGGAAGAAGAGTTCCGTTATAGTTCCATTCTTTTTTCAGTCGCAGTTTCATGGTCTTATTCTCCGTTAAATAGGTTTCTCTTTCGCGGTTTCTTTTTTCCGCTGCATTTTTTCACTTTCATGACTGGCCTCCATACAAGAGGGTTTCCGCTTTCACGTCATTGGCTCTTTCATCTGCGCCGTCATTCGCCTAACAGTTTTTTATCAGTCTCCGGCGGTCAGACGCTTGAAAGTCTGCCGTTTATCTCAATCGTCGGAATCACGATTTCAAGTTCCTTCGGCTGTATTGACCGCTCCTCAGGCAGCAGGTCTTGTACGCACACATACAGCCGCTCTCCTGCCTCTTCGGCTGATCCTGCTGATTCGTTTTGTTTTTTTTCTTCTTTCTTTTCATTCTCACCTATCGCTTTCAACAGTTCATTCCATCGCTCATTTTTGAGCGTGATTTTGCGTTCGGATATGGCTACCGCCAGACTGTCCGGGTTGGCCGGGACACAGACCGGCGAAAACTCAAGCAATTCCCATTCGTCATAAACTACCTTGACCTCTTCGAGTTCAGGGTTCTGCTTGATTTCATCCAGCGTTGGCTTGTGCGAACGAATCGGCAGGAAGCCGACCGAAAATGCGTTCAAAAAACCTTCGCGGTAGAGATTCCAGATTTCATCGGCAAAGTCCGTTTTTGCAAATCGTATTTTTGCGCGAACGGATTTTGGCATTACTTTCACCCAGAGCGCTTTTCCAATCGGCGGTTCGCTGTCATTATGCGACCAGAGAACGACCGGATTTTTGACGTAGTTTTCCAATCGGACGCCTGCCGGGTTCAGAATCGTTTTGTAGCGATCAATCGAATCCGTCGAGATATCCGCAATAACCGTTCGCTCATCGGAATTGATTTCCGACGCCCTGCAGCAATCCACATAGCAGATTTTTTGTTCCTGTTCGATGGCTTCTGTCATTTCCATTTTCTGTTTACTCCTTGATTATCGGGACGATGGCACATCGGCATTTCGGATGGAGCGGCGGATGGTCGACTTCTTCGCCGAGTGCCGTTCGGAATGTTTCTGATAGTCCGACTCGTTTGCCGTGCATGGACTGGCAGAGTTCGCAGCAGCGGCTGTCGGCGGACGAATCCCACTGTTTGGCTTCGACGACTTCGGACAGTTCCCACGCCTTTTGTGCCGCCTCATTATGTGCCCAGATTAACTCGGTTCTTGCGATGGCCTCTGACTGTTCTTTGATATTGACGGACTGTCGGATTTTGTATGCGACCTGCGCGGCGCCTGCGCCGGCTTCGATTCCTTCTGTGACCGCCGCTGCGATTTTGCTTCGGGCCGTCTTCGCCATTTCTTTGAAGAACGGCGACCGCTTTTTCAGCGCCTTTTCCATCGCTTTATCCGAAGCGTCGATTTTCGCCTTCGGGTTCAATTCGCCGAGCACCTCCGCAGCCTTGCTTATCATCGCCCCTTTGAGGAATGGAGCGATTTCCATTTCAAACGATTTCGCCCATTTGTCGATAGGCAGCCGGTTGACGTATTCCCGAAGGCCTCTTTCCTCTTTGGCAAACGCGCGGTTCTTTGTCTCTTCTTCGAGATAGATTTGCGCCGCCTCGTTCAGAATGCGATGGTAAACGACTGCTATTTGCGCGTGGAGTGCCCGCATCAGGAAATCGATTTCAATTTCCGCCGTCGTTTTGCGGACTTCACGCGCCGGCACAGATTCAGTCTCTTTCGTTTCTTCGGAAGCAGTCGGAATCGTGACCGTTCCAAAAGGCCCGGTCGGCGAATCGCCCCAGTCTACAGGCGGCAGACCGTCTTTGGCCCGCTCCTCGTTAATCGTGCTGTAGTTCGTCGACAAGTGGACTTGCAGTTCTTTCAATCGATATTCTTCATCCTTCGGAGCCGGGTCATCAAAAGCCAGATAAAGACCCGCTCCAAAATGCGGGACGAATTGTTCGTTTAGTTTCTGCTCAACCATCCGCAGGCGCGGCGATATGGTATAATTCTTCCACAGTTCCAGCGAAGCGTACGCGTTTGCCCTGCTCACCTCCTGAATCAGAACAAAGGACAACGGAACGCCGAAGATGGCGCAGATTTCCTCAAGGGCCGCTTTTCGCCCCTGCAGATAGTTCATTTCGCGTGGCGTGATGCCGAAAGGCGTTAATTTGGCCCCTCCGGAAAGAATCAGAACGCCGCCTTGAACGCCGCCCTGATTGTCGACGCCGGCAAAACGCGATATGCTTGTTTCGAGCCGCTGCCGCTCTTCGTCGGATACGAAGGACTCCGGCGGTATCTCAAGCACTGCATCAGGCCGCCCCCCTTTTCGGAAAAGCGTAATTTCCAGCCGATTCATCGAGTCCAGCATATCGGCTGACTGCTCGGCGGCCATCAGCGGCGATGAGGATCCCCAGAAATCCAGCAGAGAAGGAATTTGAAAATAAATCACTTTATCCGGATTCAAGATAAGTTTATTGACGCCTTTTCCGTAATGAAATGCTTTGATGCCGTTCTTTTCATCCGGGATAACTTGCACATCGGATGCGACGAGCGGCCAGATATTGATTATCTTTTCTCCCTCTTTTTCCAGATACCAGAACGCGCGGCCCAGCGTCTCCAAATACGAAAAGGTGATATATTTCAGGTCGTAGGCATTCTGCCATGGGTTGACGTTCCGCAGGAGGTCAAGAATCGGATGCGAAAGAATCTCATCAAACTTTTCAGTTGCAGGAGCGATTTCGGCGAGCTTTCGAACAAGACGTTCGTTCTCTGATATGCTTAACTTTCTCGAATTACCTTCACCGCCGGCTCCACTTCGTTTATAAAGTCGCAGCGGGACTTGAGAGCATGCGGCCACATTCCGCTGGATACAGGCGTAGACCCACGATTTGTTTTTTTCGAGCAGTTCTTCCGGAGTACTGGCCCGCTGCCAGCAGGAATTGAAGAGAGTCGAAAGCCATCGGAACGATGGCTTATGCGGAATCTTTTTCTTAAGCCATTTCATCATAAATGCAATATAGATTCGCAATTTCTGATTTGTCAAGAATCATTTTCAATTTTTTTTGCAAATGGAATAAAGGTTGCCCGCACCGGCTTGCCAAAAATTTTTGTCAAGGCGTAGCGGGCTGCATCGATGGCATGGTCACAGAATTTGACCGGGATTTCCTTCGGCGACCCATCCGCCGCCGTCGCCCATTTGTAGGATTGAAACTCTTTGATGAGATTGACCGAGCCCTCTTCAATGAAAATCTGATATTGTTTCATCCGCTGAATGCCGTACAAAACGCTGTCCGGGCCTTTGATGGCCGGAACGCAGTTCACGCCATAACTTCTTATTTCATCGATACTTTTCGGTTCCGCACTGTCCGCGACAAACAAGCAGTTCCTGTGTTTGCGCTGAATCGACAGGCAGATATCCGCGATTTGCCGATTCTGCAAATGCGGTCTGTAGAGGTGCTCTCGCAGATAGAGCGAATCGTTGCGAATGACGACCTCCACAATCGCCGTCGGGTTCGCCGCATAGCCGAAATCGAGCCCGAAGATTCGTTCCTTGCCTTCGTCCATTTCAGGAAAGTCAGGCGTGATTTTCCAGTTCGTGAAAACAAGCCCTTCGATTTGTCCCCACAGACCGAGTGCGTAAATCTGATAATAGTTCGCGTCTTCTGATTTGAGCATTTCCAGCCGAGCGCGGTAGTCATCGTCAATAAACTGGTTATCCTTCGACGTCGAACGCATAATCGTTGCAAAGCACTGCTGTTTATATTGCCGCGAATGAATCGAGCGTTCGACTCGATTCCATGTCTCGATAATCCGGCCCTGCTCTTCGAGTTCTAAAAAGAAATGTTTGTAAATCCATGAATGGATATTGACCGGGTTGAATGTCAGAATGATTTGCTTGTAATCCCACGTTTTGCCGCGAAGCCGCAAATCGACTTGTAGAAAGTCTTCCTGCGTAAACTCGGTCGCTTCTTCCATCCAGACCGACGTGATGCCGTGAATGGATTTGAGTTTTTCGGGATTGTCAAGCCCCATAAATATCAGTTCGTTTCGGTAGGGCAGTTCGATACCCATCTGCGTTTTATTTTCTTCGCAGATTTGCCAGAGATTCCAACGGTGCAGCCAGTTCTTGACTTCCTCATAGGTGGACTTTCGGACGGCTGGCATGGTCTTTCGCAGAATGAGGATTCTGTGCGAGCGGTTTTTCTGGATGCCATAGAGCAGGCGCAGAATGCATTTTTGAGCCGCTGCGACGGATTTCCCGCTTCCGGCTCCGCCGTAGAGAATCAGATAGCGGTCGGTGTTTTTGAATATCGGCAAGAAGGCCTTGTTGACGTGATGAATCGCAGCGCTTGCGTCGATTTTAATCATACGTCTTTCGATTCTGTTTCTTCGCCATCTTCCGTAACTTCTTCAGGCAATTTGAGCGGTTCGATTTCAGCGGGCGGAAGAGCCGACACCGGCTCATCGAGAACTGGAAGCAATTCCTGCGGCAGATTGATTGAAATGTCCACGTTGCCGATAAGCCCGCTCAGTCGGTCTTTCCAGCGTTCTGGACTTCGATTTTTCAGATAGAAAATCATCGCCGTCACGTTCGGCGGCATCTGGCGGCTGATTTTTCGCAATCGCGTCCTGCCTTGGCTGTCTTTCTCGGCTATCGTATCTTCGTATTCGTACCCAAGTGCGAGGTCTACGAGCCGGCGTTCGATTTTTTCCGTGTCGTACTCGTCCCGGCCTCGAACGATGGCCTCACGGAATGCCGGATAGGCTCTCATCCATTTGTAGATTGTATCGATATGAACACCAAAGATTTGTGCCAAGTCAGATATTCTGGCGCCATTCCTCGAACACGCATTATAAGCGATCGCGTTATAGTCTGGCTTGAAGATTTTTTTTCTGCCTTTGGCCATATTTCCTCTTTTTTTCGCTTAGATTAATAGACAATATCTACTTTCGCAGGGGTTTTTTTGTTGGTTTATTTTTTCTCGATTCGTTTCGCTTTTTCCCCAGTATAATTTTCGTACCGCTGGACGATGATATCGCAGTACAACGGATCCAGTTCCATCAGGAAGGCCTTTCGGTCGGTCTGCTGGCAGGCGATTAAAGTGCTGCCCGATCCGCCGAACAAGTCCAGGACATTTTCCCCGACCTTGGAGGAATACTGAATCGCCCGCACGGCCAGTTCCACGGGCTTTTCGGTCAGGTGGATCATATTTTGCGGATTGACCTTCTTGACGTGCCACAAATCTGTGGCATTGTTGGGACCGAAGAAGCGGTGCCCCTTGCCGAGTTTCCAACCATAGAAACAAATCTCAAATGCCCCCATAAAATCCTTCCGAGTCAGGACGGGGTGCTGTTTGTCCCAGACGATCCCCTGGGAAAAGTACAATCCCGCCTCCTGGAGCGGTTTGGGGTAATTGCCGAGATTGGCATAGCCGCCCCAGATGTAAAACGAGCCGCCGGGGATCAGGACCCGTGCCATGTTGTTGAACCAGGCATGGAGCATCGCATCGAAATCTTCATCCGAAAGAAAATCATCTTCCAGCGGCCTGTCCTTGGCCCGCATCTTCTTGCGGGCTTTCTTAGGATCACTCACGCCGCGTGCCTGGTCGAAGCCTTGATGATGCAGCTGGGCTTTTTTATTCGTAAACGAGGATAAACCGGCGGCGATGGCGGTATTGGACCTGGGCTCGACCTTGACGTTGTAGGACGGATCGGTATTGATCAGATGAATGACCTGGCCATCCAAAAGCTTGTCCAGGTCCTCCTGGCTGCCCGCATCGCCGCACAGGAGCCGGTGATTCCCCAGGACCCAGAGGTCGCCCGGCTGGGTAATTGGCTCATCCGGCGGTTCGGGGATCTGGTCCGGATCGCAGTTGCCCTGTTTGACCTCGGCGGCGTTGAGCAGCTGGGTCAGTTCCTTTTCGTCGAAGGCCAGCAAACTCATGTCGAATCCGGTCTTCATGAGCTCGGCCAGTTCCAGCGTTAATAGTTCGTAATTCCAGTCGGACAAATCCGCCGTCTTGTTATCGGCGATTCGATAGGCCTTGGTCTGCTCTGGCGTTAGTTCTTTGGCCACATAAACAGGCACTTTATCCAGTCCAAGTTTCAAGGCGGCCTTGTAGCGGGTATGGCCGCAGACGATGACGCCGTCGGAGTCGATAACGATGGGCTGTAGAAAGCCGAATTCTTGAATGCTCTTTGCGACGGCATCGACAGCGGCATCATTGTTTCTGGGATTGCCCTCATAGGGTTTTATTGTCTCTGTATTTCGAATTTCTACGTTGATTGTCGGCTTCTTCATTGCAAGTCCTTTTTCGATTACGTTTATTTTATTCGAACATGCCGATAAAACGCACCAGAATCGCTTCCAATCGATTATTTATTTTGACCTATGTTCCGGTAAGGTCAAGCATAGTTTTCGCAACTGCGCCAATGCCAACCGGGTCGGTTTTAATTTCTTGCGTTCGTTCATGACCCGAAATACATCCTTACTGCTTTCAAGAGCGAATCCGGTGTGAGTGTGTCTGGCGCATACGAGAAACCTTTGACCGATTCATGAATAACCATCGCGCAGCCCTCCGAGCACCATGCTCTTTTTTTTGCCGGTCTGACATATTTGGCCCAGCCCCAGAGGGCCGGTCGAATTGCAGCAAGGATTTTGCTGTCTCGACCGACAAACGGTTCTTCGTCCGCGAACGATAGCAGTCCGATTAAATCATATTTCCAGTGTCTACGCTTGTCGTAGACGATAAGCCGTTTGTTCTTCAGACTGGTTTCGTAGGATTCAACAGCCCAGTCCCGCACTTGATAAGTCTGGATGGTCAGACCGGCCAGAACGCATGCGGCGGCGAACGAAATGTCTTCTTCGTCATCGGTCAGCGGGACTGGGACCGTCTCCCAGCGGGTCGGATGCGTGTAGGTAATTTTTTTGAAACGGGCCCCTTTGACGTGATCGGCCAGCGTGAACGAAAAAGAAACCGAACCGTACCGCTGACTGAATTGAAATTCGGAGTGGGTCAATTTGCTTCGCAACTGGATGAGCCGGTCGGTGAGCGTTTTTTTTACGCCCTGCTTTTCGGCGACATCCGGGTCATATCCGCGAACAAAGCAATCTGCCATAGTTTTCTCCTTTTTGAATTCCATTTGAATGAAACAGACCGGCGGGGCGTTCGTACAGACTTCGGAATTGGAAAGATGGGGCTTTGGAGGAGACGGTAAAATTCCCCGCCGGTCTGCTGGAGTCGATTCTGCTTCTTTCGAATTGTTCGAAACAGTTATTCATTTCGGCAAAGTTCCAAAAGAATCTTAACTTCCTTCGCTCGTGTAATCAATGCCTGATTTGCGTTTTCCTGCTGCATTTCTTCAATCATGACATCAATCGCCGCCTGAAGCGTGTCAATCCAATCGTCATCCAGCGGTGTATCGAGCAGTTTCAGAAATAGATTTCCTTTTTCAATCCATTCGCCGATTTTCTCGGCTTTCGGACAATCCGCCTGCCCGGCCTGCTGACACAGTTGCTGCTGGAGAGCGTATTCTTCTTCCGCAACCAGCAGCGATGCCGTCGTAAACGTCTTTAGGGTTTTTTGCGGATTCCCGCAGCCCAGACAAAGCAAAATCACAACAGACAGCAGAATGATTTTCTTCGGGTTCTTCATGTTCAGGTCCTTTCATTTCTGACAAAGAAACGGATACGTTAATTTATACTCCGGCGTTCCGAATGGAGCGAAGATTTCAATCGGTATCTTAACTTGAAAGAGCAGTTGAAACATCAGGGGGCCTACTGTATCCCATTCCAGCCCGCCGGCTTTGTCCTCATTATTGTCTGCTGCTTGCCGTCTCTATTCAATCATAGGCACCACCTCCTCTGTTTTTATTCAATTTTTCGAAATCGAACAAATTCAAATCTGCTTATCTTTACGCCATCTTTTTCTTCGGCGATACGCTGCGTCGTCGCTACAACCACCGGCAGCCCAGGAACCAGATACCTCAACTGCGATACAATCTTCCAGAAGAGACTATATTCTCCCATCACCATTACGGCGGACGGGCCGTCTGTAATCGGCAAAGACCCTATCTTGTCGATAATCTCTCTGGCCAGAATCCCGATCGCCGTCTCGTCAGCCTCTGGCGGCACAGCCGGAAACGGAATATCGACTATCGGTCCGCTGGCAAATTCAAGAGCCGCCCGTTTCTGCTTCTCCGACCAGGTATGACTCGGATGATTCGAAATGTTAATAAACATCAGCACACCTCCGTCTGAAATAGCATTGTTCGCCTTGATAACATGCATCCCCAGACACTTCCAGTTTTGCGGTCTTTTCGCCGCTTTCGTACCGGAACCAGTATGTGGCGGCTAACGTACCGTCGTCCCTGTTGACAAAGTACTTCAATTCCCGCCGGACTTTCCCGTCCATCCGCTCCTCACAGACCCAGACGGAATCCCGAAGGCATTTTCGGATGACATCTATTGCATTGTCCATAATCATTCTGTCAAAGTCGTAATAACTGACTTCGCCGGCCAGTGTGCCCGACTCCGACTTGACTAAAACAGGTATGACTTCCTGTCCAAATATGAGTTTCTTTTCCATAACCGTCTCACCGTCCTTTCTTTTTCTGATTCATTCCATTTCATTCACATCGTCCACTTTGCAGTCCATCACAAAGCAATGCGTCAGCCGGTCCTTCGGCTTCAGCCGGATTAGACGAATATGCTGCTTCTCAACATTCCCACCGTCCACGTAAGGCAAATAATCCTGCACCCGCCAGCGGGCATCGTCCTCATCCTCCGCCATCACCTCAAAATCCAGCGTCATATTCACTTCCGCTCTCACTTCAAACTTCTTTTTTTCCATCTTGCACCATCCCTTTCTTGTCATTGGGTTTCGATTCCAAATGGCGGATAGACCGCCCTGACACGTTGCGGTTTGCTCGTATAATCAACCTGCAGAAAATTCGGCTCGGCGACCAGCAGACCGACCGGTTCCGTCCCTACCCCGCAGCCGCAGAAAAACACTTCATCCGACTGGATAATCCCGCACCGGCAGCCGGCCAAGAGAAACAGAATCGCCCAGAAAATCGCCAGCAAAATAAAAAACTGTAGCCAGCAGCAGGCCAGCCAGAGAAGATAATCCGGCTTCTTGTTCATAAGAACCTCCAATCATTTCTCGGATAACGTTTTGTTATTTCCTTCGGCAACCACCTGCCCGTCCTCAATGACAATTCCAATTTTGCCGGATTCGTCCAGTTTCTCAATCCAGACCTGATAATCATTGGCCTTGGCCATCTCGCAGACACGACGGAGAGAGTCCGAATCCAGCGAATTTCCGTTGATGCGGACAACACGGAGTTTGGGATTGAGCGCCATACTGATGGCCAGACAGATTTCCAGTCGCTTCGCCTCGTTGACCTGCTGCAGCGGGATGCCTTTATAGAGGACCTGCTCGTTGTCAACGGACAGACCGTCCAGCGGGAATTTCGCCGTCTTCAGCCGGTTGACCCGCTCGGTCTCCAGCCGGTCTATCTCCGCCCCCAGATTGGCGTATTCCTGTTTTGTCTTATTGAGGGCCTCGACATACCCGCGCATCTCACGTTTCCGCTGCACTTTCCGGTTGATTTCTTCGGCGGCCTGAATCTTGGCTCGGATGGCCGCTTCGTCGATTTCGACAAAGCCGTCCATCTTGTCCTCCAGAGCAAGGACTTTTTCGTAATGCGCCTTGCACTTCTGGTTGCTTTCGGCAAGGGATTCTTCCAATTTCTCTAATTCTTTCCGAAGCGCCTCGATTCTTGATTCGATTTCTTCTTTCTTCTCTTTTTCTCGTTCAAATTCATCTCTGGCTCCAGCCAGTTCCGCCTTCATCGTATGAACCGATGCATTGTTCTTGACGGCGGACTGCAATTGCTCAAGGAGTTCAGAGACAGAGACCTCTTCATCCGGAACATCCTTGTACTGCTCGGCCTCCTTGGCCTTGACCTCCTGCACCTTCTTCTGCTCATTCAGTAGTGTCCGTTTGGTTTTGATTTCGCGAATCTTTTCATCGATGTCATCGAAGGAGATGCCGCAGATTTCCATCAGAAGTTTCCGCTGGTCGGCGGGCTTCTTCTCCATAAACTCCATCGGGTCAAACGAAATATCCCCGACGATTTTGTCCAGAAGGGCTTGCGGAGAGGATGCCTTATAGCCGTCTTTGTTGGTAATGGTAAGGTACGAGCCTTTCTGAGTAAACTTTCGTGTAATCGTAAAGTGCTCTGTCTCGACTTCGACAAATCCTTCCTCAGCGCCTTCACGGATGGGTTTAGGTGGGATGCACCGAGCCCCGCCGAACGCCGCAAGGATTGCGTCAAGGACCGACGATTTGCCTTCTCCGTTCCTTTTGCTGCTGATGATAACCGCATTGCTATTTGGGCAGATTTCAACCGCCACCAGCCGCATGAAGTTCTCAGCAGTAAGTCGTACAATTTTCATCTTTACATCGTTCATGGTTTTACCTCCACATAAAAGTTCCAATCTTTCAGGTTCACAATTCCATCGCCATTTCTGTCATAAACATTTCTCCGTATCCAGCAATCCTTGACGCGGATGCCGTTCGGGTCATATCGCCAAATCAGATGCCGCTCGATACCCGGCTGAACAAGCCGCCAGTTATTCGGGTCATCAACCAGCACAAACGCGGGCGGACGGACAATGTACTCGATGCATTCAATCCGGGTCCTCTTCAGCCAGTTATCGCAGAAGTTCTGAAGGGCAACTGCCCCGACCTCGGTCCAGTTCGGGTCGGGGAGATTCGGCTCGGAAAATAAAAACTGCTGGGCGGGCAAACCCACGCCGTTTGCATCCGCCCAACAGCCGAGCAGAAAGGAGACTTCGTTCGGGTCTAAAAAGGCAAACATCAAAACAGCCGTCAACGTCATTTCTTCGTCCTTCTGTTGAATTCGGCTATCAGCAGAGAATCCGCTGTCGCATGCGTGATTTTCTGCGTCGGGAAAAGCCGAGCCGCTAAATCCTTTGTGATATTCTTGTTGCCGCCTGTCAGACAGTTCAACGCCTTCTGCCAGACGGTCGGCGAAACGGTATCATAGGGAATCCGAAGTCCGCACAGAAGCCCGCTCATCATTCCGCAGAATCGGCCAAATTTGAACGTACTGGCGACGCCCTGCTTTGGCATTGCGTGAACGCGCTCCAGAAGAAAGAAGGTTCCGACTGGCACTTCACTTTCCAGAATGTCTCGAATGTCCGCTTCATTAAGCCCTCGAAATGGACGGCAAAGAACGACCGAGCCGGCACCGTCCAGAACGCTCACGGCGCCCGATTCGCCGGGGTCAATGCCGCCGAAAAAAACAGCGGTTCTTTCTGGCGGGTTCATAGACGTTCTCCCTTCCGTTCTCATAAACAATGACGTTAACAAATCCGAGCCGGACGAGTTCCGGCAGGCGACGGGCCGCCTCGTAGCGGTCGATTTCCGGAAAACCGAATTTGGCAGCGGCGGCGCCGACCTGCTTTGAGGTTCCCTTTTTGATTCGCTCAAGAATGGCAAGCACCTTCAGTTTGTTTGACAGATGCTTTCCGCTCCGGCAGATGCCTTCCGCTGCTTTGCGGCTGCTGGCTGGGTCGGAACGCCGATAGAGCCGCTTTGGATTTTCATTCATGATTTTTTCTGCTTTCATCGAACGTCCTCCTGAAACGCTTGACCATCTGGGTCAGTTTCTTCGTCCGCTTTCCCCCCATCGGTTCGCCGGAAAGCAAATCGGCGCAATAGATGGAGTGAATGTCAATATCACGTTCTGTAAGCGACGGCCACAGTTCCGGGTAGAGTTTGCGAAACAGCGATAATATTTTATCTCGGTCATACGGCGGCATTGGAATCCTCCTGTTCGAATTCGGTTCCGGTTTCACTCAAATACCAGTTCAGAATCTCTTCGTAGTGCGGCTCTCGGATTTTCCGGCCTCTTCGCAGCCACATATAGAGAACAGCAGAATCGATTCCGATGATTCGGGCCAAGCGATTGGCCGTCATCTTTTTTTCTTCGAGATATGCGTTGACTCTCTTTTTTAAGTTAAACATGCTTGACCTCCGATTTTGTTTTGTGTTTTATCACGATTGTGCTTCCCTTCCGATACACATATACATCTTCAGGATTGATTATGGTTTTGTATTGCTCGGCAAGGATTTTTTTTGCGGAATAGAGAAGAACCTCATCTGGTGTTTCGACGTTGAGAGGAAATCCGATGCCGAAGCAATATCGGCTTCCGCCGCCGTTTTCATACACAACAAGAAAAGTTTTTTCGGGTTCACGCTTCATAACTTTCGACTCTTGTTCTGAAATGGTTTGATTGTTTTTTTTTCGTTGCTGCCAGCGAATGAACGCAGAAGGAATGTCGCAAATCGGCTGACCGTTTGAGAATCTCCAGCCCTGCGATTTGTAATAGTTATAAAAATCAGAGACATCGTCAATCTCCGCTTGCGATAAATGTTTGCGTCTATCGTCATCGTATAGCGCATTCATAAGGTCGTCAAGAGAAAAAGAAAGAGAGAGAGAGTCCGAGAGAGAGAATTTATGCTCTCTCTCTTTTATTTTATTTCCTTTTATTTTATTTGTGAGTTTTGGACGCCCAAAACTCGTATCTTTGGGGTTTTGGACGGCTAAAACTCGGTTTTGGACGGCTAAAATTGCATTTTCGTCTATCGTATTCGATAATTTATTTTGGACGCCCAAAACTCTTTCTCGTGATTGTGGATAACCTGTTAAATCGTTATTTACGCTTATCGTATTCAAAGGATTCGAGTTTTCGTCTCCTTTGTTTTTGTAGTAGTTTCGCTTCTTCTCACGCTTGCTGTTGATGGTTTCAATTCGTCTTTTGATTCCGTTCGAAGTGAGGATTTTTTCGGCATCCCATCGCTCTCTGTCGAAGCATCCAAACTCAACCGCTGATTCGATTATTTGAGCGAAGAGAATCGGATCGATTCGAAGAATTCCTGCGTAGAGAGTGAGAGTGTGAGACTTGATTTCCAATTCTCCCCCTTCGCGATAGATTCGTTCCAAAAGATAAAAGAATACCGCATATCCTGTCGCTCCATAATTGCTGATAATAGCCGCTATCTTTTCGTCTCCTGCAGCGTCCGTGTCGTGCGGGAAATAGTCAAGCCCCTTTTTTCTCGGTCGCGGCATAAATCGTCTCCATGCTCATAGTCTTCGTGTACGGAAAAGGCGGGCCGCCTCGCAGCATAGCGGCCCGCCGACCTGCATAACACGCTTCTATTTTTCATAGAGCGTTTTTTTAGCCGTTTTCTTTTCCGATTGTTCCGACTGAGTAATCGATGGGTCAGGGTCTGGTATGTCATCCTGCTGCGGCGGATTTTCGGATTCATTAATTCCGGTTGATGCCGACTGCAAGATGTTCTTCAGACCGTTCATGCCTTTGTCCTGCGATGAAATGACAATTCTTTCCGGCTCAGATTCATATTGCTCATTATCCGCCTCAAGCGCCTTTTCAATCTCCGGCGAAAGAGGCAGATATTTGCAGAGCCGGCGAACGACGGTTTTTTTGGCCATTTCATCGAAATCTGTCGCCCAAGGCCCGACAATCTCTCCGTTTCTGTTCTTGCTTTGCGAGCGGCTTTTAATTTGCTCGATTTCATCGAGTGTCATAATCTCGAATTGACTTGTGCCGTTGGATAGCGTCGCAACCGCATAATAGGCGACTGGAGCCCCAGTCGGCGGAATCTTCGGCTCATGAATGATTTCCGCGTTCGTTCCGTATCTGGCTCGGAATGCATCGCCTTCGCGGACGATTCGGGCTTCAATCTTTTTGATTTGACCGCTCCGGCGCGCCAGCGTTATCAGTCCCTGATACCCCGGAACAAACTGGCATTCCATCGCACGGATTCGGCTGTTCCAGAACGGGACCAGATAACCTTGACCGAGCGTTCCTACGCAGTCCAGACCGAGTTCGCCGGCCTTCATCACGCTGTTCAATATGCTTGCCGGTGTGCACTCATACAGCGTCTGCTGGCGGGACATCGCCAGAAGGGCAATCTGGACGACGCGCTTCGGCGTCATGTGCTTCGGAAGCACGGTTTGAAGTTTCTCCTGAAAGTCGGGACGATTCAGGAGCGCCTCGAACGTCTCTTTCTTAACAATGGCTTGATTCTCTGACATAATTATTCTCCTTATAAAAAAGTTTATTTGACATAAAGCACGCGATAGGTGCTCTTCTTTTCGTATTTCTCTGCGATTTCCGGATGTTCGGCTTGAAGTCTCTTGATGTCGATTCCCTTGCGGGAATATTCCGGATAGAGAACGCGCCACGCTCCAGCCTGACCTGACTCATAATCACCAAGAGCCATAAGGATTTTTTCTTTGGCTGAATTGAGCCGCTCTTCGGCGACCTTGACCGCCTCTTTCGCCGCAAGATAATCCGCTGCCAGTTCTTCCGGAAGTTCAATCTGCGGCTCTTTGTAGCGTTTTCTGTTCTTCAGAAATTCAATTGTTGGCGCCGAATCTACAGGCGGCTTGTCGGCCATCACATTCTCCGTCCAGAATTGCACAGCCCGCTGAAGTATCATTTGCTTCACGTCATTGTCGTTTTTGATCCGGTAGAGGCGGAAGCCACGGCCGCCGAGAAATGCGACGACATAGCCGGTCTCCGTCCCGCAGGCGGCCATCTGGACAAGCGACTGCACCAGCACATCAAATGGGACTTCGTCGGTTCCGTCATCGCCCCAGCCGCTGCGAAGAGGAGAGAACAGGCCTTCCACCTTCGCTTCAATCGGTTCGCCTGTCTCTTTCAGGACGGCGTCGGTGTGGACTTTAATTGGCGTGTTTTCAATCCGGCGTTCGCGGTTCTTTACGATCGAGCCGAGCCGCTCTTCCGCGAAACGAAGGACACCGTCTTCGAAGTGGATGCCTGCTGCGACAGCCGGATTATCTGAAACGTCTACGGGCTCGACTCGGCCCGTCTTCTCCAGCCATAAATCATAGGGGGTCTTAAACCGGGACAATCCCATCAGGACAGGAATGTCGCTCGCTCCCAAGTAATGCATCCTCTCTTTCAATTGCTTTTCAGTAATCATGGTTTTTTCTCCTCATAAATACTTTTGACTTTAGCGGCATACGCAGCCGTCGATATCTTTTTCCAGCCGTCCGGCCCGCCGTTATGAATCCGAGCCAGAATCTCCAGCGTCGCTGGCTTGCCGGTAATTCGCTTATATCGTTTGCCATAATGCGTCAAGTAAATACGCACCCTCGCAGTATGTGCCGCAGCGGGGGCAAATGCCTTTTTCTGACCATTCCCGTTCGTCCGTCTTCTTCGCCGCCGCCTCCGCCGCCTCAATCTCGGAGATAATCTGATCAGCCTCTTCGGCGGTGATCGGCCACAGTCTGCTTGTTGATCCCCAACCACAGCCGTAGCCGGAGCGAGACGCGGCGATCTCGGTTGCCGTATGAGACGCTGCGCGGCCGGTGTACTTGATGTCAAGTCGGCGTACATCAAGCCCCGGCCGCGTCCCGCCATACGGGCCGAGGTCTACGGCGATAACAATTTCGGCCCCGTAAGGGCCAAAGGCCAGCACCAAATTATTCGTCTTCATGGTCTTGTCTCCTTTCTCCTGCTATTAAGTTTTCGTTCATCCAAAACATCTGCACATATATATATCGAATACACAGGACTTTGTCAACAGTTTTTTTTGGAATTTTTTGATAATTATTTGCATATTTACATAAGTCTTTGTGTATGCGGCCTTTAAGGAAGACTCAAAACCAGAGAATTTTCGGTTTTTGCTTCTGGACAGACGGCGTCCGGATTAAGCCCCAAATCAACCGTATGCCGTGATAGTCATTGTAGAACGAAATCATAAATGGCAAAACGCGCACGCACTTTGCAGCAGCCGTAACTACAGAA